>NZ_CAURJN010000024.1:0-32157 GCF_963525165.1 uncultured Gemella sp.
TTAATGGCTCACCTTTCTCGCTTACCACTAATTCTGGTAAGACTTCTTCTCTTAATGGCTCACCTTTCTCACTTACCACTAATTCTGGTAAGACTTCTTCTCTTAACGGCTCACCTTTAGAATCTGTATAAATGAGAATAGGAATATTTATTAAATCAAAAGAATTATCACTATACTTTGCTTTAATAGTAACATTAATATCCCCTATTTCATTCAGATTTGAACTATTTGCAATTTCATAATTAATATTTTTCAGAATTCCGTCTTTTGCAATTTTCTTAACAACACTATCAAGATTTATATTGCTACCTTGACGTAATAGAATTTTATTATCATCAATTAGTCTTGGTGAATATTTACCTGCTTCATTTAATTCTAGTGCTGTACGCTTATTAATTACATCCATTCCCAGTCTTGCTAATTCTCTAGTCATATTATTTATTACTAATTGTGTAGATAACGTATTAGCAAGAGCTAATGAAGCTTCACTTAATTTAGTAGATAAATTTGTTTTAGCAAGAGAATAATTACTTGCAGAATTCGCTGTTTTATCTGATAAATCAACAATAGTATCTATTAGTTTATGCGCAGCATTTACTACAGAATTTAATTCTTGTTTATTAGCCTCATTTACTAGGATTGGCACGTCAATTTCATTACTAGTATTATCATCAAGATATAGTATTTTTACTTTTGCATGTTTTGTACCTAAAGAAGTTAATCCGTCTTTTTTAATAACAGTCAACTTAGTATTTACAGGTAATATACTCTTATTTACTTTATTTATAATATCGTTATCTTTTAATATGTCTCCAATAATTACAGAAACTGGATTTTTATCTACTAGCTTGGGTAAGAACGTCTTGCTTAATGTTCCCTTTTCAGGCTTTACAATTTTCAAATTATTGATATTATTTACTTTTACAACTTTTCCATCGATATTTTGTCTTGTACCAAAATTAAAATCTGTATTACTATTCATTCTACTTTCAAAATAAGATGTTGAAGAATGCTTCCCTTGGCTACTTCCTACATTTTTAACATATTTTGGTCTCAAGTTACCAGGTATGATATTATCGTTATCTGTAAAATAATTTTTAATTTTTCCGATTTGCATCATATCATTAGAAATATTTTCTTCTTCCTCTGGAACTCCCCAGAACCAACCACCAGTTTTTATTCTAGGCGCGTTGAAAGTATATGTTTCTCTATAGTAATTGTATTTATTTTTCTCAGCTAACACACTAGCTCTTAAAGCTAAATATCCACCTAAAGAATGACCTGTAATATATAGATTTGTAAACTCTTTATTATTTCTAAAGCTATTTATTAATTCTTTAGCAGCTTCACTTTGATTTGACTCATTCCCGAAAGCTAATGCTATATCAGCTTTCAAGTCTCCACCTTGCCCCATATTAGTTCCAGCAAATGCAAGTACCTGAATTTTCTCACCTTTTAAGAATGGGAAATTATTTTTTGTTTCAAATAAAACCGCATCTAGCCCATTATTTTGATGAAATGTTTGTTTCACAGTCCAATACGGAGATAATTCACTATGAGTAAGTCTTTTAATTTTATCTTTTTCTAAAACAATTGGCAATTTATTAGATAAAATATTTTTTACATTCTCATCTGATTCATATGCTAGATTCATAAACATAGCCATATCTCTTGCTGAAATATTCCAAATTAATTTATCTCTATCTTCTTTATCATTAAGACCATCACCATCTGTATCAATAAGTCTTGGGTGAATATCATATCCTAAATATGTTCTACCATCTTTTTTATAAATATACAATTCATCTTTATTAGCTATACCATCACCATCATCATCTCCATCAGGATTAAGTACAGCTTTTTTATAGATTAAACTATCGTATTTACCACCTTCTAATCCAATATAACCCTTGGCTATATCTTGTGCATATTTAGCGGTTAAACGAGAGATAATTTTTGTACCCTTTTCTACAGGAGCTTCCACATCCTGAGATGAAGAACTAGATGCAGTATTACTTTCTGTATTTTTATTAATTATATTCGTTAGTAAAGTTGCAATATTTTGACTATCATCAGTTCGTCTATCCAAAACGTTTAAATTACTGTTTGAAGATTGATTACTGTTAGAATCAGCTTGATTAACAGTATTATTTTCCGCTGTAGAAGTAGTTACACTTCTTGTTGATCTAGTAGATGAATTTATAGCCTCTGTATTTTGAGTTGAATTGTTTCTATTCTCAGCTGGAACGAGAACACTATTCTCTCTATTATTTAAATTATTATTATTATTATTATTTGCATTAGAAGTTGTTACTCTATTTTCTATATTTGTACTTGTTACATTTGTGTTACTAGTGTCATGAGCACTCGCATCACTTCCTAAAAATATAAATGCTCCAATAGCAACTGAAGCGATACCAAAGCTTAATTTTTTAATTCCATATTTAACTATTTTATTATCTAATTTGTGTTTAAGCATATTTCCTCCATACTTATAAACCTTAAAAAATATCATATAAAAATTTATTAACAATATTTTTTGTTAACTATTCATTCTATACTCTAATTAGTATACACGAAAATTCAAATAATAACAATTTTATTTTTTAATATATATTTATATTTTCAAATGTACAATAAATTTAATTTTCTTATTTTTCTATGTATCTTCTTAAACTATTTACTCATTTTGTTGCTATTTATCTAATTTTTACATATCCACAAGGTTATAATTTTTTCTTTATATAATAATTTATCAAAGTATTTTTTATACTATATACTTAACTTAACTCTTTTCTTTACAAAAAAAATAAGGGAGCGACTCAAAAATCGTGATTTCATAAAAATCGATTTTGTCGAGTCATCCCCACTAAGTTTATTGGATATCTAAAGAACTCTTATACAGCAAATTTAGATATCAATAGACCACTACGTCTATGAGTTCTCATATAATTTTTTTAAATTCAGGACTTTTTGATTAGCCCCTTAAAATTTATTATTTTGCAACTAAGTTACGAATAGCATTACGGTCTACTTCGATTTCAACTTTTGGTGCGATTCTTATTTTTACTGTTACTGTCCCTACTTCTACGATATCTCCGTAAATTCCTGCGAAAGTTACAATTCTATCTCCTTCTTTTAGTGAATCTTGAAGAAGTTTTAATTCTTTATTTCTTTTAGATTGCGGTCTAATTATCATGAAGTACATGAAAGCAAAAAGAACTACAATCATAATAATATTAATATATGAATATTGCATGTTTTACCTCCGTTTATTTAATAATATATATTTATTCTACTATATCCTCAGTAAAAAATAAACCTTTTATATTATTTTTTTACTAAATTCTTAGAAATTTTTAGGATTTTCTTGGTTTAATCCATATTTTTCGAAGAATTCTTCTTTAAAGTCTAATAATCTATCTTCTCTAATCGCTTGACGAATATCTTTCATCATATTAATTAAGAAATGAATATTATGAGTTGTTGCTAATCTTGCTCCAAAGATTTCATCAGCTTTAAATAAATGACGAAGGTAAGCTCTTGTGTAATTTTTACAGCAGTAACAAGAACACTCTGGATCAAGTGGTGTAAAATCTTCTGCATATTTAGCATTTTTAACTACAACACGCCCTTCAGAAGTCATACAAGTTCCATTACGTGCGATACGTGTTGGTAATACACAATCAAACATATCTACTCCTCTTAGTACCCCTTCAAATAAAGCATCAGGAGATCCCACACCCATTAAATATCTAGCTTTATTTGCTGGTAGAAGTGGTGTTACATGTTCTAAAACTCTATACATTTCGTGTTTTGGTTCTCCTACAGATAAGCCACCAATAGCATATCCAGGAAAGTCCATACTTACTAAATCTTTCGCACTTTGTTCACGTAAATCATTAAATCCAGCTCCTTGAACAATACCAAAAATACTTTGTGTTTTTGGATTTTTATGCGCTTGTAGACATCTTTCAGCCCAACGACTTGTTCTTTCTACTGATTGACGAATATATTTATAATCATGGTTGTAATCAGGACATTCATCAAAAGCCATCATTATATCAGAACCTAATGCATTTTGAATGTGCATAGCTTTTTCTGGTGATAAGAATAATTTTTCTCCAGACAAATGATTTTTAAAATGAACTCCTTCTTCTTCTATTTTTCTCATTTCACTTAGAGAAAATACTTGGAAACCTCCTGAGTCTGTTAGAATACTTCCATCCCAATTCATAAACTTATGAAGTCCCCCTGCTTTTTCAACAATTTCTTCTCCAGGACGTAACCAAAGATGATAAGTGTTAGATAAGATAATATCAGCACCCATTCCTTTTACTTCTTCTGGTGACATTGCTTTTACAGTAGCTTGAGTACCAACTGGCATAAATACAGGTGTTTCAAAGCTACCATGAGGTGTATGCACTATCCCTAATCGCGCTCCCGATTGTTTACAAGTTTTTATATGTTCATACCATACTGCATTTTCTTTTACATCTCGCATATAAATATTTCCTTTCTTAAACTAGATTATTATCATCGCATCTCCAAAACTGAAGAAACGGTATTTATTCTCAACTGCTATGTTGTATAATTTAATAACTTTTTCTCTATCATAAAATGCACTTACAAGCATTATTAATGATGATTTCGGTAAGTGGAAGTTTGTAATCAGTCCATCAACACATTTAAATTCAAATCCTGGATAAATAAATATATTTGTCCATCCTGAAGCCGCAACAATTTTCCCATTATTATCACGTGCAATTGTTTCTAATGTTCTTGTTGACGTAGTGCCTACAGAAAATACTCTTCCACCATTTTCTTTTGTTTTATTAATTATTTTTGCTGTATCTTCATCTAATGTATAGTACTCTGAATGCATATCATGTTCTTCAATATTTTCTACAGCTACAGGTCTAAAAGTACCTAATCCAACATGAAGAGTTAAATAAGCTATATTTACACCTTTTTCTCTTATTTTATCTAGTAATTCATTAGTAAAGTGTAATCCCGCAGTTGGTGCAGCTGAACTTCCTACTTCTTTTGAATAAACGGTCTGATATCTTTCTTTATCTGTTAATCTCTCTTTAATATATGGTGGCAATGGCATAGTTCCAAGTTCATCTAATCTTTCTTGGAAAATTCCTTCATATTTGAATTGGAAATGTCTAAATCCATCATCAAGAACTTTTGTACAAACCGCCTCCATTATGCCATCACCGAAGGAAACAATGCTTCCCTCTTTTATTCTTTTAGCAGGCTTTACAAGACACTCCCAATCATTATGACCAAGATTTTTTAATAAAAGCACTTCTATTGCAGCACCCGTATCCTTTTTAGCACCATATAATCGCGCTGGCATTACACGAGTATTATTTAATACTAAAGTATCTCCAGGATTAAAATAATCTATAATATCCGAAAAAACTTTATGTTCATGTGAATTATTTTTTCTATCTACACAAAGCAACTTACTCGTATCTCTTTTTAAAAGAGGTGTCTGTGCTATAAGTTCCTCAGGTAAATAAAAATCAAATTGTTCTAATTTCATTTAAAATCTCCTTTAAAAGTTACCTTTACTATTATAGCTTGATTGTCTTAAGTTAGCAAGTCTCACCATTAGAAATTATAATTTTTTCAATTTCTTATAATTCCAAAATAAAAATTATAAAAAATTCGAATCAATATTATAAATATCAATTCGAATTTATTCTTATTTCTTATTACTTCTCAAATACTTAACATGCGCTAAAATATTAGTAGCTATCCCTAATCCTATACTTAATATTAAAATAGAACTACCACCATTACTAATAAATGGTAACGGAACTCCCGTCATTGGAATAGATGCAGTTACACCACCAATATTAACTACCCCTTGAACTATTAGTAAACTAGCAAATCCTATAGAGTACATAGCTGAAAAAGTGTTTCTCGATTTCGTACCAGAAAAAATAACTTTTCCTATTATTATAAGTAATAAACATACTACAAATAGTACTCCAACGAAGCCTAACTCCTCAGCAATAATCGCTAAGATGAAATCAGTATGTGCTTCAGGTAAATATCCTAGTTTCTGAATAGAATTACCCAAGCCTCTTCCGAATAATCCACCATTACCAAAGGCAACATAGGAGTTTATAACCTGATCCGCAGCTGCTGCCAAATCCTCTGAAAAAGGATTTAAAAACACTTTAAGACGATTTGTTCTGTAAGACGTTCCACCGCCAAAAAGCGTACTTTTTAGCATAAACAACATAAGTACTGCGGCTCCAGCGATTAAAGCAAGTGAAATAATTTTTTTCACATTTTGCGAATGCATATTCGAACAAAAAGTCATTATCCCCATTACAGATAATGTAATAAGCATCATTCCTGTATCATTTTGCGCTGCGATTAACGTTACAAGAGCAAGAGGAATACCAAATATTTTTAGTAGCTCCGAACTAGTACAAATTTGACGTAATTTTTCTTTTCTAGTTTCTAATATATATGCCATATACATAATGATAAATAGCTGTGATAATGTTGATGGTTGGAAACTCAAACCGCCTATCCTAATCCATGATTTTGCACCATTGATAGCTGGCATAAGTAATGGAATAATAAGTAAAATAACCATGATAAAAAAGCCATTTTTTAATAATGTCTTATCTTTAAAAACTTCAAACGGAATCGCAACCGAAAATATTAAAAACATGACATAAGCAATCACTACCCACATAGCCTGTCTTTGTAGAAAATAAGTTTCACTAACTGGTACACCCGATGTAAATGTTCCGTATTTATTTCCTATCATACTCGCACTATAAACCATCATACAGCTCAATACTAATAAAACTAATAATGTTAATGCAACCATCCAATCTAATCTTACATGTCTTTTTTCATGTTTAATAGATCTATGTATTTTCTTTAAAAAGTTCATATTAATTTGCTTTACTTTCTGCGATTACACTAGCATACATTTCACTAGCTTTATCTTCTAAATCAGCTAAAATAATACGACCAGCTTCTTCAGAAATACACCCAATTTCTACCGCTATATTTATTTCTTTAGAAAGACCATAAATTTGAGTATCTATAACATCTTGATATAATGGACATTTTCTCTGACCTTTTACAGATACACAAGCATTAATCATCTCTTCTATCTTCATAACATCTTCTTCTATTCTTTTTCGTACCTTAATAAAAATAAGGTTATTTTCCATCATTTTCACCTATCCTTTTGATAATTCGTAATTAACTTCATGTCGTATAATTGCTATTGCTCTTATAAATTCCTCTTTTGAAATTAATTCTAAGCGTCTTAGCTCTCTTACTTCATATTCTACCATACTTAATGTATGTTTTCTATCTTTCATGTATATTATTATACCAAAAGATTTTAAAAATTGTTGCAAATCGTAAAAATTTATCATTTACATCACCTTAAAATTTATTCAACTCATCTACTAGATTTTTATTTTTTTCTCTATTATCTAACTCATAAGCCCTTTGAGCATATTCCTTAGCCTTATCATAATTACCCTCTTGACGTTCAATAATCGCCAAGTTATAGTAAATTGGTGCAAATGAATCATCAAAATTTACCCCTTCTAGGAAAACTTTCTTCGCATCTTGTTTAGTTGCACTAGTCATTTTTACCATACCTAACTCGTAATATGTGAGAACAGATTTGTTTTTTGAGGTTAACTCTTTTTCTAAATTAAATATATCATCATCTGTATATATTTTAACCAATCTATTGTCTACTCTGTTTACTCTATATCTATTCACTAAACCTTTAGTATTAACACCAGCGAGTAATAGCACTTCTCCTAAAAAACTAAAAATAAACATTGTAACAAGAGCAACAACTATGTTTCTTTTCTTCATCAAAAACATCTCTAAAAAGATCCCTAGTATAAAAGAAAATATATAAAGGACTATTGGAGTCTCAAATAATAAAGATACTATCGCCAAATAAACTATTGATATCGCTCCAGAATACATGAACTTCAAATTATCATTTTTCTTACTAAGCTGCTCCATGAAAACTGAACCTAATAATGCTATATTTGAAACTAAGGCAATATCAAGTATACCCGAATAACCAAATATCAATAATAAATTAAAAATAAATGATACTACAAATAATATTCCAATGCTTTTTAAAATATTCAGCGTTTTGTTGAAAAGAATAGAACTTGCAAAAATAGATGCCAATATTATTAATAACTTCATAGAATTATCAGTAATAAAAACACTTGTGAACATTCTATAAAATTGTCCACTTATTATTTTTTGATAACTATAGTCTATATAATCAAATAACGAATAATTGTTACTTGATAAGGTAATTACTATAAAATTCATTAAAAATAATAATAAATAAATTCCTGATAGGATATTATATTTTATATTAAATACATTTCTATCTAACCTCTGACGTTTATAAAGCTCCACAACTCTATTTTTATATCTTAAAGTATCTGGTGTATCTTCTATAAATCTAGTATCTTTTTCTTTTAGGAAAAGTTTACTATTCTTCTCATTATAAAGTATACGTTCAATAATTAAGCTATTTGAAATTCTATATCTCTTATAATCATCTAAAACTTCATCAAAATTCGGAGAAACATAAAGAATCTTCATTTTTAAACTACTCAGTTTAAACATTTTTTTTAGTCTAACTTCATTTCTAATAACATTAGAAACTATACTATCTATTTCTGTTGATTTAAAATTTTCTCCATATATAAATCTTATTAACTCATTATCTTCATTAATAAGCCAGACATCTTTCTTTTCTGGACGATAATATAATATATTATAATTATATTTTGTTATATATAGATAAATAATCTTCCAAAATTTCTTATCATTCATAAATTTTCGCCACGTAAGATTAAAACTTAAATAGACCTAGGTCTATTTAAGTTTTAATTTTGCTACTTCTTGTGAGAAATCAACAGATTCATTTAATTTTAATACATCGATGTTAGCTACTGCATCCATATTAGTTACTACACAAGGAGTGATAATATCCTTAGCTTTTTCCTTAACTAATTCTAAATCATAAGTTAATAAAGTTTGACCTACTTCAACTCTATCTCCTGCAGATACAGCCACTTCAAAACCTTCACCTTTCATAGCAACTGTTTCTAATCCAACATGAATAAGAAGTTCTACTTCACCTGATTTAATACCAAATGCGTGTTTGGTTGGAAATACTTGGATAATTTCTCCTGCAACTGGAGATACTAATTTTCCTTCTTCAGGAATAATCGCAAACCCATCTCCCATCATTTTTTGAGCAAATACTGGATCAGGTACTTCTGTAATTTCTACTACTTTACCTTTCATGTATGAGCTTAATACTAACTCTTGTACTTGTTCTTCTTGTTTTCCGAATAATTTAGATAAAAATCCCATTTTAATCCTCCGTATATGATTACCTTCTTAATATATCTATTATATACTTTTATTATATATTTTTCAATTAATTTTGAAAAATTATTTGAATTTCAATATTAAAATATTTTTATCAATTTACTATAACTATTTGATTTGATATATAATAAAAAATATCCATTTTACACTGTTATAAAACAAATTAAAATGGATATTTTTAAATTATTTTTTATTCTTCGACATTTTCTTCATTTTTCTCAGAATTTTCCTGATAGAATAATCCATAAATATATTGTTCAGGATCAAACACTTCTAAATCATCAATATTTTCTCCTAATCCAACAAGTTTAACTGGAATTCCTAACTCTTTCTTAATAGCTATAACAATACCACCTTTAGCAGTTCCATCAAGTTTAGTAAGGATTACACCTGTAACATCACTAACTTCTTTAAATGTTTTAGCCTGTAAGATACCGTTTTGACCCGTTGTTGCATCAATTGTTAATAATACTTCATGAGGTCCTTCTGGAACTTCCTTCTTAATTACACGAACAATTTTTTCAAGTTCTTTCATTAAGTAATCTTTGTTTTGTAGACGACCTGCTGTATCACATAGTAGTACATCATAACCCTTTGCTTTGGCAGATTGAATCGCATCAAAGATTATCGCTGCTGAATCAGCTCCTTCATGTGATTTCACAATATCAGCACCACTACGTTTAGCCCATACATCAAGCTGATCAATTGCACCTGCTCTGAATGTATCTCCAGCGGCTATAAGAACTTTTTTTCCTTCTTTTTTAAGATTATGAGCTAGTTTACCAATAGAAGTAGTCTTACCTACCCCATTAACCCCTACAAATAGAAATACAGAAAGTTCTTTTCCTGGCGCATAGTTAAGCTCAGATTTCACAGTACCTTCCATGTAGACATCTACAAGTTTTTCAATAATCATACTTTGTAGTTCACTTGGTTCTTTTAAATTTTGTCTTTGTGATTCTACTTTTAAGTAATCAACTAATTCTAATACAGTGTTATAACTAACATCTGATTGAATTAGCAGTTCTTCTAAGTCCTCGAAAAACTCCTCATTAATTTCTCTATATGAGCTAATTAAATTATTAAGAGCATTAGAGAAATTATCACGTGATTTCTTAAGTCCTTTTTTAAATTTTTCAGTTATAAACTGACTCTCTACCAATTCTTCATATTCATCAAGTGATATCAGTTCCTCATTTAATTCTTCTTTAGCAGAGAATTTTTCTTTTAATCTTTCAAAAAAGCTTGCCATTGGATACTCCTTATATATCTTTTTATATGATAAAAGGGAGACTAAGCTCCCTTTAATTTTCTATTAAAGCTTCCTAATTTTTAGGGAGATTTAATTTTTATAAATATTTACCCTTTTTTTGCCCTTTATCTATAGGTTATACTTTATAAAACTATAGATATCAACATCGGCTTACTTGTGTTTCATGTATGGGAATAATAATACGTCACGAATTGAAGCTGAGTTAGTTAATAACATAACTAATCTATCAATTCCAATTCCTAATCCACCTGTCGGAGGCATACCGTATTCTAATGCTTCTACGAAGTCTTCGTCCATTTCATAAACTTCTTCGTTACCAGCATCTTTTTCATCCATTTGAGATAAGAATCTTTCTTTTTGATCGATTGGGTCGTTTAACTCACTGAATGCATTCGCATGTTCACGTCTAACGATAAATAGCTCAAAACGATCAGTGAATCTTGTATCTTCAGCATTAGTTTTAGCTAATGGAGATACTTCTACAGGATGACCATAAACAAATGTTGGTTGAACTAATGTTTCTTCTACAAATGTTTCGAAGAATTCATTAATAATGTGTCCAACTTTCATATCTTTTCTAACTGGAACATTATGCTCTTTAGCTAATGCATGAGCTTGCTCATCTGTCATTTCTGGCCAGAAGTCAACACCAGTTACTTCTTTAATAGCATCTACCATATGTACACGACGCCATTTCGGTGTTAAATCAATTTCATCTTCACCATACATAACTTTAGTAGTACCATGAATTTCATTACAGATGTATGCAATCATAGACTCAGTTAAGTCCATAATATCATTGTAATCAGCATATGCTTCATATAACTCGATCATTGTAAACTCAGGGTTGTGTCTTGTTGATACACCTTCGTTACGGAATGCACGACCAATTTCATATACTTTTTCTAGACCACCAACGATTAAACGTTTTAATGGTAATTCAAGTGCGATACGCATAAATAATTGCATATCAAGTGCATTATGGTGAGTTACGAATGGACGAGCTGCAGCTCCACCAGCAACAGAGTGCATCATTGGAGTTTCAACTTCTAGGTATCCACGCTCATTTAAGTAACTACGCATAATTTGAATAATTTTTGAACGTAAAATAAATGTTTCTTTACTTTCTTCATTCATAATTAAGTCTACGTATCTTCTTCTGTAACGCTCTTCAACGTCTTTAAGTCCGTG
This sequence comes from uncultured Gemella sp., assembly GCF_963525165.1. GTDB lineage: Bacteria > Bacillota > Bacilli > Staphylococcales > Gemellaceae > Gemella. The sequence goes on from NZ_CAURJN010000024.1 coordinate 11,906, forward strand.
GAATTTATCAGGTAGTGGACGTAGTGCTTTTGTTAAAATTTCAAATTTATCAGCCTTAACAGATAATTCACCTACGTTAGTTTTGAATAATACTCCTCTTACTCCTACGATATCTCCAAGGTCAAGAGTCTTGAAGTATTCATAAGAATCTCCTACTCTATCTTGACGAACGTAAATTTGAACCTGCCCACCTAGATCTTGAACGTGAGCAAATCCAGCTTTACCTTTACCACGTTTTGTCATAATACGTCCTGCAATTATTACAGAGATATTTTTTTCTTCTAGTTCTTCTTTACTATATTTATCATATTCTGCTACGATTTCATTTGAAAGATGAGTTCTTTCGAATTTAGTTCCAAATGGATCTAAACCACTTTCTCTCATAGCTTCCATTTTTTCACGACGAACAAGCATTTGATCATTTAAATCTTGTACATCTACTTTAATTTCTTCTGTCATGTTAAATTCCTTTCTAGTATAATCTAGTAATTTTATTCAGATACACCCTATTATAACATATTTTCAATTATTTTGTTAAATCTTTAAGAAGAATTTTATTATTTTTTAAACTCTAATATAAAAGACTAACCAAAAAGTTCTAGATTTTTAAAATTTATATGAGAACTTATAGATATAGCTGTTTATCGACATATGAATTCACCTTATAAAAGTTTTTTATATATTTAATAACCCTTGTTGGAATTACTCAACAAAATTGATTTCTCTAAAATCACAATTTTCAAGTCACTCTAAATCAAGTTATAATGTCTACCTTCATTTAATTGATATTAAAATAATTTTTTGATAAAATATGATTATAACTTCTTTCAATTTTGTTTAGAAGGTTGAAGTTATCCCCCTAGTTTCTTGCTACGGATAACTTCAATATTTTTTTATCAAATTAAAGTTATTATAGTAGTAAGGAGGAAATTTTATGTTGAGTTTTATTTTTAAAAAAGAGACCATTCTGACCTCTTTTTATACAATTTTATTATCTTTATTAATAAGTAAATTCTTAATAGATTATACATTTTCAGATAAATCAATATACGACTTTTTTCACTTTATACTACTTTTTATTATTTTCTTTAATAGTTGGCTGTTGCAAGTTGTTCATCTGAATCGATATGGTAAAGATAGTTTTCTTAATTGTTTCTTTCTTACATTACAGATACTTACTATTTTTAATTTGCTTGTAAGAGATATTTCAAATATTAAAAATATAGTTGCAACACTGGTACTTCTAGCAGTGATCTTAAGCATTCAGCATATAACAGAATATATCCTGACCGATAATAATAACTTAATGATAAAAAAACTTACTGAGCCATTTTGTTATATTCACACTGCACGTTCACTATCTTTATTGTTAGGTTTAATTTTTATAGACTATGGTTATTGGTTTATACTACTTAGCTTCGCTATAAGTCAACTATTCCCAAGCTTTATCTCTAGAAGTGTTCATGTAAAAGATATAAATTTTTATCACTTAACTGGTCATTTATTTATAATTACTAACACCATAGCTATTAGTTTGTGGTTAAGTGATTTAAAAATAAATATTACTACAAAAATAATTTTGTTAATTAGTATAGTATTTATTCTTTTATTAACTATCTATCAAAAAATCTTTAAAACAATCGATAGAACTTTAACAAAACAATCAGGTAATACATATATAATTGGTGTGTATTTTGCAATATTAGAGTTTATATTTATCAATTTATTTTTTGTTTTAGAATACGACTGGAAATATATTCCGCTGTGTATTATATGTTATGCTGTAAGTTATCAATCTTTTAAACATTATAAAAAAATAGAAAGGTAGTAAGCTCTCTAAGTTAGAAAGTTTACTACCTTTTTATTTATCTTGCTTCTTCGTAATCTAATATTTCTGATACTTTACTAGCAATATATTTCGCTAATTTTTCATGATTTTTATCATCTAGGTGAATGCAATCCACTAATGATGTTTCGGCTACACGTGCAGCATTTAAAAAGTCAACTTCATATTTATCGCTAACTTCTTTAAATGTTTGTGCTAAGAATTTTGATTGTTTTAAACTATTTTCATCGAATTCACCAAATAAACTATGTCTATCCACTATTTCATCACGCAATGGAACTGGTGATACAACAAGAATTTTTGGAATCTTATATCCAGCTATTAAATGTGGATTTCTAATATATTTAATGTATTCTTCTATACCTTTAGCAATAAGTTTGGCACTCGGATTAAATTGTTTTTTCAAATCATTTGTACCTAACATTATGATTACTAAATCAACAGGTACGTGACTTAACATTAAAATTGGTAATGTATCAATTCCACATCTAACGGGTACAATTGTGTCTTTTGCAATTACTGTTCTCCCGCAAAGACCTTCTTCTATTATAGTGTCATTAGGACGAAGCTCCGCTAGTAAATTAGTCCATCTTTTTTGAGTTCTTACCCCATCTTCACCAGGGACATATCCCCAAGTATTACTATCCCCAATACATAAAATACGCATAATTTTTTCCACCTTTTTTCTTCTAAATTCTTCTTAATTTTAGCAAACTAATATTAAAAAATCAATAGAGCTTAATGATAAAAGTACTAATAATTGTTATCAATGCTGTATTTTTGTAATATTACTAAACATAGTTTATAATAACACTATTCTATAAAAAAGGAGAAATAAATGATACAAACAAATTTTCATCATAAAAAACACTATAAAATTCAAGCATATTCAAAAAAAATACTTTACATAACATTAATTTTAACAACAAGCTTTGCATTATTAGAGTACATCGGAGGACTTCTTTCTAACTCATTAGCACTTCTAGGAGATTCTTTCCACATGTTCTCTGACGTTATTGCATTAGGATTTAGTTTAATAGCATTACTATTTAGTTCAAAAAAACCAAATAAAAAATATACTTTTGGTTTTGTCAGATTAGAAGTACTAGCAGCCTTTATCAATGGTTTAATGCTAGTTGGTATTTCTATTTATTTAATATTTGAAGGATTTATGAGATTCTTCAATCCTAAAGATATTGATTTCAAATCAATGCTTATAATATCAACTATCGGATTAATCTTTAATATTGTTGTTACTATAATTTTAACAAAAAGTCTAAAAGAAGAAGATAATTTGAATATTCAAAGTGCTCTATGGCATTTCCTTGGTGATTTAATCAGTTCTATCGGAATTATAATTTCATCAACTATTATTTACTTTACAAACTATCAAATCGTCGATGTTATTATGAGTATTATCATCAGTATAATTCTTTTCAAAGGTGGTTATAAAATTACTAAATCATCATTTGTTATTTTAATGGAAGCTACTACTCTAGATACAGAAGAAATTTACAATAAAATTAAAGAAGTGGAAGGAATTGCTGATATTCACGAATTTCATATTTGGCACACTGATACAAATGAAATCAACGCTGCAATGCATATTTTACTAAACGAATACAAGACAAGTAATGATTATACAATTGTAGAAAATGTTAAAATATTACTTAAAGAAGAATACGATATCGAACATTGCTTCATCGCATTAGAAAATATTAAATATAACGATCATAGTTTATAAAAGAAAATGTCTAAGTTGATAATATATCAACCTAGACATTTTTTATATTTCTAATAAATCTATTGTCTTCTCAATTTTATACGTAGGCACTACCTCTGAATTAAAAATTTTATGAATATCTACTAAACAACTATCAATTCCAGCATTATTAGCACCTAATATATCTGAAGTCAAAGTATCACCTATCATTAAAACTTCATCCTTATTTTTAACACCAATTTCTTTAAAGATAATATCAAAGAATTCTCTATCTGGTTTCTTACTACCAATTTCTTCGGAAATAAAAATCTTCTCAAAATACTTATTAAGATCATTATTTTTTAGTCTTGTATGTTGAGTGATTCCAATACCATTAGATGCTATGTATAATTTATGAGTTAAACTTAATTTTTCTAACATTTCCACAATACCCTCAAAAAGCTGATTTCCTTCAGCAAGATAACCTCTATATCTATTATCTATCTCACTACCATCGATTTTTCTATCAAACAATGAAAAAAATCTTATAAATCTTTCACTCGTAACTTCTTTATTTGAAATTTCTCCACGTTCAAAACTTCTCCATAAAGATTTATTTATCGTTTCATATTTTTCAAATAACTCATCATTATACTCAATATTCTCATCTTCTAATAATTTTTTAAAAGCTAATACCTGTGCCTTACCAAAATCCAATAAGGTATCATCTAAATCAAATAATAAATATTTATACTTATCTAATATCATCGTTTCACTCCATATGTTTATTATCTACTCATTATAACATAGAGATCAATTATTTAGAAAAAATATATTTATTTGATTTATAAATTTAAATTTTATTTTTTAGATTTAAAATATTCTCGAACTCGTGGTGCAACTTCTTCACCAAAAAGTTTGATAGCTTTCATTATATCTTCATGTGGCATAGATCCAAGTGGAAGATGTAACATGAATCTATCTAATCCTAATGTTTCTATCATATCTATAAGTTTATTCGCTACAGTCTCAGGACTTCCTACTAACATAGATCCGTCTGGACCTACACTATTTAAATATTGTTCAAAAGTAAGTGGTCTCCAAAATGGTCTATCTTTTGAGATTGCATCTACTACTTGTTTTGTTGGATGGAAATATTTTTTAATAGCTTCCTCATCAGTTTCAGCTATGAATCCCCATGAATGTGAGGCAACTTTTAAACGATCATCACCATGACCTGCATTTCGTCCAATAGCTTTATAGTAATCTACTAGTCCTTTAAATCTTCTATACTCTCCACCAATTATAGCATACGCTATAGGCAAGCCTTTCTGAGCTATTTTTATTGTAGACTCTATGTTTCCACCAGTCGCTACCCAGATTGGAAAATCTTTTTGAACACTCCTTGGATATACTCCCTTATTTTCTACCTTTTGTGTATGTTTTCCTTCCCATGTTAACTTTTCATTAGCTTTTATTTTCTCCAACATTGCTAATTTTTCATCAAACAATTCCTCATAGTCTGCTAAGTCATAACCGAATAATGGGAATGATTCTGTAAAAGAACCTCGACCTACCATGACTTCTGCTCTACCATTAGAAATAGCATCGATAGTTGCATACTGTTGATAAACTCTTACAGGGTTCGATGATGAAAGTACTGTTACCGCAGAACTTAATCTTATATTCTTCGTAACAGCTGCTCCTGCTGCTAACAATATCTCAGGTGCTGAAACAGCAAAATCTTCTCTATGATGCTCACCAATTGCGTAAAGATCTAAACCAACTTCATCTGCAAGTTTCATCTCTTCTATCATATCTCTAATACGCTCATCATGCGTTGGTGTTATACCAGTTCCTTCTATTTCAGTTGTTTCACCAAATGTACTAATTCCTAACTCTATCATTTTTATCCTCCTAAATTATCTCAATTTCAAGATATTATTTTATAATAAAAGAAAATAATTTTTAATTAATTTTCTTTAGTATTTTTTTCAATGCATCTAATTCTTCTTCAGTTAAATCATCGAAAATCTTTTTTGTATTTATTTTATGAATAGGGAAAATATCATCCATTAAATTTTCTCCTATTTTAGTTAACTTAATGTAAGTTACTCTTTTATCCTTTTGACTAACCTTTCTATTAACATATCCTTTTTTTTCAAGGTTATCGACTACGTATGTAGCACTTCCACTAGCAAGTAATATTCTATCACGTATTTCTTGAATACTCTTCTCACCTTTACTATATAAAAATTCCATAACAGCAAATTCAGTCGCATTTATTGGATAATTCTTTAAAGTTCTCTTTAAATCACCTACTAATAAATTACTTGCTCTCATAATTCCAATAATAGCTTTAAATTCATTATTCATAAGGATTCTCCTGCTTTTATTATACACTTATTTTTCTCAAAATTATCTCGAATATGAGATAATTATACTTTATTAACTTTACATTGTCAAAGAAATAATATTAAAAAGAAGTGACTCGACAAAATTTTGTTTCTCCGAAATCACGATTTGTCGAGTCACCCCTAACTAATTTAATTTTTATTCTGCAAATTGACTTTGATATAATTCTGAATAGAAACCTTTTTGTTCTAATAATTCATCATGGTTACCTTGTTCAATGATATCTCCATCTTTTAATACTAATATTTTATCTGCATTTCTAATTGTTGATAGACGGTGAGCGATAACAAATGTAGTACGCCCTTCCATAAGTTTATTCATTGCTTTTTGAATTAATACTTCTGTACGTGTATCTACACTCGAAGTTGCCTCATCAAGAATTAATATAGGTTTGTCAGCAAGAATCGCACGAGCTATAGTTAAAAGTTGCTTTTGACCTTGTGAAATATTTGAAGCATCTTCATTTAATTCCATATTGTAGCCACCCGGTAAAGTTTTAATAAAGTGGTGAATATGAGCTGCCTTAGCCGCTTCTATTACTTCTTCATCTGTAGCATCTAATCGACCATAACGAAGATTCTCCATTATCGTTCCTTTAAATAACCAAGTGTCTTGTAGTACCATTGTAAAGTAAGAACGTAATTCGGATCTGTCAAGTTTAGAGATATCTTTTCCATCAATATAGATACTTCCTCCATTAATATCATAGAATCTCATAAGAAGTTTAATCATCGTTGTTTTACCTGCACCAGTAGGACCAACGATAGCAACCATCTCTCCTTTTTTAACATCACTAGTAAAGTTTTTAATAATTATTTGATCTTCTACATATCCAAATTTTACTTTATCGAATACTACATTACCTTCTTTATTAGTAACTGTTTCAAGAACTTCTGCATTTTCTTCATCTTTAGCATCTAAGAACTCAAATACTCTTTCACCAGCAGCTGCCATTTTTTGAATTTCTGACATAGACTGAGCTATTTGACCAATTGGTTGTGTAAAGTTTCTTATATATTGAATAAAAGCTTGAATATCCCCTACACCAATAGTTCCTTTAGAAACTAATAATCCACCTGAGAATACAATACCTACATAACCAAGGTTTCCTACAAAGTTAATCACTGGGAACATTAGCCCTGAGAAGAAGTTCGCTTTCCATGATGATGTATATAATTGGTTATTTTTATCATTAAATTCTTTAACACTTTTTTCTTTATAGTTAAATGCTGCAATAATATTTTGACCTGAGAAGCTCTCTTCTACCTGCCCATTTACATCAGAAAGCATATCTTGTTGACTTTTGAAATATTTTTGACTCCATTTTGTTATAGCACCTAGTAGTATTCCTGAAACAGGAATTAAAGCTAACGCAATTAGTGTCATTAAAGGACTTATCGTAAACATCATTACCAATACCCCTAATACCATTGCTGTATTTGAAATTATCTGAGTAAAACTTTGATTTAGTGATTGACCTAATGTATCTACATCATTAGTAACACGAGATAAAGTTTCACCTACTGTACGTTGTTCAAAATAACCAACAGGTAATGTATTTATTTTTTTACTAATTTCTTTACGAATATCATATGTCATTTTTTGAGAAATATTACTCATTAACCATCCTTGAATAAACATAAACAGTGATGACAGTATATATAAACCTAATACTGTTAGTAAAATTCCCGCTATTTTTTCAAAATTTATACTACCTTCATTACTAATTTTAGCAACTAACCCTACGAATAATTCTGTTGTTGCTTGTCCCATAATCTTAGGACCAACAATACCGAATACCGTACTCGCTAATGCAAAGAATACAATCAATATGCTTGAGAGTTTATACTGTGTAAACATCAATTTGATGATTCTTTTTAACGTTCCAGAAAAATTATTAGCTTTTTCTATTTTTTGATCTTTAGCCATGATGTTTACCTCCTTTTTGTAATTCTTCTTCGCTAAGTTGACTTTCTGCAATTTCTAAATATGTTGGGCAAGTTTCAAGCAGCTCTTGGTGTTTTCCAACGCCCACTATCTTACCTTCATTCATTACGATAATTTTATCTGCATTTAAAATTGTTGCTATACGCTGAGCAACTATAATAGTAGTCACTCCAGACATTTCTTCTCTTAGAGTTTTTCTTAATTTCACGTCTGTTTTGTAATCTAATGCTGAGAAACTATCGTCAAAAAGAAGTATCTTAGGATTTTTTGCTAAGGCACGAGCAATTGAAAGACGTTGTTTTTGTCCTCCTGAAATATTCGATCCACCTTGTGAAATCTCACTATTAAATTTATCTTCTTTTTCATTAATAAATTCTAATGCTTGCGCAATTTCAGCAGCTTTTCTCATCTGTTCATCAGTAATATTTTCATCAGCAAATTTAATATTTGATTTAATATTACCACTGAATAAAACTCCTTTTTGAGGAACAAACCCTAAAATGTCTCTTAATTTACTTAAACTTATATCTCTAATATTCACTCCATCAATTAAAATTTCACCTTCACTAGCATCGAAATATCTAGGAATCAAATGAAGTAATGTAGATTTACCACTACCAGTACTTCCTATAATTGCAGTAGTTTTTCCAGCTTCCGCTTCAAAACTAATGTTACTAAGCACTGGACTATCAGCTCCATCAAATGTAAAGCTAACATTATCAAATTTAAGTGTGCCTTTTACATCTTGAAGTTTACTATCATCAATATTCTCACTATCCACAACAGTAACCTCTGTTTCCAGTACTTCGTTAATACGACCAGCTGCAACTTCTGCACGAGGTAGTTGCATCATTAAGAATGTAAAGAATAAGAATGACATTACTATTTGCATTGTATATGTTATAAACGCCATCATATCCCCAACTTGAATACTACCAGCATCTATATTTTTTCCACCAATCCAGATTATTAATAATGCAATACCATTCATAATTAGTATAATCATTGGCATAAGCACTGATAAAGTTCTATTGATAAAAAGTTGTTCATTTTTTAAAACTGTATTTTCTTTATCAAATCTTTCTTCTTCATATTTTTCACGACCAAAAACACGAATTACAGAAATACCGGTTAATGCTTCACGAGTTACCAAGTTTACTCTATCTATTAGCTTTTGCATAATTTTAAACTTCGGCATTACTAAGAATGAAATTATTGCTAATGTTAAACCTAAGACACCTACACCTAATGCAATTATCCAAGTCATTCCAGTATCAGTTTGAGTAACTTTATAAACCCCGTAAACTGCCATCATCGGCGCATAGATTGCGATAAATAACATCATATTTAAAGCATTTTGAATTTGTTGAATATCATTTGTACTTCTTGTAATTAATGAAGCAGTAGAAAATTTATCAATATCCTGTTTAGAAAATGATAGTACTTTATTATAAAGTTTTTCTCGTAAGTTATAAGCTATTTTCGAAGATATTCTACTTGCTATAAAGTTCGAAATAACACTTCCAATACCTGAAATAAATGTTACGATTATCATCATGATTCCAACTTCTTTTAGATAATTTTTTCTAATCTCATTAGTATCAATTCCTACATTATTTCTATATTCTTCTTTTACATAACGAATACCAGCTTGTTTTGTAATCATATCAGCTGAACTTCCTAAATCACTAATTGATTTATTCTTTTGTTCAATTAAACTATCTTTCTTGACTAGTCCTAGTTTGACACCTTCTGCAACCTTATCTAAATCTAAGTTTTCAGATTTTGCACCAGATACAGCAGTCATAGTATTTTTAAATATATCATTTAGTTCACTACGTTCTTGTTCACTTATACTATCAAGTTTATATACATTACCATCTTTAGTGTATTTAGCCGTGACTTTTTTAATCTCATCATCAGTCATAAATAATTGCAATTCTCTAAATGACTTTTCACTTATTTTCTCCGGTACAGCATCTTGAATACCGCTTTGTTGTATCCCTTTATCGACAATATTACTTGTATAGGTTGGAAGTGCTAGCTCTGCAACAACACGAACGCCTAATATCGCAACTAAAAATATCATCGGTACCAAGAAACCTTTTAAATATTTAATTAGTTTCATTATTTTCCTCCTTATCAGATAATTCTTCTCTAAAAATCTCATTTACTCGAGATAATAATATATCAAACGCTTCTTTTTCCCTTACATCAAATTTATTCCAGATAGATTGGAACCATTCTTCATAAGCTTTTCTATGTGATTCTATGCATTCGACTCCTTTTTCAGATAAACTAAGGTATTTTTTCCTTTTATCTTTTTCGTCTGTACTTTGAACAACAAAATCTTTCTCTAGTAGTTCACTTACAAGTGCTGTAACTCTAGGTTTTGTCACATGTAGTTCTTCACCTAATTCCTGCATCGTAATTTTTTCTTTACAAGACAAAAATAACATTGCTTGAAATTCAGGTTTTCTATACGGTGCATCACTTTTCTTATGAAATTTTTTCATTATCAACCTAAATTCTTCCAGCATATCCATTGCTTTATGATATGAAATTTCACTTTTACTCATTTGTACCCTCCTTCTATTTCAACCACTTAGTTCACAATGTTAACTAATTAGTTAACCACGTTAACTATTATATTGCATTTTAATCTTTAAGTCAATAGATAATTTGAATTTTTCCTATGCCTCTGATTTACTATACAACAAAAAAAGAGAAATCCAAAAATCAAATTCTCGATTTCTAGATTTCCTTCTTCTTATTCCAATAACTACTTATTTTAAATAATTTACTAATTGAGTCTTATCACTTCATCACATAACTCTTCAATATCAGATTTTATATGTGAAGTCAATATTATTATTCTATCATCTTTTATATAACTTTTTAGAAATTCTCTTGTTTTAATCGCCATTTTTTCGTCCAATCCATTAAAACATTCATCTAAAATTAAATTGTTTGGATTTGACATAAAAGCTTGTATTAGATATAGTTTTTGTTTTGTTCCTAAAGAGAGTTTTCTATACTTTTTATCTTTGTACTTATATAAATCATAAAAATTTAACCAATATTCTATATCAATTTGTTTTTTATTATCTGAATAACTTTTTATAATCTCAAGATTTTCCATAAGTGTAAAATCTTCCATAAACTTTGGATTCTCTATAATAATTCCTGCACTCTCTATAAAATTGTCTTTGTTTCTTAGTTTCTTTTTATTTTGATATACACCACCACTCGTTAGTGACGTATATCCACATAAACATTTCATTATTACTGTTTTTCCACTTCCGTTTTCTCCAACAAGACCATATATTTTTCCAGGCAAGAATTTTAAATTTAAATTCTCAAAAATTACCTTCGTTCCATATTTTTTTGTTCCATTTATAATTTCTAACATACTTATACCTCCCATGAATTAAAAATAATCACTATAACTGCTAATACAATTAAGGCAATAGCACCGCTATAAATAATAACAATAGTTAGAGATAAACTATTTACAAAAACTATATATATTAAAATAGAAAAATAGAATATACAAAACATCATAACTTTATTAAATTTAAAAACTACACATATTAAAGTAACTAATAACATGATAATAGGTAATTTTATTAAATCTATCAAACCTGACGTGTAATTCGTAAAAATATAATCATTTTCAATAAACATATAACCTATACTTATTACTATCATCATAGCACAAGAATCAAAGATGAATTTTTTACTGAAGAAACATATTGTTCTCTTATATAATTGAAAAATACCTTTACTTTTAAAGCAAACAATATTCCTAAAATTATCTATCTCTAATGAAATCATTCTTATACTTACAGTGTAAAATGCTACATACAAACAGATAAGCAGTATAACATGATATACTAATAAGTCTCTATCTTCCCCATAAATATTATGAAGATTCCCTCGAATAAATTCACTAAAATTACTTTTCAAAGCATTCTTTTTTTCTAAGATTAATCTCAAATATATCACTAATGCAAAAATATATCCATAAATATTTTCTTTTTTCATAACTAAAACTCTTTTCTTTTAGTAAATCTAAGACTTAAGTATATTAATATCATATATATATACGAAATAAATGTAGTTATATTTCTCGCTCTACCTCCAAGCCAGAATAATGAACCTAAAGGACTCAAATTTTGAGATACATACACTATAAAAAAATCATTTACCACATATGTTAGTAAGATATAACCCAAAATAACATGAATATAATTATAACCATAATCAGTTATAGTAAGCAATAGTATTGTTAAGAAAAAAATAAAAGTAGATATTCCTATAATATAAAGTACTAAATATCTTGGAAAAGAGCCGTTAATAAAACTGAATATGTTTGTATCCAAAAATATATTGTTGAAATTAGCACCCTGCCTTATTTTAAAGCCAGTAAGAATAAAACTAACTATAGTATAACCGCCTACAACTATATTAATATATATAACTGCTAAAATAGACAATTTAATTTTAAGTAAAAAAATTACTCTACCTATATCCTTATTTTTTCCAATTAAATGCTTTAAACATTTATTTTTTATTTTAGAATAAAAATATAATGAAATAGAAATTATCATTGGTAAAATAAGTAAAATGTATTTTATTAATGAACTATATAATATTGCCGGATCATAGTAAGAAGCGTGAAATTTGTTCCTTAACATCCGCCCATCAGCCGTTAAATCCGGAGCATTTATATCAAACTTATAAAATACAATTAACTCTTTTAAGTCTCTAAAAATAAAGAAAACTAAAACAATTATTAAACTTAACATCAACATTTTTTTTATTTTAAAATATTTATTCATAGTTAACCTCCTATTAATAGGAGATAAAAAGCGAGAGTTTTATTGCCTCTATCTAAATTCTAATAATATAAATTAATTAGTAGTAATCTGGTGACCAAGTTCCATAAATATCATCTGCACCCATATTCGCATTTTCTAACATAAGTCTGTATAGATAACCTGATTGATAATTTATAGTATAGTAGTTATCTCTAGTTCCGCCATCAGTCAGATTCCTTCACTTCTTTTATCACCATTAGAATTAACTAGCATACTTCTCACTCTAGAATAACTTGTTGTTCCTCCCAAATTAACAACATACCAACCATTCCATACTGTTTTTCTAATAAATCAGTATAACTATAACTCCCGTTATATATACCATTTAATAAACCTATATTACATACTTCTACATTTGGTATATGAGTAACACTAAACATGTCTATCATTGTTAATAAAATTTAAAAATTTTGAAATTATTTTTTTCATACTTCCCCCTCCATATATATACTCCCACTTTTTATCTTTAATATCATAATATCATCTTTTTTTTATCTTGTAAATAAATAAAAAATAACGATAAGTTTTTCGATAAAATTAAAATAAAACCACCAGTTTCTACACTATATTAAAAAAATAAATTTATTAATATATCTGTTCGATGATTAGTATATTAATTTGAAAATCACCCCCAGATTCCTACTATTCTTCCTTTAAATAATCATTTAAGTGTATAACCACTATATGATAGAGACATTTTAAATGTATACACCCCTAAAAAAAGTTATTAAATCAAAATTTTATAGAATTATTTTTCCTATGTCCCGAACTTGACAAAGAGCCAAATAAAGAAACCTAACAAAACCGTTATCTAAATAATTGATTTTGTTAAGTTTCTCATTTTATCTTTTTTTCTATTTACTAAATACCCATGCTTGAGCTAGGTTATTTTTAATATCATTTTCTGTGAAACCATTATAACTTGTAAGTTTAACATCATCGTCATTCGGATCATTTATATAGAATTTATCATCTTCGTAACCTCGAATAACTTTATATGTTACTCTATCACCAAATACACCTGATTTTAGTCTAACAAGTATAGGTTTATTGTCTTTCAGTGCATCTTCCAAGTTTTCTACTAATTTATCAGTTTCAACACGTTCAACTTTTAGATTATATTTTTCAGCGAAAGCTGTAATAATCGTAGGTTGAGTCCCTTGATTTCTGATGTAGTATTTATTACCTGCCCAAGAAGCAAGTTCTTCCACAGTTGCTTCATCTTTACCGATATATTTTGCAATCATCGCTAGCGAAACAATAGCATCACCATTATCTTCAATCGTTTTCTTACCATCAAGACCATACGCTATATTTTTATATGCATCTTGTTTCATATAATACATAGGCACAGAAAGTCCTTTTTGTGGTAAATTAAGTAACTGTTCTTTTCGTTTTGCATTATAATTATCGATATTGATTAAATAGTATAAATACCCTTCAACACCATCTTTCAAAGATTCTATGAATTGTTTATTGGCTATCTCGTCATTCAGTAAGTCAGCATCAATTTTATTTCCGATATTACCAGAAATCAACTTAACTTGTGGAAGTTTATCGCTTAGTTGCGCAAAAGTTGACTGTTTTTCTGATGATGATACTCTTGAAATATAATGTTCTGAAAGATTCTTTTCGATACTTCTAGCAACTATAGCTGATTCTTGCGTTAAGTAATAAACCTTCACACCAAAAACATCTTTATTACTATCATTATTTGTATCAATATCTACTAACATTTCCACTGAGTTTTCAGCGGCAAGTTTTGCGATTTCTTCTTTTGTAGGATAAGTTTCATCACTTTCCCTTGTAAGTATTGCTTTTACTCCATCTTTTTCTAATATCTCTTTTAGCTGTTTAGCTGTTTTCAAATTATAAGATTTAGAAGATACTCCTTTATAATCAGAACTATCATCTTGTTTTATAATTGGATTCAATAATACTGAATATGAAGCTAACTTTTCCTTATTTTGATCTTCTGGACTTTTCTGACCACTTCCCAAAATACTCCATCCGGGTATCCAGCCAACAAAACTATCCTTCGTTTTTACTTCATACCAAGTATCTGATTTACTTAACATTTCTACATTATCACCAGCTGTTACCTTTTTTAACGTAGGATAAGTATCGTCAGGCCCAGTTCTAAGTTCAATCTCTTTCGAAATAGTAATATTGTTTTCAGATTCAGCGGATAAGCTCATCTTTTCTCCAATATACGTAACTACTCCACCTACAACTAACACTAATAAAAGTACAGATATTAAAAATAATACTCCATTCTTGTTTCTTCTTTTTATTCTCATATTAATTTCCTGTTGATAGTTTTTCGTAAACAATAGTTACAGGACCATCATTAACTATGTTCACTTCCATCATAGTCTGAAAAATTCCAGTTTCTACCGTTACTCCTTCTTCTCTTAAAAATTTATTAAATTTTTCATATAATTCATTAGCTTTTTCTGCTCCAGCAGCACTCGTAAAACTAGGTCTATTGCCTTTTTTCGTGTCAGCATATAAGGTGAACTGCGAAACTGATAAAATACTCCCATCAACATCTTTAAGACTTAGGTTTATTTTGTCATTTTCATCTTCAAATAAACGAGCTTGCGCAACTTTTTTAGCTAAGTATTTCGCATCTTCCTCTGTAGATTCTTTATGCACTCCTACTAAAAGACAGTATCCTTTATCTATACTTCCCACAATTTTATTATCAACACTAACACTAGCTTTTTTTACCTTTTGTAATATGATTTTCATACATTCACCTATTTTACTATTCTTTCTACGCTGTATACGTCTTGAATTTGTCGTAATTTTTTAATCATATAATCACATTCATTAACATTTTTCACATATATTCCTATCGTAATAACGCATGTCTTATCAGCTTTAGATTCAGAATTAAGTTTTTTAATCTCAACTCTACTTTCACTCAATGTTAATAGAACGTTTTGCAATAACAGTTCTCTATCAAAAGCATGAATTTGTAGTGTAACGCTGTAGCG
The DNA here is from genome assembly GCF_963525165.1 of uncultured Gemella sp. Classification (GTDB taxonomy): domain Bacteria; phylum Bacillota; class Bacilli; order Staphylococcales; family Gemellaceae; genus Gemella. Next base: position 27,701 of record NZ_CAURJN010000024.1, read on the forward strand.
ACGAGCATTTAGACTTTCAACCCATTCAACATCCAATAATCTTGCATTATCTTCTTCACTTAAGTTAGGACAATTATTTCTATGAACTGTAACACCACGACCTTTTGTTATAAAACCTACAATATCATCTCCTGGAATCGGCTGACAACATTTAGATAATCTTACAAGGATATTATCTACTCCTTTTACATAAACCCCTGTTTCAGTTACTATTTTTTTAGTTTCTTCTGCATTGAAAAGTTTCTCAATTTTTGCTTGAGTCATCTTTTCTTTTCTAATTTTTTCTGTTAATCTTGCAAAAACTTTATTCGCTGTAATTCCTCCATATCCTATGGCAACATACATTTCTTCAAGATTAGCAAATTTATATTTATTTAAAGCAATTGCAATATTTTCTTCTGTAAGAACTTCATCAATATCAAAGTTATTAGCTTTAATCTCATCTTTTAACAAGATTTCACCTTTAACTAGATTTTCTTCACGCGCTGCTTTTTTAAAGAATGCTTTAATTTTCGATTTAGTTTGTGATGATGTAGCTATTTCTAGCCATGAACGTTTTGGTCCTGTAGAGTTTTTACTAGTACGAATATCACAAATTTCACCAGTTGATAACACATAATCGAATGGTTCTATTTTATCATTTACAGTAGCTCCTACCATCTTATTACCAACTTCTGAGTGAATTGCATATGCAAAGTCAACAATACATGAACCTTTTGGTAATTCTATAATATCACTATTTGGCGTAAACACATAGATTTTATCACTTAATAAGTCTACTTTCAATGATTCCATAAAGCTTTCGGCAGTTGCTTCAGTTTCATCATTCTCTGCAATTTTTTGGAACCAATTTAATTTTTCATAAAAGTTATTATTCTTATTAACCTTCTTACCTTCTTTATATGCCCAGTGTGCAGCAATCCCTTTCTCGGCAATTTCATGCATTTCATAAGTCCTAATTTGAACTTCTAAAGTTTGTCCATCAGGTGCAATTACCGTAGTATGAAGCGATTGATACATATTCGGTTTTGGCATTGCGATGTAGTCTTTAATTCTTCCTGGAATTGGAACCCAAAGATTATTTACAAGTCCTAGCGTTGCATAACAGTCAGCTACACTGTCTACTAAAACACGCACCGCAAGGAGATCATATATTTGGTCAAAAGTTTTATTTTGTTTAACCATTTTTTTATAAATACTATAAATATGTTTTGGTCTTCCAGTAACCTGTGCTTTTATATTATTATCAGCTAAAATTGATGTTATACTAGAGCATGCATCTTTTATACTCTCTTCCCTTGCACTTCTCTTCTGTTTCATCATCCCTACTATTGAAAAATATTGTGATGGATGTAAATATCTAAGAGAGGTGTCTTCTAGTTCCCATTTTACTGAACTTATCCCCAATCTATGAGCTAACGGTGCATAAATTTCAAGTGTTTCACTAGAAATTTCACGTTGTTTTTCCTCACGCATATACTTCATAGTTCTCATATTATGAAGTCTATCAGCAAGTTTTACAAAAATAACTCGTAAATCTTTCGCTATCGATACAAAAAGTTTTCTATGATTTTCTGCTTGTGATTGCTTTTTAGAACGGAATTTTACTTTATCTAGTTTTGTAACTCCATCTACTATTACCGCTATATCTTCACCGAATGTTTCTTTAATATCATCAAACGTATACTTAGTATCTTCCACAACATCATGCAGGAAACCAGCACAAATCGTTGCATAATCTAATTTAAGCTCAGTTAAAATTCCTGCAACTTGAACTGGGTGTAATATATATGGGTCCCCTGATTTTCTAAATTGTCCTTCGTGAGCAATTTTTGCAAATTCATAAGCTTTTCTTATAATTTTAATTTGCTCATCTGATAAATATTTACTCGCCATATCTTCTACATTTTGATAACTATATGGGTATTCAAGATTCACAGAAATTCCTCCTCTTTCTAAATTTAATCTACCCTTCATTTTACCATAAAATTGAAAAAATTTCCTTTAATTCAACTATAATATTTCAAATTTTAAGTATTTATATCAAATCTTCACTACCTATAAATTTAAAATTCAAACTACTTCTACATCTTTATTTATAGGTTCATCAAAAAAGTGCTTATCCAAAAGTCCTAAAATGTAACAAAGTTCATATGATAACTCATAGACGCAGTGGTTTATTGATATCTAAATTCGCTTTATAAAAGCTTTTTAGATATCTAATAAACTGTGCGGGGGTGACTCTACAAAATCTTGTTTCTCCGAAATCACGATTTTTGAGTCACTCCCAAAAAATCCTAGTTCGAATTCGAACTAGGATTAAATTTTTTATTATTTTACATCTACATCTTGAGATAAATCAACTTTATCTAAAGGTATCATTTTTGTTTTATATCTAATTTTGTGATATAGATAGAAGAATAAGAAGATTGGAACTCCCATGTATGTTGTTAACATTCCACTCCAGTTAACCACTCCTTTAGTAATAAGCTCTGTGTCTTGACCGATAATAACGATGATACATAATACTAAAGCGATAATTGGACCTACTGGGAACCATTTTGCTCTATATTTAAGGTCATTTAAATCTCTACCTTGAGCAATAAATGCTCTTCTGAATCTATAGTGACTTAATGCAATACCTAACCATGCGATAAATCCTGTTAATCCACTCGCTGCTACGATATAAGTATAAGCATTAGCACTTGTAAGTTGGATTAAGAAGATTAAGAATACCACTACAGCAGTTGCGATTAATGAGATAACTGGTGTTCCGTATTTTGTTACACGTCCAAATATTGGATAAGCTAATTTTTCTTTACTCATTGCATAAAGCATTCTTGTTGATGCGTACATACCTGAGTTACCAGCTGATAGGATTGATGTTAAGATTACTGCGTTCATTACACTTGCTGCTAAAGCAAATCCTGCATTTTTGAAGACAATTGTAAATGGTGATTTAGCAATTTCTTCTGCACTTGCAGCTCCTAATAAATCTGGTGAAGTATAAGGAATTAATAATCCGATTACTAAGATAGCTAGCACGTAGAAAATTAAAATTCTCCAGAATACTTGTTTTACAGCTTTTGGAATACTTTTCTCTGGGTTTTCACTTTCACCAGCAGTAATACCAATTAACTCAGTACCTTGGAATGAATATCCAGCGATTAAGAATACTCCAAGAGTTGCAAGGATTTGTCCTGATAATGAAGAATCTTCTCCAACGAATGGTGCATCACCTATTGTTAAGTTTTTGAATCCGATATATTCTCCACCTAAAATACCAAAGATAGTTAAGCATCCTACTACTAGGAAGATGATTACTACTACTACTTTAATAAGTGCAAACCAATATTCGCTTTCACCATAAACTTTAACACTTAGTGAGTTTAAAGCGATAATAATAACTAGGAATAATAAGCTCCAAGCCCAGTGAGGAAGTACTCGCATAGGCTCCCAATAACTAATAGCTAATGCAGATAATTCTACGTCAGCCGCTACTGTAATTACCCAGTTAAACCAATAGTTCCATCCTAAAGCAAATCCTAATGAAGGATCTACATAACGTGTAGCATATGTACTAAATGACCCTGATGTAGGAAGATATGTTGCCATTTCTCCTAATGATGTCATTAAGAAATATACCATAAGTCCGATACATAAGTAAGCTACAATAGCTCCCCCAGGTCCCGCACTTTGAATTGCTTGACCACTTGTCATGAATAATCCACTACCAATACATCCTCCGATAGCAATCATACTAATATGACGTGATCGTAAATTTCTTTTTACTTCTGTTGCATTGTTATTATTGCTGTTGTTTGTCATAATAAAAACCTCCTTGATAAAAATAAAAAAGCATAACCTTCTACCATATTTGTACGGAGTTATACTTCACATTATCTCTCCAAAACAAGATATTAGTAGCGCAACATAGCCTCACGACTATGACAGTTCTATACTTAGTTCAGTATAGCCCCAACAATATTAACATAGGATTAATATTGTTTCGGCGACGTTTCCTTTCAAGTAATATCATCAAGTCCTACACTTTCAATTACCTTACTAATAAAAATCGCAACCTCTACCTCACTTACTTTGTGAGGTACATATTCAATTAACTGATTATTAGTATATTATACTTTTTTATAGTTGTCAATAAAAATTTTAATTTTTCTAAAATTTATTTGAATATTATATCTATTGTACCACATTCTACTTTTACAAAAATAATATTCTTTACATCATTTTTCATAAAAAGAGGCTGATCCAAAAGCCCTACATTTTAACAAGGTTTATATAAAAACTCATAGACGCAGTGGTTTATTGATATCTAAATTCGCTTTATAAAAGCTTTTTAGATATCTAATAAACTTTGCGGGGGTGACTCGACAAAATCGATTTTGATATGTACCCCTTTTACTGGACAAACCAGTGAAAGGGGTATTTTTATGCGT
>NZ_CAURJN010000025.1:0-30300 GCF_963525165.1 uncultured Gemella sp.
CCACTTGTCTAAACTAAATATATATGTGTCCAGAATTTTGGGTACACATCAAAATCGATTTTGTTGAGTCACCCCCACACAGTTTATTAGATATCTAAAAAGCTTTTAAAAAGCGTATTTAGATATCAATAAACCACTGTGTCTATTGATTCTCATATAGACTTTTTTAAAAATTTAGAATCTTTAGGTCGTCTCCTTTTTATTAACTATTTAATAATTCTTTGTTTTTCTCTAAAAATTCTTTTAATTCGTTATCCGGTACTTGTCTAGCTAATACTAATGTTCTTAGTGAAACATCATCAAGTCGACATGTAGCAAATACTGTCATATTATCATCACCAGATATCTTTGTATTCTCTAGCCAATTTCTTGCACCATCTTTAAACATATTAATAAAAATTTCCTTCTTATCAGCGGCTATTGGTATTTGATATAAATTAGTATCTTCATGAACTACTTTAACTCCTGTTACTTCATAATAGTATTTTCTTTCCGGAGTTTCCATAACTACAACTCTATGACTGTCAAAATAATCTTTTTTAGCAAACCAATTCATATTGTTGAATACTCTTGTATCTAATGTTATCTTCTTCTCCTCAATTCCTGCACGAGCATGTCCGAATACCCATTTTACATCGCCTTGGTCTAATCCAGGTTTATTTTCAAAATCCATAAAAACTGCACCAAGTAAGTGAGCCGGTCTATTATTTATATCATATTCCAAATATTTTGAATTATTAGTAGTTTGTAGTATTGGCTCTTTTAGAGAATCCTTACCATCTCCAGGAACATACATATAACCGATAACCTCATTATTTATCGCCTTTAATTCTTTAAATTTATTAGATAAATAATCTTTTTCAGCTTGTTCTACTATATACTCATCTTTTTTCTTAGATTCTTGATTAGAATCTACTTTTTTTTCAACTTTAATTTGCTGTTCAGTAGGGTTTTTATTCATATATGAATAAATTCCAAAACCTCCACCAACTACGATTACAAGTAATAAAACATACTTCACAATATTACTAAGTAAAGATTTATTATTTTTCATAAAAATTTTCCTTTCTAAAATATATTACCTTATTTAAACACTAACTTAAATTATACCATAATTTCTATAAAAGTTCTTCTTAAAAAAATTTTTAAATCTTTAATCTAAAACTTAAAATATTTTTACAATAAAATACAAATCATAATATTATAAACATTTAAAGTTATAGAAAAAGGGGAGTGACTCAAAAATCAATTTTTTAGAGTCACCCCCACATAATTTATTAGATATCTAAAAATCTTTTATAGAGCGAATTTAGATATCGATAAACCACTGCATCTATAAGTTCTCATATGAACTTCGTTAAATTTTAGGGCTTTTGAATCAGCCCCTTCTTATGTTTTTTATAAATTTTTAATCTTTATACTTGTCTAATATTCACAAAATCTGTTGGTGGAACATTATCTTTTCCTAAATCTGGTTGACCAGCTGTTACTAAAATATAATCTCCATCTTTAGCTAATCCTGAATCTTTAGCAAATTTTGGTGCAAAATTCAACATTTCTTCCATAGTTAAAGTTTTTTCTTCTAAAAATGTTGTTACCCCTCTCGTTAATGCTAATTTTCTAGCTTTTTGTTTCGTTGGAACCACTGCTAAAATCGGTACTTTCGGTCTATATCTAGCAATAAACTTAGCTGTGCTTCCTGATTTTGTATAAGTTACAATATTATTAACGTCAATAGAATCAATTAGATGTTTAGTAGACAATGAAACTGCATGAGCAATATCCATCTTATGGTTTTTATATTCATCGTCATCTTCTTCAAGAACTATATCTTGAGTCTCTATGTAAGTAATAATTCGATCAACAGTTTCTAATGCTTCTTTTGGATAACTTCCTGTAGCTGTTTCTTCTATTAACATTATTGCATCTACACCATCGATAACTGCATTAGCTACATCAGAAACTTCAGCACGTGTAGGTCTAGGATTATAAATCATAGAGTGCAACATTTGAGTTGTTAATATTACCTCTTTTGTCGCATCATTTGCTTTTCGAATAATTTCTTTTTGAATACTTGGTAGATTTTGATATGGTAATTCCATACCAAGTTCATCCCTATTTATCATAATAGAATCAGCAAATTGAATAATCTCATCAATATTCTCGTACGCTTCTTTACAGTCAATTTTCACTATTAATCCAATGTCTTTCTTGTCGTTAGCTTGTAAAATATCTTTCACCTTTCTAATTTCATCAAGATTACTAACAAATGGGCAAGCTATAAAATCGACATCATTTTGGCAAGCGAAATTTACACTTTCTTCTTCTATTTTTATTAATTTATATTTACTTTCTGCATAAATATGATCTAAGTCATAAATTATCGCAGTATTTCTATCTAAATTTTCTCTTAATTCTTTTATTTTATTAATTCTAGAAACACATTCTTCTGCGTCTCCATAATATGTATCTATTAATACAGCATCTGCCCCTTTAGCTACAATATCTTCTAATAGGCCTTCTGTGCTATTTCCTAAAGTTGCTATAATTTTTGCCTTTCTAGTCATATAACTACCTCACCTTTTTTAAAACGTTTTCTTTTTTCTTTAATTATAACACATTAAATTACTATTTTCTAGATAATTTTTTAAGTTATTAAAGTTTACTATAATAGTATATTTAATGCTTATAAAACAATATTCTAAAATAATATAAATTATCATTCTAAAGAACTCACTTAAAAACCTTTATCTTAGTATATTTCAAAACAATTCAAAACTACATCTTAATCATAAAAACAGAGCTCATACATTTTTTTGTATAAGCTCTCTTTCATTATTTTCTTTATTTTCTAAAAAATAATTCAATGCATTAAATGATTATTTCTTTTTTAGGAGCTGCAATCCCAGATTCAAGATAATCTAAAAATTCTCCGAATAGATTTTCCATCTCTGCATATGAGTTTAAAGTATTTAATTCTTTTTTAACTTTTGCTCCGCCTTTAATACCCTTCATGTAGTATGCAGCATGTTTTCTCATTTCATGTACTGCTACTTTTTCAGGTTTAATTTCCATAAGTCTTCTTAAGTGGAGTAGACAAACGTCAATTTTTTCTCTTGGACTTGGCTCTTCTGTTAATTCACCAGTTTCTAAGTACTTAACTGTACGATATAGCATCCAAGGATTCCCTAGAGCTGCACGCCCTATCATAACCGCATCACAATTAGTATCATCTAACATCTTTTTCGCTAATTCTGGTGAAGTTACATCTCCATTACCAATTACTGGAATTTTCAATTCTTTTTTCACATCACGAATTACATCCCAGTTAGCTTTACCACTGTACATTTGAACTTTTGTTCTACCATGGATAGCAATAGCACTAGCTCCTGCACGCTCTGCATTTCTAGCGTTATCCATTATGTAAATATGCTCATCATCCCATCCCATACGCATTTTTACTGTTACAGGCTTAGAAACAGAGTCTACTAATCTCGCTATTACTTCATATACCTTATCTGGATCAAGAAGTAATTTACTACCAGCATCAACTTTAGTAATCTTTGGTACTGGGCATCCCATATTTAAGTCAATAATATCAGCTTCAGTGTTCTTATCAACATACTTCGCCGCTTCCACTAATGTTTCAATCTCTCCGCCGAAGATTTGTAAACTTAGTGGACGCTCTCTTGGATCGATATATAGCATATTCATCGTTTTTTTATTGTTAAATAAAATAGCTTTATCACTTACCATCTCAGCACAAACTAATCCTGCACCGAATTCTTTTGCTGTTAAACGGAATGCAGCATTACATACACCTGCCATAGGTGCTAAAACAACTCTATTTGGAATTTCTACTTCTCTAATTTTAAACATTCTTTATCCTTTCATTTTACAATTTTTCTTTATATACACTTATCGGTTCTGTTATTTTCTCTAATGATTCTTTTATGTTTTTCCCGGCTATCTCTATACTGCCATATATTTCTACTAAAGGAGCTAAAACAAAGTTTCTATCATGAATATATTTATGTGGAACAGTTAATCTTTCATCATTAAAAACTGAATCATCAAATATGATTATATCAATATCAATTGTCCTATTACCCCAGTGTTCCTTACGAACTCGATCCAATTCAAGTTCTATTTTTTGAATCGTATCTAGAACTTCATATGCCTCTAATTCAGTTTCTACCTCTATACACATATTTAAGAAGTTTTGATCAGCTACTCCTCCCCACGCAGGTGTTTCATAAACACTACTTTTCAAAACAATCTTAAGATTATTTTCTTCTATTTTGGTTAAAGCATCTTTTAAGTACTGTTCTCTTGGTTCTATATTAGTTCCTAACGCTAGTATAATCATTATAAGTTATAAAACTCCTCACGTGACGTTTTTACTTCTACACCGCATTTTTCAAAATGATATTTTATCGGTGCTCCTGGTTTATTAATTTTTAAATTTATATTTTCTATTTGAGAAAATTCAGTAAAAATATTTTTCAAAATTTCTCCAGCTAATCTTTCAAGCAAATTAAATGTATTAGTCGTAGTAGTTTTCACAACAACTTCTGCAATATCAGCATAACTAATACTATCTGTCATTTCATCACTGAACATAGCTTTCTTATAATTAAGTTCACATTCTATGTCAAAAATAAATTTCTGACCTAATTTATTCTCTTCTTCAAATAATCCATGATTAGCAAATACTTCAAGATTATCAATAAATAACACTGTTTTCATGATTAATACCTCTCAATCATTATTTTGCTTAACTATAAAATTTTAACACATTTCGACTTTTTTCTCTAATAATTATACTTGTTTCTCAAAAAAAGACTTGAAAATAATGATTTTATAAAATCTTATTCTCAAGCCTCTATAACACACGTGGGAGTGACTCAAAAATCGTGATTTCGAAGAAATCGATTTTGTGGAGTCACCCCCGCACAGTTTATTAGACATCTAAAAAGCTTTTATAAAGCGAATTTAGATATCAATAAACCACTGCGTCTATGAGTTCTCATATACGCTTTGTTAAAATTTAGGGCTTTTGGGTCAGCCCCATAATACGTATATTTTTTACTTATAAACTATATTCCCTATTCACTTGTTAATTAATTATTTAGAAAGTTTACGTCTAACTGCAAGTCCAACTAAAGCAATCAGTCCTAATCCTGCTACTTCTGTACTAGAAGAGTTGATACCTGTGTTTGGTAATACTTTTTCAGTTTTTGACTCAGCTTTAGATGCTGGAGCTTGTTCTGAAGTTGTTCCAACAGATTTTGGCACAGAGACTATAGTAAATGTACTGAAGTGATTTGTTCTGAATGTAAGTACTTCATTTGAGTAGTCGCTATCAACTTTTGTTAATGTATTACCATCAACATGATATACTTCTAGTGTTCTACCTTTGCCAGCTGCTAAAGCTAGAGTAACTATACGTTCTTCACCTGTTGCTTTTAGTTCTTTACCGTCTTTTTCGAAGTGAAGTTCTAATGTTTTCACTACTTCTAGGTTAGGATTTAAGTCTTTTACTAATCCTTTAACTCTGTCAGCTTCAGCACCTGTAATTTCTTCAGCTACAAATTTAGCACCTTCAAATTTTGTATCAACGTAGTCAACCTTAACTGTTAGACCATCTGATAATGTAACAGATTGAGTTGCTAATTGAGTACCTGGTTTATCGGCAGGTTTGTCGGCCGGTGTTTCAGCGCCTGGAGTGCCTGGTTGAGTTGGAGTAGTTGACTCTGATTTCTTACTAAAGTCGATTTGCACAACTACAGGATCATGGTCAGAAGCGCGTCCATGCTCTTCCATAAACGAAGCATTAATGTGTACAGGAGAAAATACTACTTTATCCTTGATATTTTTAGAAATTAAAATATTGTCTAAACTTTGGTTACTTCCACGGTAAAAGTATGAGTATCTGTCTCCTTGTTCATGTTCAGCCATTAAGTTAACAAGTTCATTGCCTACGATTGTTCTAACACTATCTGAAAATTCGAAGTCATTGAAGTCACCTGTAAGAACAAATTTTAAGTTAGGATTTTGACGTAATCCTTCTTTAATGAATGCATTAAGAATTTTAGCCTCTTCAATACGTTTTGCTTTTGTATTTTCTACTGATGGTTGATTTGAACCATAGATTGCATCGTCTCCTAATTTTGATTTTAAGTGATTTGCGATTACTACTATTCTCTCACCTTTAAATTCAAATTCAGCAGCTAATGATTTTCTAACTTTTTCAAAGTGAACACTTGTTGGATCAACTCTAGCTGGGTTTTTCTCAAGGTGTCCATTTACAAAACGTGCTGCTTCTTCACTTCCACCTTTTTCTTTACCAATTAGAGTTACTCTCTTAGGATTATATAAGTAAGCTACCCTAATGTTAGCACCTGGTTTCCCACCATCTTTTCCATCAACTGGAGCTATTTCAGTATATTTATAATCTGGTCCACCAAAACTCTTAATTCTTTGAGCTAATTTTTCTCCACTCTTAACTCCATCAACAGTTCCATCGCTAACTCCACCATTGTTATCTTGAACTTCGATTAGAGTAATAATATCAGGACTGTGAACTTCCTTGATAAATGAATTAGCTATTTTATCTACTTTTTCCTCTGGTGTTTCATCATGACCACTGTTATTAGCTGAGAAGTTTTCAATATTATATGAAGCGATAGTTAATTTATCTTCAGCAGGATAAATTTTTGAAACTTCACGTTTTAATCCACCATCTTGTAGTGTTGGTACAGCCGTTGGATCAATTTTGTATGTTTTATTTCTATAAGTAACTACTCCTGAGATATTGTCATTAAAGTAGTCTTTCGCCTTAGCTACAAATGTATTTCCAACAGTTATTGGTAAGACTTCTGTATTTTGTACACCTGGACGAAGATTCACTCCACCGATGTTGTTAAGTTTTTGACCTTTGTAGTCTCCTGGTAATACATAAATATCACCTTTATATTGTGGACCAGTAACTTTTGGTTTAGTTACTTCTACACGCATCCCCTCTAGACTTTCCCAGTAGTCTAATGCTTCAGTTTCTGGATTATATTTAGTTGGTGTATTATCCACTACATCTTTTGGCATTTTCTCAGAAATGTTTAATGCTTTTGGTAATTCTGCTTTTCCTAATTTTGTTATAGTAGCGTTAATGATTTGAGTAACTGTTAAGCTACCTGCTGGTTTTTTAAAAGTTTGACCTGGTTTTACAGAGTATTCTTCCATATAACCTTCTTTAACAGTTCCTTGAACTTTTAATAAATCACCTGATTCTACTTTATCTTTTGAAGCAACATAGATTGCATCAGATGTTCTTGGATTATTATCAGAAACTTTATCTTGAATATAGAATCCTGTTTTATCAGTTTTAGTTACAACAACATTGTTTATAACTACTTCTTTACCAACTAAAGGACTCTCGTGACTTTCTCCTTGCACTTCACCTATATTTTTTACTTCTTTAGGTGCTATTACTTGCGCTGCTGATGCAGTTGCTCCAGCCGGTGTACCTTCATTTTTATCTGTTGTAGTAGCAGGCGTCACTACTTCTGTTTTAACCTCAGCTGCAGAAACTTCATTCACTTCTGCAGATAAGTAAGTAGCACCTACTCCTCCTAATACTGCACTTGCTAATAATATTGATAATTTGTATTTTTTCACAATATGAACTCCTTGTATATAAGTTTATACTAATTATTTTACTATTAATTTAATTAATAAGCAATATAAATTGTTTACCTTTACAAAAAAAAGGAATGACTCAAAAATCGTGATTTTGGAAAAATCGATTTTATAGAATCATCCCTGCAAAGTGTATTAGATATCAATAACCTACTTCGGCTATTAATTCTCATATAAAAAATTTTTTAATTTAGGATTCTTAGACTATCCCCATCGTTAAATTAATTGTTTAACTATTTAATTCTTCTCTTTTTCAGTTTGACAAACATAAATGATAAAATTATTACTCCTACCAGTGCCATAAATGCTAACCATGTATTTTCTATTCCTACTTTATCAGTTAACACTCCATTTACAGATAATAATACTGCTACAATGATAGATTCAAAAGTATAAAATATAGAAACTGTAGTCGTTCTATTTTCATCACTTTTCACCAAATATTTATGCATAAATACACTGACCTGTATACCCATTAAAGTGAAAAATACAATATATAACATAAATAGTACAAACTTAGCATATACATTTTGAATAAAAATAAACATTAATAGCATTCCAAGATTTACAATTACAAAGAAATATAAAATGCGTAACTTTGATAATCTATTTGATAATTTTTCATATATTACACTTCCTAACATTCCACTAACTGAGATTCCTACCCAAACATAACCGATAATATCTGCATCTAACTTTTCAAATACAGCTTGCCACTGATTTGATGGTCCAAGATCTAAAATAGAAGGAATAACAAACAGTATCATAAGAAATACACTACTTTTTACATAAAGTGTTTCTTTTAACGAATTTTTCACCGTAACTATTGAACCTTTTAATTTCTCAATAGATATTTTTTGTGTCTGTTCTAATTTTTTCATAAATAAATATGTAAATAAAAACGAAATAATAAAAACTGACATACTCAATATTATCGACAAACTTTTATAATAAACATACACATACTTTGCACTTATAAACCCTATTACCGCTGAGAAAAATAGTGAATATAACGAATTTCTAGAAAGAACTTTATCTATATCTATTTCTTCATTGTTTTTATTGTTAACATTGACCAGCCAACTTGTTAAAGTTCCTGATTGAAATGACTCGGCAATGGCAGATAATATTGCAGATATGTATAATAATATCAAACTATTGCTAAGCAACAATATTAATCCAACAACCCTAAAAACCACACTTAGCAGAATACTATTTTTTGCTCCGATATTATCAGTGATTGCCCCACACGGAAGCTCAGTCATAAATGAAGCCAACCAAAAAATCGATAAATATAGCCCAACTTCAGTAAAAGAGAAATCTTTTGACAACAGATAAATATACAAAATCGGATTAAAGAATGATAGTGCTGTTGTAGATAAAATACTATACAAATAATAAAATTTGGTATTATTCATCTTTTTCCCCTACTATCTTATACATTTTCCCATAATTATCTCTTTCTAAGAACTTATAATCAACAAGATATCTTCTAATTAGAGAATAATCTGGATAAATCTCCTTAATTGCTTCATTTAATTCTTTCTCAGTAAACTCTAATGATTTTTCCTTTAACATCTGTAAAACTAACTGAAGCACAGGTATCTTATTCTTTTCTTTTTTAGGAATTGTCATCAATTTTCCTTCTTTAAAATATTTCACTTTGATTTCTTCCATAATATAGCTTCCTTTCTATTAATAAATTTTATTTTTTTATACATTATTGTACGAAAAAAAAAAAAAAAAATGCAATAAAAAAATAAATCTCTAACATAGTTTAACCTATGTTAGAGATTTATGCAATCTAAATTAGTATTTATTTTTATTGACCTAAGACAAATACGTCTTCTGACTCTTGTTCTTCTTTTTTCATTCCTTTACTTAGAAAAGAAACTTTATTAGCAATAATAGATATTTGATAATGTTTTACTCCATTTTTATCTGTGTAAACATTATTATTCAGATTTCCTACTATATTAAGCAAGCTTCCTTTTTCACAATATTTAGCAGTATTTTCTGCAGTTTTACCAAAAGTAGTAAACTCAAAAAATTCTGTATCGTAATTTCCATCTTTATTTTTAAAATCAGATTGAACAGCTAATGTTGCTTTAATATAGTTTACTTTCTTATCACTTTCTTTTAATTCTGGTTTTTTAACTAGTCTTCCTATTAATATTACTTGATTTAACATAATATATCCTCCCTTAAAATAATAATTTAGATTGCTATAAAAACACTTGGAAGACTCTAATTTTATACAATTTTATCTATCAAATACCTCATGATAATTTTAGAAATTATTTATGAATTAAGGTTACAAATACTTCCCCATCCTCTAAAAACTCTGCATTAATGTAATTATTCCCATCAAAATGAAGAACTTTCCCTGGTTCAACAATATGTACTTCATCATCATTTAAGTACACCTTAACTTCTCCTTTAACACAAGTAAATACTACCAAGGCTTCTGGATGGTTATGTTTTGCTATTAGTTCACCTTGTTTACCTACTTTTTTTACTAATTTAAATCTGTCATGTTTTTTTAACAATCCCGCTTCTTCAAAAATTATTCCTACACTCATACTAATTCTCCTTATTATAATTTTATCTCTATAAATATTTCCTATATAAACGTTTTCTTACTCTTATTATAAAACTTTTTTATTAACAAAACAAATAAAATTCATATCTTTTTCTAATTTTTTAAAAGTTATTCCCATTTTAATAAATTGCTTTCTGTTATCTTTTTTAAAACCGTTCTTAATTATTTTTAGTAAATTTATTACCCCTTCATCTGCCAATAGTCCCGATACTGTAAGTAGTGTCAGTTTGTCATGCATATAATTGACCGTTTTAAATTCCGCTTCTTCAAATAACGATAACCAGTCCTCTTTAGATAATGGTGATACATTTACATTAATCGCATCAGATAATTGTTTTTTTGTTTTCTCGTAATTGTTCAGCAATAAGATATCATGAGTTAATAGTAATCCACCTGGTTTCAATACCCTATAATACTCACTTAGTGCCTTAGTCTTACTTTTATTACTAAACATAGTTAACATCGCTTCATTAATAATATAATCAAAACTATTGTCCGAAAATTCTAAATGAAAGGCATCGGCTCTAATAAATTCAATATTCCTAAGATTATTTTTCATCGCCTCAAGTTGTGCTTCTAATATTGCTACTTTATCCACATCTATTCCTATAAAAGTAGTTTTTGGATATTGTTTAGCTAAGGCAAGAAGATTTACCCCCCTATTACAAGCAACTTCTAGAATCCTGTCACCTTTTTTAAATTCTATATGAGCAAACAAAAAATTGGTACCTTTGATTCCTCCAGGTCTCAATCTAGTTTCACCTAAATTTTTTAAAAATTTGTGCCCCATTTCCTTCTTCATAATATCACTCCTTAATATATGTTATATTTATATTGTACAATAAACAAAAAACAAAATCTAGAAATAAATGATAATAACTATCAATTATTTCTAGATTTTTTATATTACTCCCTTTTTATTTTCCCTTATATTTAAAAGGCGTTGAGCCAAAAGCTCTAAATTAAAAAAGTTTACAAGAAAATTCATAAGCTTTTCGGGAAGACTCGACAAAATCTTGTTTCTACGAAATCGTGATTTTCGAGTCACACCCTTCTAAAAATCATTATAAGTATATGTTCCTTCACCTTTATTTTCAGTTGTGAAACGAACTATTACTTTTCCTAATAAACTAGCCTCTATTGGACTATACTTTTTCATTTTATCTTTTAGTAAAAATTTGAATAACGGCGAAATTTTTATAAATAATTCTTCAAGAAATCTCCCGTCTTCTCTCTTGCTAATGAGTAGAGACGGCTGAAAAATTCTAAGCATTCCAAGATTCATCTCTTTTAATTTATCCTCTAGTTCACCTTTTAGTGAATTATAGAAGTTTTTCGACTTGCTATTAGCACCTATTGCTGAAACAACGTTAAAACTTCTAATTTTTCCTTCACAAAGTTTAGCAAAATTTATAGTATAGTCAACGTCAATCTTTCTTTGATTTTCTTTTGAACCTGCTATTTTCATTGTTGTTCCAAGAGTTGCAAAGACATCTGCATTTTCTAATACATCCATATCAAAATCTATATTGTTAAAATCTATAATTATCTTTGCCAACCTACTATCATCAGGTAATTTACTGATAGAATTTCTTCCTAAAATATAAATTCTATCATAATATTCACCTCTTAATATCTCATTTACTATTTCTCTACCTACTGCTCCAGTTGCCCCAATAATTACTGCTGTATTTTTCATACTAATATACCTCTATAAAAATAATGAAATTAAAGCTAAGATTGGTAATCCACCTTGCTTTAAAATAATTTTTTTATCACTTGTTAAACCACCATAAATAGCTACTAAAATAATATAAACTAATAGCATTTCTACGATTTCTTTTGGGTTTTTTGATAAAAATCTCCCATATAGTAATCCTATCCCGATTAAACCATTATATACGCCTTGATTTTTAAATAAAACATTTAAATTAGGTCTTTGAAGTTCCTCCTTATCTATATTAAACACTCTACTTGTAGCATCTGAATCTGTAGCAAAGGTCTCTAAATACATAATATAGAAAAATAGTAGTGCTACTAATACTGTTAAAATTGTTGTTATTATACTCATCTTTATACCCCTTTTTTAAATTAAATTATTATTGAACTTATTAAGTAAAATTACCAACTGTTTAAAATCCTCCTTGGTAAATTCTGGACCAATAAATTCTCTAATATCAGTTTCTTTCACGCACTGATCTATCTTACTCTTAGAAAATTCTGTAATCTCAACTAACACTTCTCTGTTATTATCTTCATTACGTTTTTTTCTTACATATCCTCCCTCCTCTAATTTTTTTAAATGTCTTGTTATAGCTGCAGCATCTATTTCTAATATTTGTGCTATTTTCTTAGGTGTTGCAACATCAACTTCATACAAATATTTAATTATTTGGAATCTGGTTAAACTAATTCCCAATTTCTTTTCAAATATATCCACAACTTTTCTTTCTAATATTTTTATGTCATGCAATAATTTTACATATTCTTTTACATTCATATTTTTCTCCTTTTTAATTGATAAGTCAATTATATGATAAAGACATTATACTATGTTGCAATTGACTTATCAATTTTAACAGTTGTAGGATTTTTTCCTACTTTAAGTGTAAGGTATTTTCTAAAAGATAAAAACTTTATGTATTACCATTTACAAACGTTTTCCTGTTGTATATAATGGTTTTATAAGTTAAATAGTTTAAATAAGTAAGCAACTAAAAATTTTAAAAATTGCTATAAAACTACTTAATAAACAGGTTTTATTACTATAAAAACTATTTTAATTTAATATTATACATAATTGAAGTTAAGGAGGAATTTTATATGTTCTCATTTTTAAAAGCTTCAGCGCCTAAACCGAGAATTGAAAGTGCTCGTACAGATGCTGAATATAAAAGACTTCGATGGCAAGTATTCTCAGGGGTATTCATTGGATACGCAGCGTACTATCTAATTAGAAAAAACTTCTCACTTGCTATCCCTTATTTAATTGACCAATACGGTTACTCTAAAGCTGACTTAGGGAAAGTTTCACTTGCTCTATCATTAGCTTATGGTTTCAGTAAATTCATCATGGGTAACGTATCAGACAGAAGTAATCCTAAGTACTTTATCACAATTGGTTTAGTTGCTTCTGCTGCTGTCAGCTTAATTTTTGGTCTTGTTCCTGCAGTGCTATCTTCATTAACATTAATGATTTTCTTATCAGCACTTAACGGATGGTTCCAAGGTATGGGTTACCCACCTGGTGCTAAAACAATGACTAACTGGTTCTCAGCTTCTGAGCGTGGTGCTTGGTGGAGTTGGTGGAACGTTTCTCACAACCTTGGTGGTGGATTAATCGGACCTCTTGCACTTGTAGGACTTTCTGTTTTTGGTGCTTGGCAATCATTATTCTACTTACCAGCAACTATTGCTATTATCTTAGCAATTATCATGTTCTACCTAATGAAAGATACTCCAGAATCTGAAGGTTTACCACCTGTAGATGAATGGAAAGGTGAAAAAATTGTAGAAAAAGTTGAATCTGCTCACACATTATCAGCAAAAGATATCTTCTTTAAATACATTATTAACAACAAATTCCTATGGGCTATCGCAGTTGCTAACGTATTCGTATACTTCGTTCGTTACGGAATTATCGACTGGGCTCCAACATACTTAAAAGAAGTGAAACACTTCTCTGTTGACAAACAAAGCTGGGCTTACTTCTTATATGAATATGCTGGTATCTTCGGTATGTTAGCTAGTGGTTACTTAAGTGACAAAGTGTTCAAAGGACACCGTGCTCCTCCAATGTTATTATTCTTAACAGGAGTTCTTGTTGCAGTATTCATTTACTGGAAAAACCCTCCAGGTAACCCACTTATCGACAACATCTGTCTAGTAGCTATCGGATTCTTAATCTACGGACCTGTTATGATGATTGGTCTTCAAGCAGCGGACTTAGTTCCACGTGTTGCTACAGGTACAGCTACTGGTCTTACTGGACTATTCGGTTACCTACTTGGATCAGCAAGTGCTGGTTATGTAATGGGTAAACTTGTTGACGTGTTCGGATGGAACGGAGGTTTCTACGCATTAATCATTTCTTGTGTACTAGCATTCGTATTCATCGCATTAACATTATTCAAGAAAACATCTAAACAATTAGAAAACTAATATGAAAAACATCTCTATCAGAAAAGATTTTTGATTCTCCTTAAACTGATAGAGATGTTTTTTTATAAAGAAAAATGGAAGTGACTTGACAAAATCATGATTTTGAAGAAACAAGATTTTGTCAAGTCACTCCTGCACAGTTTATTAGATATCTAAAAAGCTTTTATAAAGCGAATTTAGATATCAATAAACCACTGCGTCTATGAGTTATCATATAAGCTTTGTTAAATTTTAGGACTTTTGGGTCAGCTCGTATTTTTCTTTATGTTTATTACTATAATATTAAGTTTGACTTTAAATACTCTACTAATTCACTTCTTTTCTTCGTATTAGTTTTTTCCATAAGGCGTTTTTTATACGTATCTACAGTTTTTACACTTAAGAACAATTTTTCTCCAATATCAGTTAATGTATAACCCTCAACAATATATCGTCCTACCTCTTTTTCTCTTTCACTAAGTTCTATTTCCTTATCTTCTTTAAATAATTCATAGAAAATTGTAGCGTATTTTTCATTTAGGTATATATCATTTTTAAACATAACTTTATCTATAGCATGGAGTATTTCCTCATGAGCAGTACTCTTAGTTACATAACCCGAAGCTCCTAATTTAAATGCTTTCTTCATGTAAGATTTGTCTTCATGCATACTTAAAATAATTACTTTCGTATTTAATTTTTTTTCTTTTATTATTTCTAATATATCATAGCCACTTCCATCGGGTAGCGAAATATCGCATATGAAAAGATCGTAAGAGTAATTGCTAATTTTTTCTAAAAATTCTTTTTTACTTGCGCAATCACCAATAACACTAAATTCTTCGTTATCTTCTAAAAGGACTTTAATTCCTAATTTTATCAATTTATGATCATCAATTAATAATATCTTCATTAGCCTGCTCCTCAGTTATCATTTCCGTTTTAAATCTACACATTAATATCGTAGAATACTTATCATTTTTTAATAGTTTAAATTCTCCAGAAAAATCAAAAATCCTTTCTTGAATACCATAAATCCCTAAACGTCCTTGTTCTTTTGCTAATTCTACACGCTCTTTTGTTAATCCTACTCCGTTATCAGCAATAGTAAGTATTATATAGTCTGTATTTTCATATAATTTTATTTGTACTTCTGTAGCTCCTGAGTGTCTTTTTATATTAGACAATGATTCTTGAACAATACGATAAAGAGTAATATCAAAATTATTATTTTTACCACCTTCATAATTTGTATAAAAATCAACATCTATACCATATAAATTTTTATAATCTTCTATATATTTACATATTACTTCACCTAAACTCAGCTCTGAACTAGGCGGTCGCAAATTAACAGCTATATTTCTAATGTTACTTAAACTATTTTCTATTTCTGACTGGATTAATAATAAACGTTCTTTTTTCTTCTGGTCACTTTCTTTATCAACTAAATTACTTATAAGAAATAGTAAACTAGCTAAAGATTGACTTACTTCATCATGAAGTTCTCTCGAAAGCATCTTTTTCTCTTCTTCCTGAATTCTAAATATTTTATTCAATAGGTAGTTATTTAACTTCTTATTCTTTTTATTATTTTCAACCATTTCGTTTATGGAACTGACAAGAACATGGAAATCACGACTATAATTTTCTTTCTCTATTTTTGTTCTATAATCACCTTCTCGAATAATCTCATCAGTCACAGAAGTTAAATCTTGTACTGGTCTTTCTATTAGTTTTGAAACATAATATGCGATAACTAATAACATCACAAATACTATCATATTCAAAATCAATATTCTTAAAAACTGACTATACGTCTTCATATAAATATTTTTTGTATAAAATCCGACTCTTACATACCCTATATTAACATCATCTATAGGAGAAATATACTCTAATAATTCTCCTCTTGAACTTCTATATTTTTTAAAATTATTTAACTGTTCATCGCTAAAAGTGGCAATCTTTTGCGGAACTTCTTTCAACGTCTTACCTAATATATTTTTTTCATTATCGTAGACAATAATATACGCAACTTCGCTATTCAATGAAGCACTATGTATTTTTTGATGTATTTCATACGTGTTTTCTGTTTTTATATTTTCTGAAATATTTCCTGACAATTGATAGTAAGTCTGTGTAATTCTATCTTTAAGTGCACTTTCCAAAATATCTTTATTATTAACATACGTATAGGCTAATATTACACCTAAATATATAGTATAAATTACAACGAAAAATATAATAATTTTATTTTTTATCTTTAATTTTGCCATATATTAATCCTCACTTATTAAATTAGGATAATCGCTAGCCTTTGTTTCTTCATACTTTTCTATTTGAAGCTGTGATAATGTATTCTTTATAGAACTATCTTTTTCTATAGATAGTAATATTTGTTTAAGTTTATCTTTTTCTTCATAGTTTTTGTGAGTTACTACTGGTCCTGTTGCTACTTCAGGGAATGTTTTTACTATTTTTATATTAAGTGCTGTATCTGGAAAATTATTATAAAGATACTGTAATGCCCAGTCATCAACAATTGCAGCTTTAACAGTTCCATTTGCTACTTGATTTATCGATTCTTCATGACTATGAGTAAAATAACTGTTACTGAAAAACTTATTCACAGACATACCATTTTTTTTCAAATAATCATTCATCGCTAAATATCCAGAATAACTATAAGTATCAACAAAAGCAAAACTCTTGCTCTTTAAATCATCGATAGTATTTATATTAGAATCCTTTTTCGCAATAACTATAGGATGATAGTATGTTTTTCCCCTATTAGGTCTAGCTAAAAGTTCTAATGACTCTTTATCTTCATATAGCGAATATGCCCCTGTCGATAAGAATGCTACATCTATCTTGTTATTTTTTAATAATACATTTATATCTCTATAACTTTTTTTCTGTATTAGCTTCACTTTTTTGTTCAACTTTTCACCGATATAATTAGCTAGTTCTTTCTCCAAGATATAGCTCTTATTATCACCAGTTACAGATATCAATCCAATTCTTAAAGTTTCATCATCCTTAGTACTATTATCAACAGTTTCTGTAACTTCTGAAAAGTCAATATACTCCTCTTGTTGAGTTTTTAAAACAAAGGGAAGTATTATCAATAGCACAATAGAAAGAGTCACTATAAGAAAACTTGTAATCATTCTCTTCATTTTTCCAAATCCTTCATATTTACTTCAGTATTTTACCGAGGTAACTCGACAAAATCTTGTTTCTACTAAATCATGATTTTCGAGTCACTTCCAAATTTATCTTTTATTAATAGTATAACATTTTCTTAATAATGAAAAAAGAGAAATCATTAACTTCTTTGTGATAATCGTAATATCTTAGTTCATTATATATGATAATCAGAACAAATATACTATCGATTCCACTAAATATTAGTTATTATTTAAATTTTTCACCTTAAAAATAGAAAAAGAGCGATTAAAAACCACTCTTTTCTCTTACTTATCTAGATACTTGCTAGCCTCTCTTATACTTAGGTTAGCCATACCATTTTTATTTTTTTCTATAAACTCTCTAACCCACTCTGGATTAAATTTTGAATAATCTCGAAGTGCCCAACCTATAGCTTTATTAATAAAAAATTCACTATCACCTAGGTTGTTTACTAAAATTCTTTCTAAAACTTGTTTATCTACTTTTTCTTTAAGTGACAGTTGATACAAAATAGCTACTCGTTTTAACCAAATATTACTATCCTTACTCCACTCTAGCATTATTTGATCATAACCTTCGATACGAAGAACCAAGCTACCTACGACCTTAGCAAGTAAATCAACAGTGTCCCACCATGATTTTGTCACTATTAGATATTTTAATCTTGAAATATCATCACGTTTTAAGAATTTCTGCATTGCCTTTAAATAATAAACAACTACATATTGAAATTCTCTCTCTTCTTTATTCCAACATCTCTCAACAAAATCCCAGTCTATTACTTTATTCTTTCTAGCATCTGGAAAATATTTTTTATAAATTTCTGTTCTGGTTGCACCACGTACACCTAAAAATCTAAACTTATCTTGCATATACTTTGACATTGATTCTGCAAGAAGTTCATTACGATTTTCTTCAAGGTCAGTTATTAAATCTAATAATTTCATAATTTATAGTAGAAATTCTTATCTGTTATTTTCTAAACTTGCTTTAATGAACCCAGCGAATAATGGGTGTGCTTTTTCCGGACGCGATTTAAATTCTGGGTGGAATTGACCAGCTACAAACCATGGGTGTTCAGGAATTTCCACGATTTCAACTAACTTACCATCTGGACTAACACCTGATAATACCATTCCTTTTTGAGTTAAACGATCACGATAGAAGTTATTGAATTCATATCTGTGACGGTGACGCTCAGTAATATTGATTTCTCCATATTCTTTGTGAGCTACAGATCCTTCTGTTAATGTACATGGGTAACTTCCTAAACGTAAAGTTCCTCCCATTTCTACAACATTTTCTTGGTCAGGTAGTAAGTTAATAATTGGGTATGGTGTGTTTGGATCTAATTCTGAAGAATGTGCTCCAGTTAAACCACACACGTTACGTGCAAACTCAACAGCAGCAAGTTGCATACCTAAACAAATACCGAAGAACGGAACTTTGTTTTCACGTGCGTATTTAATAGTAGTAATTTTACCTTCAACTCCACGATCACCAAATCCACCTGGTACAAGGATTCCATCTGCATCTTTAAGATACTCATGAACATTTTCTTCTGTAATATCTTCAGATTGAATCCAATCAATTTTCACTTTAGCATTGTGTTTATACCCTGCATGTTTTAGAGATTCTACAACTGAGATGTAAGCATCGTGAAGTTCTACATATTTACCTACTAGTGCGATTCTCACATCTTCTTTTAAGTTATCTACTCTATCAACTAACGCTAACCATTCCGTCATATCCGCTTCTGGTGCAGTTAATCCAAAATGTTTTAAGACGATATCGTCGATTTTTTGAGCTTTAAGATTTACTGGTAATTGATATAAATTACTTACATCACGACTTTCAATAACATTTTGTTTCGGAATATCACAGAATAATGAAATCTTAGCACGTAATTCATCGTTTAGAGCAAGTTCATTTCTAACTACAATAATATCTGGTTGAATACCTAAACCACGTAGTTCTTTAACAGATTGTTGTGTCGGTTTAGTTTTCATTTCTCCTGCAGCTTTAATATACGGTAATAATGTACAGTGAATAAAGCATACATTTTCACGTCCTAAATCACTACGAATTTGACGAATTGCTTCTAAAAATGGTAAAGATTCGATATCTCCTGTTGTTCCACCGATTTCTGTAATAACAACATCAGCATCACTAGATTCCCCTGCTAGTAATACTCGTGATTTGATTTCATTTGTTACGTGAGGAATTACTTGAACTGTTCCTCCTAAATAATCTCCACGACGTTCTTTTTCAATAATTGAAGAATAAACACGTCCTGCAGTTACGTTAGAATATTGTCCTAAGTTAACATCGATAAATCTTTCATAGTGCCCTAAGTCTAAGTCAGTCTCAGCTCCATCTTCTGTAACGAAAACTTCTCCGTGTTGATATGGACTCATTGTTCCTGGGTCAACGTTTAAATATGGATCAAATTTTTGTAATGTTACTTTTAATCCTCTATTTTTTAATACACGACCTACTGATGCCGCTACAATACCTTTTCCTAATGATGATACTACTCCACCTGTTACAAAAATATACTTTGTCATTGTGTTCTCCTTCTATTAAAAATAATAAACCCCCTACGAAATTATCGCAGGGGGTGGTTTCTTAAATCACTCTTTAAGAGTGCCCGTATATTATTCTAGCATAACGCTAAATTTTTAGCAACTAAAACAATTTGATATATTAAATTTTTCTTTTAGTAATTATTAAAAGAATTTGAATGAACTAAATGGATAGTATCTTAAACTTACTTTCCCAATCATTGCTTCTTTCTTAACAAATCCAAACACACGGCTATCTGTACTGTGTTGTCTGTTATCCCCCAATACGAAGTACGTACCTTCAGGCACAGTTTTAGATTTTGTACTACTTAAAAATTCAATATTAAAATCTGGTGTAAATGGTGCAGTTCCAGAAGCTTTAGCTTCTTTAATTTTTTGAGCTAAGTATGGCTCTTCAACTTTTTGACCATTTACATATAGTACATCATTTCTGTATTCTATAGTGTCTCCTGGAACTCCGATTATACGTTTAATATAATCGTCAGTTTCATTTGCATGGAAGACAACCTCATCTCCACGCTCAAAATTTTTGCTGAATTTATTAACGAAAACTTTATCGTTATCAGCAAAAGTATAGTCCATCGAATGTCCTTTTACAGTAAAAGGTGCGATAAGATATGTGCTTATAAGAAGATAAATAGCAATAGAAACTACTACAACTACTACCCACTCCATAATTTCTCTTAAAATTTTCACTGGTATATCCCTCTTTTATTTTATTTATGATTAATAATTCTATCATATATTAATAGAAAAATCAAAAATAAATTTTCTTTTCTATTAATGTATTTACAATAATATCTTAAGTAAAACTTTATATATAATTAGACTATATTTAATTACTACTTTAAGTAACACACAAAATTTACATAAATTATTAATTTTTTTCTAAAAAATAATTTTTTTTATTAATAACTCTTGACAATATATATATATATATATAATGGATATAGCTTTAAGGAAAGGAGGAATATATCATGAAAAAATTATTAACTGTATTCACTGCAGCAGGATTATTAGTAGCTGGAGGATCTTCAGCTTTAGCTTTAGAAGGTACACAACCAGGTTCTGATAAACCATTTGAGCCATTCGTAGGTGCTACTGATACTGATCCAGGTCACCTTAGCCCAGATGTTGATAACGAATTAAGAGATCAACTAGCTAAACGTGGTCACCAACATACTGCTAACGAAAATGGTGGTGTTTGGGTAACTGGAGAAGATGGTAAGAGAGTATTCGTACCAGCTAAAAAAACAACTGCACCAACTAAAAAAGCAGAACCTAACAAAGGTCTTAGATCTTTACCAAGAACTTCAGCTGTGAAGTAAACCAGCAAACATACTGATAATAATACTTTTGAAGAGCTAATCTCCGGATTGGCTCTAGTATTTTTTTATACAATAAAATTGCTTATTTTTGTAAGCACTTTTATTGTATTTTTTCATTGGTGTGATATAATTATTTATACGGGAGTCTGTGAACAGTCTGAGAGGGAATATAAATATTTCGACCGCGTCTGATCTAGGTAATGCTAGCGTAGGCACACTTGACTTAAAGACAAACTTAGACCCCCCTTATATTGTAAGGAGGTTTTTTATTTTGATAAATTGCAGTATTGCATTGCAGATTCTTCCACTTGATAATCATGATGGAAGATTAAAGATTATAGATAAAATTATCTATTTTCTACAAAATAAGCATTCAAATGTAATTGTTACTCCATTCGAAACTGTAATTGAAGGGGAATTCAATGAACTAATGGATACTCTTAAAGAATGCTTTGTCCTAGCGGGTGAGGACAGTAAAAATATTTTTGCAAATGTGAAAATTAACTATGGGGATGTTTTAACTATAAATGAGAAAATTGACAAATTTAATCAATAAATACGCTGCAACTATTTCTATGTTGTGCTTAGTGATTATTTGGCAAGGAGCTGGTAATCTCGGTTTACTTCCTAAATATATCATACCTACACCTGTCGAAATAGTTAAAGCTTTTATAAAAAACTACGAACTATTAATATTTCACAGCAAAATCACCCTACTCGAAGCTATTATAGGTCTATTCCTAGGGATAGTTATAGCATGGCTTCTTGCTTTAATTATGGATAGTATACCAATATTTAACAAGTCTATCTATCCACTTCTTGTACTAACTCAAACTATACCAACTATTGCAATAGCACCTATACTTGTTTTATGGTTGGGATATGGACTTACACCAAAAATCGTATTAATTGTTATAACTACAACTTTCCCTATAGTTGTTAGTATACTAGATGGATTTAGAAACTGTGACAAAGACATGATTACTTTATTACAACTAATGAATGCTAGTAAATTACAGATCCTTTGGCATGTAAAAATTCCAACAAGTCTAAGCTACTTCTATGCTGGACTTAGAGTTAGTGTATCTTATGCTTTTATAGCAGCAGTTGTTGCTGAATGGCTAGGTGGCTTTGAAGGACTTGGAGTTTACATGATTAAAGCGAAAAAATTATTTGAATACGATACTATGTTTGCAATCATAATACTAGTATCTGTTATCAGTTTATTAAGTATCGAACTTGTTAAACTAAGTGAGAAAAAATTTATTAAATGGAAATACATAGGAGAAAATCATGAAAAAGATATTAACTAGCGTTTTTGCTTTTATCTTAGCAATCTCATTAACTGCATGTAGTACAGTTAATAAAAATGCAGAGAAAAAAGAACTTAAAAAAGTAGATTTCGTACTTGACTGGGCGATTAACACAAACCACACTGGTCTATATGTAGCAAAAGAGAAAGGATACTTCGCTGAAGAAGGTATTGATCTTGACATTAAGCCAGCGCCTGAAGATAGTACTTCTGACTTAATTATTAATAATAAAGCACCTTTTGGTATTTATTACCAAGACTCAATGGCTAACAAACTTTCTAAAGGTGCAGGAATCACTGCCGTAGCCGCAATTATTGAACACAACACTTCTGGTATCATTTCACTTAAGAAAAACAACATTAAAGAACCAAAAGATCTTCAAGGTAAAAAGTACGGAACTTGGAATGATCCAGTAGAATTAGCAATGGTTAAATCATTAATCCAAAAACAAGGTGGAGATGCTAATAAATTAAGTCTAGCTCCAAATACAGATACAAACTCTGTAACTCCATTAGAAAATGGTCTTTTCGATGCTGCTTGGATTTACTATGCATGGGATGGAAAATTAGCTGAAAGCATGAAATTAGATATTAACTACTTCTATCTAAAAGATTTCAATAAAGACTTAGACTACTACTCTCCAGTAATTATTGCTAATAATGATTACTTAAAACAAAATAAAGAAGAAGCTAAAAAAGTTCTTAAAGCTATTAAGAAAGGATATGTCTACGCTATAGAACATCCTGAAGAAGCTGCAGAGATTTTAATTAAAAATGCTCCAGAATTAAAAGATAAAAAAGATTTCGTCATTGAATCGCAAAAATATCTATCTAAACAATATGCAACAAACAAAGATCACTGGGGTGAATTTGACGCTAACAGATGGAATGCATTCTACCGCTGGGTTAACGAAAACAAAATTACAAAACAACCTCTTGCAGAAAACACTGGATTCAGCAATGACTATATAAAATAATGAATATATTATCAATAAAAAACTTATCTTTCAATTATCCTAACAATAAAATACTAAAAGATATAAACATTCATGTCGATAAAGGTGAAGTTGTTTCTATACTTGGTGGAAGTGGTGTTGGTAAAACTACCCTTTTCAATATTATCGCAGGTATAAATCCTCTTCAAAGTGGAGAAATTTCTATAAAAGGTAACACAGACTATAAAGGTCGTGTAAGTTACATGCTTCAAAAAGACTTATTATTAGAACATAAGACTATTATTCAAAACATTATACTACCCTTGTTAATTAGAAAAATAAATAAAAAAGAAGCAGAAGAAGAAGCGATAAAAAATCTTAAACTATTTAATCTTTACGAATATAAAGATAAATATCCCAGTGAATTAAGTGGTGGTATGCGTCAAAGAGTTGCACTACTTCGTACATATATGTTTAAAGAAGAATTATTCTTACTAGACGAACCCTTTAGTGCACTCGATGCAATTACTAAAATATCATTACATTCTTGGTATCTTGAAATTAAGAATAAACTTGATATAACAACTTTACTAATCACTCACGATATAGACGAAGCTATTGACCTAAGCGACAGAATTTATATCATTAAAAATAAACCTGGTGAAATTGTATCTGAAATAAAAATAAATTTTGATGAAAAAGATCAAGATAAACAAAAATTAAAATATAAAAAAGAGATACTAAATATACTTGGATTATAATAATATACCCTAGTGTGAAAATTCACACTAGGGTATATTATATTATTTGTAAATGGAGCTGAGCCAAAAGTCCTAAAATTTAACAAAGTTTACATGAAAACTCATAGACACAGTGGTTTATTGATATCTAAATTCGCTTTATAAAAGCTTTTTAAATAACTAATAAACTGTGTGGGGGTGACTCCACAAAATCTTGTTTCTTTGAAATCACGATTTTTGAGCCACTCCCATTTAATTATTTATAGATACTATATTTTTTATTGATTAGGTAAATTAATACTGCAGGGATTACAGCAAAAAACATTAATTTATACCCAAAGACTTCTAATGCAAGAAATATAGGTGCAACGTATGTCTTAGTTGCCGCTGAAAATACTAAACAATACCCTAGTCCCGCTGTTACTAGAATTGGTAGCCCTAGCCAAGTTCCTAGGATTACTCCACAAGTCGCTCCAATCGCAAACAACGGAGTAACCTCTCCTCCACTAAAACCAATCCCTGTACAAATAGCTGTTAATATAATTTTCAACATAAAATCATAAACTCGAATCTGTTCAAAATTTGTAAAAGAAAGACCTATTAAATTAGTTCCTAATGAAGCATATCTATACTCAAAAACAATACTAACTAAAATAAAAACAACTAGAAGAATCCAAATGATATTTTTATTCAAAGCAACTAGTTCTTTTATTTTTCTTTGAAGTAGAACAAATAAGATTCCTACAAAAACAAACACAACTCCAACTAAAATTAATTTAAAAATAAATTCTAAACTCACATTAATTTCACTTACGTCTATAGCTACAAAGAACTTTTCCAAACCTAATTTATGCGATACAAAAGCACTTATATACGCTGCAATAATATATATTACATACTCATAAATTTTATTTATCGTAAAATTAAGTTTATCACTAACAACCTCTAAAATAAATACTACAGCTGCTAATGGAGTTTGAAACAATCCAGCAAACCCACAAATCATGCCTAACTTTACAAAAAATTGTTTTTTCTCTGTACTAAATTCATCTGGAGCCATATTTCCTCCGATAGCTCCACCCAACTGCACAGCAACACCTTCACGCCCTACACTCACTCCAAAACCATGGGCTAATAAAGTATTCACAGTTAAAATAAAAGGGAACTTCCACGTAACTTTCTTTTTTTTATTAGTTGCCGCTTCAATAAAATACTTCATACCTATCGCACTGGTGTGTAAATATTTATTACTAAACTTAGTAAAAACTAGTATCAAAGGTGTTAGAATCAATAAATACTTATAATAACTACTAGTTAATTCTATTAATTTCAATAACGTTTGACCAAATAACGAACAACAAATAGAAATTAATAATGCTGCACTTACTAATCTAAAATAATAATTCCTTAACATATTATGAATATTTTTTCTCCTTTAAATATAAATCTGAAATTGACATAAAAATTCTAAAACTTTTTAAAACGCTTATATGAGAACCCAGGGGCTGATCCAAAAGTCCTAAGATTTAATAAAGTTCATATAATAGCTCATAGACGCAGTGGTTTATCGATATCTAAATTCGCTTTTAAAAAACTTTTTAGATATCTAATAAATCACTGCAAGAAGTGACTCGACAAAATCTTGTTTCTACGAAATCACGATTTTTTAGTCGCTCCCTCTCAGATTCTTTACTATTGATTCTTTTTAAAACTTAAACTTGATTTTTTCGGTTGATCGTAGCTAAAACCTTCTCCTATAATATCATGAACTTCGGTTATTGTCACAAAGGCTCGGGGATCAATTTTATAAACTAGAGATTTTAATTTTCCTATTTCATTTCTTGAAACTACACAATATCCAATATTCATATCTTTCTTAGAATAGCTTCCTTGTCCTTTTATATAAGTTAATCCACGATTCATATCTTCTTGAATTTTTTTAGTAATAAGTTCTATTTCCGATGAAACTATCATTACTCCTTTTCCGGGAACACCACCTTCAACGACATAATCTATAACCTTTGTACAGATAAAAATATAAATCAAAGTATATAGAATCGCTGGAAAACTTTTAACTACTACAAATGTTAAGGCAATAATTACACCATCAAGAATTTGAATTATTCTACCGATTGAGCTACCTGTATAAAGTTGAACAATTTTTGCAACTATATCTACCCCACCAGTCGTTCCTCCTGCTAGAAAGACTATACCTAGCCCTAATCCAGCAAGTAAACCTCCAAATACAGCCGCTAGTAATCTATCTCCACCAATTTCAATTTCTATATTATACTTCTCAAAAATCCCTATCCAAAAAGTCAACATAATAATACCGTAAACTGTATATAACATCGTCTTTTTATCTAACATTTTATATCCTATTATTAATAACGGAATATTTACCAATATTGTTCCTACAGAAACAGGAAGACCTATTGAATATAATAGTAACAGCGATATTCCTGTCCCTCCACCTTCTGCTAGTTTATTTGGAACATTAAAATGCATAATTGCAAAAGAGTAAATAGCGCAACCTAAAGAGATAATAAATAATTCTTTTAAAATTTTTGTGAAATTTAAATTTTTAAATGTCTTTTTCATAGTGCACCTCCAAAATCAATTTTATCCTAATTATAACAGCTTTCATAACGTTACACAACTATTGAAAATAATATTTTTCGCTACTAAATTTTTATAAATTTCATATTTTCTTAGACATTATTACAAATTTGTACTATAATTATAATATCAATATTGGAGGTTGACTTTTAAAATGAATAAAAACTTCATACCAAATTATCTTACCCTTTGTAATATTTTTTGTGGATTTATGTCAATTCTGACTACATCACATGGATATTTCATCTGGGGTACTGTCTTTATTATCTTAGCCATGCTTGCGGATAGATACGATGGTATCGCCGCAAGAAAACTTGGTGTTGTTTCTGCGATTGGTCACGACTTAGATTCATTATGTGACGTAGTAAGTTTCGGAGTAGCGCCTGCTATGCTTGTTTTTGAAATCTTTATTACTAACGATAAACCATCAACTTTATTAATGGTAATTGTCGCAATTCTTTGTGGAATCTACGTATGCTGTGGAGCTTATCGTTTAGCAAGATTTAATGTAACAAAAATGAAAAACGGATATTATCAAGGTGTTCCTATCACTACATGCGGAACAGTTCTTGCAGTACTTGCTCCGATAAAATTACCAAGTATTGCAATACTAATACTAGTAGTTGCATGCTCTTATTTAATGGTAAGTAATATAAAAATCAAAAAAATATAGAAGACGGACCTGATACAAAAGTCCTAACTTAAAAAAAAGTTTATAAAAAATTCACAGATGTAGTGGTTTATTGATATCTAAATTTTCTCTATAAAAGCTTTTTGAATATCTAATAAACCACCACTAGAGGTGCTTCAAACAATCTTGTTTTGATTTTTGAGGCACCCCTTTTTTCTATATTCAATAGTTCGGTAACAACAGCACATTTTTCTTTCGGTATTTATCCTATCCTTAATTAATTCAGACAACTAATTAAGACTGAAGTTAATTCTTCTGGATTTTCCCAAGCCATCGAATGTCCAGCATTTTTTACTATCTTAACATTTACATTATATTTAGGTAATTCTTCAAAGTCTGAACTTGGCAATGTTCTTTCTCCAAAAATAAAGTATTTTTGTATATTAAATTCATATAACATACTTCGCCAAGATTTCTCTCTTATCAGTACCGCATCACAAGATAGTTGATACGCAGCTTTTGGCAACCAATTTCTAAATGAAGCTGCCCACATTGTATTCATTCCACTCTCACAAAACTGAATTAATCTCATTATACTTTTTTCATAATTGTCCTCCTTGTATTGAGCGATCACCCAACTTATCTGACCTCTTGTAGATGGATCTAAGTTTGCTTCTGTTAGAATTAATCTATCAATTCTTGTTTCACATAAAGCACATAACTCAATCGCAATAGAACCTCCTAAACTATGACCGAATAAAATAACATTCTCTAATGCCAAATCTTCTAAAAATTCTGCTAAATATTGTGCATGCTCTTTTACTTCATATGAAAAATCAAGTGGTTTATCACTGTAGCCCGCCCCCAATAAATCTATGAGAATTGTTCTATGTTCTTTAAATTCTTCACTATTTGCAATTTCTACGTAATCAAATGAACTAGCACATCCTAAACCATGAATAAATATTATCGGTACACCATCCCTTTGAAAATCATTATATCGAATTTTATATTTTTTGTTTCTTAATGTGTATTCTTTCATAAAACACCTAACTTCTCTAAGTTTACTTTACTCAATTATATCATTAAAAATTAATATATCACTTTTTTTTTTTTTATTTTTGTTATATAATTTTATAAGTAATTTTGAATAGCAACAAACTATAAAGGAGATTTCATAATGATATTTACTGAAATTAGTAGTGAAGAACTTCGACAATTTCAAAAAAAGAACGATCATAGATATTTTTTTCAACAAGACGCTTCATATAGTGAACTTACAAAAAAAAATAATTTAAAAACAAAAATATTAGCAGTAATAGAAGGAAATACACTGTTAGCTTATGGGACTTTTGTTTATTTCCCTTATAAAAAATTCTTCTATAAAGTAACCACTCAACATGGACCTATTATAAACTACTCGAATACTAAGTTAGTGAGATTTTACTTTGAACAATTAAAAAAATACTATGCTAAAAATTTTAGAGTATTATGCGTAAGAATAAATCCATTTATAAATGAACATATTTATAGAGATATCGAATTTATCGAGACTACTGAAGAATCAATACAAACAAATAAAATATTAAACTCACTCGGATATAAATCACTTAATGATGATTTATTTACAAATCCTACTCTTGCTTCTCGTTGTGTTTATTCAAGAGAACTAGAAAATTCGCTTACTGAAGATACATTACTAAAAACTATTTCTAATATGGCAAAGCGTTCAATCAACAAAGCTGTGAAAGAAGGTATAACAGCTAAAGAAATAGATATTTTTAATGATGCTGATGCCTCTATATTTGATTCTATAAATAAAAGTACGGAAGACAGAATAAACTTCCAAATCAGAACTAGTGATTACTTCAGAAATTTAAAAAGTGCATTAGGTGATAAGCTTCATCTTATTGTGTCATATTTAGATTGTGATTCACTTATTTTTAAATTAAATAAAGAAATTAAGGAGCTTAACATAGAGAAAAATAAACTGGCAGAAAAGCTTGAAACTGGAAAAGTAAATAGTGATAAAACTATAATGAAAATAAATAAAATAGATGAGTCTATTGCTTTTAGCAATGATAAAATAGAACAAATAGCTTCTTTAAAAAGAGAACATGGAACTATTATTTATCTATCTTGCGCAAGCTTTATAGAAACAAAACATGATTTTATTTACTTCACTGGAGGAATGAAAAAGGAGTTTTCTAGATTTAACGGTTCATACCTAGTAATGTATACTATGATGAAATACGCAATCAATAATAATTTTAAATATTTCAACTTCTTTGGTACTTCTAAAGATTTTGAGTCTGAAGAGGCTACTGACTACGGTGTTCTTCAATTCAAACGTAATTTCAACGGAAATATAGAGTATTTTATGGATAATTACGAAATTAGAAATGCAATCGGAAAAATTTGGAAAATATAATAAAAAAGGGGGAGTGACTCAAAAATCGTGATTTGATGTGTACCCAAAATTCTGGACACATATATATTTAGTTTAGACAAGTGG
>NZ_CAURJN010000026.1:0-29646 GCF_963525165.1 uncultured Gemella sp.
TAAAGTAAAAGAGGAATCAAATTATGGTTAAATATGATTTATTAGTAGTAGGATTCGGTAAAGCCGGAAAAACTTTAGCAGCAACATTTGCTAAAGAAGGAAAAAAAGTAGCAGTAGTTGAAGAAAGCAGTGCAATGTACGGTGGTACTTGTATCAATATCGGATGTATCCCAACTAAAACTTTAATCGTAGCTGCTGACAACAAAAAAGACTTCTCAGAAGCTAAAGCTACAAGAGATGCTGTTGTATCTAAACTTAACGCCAAAAACTTTGCTATGTTAGACAGTAGTCCAAACATTGATGTTTACACAGCTCACGCTAAATTCGTTTCTAACAAAGTAGTAGAAATCTCTGCTAACGGAGAAACTAAACAACTTGAAGGTGAAATCGTAGTAATTAACACTGGAGCTAAAAACAATGTATTACCAATTCCAGGATTAACAACTTCTAAAAATGTTTACGATAGCACTGAATTCCAACAATTAGAAAAAGCTCCTAAAACTCTAGGAATTATCGGTGGAGGTAACATCGGATTAGAATTCGCTAACCTATACACTCGTCTTGGAGTTAAAGTTACAGTTATCGACTTCGCTCCTGGAATTTTAGGAAGAGAAGATAAAGATATTGCTGAACTTGCTCAAGGATACTTAGAAGAAGCAGGAATTGAGTTTAAACTAGGAACTGCAACAAAAGAAATCCGCAATAACGGAGAACTTGTAATTGTTGATACAGAAAAATATGGTCCACTAGAATTCGAAGCAGTATTACACGCAACTGGACGTCGTGCTAACACTGAAGGATTAGGATTAGAAAACACTGATATCGAATTACGTCCAAACGGAACAATCGTAGTTGACGAATTCTGTCAAACAGCTGTAGAAAATGTATTCGCAGTTGGTGATGTTAACGGTGGATTACAATTCACTTACGTATCATTAGATGACTTCAGAGTAGTTAACGGATACTTACACGGTAACAAAGAATACACAACTGCTGACCGTAAAAACGTACCTTACTCAACATTCATCTCTCCAGCATTATCTCACGTTGGATTACACAAAGAAGAGGCTGAAGCAGCTTACCCTAACGTTGCAGTAGCATCATTACCAGTAGCTAACATGCCAAGAGGTGCTGTTAACCAAGATCCACGTGGATTATTCCGTATAACTGTAGACAAAGATACTAACTTAATTCTTGGGGCTACTTTATTCGGTAAAAACTCAGAAGAAATTATCAACTTAATTAAAATGGCAATTGATAACAAAATTCCTTACACTTACATCAGAGATCAAATCTTCACTCACCCAACAATGGCTGAGAACTTAAATGATGTATTCAAATTAATCTAATAACTGCAAAAAGCTTAAAATCTCAATAATAATTTGAGGTTTTAAGCTTTTTTTATTCATTTTCAATTTGGGAGTGGCTCAAAAATCGTGATTTGGAAGAAATCGATTTTGTCGAGTCACCCCCGCACAGTTTATTAGATATCTAAAAAGCTTTTAAAAAGCAAATTTAGATATTTTCGGAGCCTATTGCTTAATTGAATTAGATTTTTAACTAATTTAACTAGGTTCGTATTACTTTAATCGATCTTTTTAGAATAATATCCCCTAAGAAGACCCTTACTGTTTTCATTAAAATCACATTACTAGGATAAATAAAATGTACATTTTCATTTTTAATTTTTTTGACATATTAAAATTGACATTTGTACAACAAGCTGCTACCTAGATTCTATTTTCTACACATCCTGAATTTTACAAAAAATCCAAAAATACTGTCTAGATTTATAATACTATTTCTTACTACTCAAAACTCGTAAAATCATTCAGAGAGCATGAGCAGTTCAAATTAATAGTTCGCTCCTCTTTCAATTTTTTCTACATAATAAATTGATTTTCTATTACCACCAGAATATTGTTTATTATTGAGTCTAAGAGTAACCGAACCTACAATTCCCTTTTCTTGATTCACAGGAGTATTCCCAATTACAGGTATTATTATTCTATCTCCATCTATTTTCCAAGAAGATTTATCAGATAGTTTATTTGCCCAATAGCTTCCATGTTGTCCAATAGTAAAGATTATTATATCATCCCCTTTAAAATAACGAATACTTCCTCCATCATTACGTTCATACTTATAACTACTAGAATTTCCTTTTTCAATTCTATAAACATTAGAAGCAGTTAACAAATCTAATGCTTCATCCATAGTATAAGTTCTCTCCTTAAGTGCATTAACTATATCAAGATAATCGGCAGTTGATATAGAATAGACACGATCGCTACTAGGTAGTTTTCTCCTTCTTTGTTCTGTAACCATCTCTAAATATAATGGATTTCCAAATTGCCCTACACTATTACCACCAATAACTACTGCTTCAGCTAAACCTGCTGCAGCTTCATAATTATGATTAGTCGGCATATTTTTCTCTTTTTCTGATTTGGAATTATCATAAGTCACGCTTTCTACATAATAATACGATCTTTTTTTACCATCTTTATAATTTTTATTATTAAGACGTAGAGTTATTTCTCCAATTTTACTCTCAATATTATTCTCCTTTTCTATTGGATCTAATATACTGATTCTAACCTTATCCCCCTCTATTCTCCACTTATCTTTAGATTCTGTTTTAATATTATTTGCACTTGTTCCCTGAAAATTAACTACTAATTTCTTATCTTTATTATAATATTTTACAATATCATTTTTAGTATTGTTCAAATCTAGTTGATTATTAGTTTCTTTAAAATTTTCATCTTCTCTAAGCAACTTTAGTACCTCATCTTCTGAATATGTTCCCGGTAAATATTCATTAAATAAATCTACTACATCACTTATATCTACAGCAAAGCCATTACTTAATTTAATATCACTATCCTCTTTTCCAATAGTAATTAAATTTAATGTTGCCGGTTTAATAAGACTAGTTTCATTCCCTCTAGCATAAATTTTATAATTAAGATTTTTTTCAACTTCGTCTAAATTATGATTTATTCCTCTTGTTTGATTCGTTAAACTATCCTCAATATTACCATTTTTTGTTTGACATCCAGTTAAAATAAGAGCTGTACTAAATATAGTTATTAATATCTTTTTCATTTTTATATCCACCTAAAATAAATTTTTCATATATTATAATAATTTTCATTTTAAAACTCACAATACTCCTAAGTGTTGGAAATCCTATCAATCCTACATCTTAAATGATTTAAACATCAATATTTCACAAAGAATTTTTTATGTAAATATTATAACATAAATTTATATTTGTGGTAAGTAGTAACAATTTGATTCTTAAATACAAAAATCTTTTACCCTAATTTCGACTTACTAAATCTGTTGCTACCTTCCTCAAATACAAGTATATACTGGAAAAAATTTTGAATTTCGATACTCCTTCCTTATTTAAATATTATATGTCAAAATAACACCTTTCTTTTTCTATTTTCACTTAGCACACAGAAGAGATATTGAATTTATGGAATCCCTAAGGGTATTACTTCTATACTAATAATGATAAAATAAAAATATACAACATAGTATTTAAACTGGAATTTACTTTGGGAATTTACAATTTTCAAATAATTCGAAAAATATGCTTCATCCCCTTTACAAACAAGCATTTTTCTTGTATAATGTACACATGTCTTTTTAAAAAATACAATAAAATGAAAAAAGGAGATTGAACAATGAGTTTATATAAAAGAATTCCATTAATAGCAAAACTTATTATCGCTGTAACATTAGGGATAGTTTTAGGAAGTACTCTACCAACGTCAATTATTAGAGTTTTCGTAACATTCTCATCTATTTTCAGCTCATTCTTAGGATTTACAATTCCTCTTATTATCGTAGGATTTATCGTACCAGGTATCAGCCAAGTGTCAAACAACGCTGGTAAATTACTTGGATTATCAACAGGGGTTGCTTATATTTCTACAATTATCGCAGGAACATTCGCATTCCTATCAGCTCAAGCAGTATTACCAAGTATACTAGCTAACGCTACATTACAATCATTCAAAAATCCAGAAGATTTATTACTAAAACCTTTCATCGAGTTTAAAATGGCTCCGATTTTTGATGTTACTACAGCGCTTATTATCTCATTCATCTTAGGAATCGGGATTTCAGCAACTCAATCAGAAGGACTTAAACAAGGATTCGCAGATTTTGGAGAAATTATTGAAAAATTACTTGCTACAGTAATTATTCCACTCCTTCCATTCTACATCTTAGGTGTATTCATGAACATCACAGCTTCTGGTGAAGTATTCAAGATTTTAAAAATCTTCGCTATGGTATTCGTAATTATCATTATTATGCACGTAATAATCATTATTATCCAATACTTCGTAGCTGGAACAGTTAACGGTAGAAATCCATTCAAGATGCTTGTAAACATCTTACCTGCATACATGACAGCAATCGGTACTCAATCATCAGCTGCTACTATTCCAGTAACACTGAAAAGTACTAAAAAAATGGGTGTTGATAAAAATATCGCAAACTTCACTATTCCATTATTTGCGACTATCCACTTATCAGGAAGTACAATTACATTAACTACATGTGCATCTGCAGTATTCTGGTTACAAAACGGTGCTGCATTCCCATCAGCTGCAGTAATGATTAAATTCATCTTATTACTCGGAGTAACAATGGTAGCTGCTCCTGGTGTTCCTGGTGGAGGAGTTATGGCAGCTCTTGGATTATTACAATCAGTTCTTGGTTTCAACGAAATCATGTTATCTCTAATGATCGCATTATACATCACTCAAGATAGCTTTGGAACTGCATGTAACATTTCTGGAGATGGAGCTTTATCAGCAATCGTTGATAAACTAAACAAAGTCTTCTTCAAAAAAGACGCAGAACAAAATGTATAAAAAAAAACAATCCCACAAACATAAGTTTGTGGGATTTTTCATATTCAAATAATTAGAGACGTATCGCTCCTCAATCAAAAAAACAAGTATCGATAAAATTTAGAAATAACTATATATTCATCTGTTCTTTATAATTTCAAAGATCCTTTTAACTTTATAATATAATAATTTTCACCTACTGTTTATAGTAGCTGCAGTAAAACTATAAGTTTTACTTAGAAAATCAAAGACTATAGGCTTTGATTTTAGCCGGAAAGTCCTTTTGCATTGCAAAAGAATTGGAGGCGTCTAAAGCTACATTAAAACAGTAGGTTTTAGAATTTAACCCCTATCAAAAAAAGCGACTCTTTGAACTTAATCTCCAAGCCACTTCTTTTATTCTATTTTAATTTATATCTTAGTTTTACCGGGTTATGATCACTATATCTATACTCTTGATTTAATGTCTCTACTTCTAGCACTTCGATATTATCACTAGCAATATATCCATCGATAATAAAGCCATAAGTACCTTCACTATCTTTCACGTAAGGCTTATTGTTAAGTCTCGCAGAATTTTTACTTTCATCATACACTAAGTTAAATCCTGCAGGTAACATACTCTTATCTAGGTTCTCAGCACGCCATAATTCTTTTGGAACAATATTAATTTCATCTTGTGTTAAAGTTTTTAACGACTGATTAAAATCTGCCCCAACAAGGACATAATTACCTTTCTTATACTCATAATCGATAAATTCAAGAAGTTGTTTCATCTGAGCTTTTTTTCCAGAATTACCTTTATCATAAGCATCCAAGTGAGCATTTATCAATACTAGGTGTTTATCACTATTTTCTACTTTTGTATAAATA
This sequence comes from uncultured Gemella sp., assembly GCF_963525165.1. Classification (GTDB taxonomy): domain Bacteria; phylum Bacillota; class Bacilli; order Staphylococcales; family Gemellaceae; genus Gemella. The sequence continues at coordinate 5,754 of NZ_CAURJN010000026.1, forward strand.
ACAGAGAATCCTCGTTTTAAATTAGCAAGTCTTTCTGGGAATGTAAATGGAATCGCCATTTGGAATCTTCTTGCATTCTCCACATTGAAACTAGTCGTAGTATAGATACCACTTTTTACTTTCCCTAACGGAGGTACTGGATAAGGTACATATCTAACCTTGAAATTATATGCTAAAATACTATTTAAGCCAAGTATTTCATCGAATTTAGTAACCTGATTTATATTATAACTACGTTTTGAATCTTCATCTATTTCTTGAATAAAATTAACATTAGCTTTTTCATTTTTAACAATCTCTGTAATGTTTTTTAGGTTTTCTTCAACATGAGCTTTATCAAGTGGTAGAACCATCTTTCCACCATCCATGAAGAAGTCTTCATCTTTATCAAGACCAGCATAGCCTATGTTCCAGTTAAGAGCTGTGTACTCTGTTCCTACCTTAGCACTTTCTGAAGTACCTTGTTTAGTTACCTTTAAGCTCTCAACTCCATTAGGACTATATTCTGTAGCCCATAAATATCCAACTAATCCTGCAAACCCTAAAATCCCCATAAGCACTAACCCTAATACTATCTTTAATATTTTTTTCATCTTTAACCTCATAAAAAATAGAAGAAGCAAGGAAATCTATTTATAAATCATGATTTTCAAGCTGCCCTCCATTAAATTTCATTTTAAATTATTTAATTACTCTTTTTATCACGTAGTTGTGAAACTATAATACCTACAAAGACGATAAGCATACCTATTCCTTCTCTTAGCCCTATATGCTCACCAAGAATAAGCACTCCACCTATCGCAGCTACAACAGACTCTAAACTTAATATTAACGACGCTGTATGCGGTGGAACATCTTTTTGTCCTACAATCTGCAAAGTATACCCTACTCCACTAGAAAGTACCCCTATAGCAAGTAACGGCCAGATAACGCTCATTATGTCCGCAAAGACGATTGTCTCCTTGAAAATAGCTAGTACTAAACTTAATACAGATACAACGACTAATTGAACGATAGATAAGAACATTGAATTAACTCTAACAGCTGAATAATCAATAACAATTATATGAATCCCGAATAGAACTGCACTGATTAAGACGATAATATCCCCCATCTCTAAAGCAAATTCTTCTTTTACCGATAAGAAATAAAAACCAATTACTGATAAAATTAATCCTATAATAAAGAATTTATTAAGCTTATTACCTAAGAATACCCCGATAAATGGTACTATACAAATGTATAACACCGTAATAAATCCAGCTTTCCCTGCTGTTGTCATCCCAATACCTATTTGCGAAATATACATTGCAAAAAATAATACTATTCCACAGATACCACCAAGTATCCAACTCTTACTTTTTGTTATTGGCTCTGCCAAAATTTTAGGATCCTGACTTCTATACAAACTTGGAATCAGAAGTGCTACAGCACCAAGAAATACTACTGCGATTATTGATCTTATACCTACAACTGTAAGAGGTCCTAGAACCTTACTCGCAATATTTTGCCAGATAAAAGCTAATCCCCAAATAATTGTAACAATTATTAACAATAACTCTGAAATAAATTTTCTCATTAATACACCTTTCCTATAAATTTTTATGAATTTTAAAATTCTAAAAGTATTCACTATCATAGTAATAAATACAATACACTTTTATAATTTTATACGTTATTTACAAAAAATTCAACTGTTAGATACTATATATAATAGGGAGTGACTCAAAAATCGTGATTTCGTAGAAATCGATTTTATCGAGTCACCCCCGCACAGTTTATTAGATATCTAAAAACCTTTTCTAAAGCGAATTTAGATATCAATAAACCACTGCGTCTATGAACTCTCATATACACTTTGTTAAAATTTAGGTCTTTTGGGTCAGTCCCATTTCCTAGGAAATACTAACATCCTAAAAAAAGACATAGACAACCTAAGTTATCTATGTCGCATTTTAATTTTTATTATTTAGCACCTTCGTTAGCTGTTAACTCAATGTCATAAAGTTTAAATTGATTTTTCTTAACTTTGTCTAAGTCGTAAGCTTTAACACGTTTGTTGAAGAATGTGATACTTGTATCCCAGCTTAATGGGAAGAATGGTAATTCTTCAGCTACTTCTGTGTCAAATTTATTGTAAGCTGCTTTTAATTTAGCTTCGTCGAACATATCTGCTGATCCTTGAGCTTTGAAGCTGTTTTCGAATGCTTCAGTAGTGTAGCGGTATAAGTTTAATGGAGCTTTTTTACCTAGTAACTCTTGACGGTTAGGGTTTGTTCCAAATTGCCATGCAGCTTGGAAGATGTCGATTGATGGATCATCTGCTTGTACACGTTGAGAGAAGTCTTTTGGAGACATAAGTTTTCCATCTACTAATTTAACATCTAATCCTACTTCTTTCCAAGATTTAACGAATACGTCAGCTAATGCTTGGTCATATTCAGCACCTGTGTTACGGATTGCGAAGTTGAATGAAAGTTTATTTCCGTTTTTGTCTTCACGTAGTCCGTCACCATCTTTATCTTTATATCCTGCATCATCTAATAATTTTTTAGCTTTTTCTACATCTTTTTTAGCTGCAGTCGCATTTTCGTTTACTAATTTACCTACAGCTGCCGGGTACATACCAGATCCAGTTGGAGTGAAACGTAATCCTTTGAAGATTTTTTCATTGATTTGGTCACGGTCAACTGCATATAGGAATGCTTGACGTAAGTTTTTGTCAGCTAATTTAGAGTTAGGATCAACTACGTTTTCTCCCTTAGCTTTGTCGAATTTACCTAGTTTAAATCCAACATATGACATGTAACGAGAAGCTTCTCCTAAGAATGTTCCGTTCTTGATATCTTTAGCTCCTTCGTAAACACTTGGAGTAACGCTATCGATATAGTCAACTTCTCCATTTTTGATTACTTGGCTTGCTTGAGCTGGAGCTACTGTTTTGAACTCGATTTTTTTAAGTTTCATCTTATCTTTATTGTAGTAGTGAGGGTTTTGTTCTGCAAGAACACTTTCTCCATTTACTACTTTAGTGATGTAGTAAGGACCATATGATAATGGTTTTTTGTTTAAGTCTGCTTCAGCAAATTTAGCGAAGTCTTTAGAAGCTTCTTCAACTTGTTTAGCGTTTAAAAAGTCAGTAACTAAACCTTGACCCCATAGTAATGCTGGACGTACTTCTGTGTACTTAAGTACTACTGTTTTGTCATCTTTAACTTGAAGACCTGAGATAGTTTTTGCTTTTCCAGCATGGTATTCTTTCATACCTTCGATTAATTCAAATGATTCGTTGTAACGAGTGTTTGTAGTGAATTTAGGGTTACCCATAAGTTCGTATGTAGCTACGATATCTTTTGATGTGAATGCTTCACCGTTACTCCATTTAGCACCGTCGTGGATAGTTAATGTAACTTCTTTTTTCTCACGATCTAAGTGGAATTTAACCGCTGCATCAGCATCATCTTGGACAACACGTCCCTCTTCATCAGCAGGGAATGTTCCACCCATAACTGCTTGGTTTACGTATTGATCTTCTGCTTTATCAGAGAATACTGGGTTCCAAAGACCTGTTAATGGTTGAGCTGATAAGATACCATATTTTAATGTAGCACCATCTACAGCTGACCCACCGTTATCAAAACTTGTTTTAAATTCTACTTTTGCTTTAGGAGCGTTTTTGCTTCCAGAATTACTTGATGTTGAACATCCAGCTAAAATTACTGAAAGAGCCATCGCTGAACTAAATACTTTAAGAAACTTATTCTTTTTCATTTTATTTCCTCCATGTTATATAAAAACTTATTTTCAATTATTTATGAAATAATTTTAACATCATTTCAAAAATAAGTCAAGTGAATTTTCAGAAAATAATATAAAAATAACAAAATTCTTTTTTGAAATTTCTGTTCGTTTCTTTAAAAACATAAATTTAATATCAATAAACTATCTTGTAAATTATTATTTATAAAACGCACATATCTTTTACTTTACTTACATATCAAGGATATTCAGTATCCATAAACTAATTATTCTTTTCAAAATTTTGTTAAATTGACATATTTATTTTCTTATATAAAGAAGGACTACTCAAGTTGTTTCTTGAGTAATCCTTTTAAACTTAATATAAATTTTTTAAATTATCCTTTAGCACTATCTTTATTAGTAAGCTCTAATGCATATAGTTTTTGTTCACCATAAGCGTATTTTTTAACATCGAAGTTTTTGATACGTTTATTTACCCATGTGATATCTGTACTCCAGCTAAATGGTAACCAAGCAGCTTCTTCCGCGAAGTCTTTATCGAATTTCTTGTATGCTTCTTTTCGCTTAACATCATCTAACATTTCTTTAGAGTTGATTGTTTCTAAGTCTTTCCTAAGCATATCACTCATATATCTTTGATAGTTAACTTTAGCTTTATCACTTAGTAAACGAGCTGGGTTAGGGTTAGTACCTAAGCTCCACGCCCCTTGAAATAAATCGATAGATGGATCGTCACTCGTTACACGTTGTGTCCAATCTTTTGATGACATTAGTTTTCCATCAGCTAGTTTTACATCTAACCCTACTTCTTTCCATGATTTAATGAATGCATCAGCAAGAGTTTGGTCATAGTCTTGACCTGTATTACGGATAGCAAAGTTAAATGTTAATTTTTTACCATCTTTATCCTCTCTTAATCCATCTCCGTCAACGTCTTTAAGCCCCGCTTCATCAAGAAGTTTTTTTGCTTTTTCTACATCTTTTTTGTATTTGAATCCATCTTTATCATAATAATCTTCTGAACGTGTCGGATAAATACCTGAGTTTGTAGGTGTAAAACGAAGTCCTTTGTAGATTTTTTCATTTAATTGATCCCAGTCTATCGCATAACCGAATGCCTGACGCACACGTTTATCCGCTGCTTTCGCATTAGGATTTACTTTAACTTCATTTTTCTCTTTATCCCATGTCCCTAGCTTAAATCCTACATATGAAATATAGAAATCTGGTTGTCCTAGTAATGTTCCATTTGAGTAATCTTTTACCGCACTCCATACATTCGGAGTTACTTGTGACATATAGTCAATTTCACCATTTTTAATTACAGAGCTTGCCTGAGCTGGTGCAACTACTTTGAATTGGATTTCTTTTACTTTTACATCATCTTTTTTGTAGTAGTATGGATTTTGTTTAGCAAGTACACTCTCTCCATTTACTACTTTATCTAAGTAGTATGGACCGTAAGATAATGGTTTTGTATTTAATTCCGCTTCTACAAATTTGCTGAAGTCTTTTGATGCTGCAGCTACTTGATCTTTATTAAGGAATGTTGTTATGAAGCCACTTCCCCAAAGAAGAGCTGGTTTTACATCTTTATATTGAATAACTACTGTTTTATCATCTTTTTTAGTAATACCTGAGATCTTTTCAGCCTTACCTTCATGATAGTCTTTTAATCCTTCTATTGTTTCAAATTCGCTCTTATAACGAATATTATCTTTATACTTAGGATTAGCCATAAGTTCGTATGTTGCGATAATATCATCAGCAACTACATCTTGATTGTTACTCCATTTTAAATCTTTACGGATAGTAAGTGTTACTTGTTTTTTATCCTTATCTAAATGAAACTTAACCGGTGCGTCTTCATCATCTTCTTTTAGTTTATATGAATGATCAAAAGCGAATGTGTGTGCCATAGTATCTTCCATTACTGCATTGTCTGTTGCTTGCAGGTGAAATACTGGGTTAAACATGCCTGTTAATGGATCAGCACTTAAGATACCAACTTTTATCACAGAATCACTTACTGCACTTCCACCGTTATCAATAGATGTTTTAAATTCTACCGCTGGTTTCCCATCTTTTGATGATTTTGATGATGTTGATGATGTTGAACATCCTGCAAGAATGATTGATAGTGTCATTGCTGAACTGAATACTTTTAAAAATTTATTTTTCTTCATTTTTTCCTCCAATATAACTCTAGTTTGTTGATAATTAAAAATAACAAAATTTAAGACGAAGTATCCTTGCTACATTAAAGCATGATACTTCGCCTTAAATCTATGTAAAATTGTAGCTCTACATATTTTGTTAAGAATATGAATATGACTTAAAAATCATAATTTCAGAAAGATTGATTTTATAAAGCCATTCCATCAAAGTTTAATAATATCTAAAAAACTTTTTAAAAGTAAATTTAGATATTACTAAACTCCTGCGTCTATGAGTTCTCATATAAACTTTTTTAAAATTTAATATTTTGGGTTATCCCCTCGTTAATTAATTCTCTATTTAAAAAGTTATATCTATTTTTTAATTAATATTTCTATAATATAAACTGTATATTTATATTTTCAAAGATGAGAGGGCTTCAATTAAAATATTCTATAAAATTCTAATTTTCCATCCCTCTCAAAATTAATTGAAAATAAAATGAAATATAAGTTTATTAGGGGGAGTTTCAACTAAGTACCCTTAGTCAAATCTCATTCCTAAACTAAATTAATTTTTTGCTGGTGCATCAGTAGTTAACTCTAAACCGTAAACTTTTTGTTCACCAGTTTTTATTTTTGCTAGATCGAATGATTTAACACGTTTGTTAACCCATGTCATTTGTTGTTGCCAGCTGAATGGTAACCAAGCAGCTTCTTCTCTGAATTGTTTATCAAATTTTTGATATGCTTCTTTAAGTTTAGCATCATCAAACATGTCGCTACTTCCCATAGCATCTAATGATTTTTGTAGTTCTTCAGTTGTGTAACGTTGTAAGTTAAGTGGTGAAGTTTTTCCTACTAATCCACTTGGGTTAGGGTCACTTCCTAATCCCCATGCTCCTTGGAAGATATCGATTCCTGGATCATCTGCTTGAGTACGTTGTGACCAGTCTTTAGGTGCCATAAGTTTACCATCTACAAGTTTAACATCTAATCCTACTTCTTTCCAAGACTTAATGAATGTATCAGCTAATGTTTGGTCAAAGTCCTGCCCTACATTACGGATAGCGAAGTTAAATGTAAGTTTTTTACCGTTTTTATCTTCTCTTAATCCATCTCCATCTGTATCTTTAAGCCCTGCTTCATCTAAAAGTTTTTTAGCTTTTTCTACGTTCTTAGTATATTTTTCCCCATCTTTGTTGTAGAACATTTTAACGATTGGTGGATAGAATCCTGATCCTGTTGGTGTGAAACGTAATCCTTTGTAGATTTTCTCGTTGATTTGATCCCAGTCTACTGCATAACCGAATGCTTGACGAACACGTTTGTCAGCAGCTTTAGCATTTGGATTTACTTCTACTTCACCTTTTTCTTTGTTGAACTTACCTAGTTTGAATCCTACATAAGAGATATAGTAATCAGATTCTCCTAAGATTGTTCCGTTTTTCGCATCTTTAGTTCCATCCCAGATACCTGTAGTTAAGTTGTCCATTAAGTCTACATCACCATTTTTAAGAACTGCACTTGCTTGAGCTGGTGATACAGTTTTGAATTGGATTTCTGGAATTTTTACATCAGCTTTTTTGTAGAAATGAGGGTTAGCTTTTGCTAATACACTTTCCCCGTTTACTACTTTATCTAAGTAATATGGTCCATAAGATAATGGTTTTTTATTTAATTCAGCTTCAGCAAATTTAGTGAAATCTTTTGACGCAGCTTCTACTTGAGCTTTGTTTAAAAATTCTCCGATGAATCCATTACCCCATAATAATGCTGGCTTAATTTCTGTATACTTAAGTACTACTGTTTTGTCGTCTTTTTTAACTACACCCGAGATGTTTTTAGCTTTTCCTTCGTGGTAGTCTTTCATACCTTCGATTACTTCGTATTCATCACTATAACGAACGTTTTCAGTATATTTAGGATTCCCCATAAGTTCGTAAGTTGCAACGATATCGTCTGCTTTAACATCTTCTCCGTTGCTCCATTTAAGATCTTTGTGAATAGTTAATGTAACTTCTTTTTTCTCACGATCTACGTGGAACATAACTGGTGCTTCTTTATCATCTTGTTTTAGACGGTTTGCATCATCAGTTGGGAACGCTCCTGCCATTGTATACTTCATTACATCGTTATCAGTTGATTGTAAATAAAACACTGGGTTAAACATCCCTGTTAGTGGGTCTGCAGAAGTGATACCAATTTTTAATTGTTTACCACTAAGTGCATTTCCACCATTGTCTACAGCCGTCTTGAACTCAACAGCAGCTTTGCTTCCTTTAGAATTGTTACTTGCGCTTGAGCATCCTGCAAGTAACATTGTGAGAGCCATAGCTGAACTAACTACCTTTAACATTTTTTTCTTTTCCATTATCTTATCCTCCATGCTGTATTGTATACAGCCTTTCTTTAAAATATTTATTTTTAGCAATTATAACAAAAAATCTTATACTAGTCAAGTAATTGTCAGAAAATTTTACAATGTTTTTTTAATTTTCACTGAAATAAGATTTTATATTTACCAGCAATCTAAATCTAACACTTAAAATTTCTGTAGCAATACATGGGATTTAAGTTTATTTTACAATGATAATCAATATTCTTATTTTTAAACTTATTTATTTAGTATCTTTTAAATTATAATTCTATAACAGTGGAATTGGATATTATTTGTAATAATATTTTATAAATAATAAAGGTCATGTAGAAAATCTCTACATGACCTTTAAAATTATAATCTTTGTCTAGCATCTAAACTACGTCTTAATGCTCCACCGATAGAGTTAATACATAGTACGATAATTAAGATTGCAAGTGCTGCTGGTAACCAAATGTACATTTTGTTAATAAGTACGTCTGCATCTTTTGCATAAGATAACATAGTACCGATACTTGGTGTTCCCGCTGGAAGACCGAATCCAAGGTATGTTAAACCTACCTCGATACCCATATTAGCCGCTAATGATAGCGTAGCTTCTACGATAATGATAGAACTAATGTTAGGTAAGATTCCTTGTAACATGATTTTCCAATCAGGTGTTCCCATTGTTTTTGAAGCAAGTACATAATCACGACGTGATTCCGATAAAGCTTTACTACGTACTAAACGAGTAGAACTCATCCATGCGAATGCTGATAAGATCAAGATAAACAGTACTAGACCATAGTCACGTTTAATACTTACGAATACGATAATTACCATCAGTGTTGGGATAATTACCATAAAGTCTACTAAACGCATCACAACATTATCAACACGTCCTCCGTAATAGGCAATAACTAATCCTACTGCAGTACCAAAACCAATTGTAATTGCCGTTACCGCTACTGCGATAAGAATTGAGTTAAGCATTCCCATCATTAGCCATCCAAAAACTGAGTGACCACCTACATCTGTTCCCAGTAAGAATCCATCTTCACCAGGTTTTAAGAAAATATTTAATAAATCTACATCAAAGTAAGTACTATATACACCACTTACACGAATATAAATATTAAAAAGTACTACAAACACTAAAATTGCACTTAATGTAACCAGGGCTGTAAGCGCCCCTTTGTCTTTTTTAAACTCACGAGCTACAACTGAAAACCCAGAAGGAGTTTTAGTTATAACTTTTTCTTCTTTTGCTTTTGTCATTGTTCAACTTCCTCCTAGTCCAATTTAATACGTGGGTCTACAATCGCCATGATAATATCACTTAATGTACTACCAAGCAGTGTTAAGAATCCAGAGAATAACATTAATGTTGTGACAACACTATAGTCTCTATCTTGAATACTTTGATAGAATAATTGTCCCATTCCTGGGTAACCGAAGATTGTTTCTACGAAGATACCACCACTGAATAATCCAGTAATAGAGAATCCGAAGAATGCTGCGATTGGTAAAATAGAGTTTCTGAAGATGTGTCCTGAGTAAACTTTTTTAACTGGTACACCTTTAGAACGAGCTGTTTTTACATAGTCACTTTGCTTCGCATCGATAACTTCATTACGTAAATATTGAACAGTTGATACTGTTGATAATAACGCTAAACAGATACCTGGTAAAACTAAATGTTGCAGTTTATTGATATAGTATGAGAATGTTCCTGGATCAAGGTTTACATCTACTGATCCACTTGTTGGGAACCATCCTAAACCAAAACCGAATAATGCGATCATGAATAAGTATAATACGAATGATGGAATCGCCAAGAAGAAGAAGTTATAAAAGTTTACGAATTTATCGAATTTAGAACCGTTATAACGTCCAGCATACATCCCCATAGGAATAGCGATTGCATACATGATTACCGCCGTAAATAATGACAGGTTAAATGTATTAAAAATTCTTTCTCCAAGAAGTGTTCCTACTGACTTACCAGTAGTATAACTTAACCCGAAATCTCCATGAATAAAATTATTTAACCAATATAGGTATTGTTGGTACCAAGGCTCATAGAATCCACTCGCTTGACGAATAGCTTCAATTTGCTCTTGAGAGATTTTTGGATTTTCTGCTAAACCACTGAATGGGTCCCCAGGCATAAGTTTAGCTAGACCAAACACTAGTACACTAAGGACGAATAACTGTGGTATCATTACTAAAAAACGTTTTAAAACTACTTTCCACATTACACTTCTCCTCCTTTCATTGCTACATAGTGTGTTTCTGTTAATTTCTTAAGTGGATATACTCTTCCATCTTTATCAAAATAGTCATTATAATGTTTTTGATATTCTTCTTCTACAGCTTGTCTTATTTCTTTTACTTCTTTAGCTTTATCTAAGTTAGTACTTGGAATAGCCGCAATAAGACGTTTTGTATAAATGTGTTGTGGATTATTATAAATATCTTCACGTGTTCCACGCTCTACGATACGACCACGATACATGATATAAATGTAGTCACACATGTGTTTAACAACCCCAAGGTCGTGAGAAATGAATAAATAACTTATATTAAAGTCTTTTTGAATTTTCTTCATGAAGTTTAGAACCTGCGCTTGAACCGAAAGGTCAAGAGCTGATACTGGTTCGTCAGCTACAATTAGACGAGGATTACATGCAATCGCACGCGCAACCCCAATACGTTGACGTTGTCCACCCGAAAACTCAAATGGATATTTATACATTGCTTCTTCACCCATACCAACGATGTTTAGAAGTTCTAACACACGTTTTTTAGTATCTTCTTCAGATAAGTTATCAAAGTTACTAATTGGCTCTGCTATAATATCTATAATACGTTTCTTAGGATTTAAACTAGACATTGCATCTTGGAAAATCATTTGAACATCGCGATTATATTTAATCTTCTTACGAGCTGCTTTTTTAGTAACATCTTCTTCTTTATAAATAATTTGTCCATCTGTCGCTTTTTCTAAACCTAGAACTACTTTACCAACAGTAGTCTTTCCACTACCACTTTCTCCAATTAGTCCATAAGTTTTTCCAGCTTCTATTTCAAGATCAACACCATCTACTGCATAAACATGATCTTTAATTGTATTGAAAAATCCACCACGAATAGGATAATGTACTTTTAGATTTTCAACTTTAAGCATTGTTTTCCTCCCCTTCAAATTCAAAGTTTTTATAACATGTGCAACGTACATGGTGCCCTTCTTCTACTTCATGTAGAGTCGGATTATGTTCGTGATGTTCATCTTTAACCCAAGGAATACGATCAGCAAAACGACATCCTTGTCTATCTAAAGTTTTTAAAGATGGAACCATCCCTTGAATAACGTAAAGATCATCACTAGCATCTTCATCATCAAGTTGAGGAATACTACGTAATAAACTACGTGTGTAAGGGTGCTGAGGATTTTTAAAGATTTGTTCCGCAGTTCCAATCTCTACCACCTCACCAGCATATAATACAGCAACTCTATCAGCCATCTCAGCAACTACCCCAAGGTCGTGCGTAATTAGGATAATCCCAGCGTGCATTTCTTCTTGAAGTCCTTTAACAAGGTCTAAGATTTGCGCCTGGATTGTAACATCTAAAGCTGTTGTTGGTTCATCTGCGATAAGAACACTTGGTTTACAACTCATCGCCATCGCTATCATTACACGTTGACGCATACCACCAGATAATTCGTGTGGGTATTGTTTTGCACAACGCTCAGGATTTGGAATACCAACTTGTGTTAATAACTCGATAACGCGTTTTTGTCTTTCTTCTGCACTTAATTCAGTATGATAAATTAGAGCCTCTTCAATTTGTTTCCCAATTCTGTGTAGTGGGTTTAATGAAGAAAGCGGATCTTGGAATATCATCCCAATATCTTTTGTTCTAATTTTATTCATTTCATCTTCTGTTAGATCTAACAAATTCTTTCCATTGAAAATAATTTCTCCAGTAGACTTCGTTAAATTCTCATTATGAAGACGCATTATTGTTGTCGCTAATGTCGACTTACCGCAACCACTTTCTCCAACAATAGCCAAAACTTCGTTTTTATAAAGGTCTAAACTAACTTTATCAACAGCGTTAAAATAATCATCTTTGATTCTAAATGCTGTCTCTAGATTTTTAATCTCTAATAGTTTTTCCATTCGCCTATCTCCTTCCAATAACTTTCATCAATAAATTAATACAATTTTAAACTTTATTTCATTTATTTTCTTTTTTATCTTATTTTATTATAAATCATAACTTATTTTGTTATCTGTAACTTTTTTCATTAATCATAACTTTTTAAAAAACTACATAATACTATATTATAAAATTTTTAGAAAAAAAGCAATAAAAAAATAAAAATTTGGCACTAAAAAACTAGAATTTTCTGAATATTTACAGAAAAGCCTCTCATTTTCATATGAAAATTACTCAATATAACAACTCATTTTATATAGTAGAAAATAATAAGATCAACTTCTAAAGATAATTCTTTGAGGGACATTTTTTATAAGTTGACCTTATTTCTTATTATATTTCTATTATCTTAGTTGGAATTACTGGATCAGTATCCATTATAATTATTTTATCATTACAATCGATAGTTTTATCAGCTTCTAAAACGCAATCTATATCCTTATGTTTAAGCGTCATATCCGCTGCCATACGAGCTAATTCCTTCGTATTGTTTTGCTCACTTAGGTGGGCTAAGAAGACATTTCTCGTATTATCTCCTACTATTTTCGTTAAATAATTGGCAGAATCTGTATTTGACAAGTGCCCCATATCTGATAGAATACGCTGTTTCGTCGTCCACGGATAAGGCCCACTAAGCAGAACATTCTCCTCATGATTACTCTCATAAACAATTGTATGAGAGTCCTTCACATAATCAATCATTTTATCAGATACATACCCCGTATCTGTAAGAATACTAACTCTTTTTCCATCACACTCAAAAGTATAAAATTGCGGATTTATAGCATCATGACTAACTCCAAAACTATTAACTACTACATCATCAAAAATTTTACTTTCTTCTTTTTCAAAATGAAATTTTAAATCTGAACTGATTTCACCACATTTCGACATATTCTGCCAAGTAAGGGCGTTGGCATATACAGGAATATTGTACTTTCTTGCTAGTACCCCTACTCCTTTAATATGATCAATATGCTCATGCGTTACAAAAATCGCATTTATATCTTTGATATCTCGCCCAATTTGCGCTAAGTTCTCTACTACTTTTTTCCCAGTCAGCCCAGCATCTACTAAGCATTTAAAATTATTATGCTCTATATAGATACTATTTCCACTACTACTACTGGCTAATACCGATAATTTCAAATTGCACCTCCATACCTGATTTTTTCACTTTTCTATTATATCACTTTTACAGCGGTTTAGGTAGAAAGAACTATCGCCTTGAACATTCCTAATCATCTCTTAATATATTTTAAGTAAACACTCCTTTAGAGTCTTGTTAAAATAGGCTACTCTTGTAAATTGTCAGAAAAATTTAAAAAATTATAAAAAAAGACTTGCATTCCAGAAAAATAATGTGTATAATAAAGACAACAAAACGAGAAGGAGGAACTACAAATGAAACAAACAACAACTTTAAAATCTTGGCAAAACTGGCGTAGATAATGTTGTGTGTATGTTTTTTATGACGTAGACGCAACTTTAGTGTACTCTAAAAAGTGTCTATGTCGGCTGTAGAAAAATCGTTTTAAAATCGTAAAAAAGGCCGTATAGAATTATTCTATACGGTCTTTCCTTTTTAGAGTAACACAAGTGTATTTATTTTAAAATCTTATTAAAAACTCGAAAGGAAATAAACAATTATGACAAACTTAGAAAATAACTTAAACAACTTAAAAGGATACTTTGGAGAATTTGGGGGAAGCTTCGTACCTGAAGTTGTACAAAAAGCTCTTGATGAACTAGAAGCAGCTTATGATAAATACAAAGATGACGAAGAATTTTTAGCAGAATATGCTCACTACTTAAAAGATTACTCAGGACGTGAAACTCCATTATACTATGCTGAAAGTTTAACAAATCACCTTGGGGGAGCAAAAATTTACCTTAAACGTGAAGATTTAAACCACCTTGGAGCACACAAACTTAACAACGTTATCGGACAAATCTTACTTGCAAAACGTATGGGTAAAAAGAAAGTTATCGCTGAAACAGGAGCAGGTCAACACGGTGTAGCTACAGCTGCTGCCGCTGCCAAGTTCGGTATGGAATGTGAAATCTACATGGGAGCTCTTGACGTAGAAAGACAAAGATTAAATGTATTTAGAATGGAAATGCTTGGAGCAAAAGTTCACGCAGCTCAAGAAGGAGAAAAAACTCTAAAAGAGGCTGTTGATGCTGCATTCAAAGCATGGATTGAGAACATTGACGATACTTTCTACGTACTAGGATCAGCAGTTGGACCTCACCCATATCCTACTATCGTAAAAGATTTCCAAAAAGTTATTAGTAAAGAAGCAAAACGTCAAATCCTAGAAAAAGAAGGACGTCTTCCTGACTTAGTAGTAGCTTGTGTTGGCGGTGGTTCTAACGCTATCGGTGCTTTCGCTGAGTTCATCCCTCACGAAGAAGTAGCGTTACTTGGAGTTGAAGCAGCTGGTCGTGGTCTTGATACAGATCGCCATGCAGCAACACTTACTCTAGGTACTGTTGGGGTTGTTGATGGTATGAAGACTTATGCATTATTCAATGAAGATGGTTCAGTAAAACCTGTTTACTCAATCTCTCCAGGATTAGACTATCCAGGGATCGGACCTGAACACTCATTCCTAAAAGATGCAAAACGAGCTGAATACGTAAGTGCAACTGACGATGAAGCTGTCGATGCTTTACTTCTATTAACTAGAACAGAAGGAATTATCCCAGCAATCGAAAGTTCACACGCACTTGCAGAAGTGATAAAACGCGCTCCAAAACTAGATAAAGATAAAGTAATTATCGTTAACGTATCAGGACGTGGAGATAAAGACGTAGCCGCAATTGCAGACTATTTAGAAAATAGAAATAAATAAGATAAATAAAGAAATGTTTAATACTATCCCTTAAGATACGTTTAAACATTTCTTTTATTACTAAAAATTAATTTCCATATTATTGTTAATTGCACCTAAAAAACAAAAGAAAGCACAATATATAGTATAAATTTATTAAAATCTAATATACATATTTTATCACAAAAATTATAAATAATATTAGTAATTACCCTATTATTTTATAAATTGTAATAATTAAACCGAATACTACTCCACTAATTAAAATAATATTTGTAATTAAGTCTTCATTCTTTTCTTTATTCTCTTTATTTTCTTTCAAATTATTTCTCCTTTTCTAAATTTCGTAGTAATTTGATTTTTATAAACTTCTTTTTAAAAAGTATACCACAAAAAACACCAATAACAAAACATCACATACTAGCTTTTCTAATGTGCGATGTTTGGAATTTACTTTAGTA
This sequence comes from uncultured Gemella sp., assembly GCF_963525165.1. Taxonomy (GTDB): domain Bacteria; phylum Bacillota; class Bacilli; order Staphylococcales; family Gemellaceae; genus Gemella. The sequence continues at coordinate 21,559 of NZ_CAURJN010000026.1, forward strand.
GTATTACAAATTTTATCAGATATCAATCAATTCAATTACGACCTTATTTATTCATTGAACTTATTAGATATTTATGTTAAAATAAAATCATAAAAGAGAGAGCCGTTTTAAAGACGGTGACTTTAATTAAGAATTATTAAAAAATAATCATCTTAACCGGTCAAAGTATAAAGATGGTTATTTTTTATTGTCTTTTTTAAGTGCTGAGATACATACACCAACTACAGTTGCAATCAAAAGATTAACACCTATAATAGTTTGTATAATTTCAAACGCAGACAACTTGCTACTCCTTTCGTCCAGATTTTAGTGTATGCGGACATAGCACCATCCCCTTTCAAATTAAAGTAGCCACAGCAGTGGGAACTAGAAAAAGCAGATACTAATTTTTAGTACCTGCTTTTTAAGTTCCTGTTGCATACGCTATTCGTAATATTTTTCTTCAGTCTTTGACTTTGAAAAATAAACGACTACCGCAATCCTTATCAGAAGTTATTATACTCCCTAACTTCTCTCTCCGATTTTGATTATATCAAATTAAATATATATAATCAACTATTTATAAAAGTTGCTATATCAATGTTTTCAATTTGTCAATTATAGTAAATTTCACTCGCAAATTGAACATATTCTCAAGAAATTAATTCAGAAAATAGAAATAAATAATACAAAAACATCGCATACTAGGTTTTCTAATATGCGATGTTTCTTTTCTATTATTTTTTGAATTTCTTATGTAATTCTGTATAGAATAATAATCCTATTAACGTTAAAGCTATTCCTCCCATAGCTAATGACGTTTGTGAGATTAAAGTACTTACTAAAGTATAAACTCCACCAAGAATAGCTATTATAGGAACTACTGGATATAAAGGTACTCTATATGGTCTTTCTAATTTCGGTTCTTTTTTACGTAGTATAATTACCGCAAGGAATGTTGCTGTGTAGAAGAACCACATTACGAATACTAATAGGTCAGTTAACATATCAAAACTACCAGTTAACATCATTAAGAACGCTATTACTAAAAGTAATAATCCCGCATTGACAGGAACTGCTCCTTTATTTAACTTTGTCCATACATTTTTAAATGGAATCTGTTCACTTTTCGCCATTGCATAAGGTACACGAATTCCAGCCATTGAGAATCCGTTAATCGCTCCATATACACTTATCAGTATACCAATTGTGATAATTTTACCACCTATACCACCGAATAACTTTGTGGCAACTTCACTAGCTACAGTTTGATTACCTGCAACATGATCTAGTGGTAAAGTCATAAGGTAAGCAACATTTATAAGTACATATACAACCATAACAACCGCTAGTCCTAGGAAAATCGCTCTTGGTAAATCTTTTTTAGGATTTTTCATCTCACCTGCCATACTTCCTACATTCGTCCAACCTTCATATGCGAACATTGCAGCAAGTAAAGCTCCACCTAGCCCACTAGCGAATGAAATATCTTTCCCCGCTTCTATAGGGAATAATTGTAATGGTTGTGAATCGCTTTGGAATAATCCAAATACTATAATTACTATTAATGGGATTAATTTACAAATAGTAGCTACCGTCTGAATCATTCCTCCAATTTTTCCACCTAAAAAGTTTAGAAACATTAACGATGCTGCTGCAGCAATGGCTATAGGAAGATGCCAAATCTTATCTAAGTTTAATAAATTTAAAACTTGTGTAGAGAAGATAACCGCAAGAGCCGCTATCATCGCAGGGAAATAAATCACCGACTGAGCCCATCCTAATAAGAATGCTGCAGTTTTCCCATAAGTTCTTTCTATCCAAACGACCATCCCACCAACTTCAGGAATAGATGCCGCAAGTTCCGCAACGGTAAGACCTGCACAAATAGTAATAATACCAGCAAGAACCCATGCTAGTAATCCTAGACTCATCGTCCCTGTAGTTTTATAAATAACAGCAGCTTTAAAAAATACACCTGCTCCTATTACTGAGCCTATTACCGTCATAAAAGCCGGCATAAAGCCTATCGTCCTTTTTAGTTCATTCATTAAATAATCTCCTTATTTTACAGATTTTTTTATACCTAATTATAACCTTTTATACACTAAAAATAAAAAAGAAAAGACTCAAAATTTGAATTTTTTGAATCTTACTTCTAGTTCATTAAAAATAACACTTTTCTAAATATATAATTAAATTTTATATATTTATATTTTATTTATTTTGTATACGATAATTATTTCCATATGTAATTGTCATTTTTATATAATTTTTACTATTATTAACTATATTAAAATAATAATATTAATTCCTTAAAATCATTGATAATCACTAATTAATCTGATATAATCAAAATCGGAGAGAGAAGTTGGAAATTATAATACTTTCTACAAAGATGGTGGCTACTTTTTTACGAAAGGAGTTGGTGCTATGCTCACATACACTGAAAACTTGAAGAAGGGAGTAGCAAGTTGTCGGCATACGAAATTGTACAAACAATTATTGGAATAAACCTTTTAATTGTTTCAATAGTTAGTGCATGTATTATGGCATTAAAAAAAGACAATAAAAAATAACCATCTTTAAAACTTTGAACGGTTAAGACAGTTATTTTAAACTATAATTAATCAGAGTCACCGTCTTTTAAGTTAGTCGTTTATTTTTCAAAGTCAAAGACTGAAGAAAAATATTACGAATAATTTATACTACGACTACTATAATTTCTACGAACGCAGTGAGTTAAGAAATTATTAGTAAAGTCAGTGCAAACGGCCCTCTTTTATATGTCTATTATAACATAAATATAAAATAAGTGCAATGAATAAATAATACTACAACTAATTTTATGAATAGTCATCTTAGATACACAAAACACACCACATACTAGATAATCTAATATGTGGTGTTATTATATTTTATATTTTCTACTTCCCAAATAACAACTTGAAGAAGTTTAATTTTTGACCATATCTTAATGTTGCTAATCTATATACTTTAACACTTGCAAATGCTACAAGTAATGTAGTCACAGCTAATATACCATAAGATAACCCTAATTCTTGAATAGAAACGTGACTTATTGCATAACGCGTAAACATTACAAAGTATGATGTAAATGGAACATATGATAAAATTTCTGCAATTTTAGTATCTCCACTTGAACCCATAATATAGTAGTTCACAAAGAATGCACCCATAAATGTTAACATCGGTAAAGTTATCGCTCCGTTGACATCCTCAATCTTACTAACTAATGAAGCAAATGCCGCGTACATAAACATAAACATTACAAATCCAGTTAACGCAAACAGTAATCCGACACCAAGGACTTTCAAATCTACATTTTCTATAATGTGTTTGATGTTATCGCTATATCTAGAACCATTGATTTTTAGACCCGCGAATAAACCACCTATGATTAGGCCCATTTGAATAAGTACCGCAACAGATAAAGCTAATACTTTTCCTAAAATTAACGTTCTAGGATTCACAGTAACTACTAATAGTTCCATAGCTCTATTACTTTTTTCTTTAACAACATTTGTTGCAACTACACTACCAAACTGAATTACCGTCATATAGACAATAAATGTAAGAGCATAAACTACTACAACATTTACTACTTGAGTTTGAGCATCAGAATCTCCACTTACATTTACAGGTACAGGTTTAGGCAGATGTGATTTCACGTTAGTTACTTTATCATAATCTAAACCATTTTGTTTATAGACTAATTTTTCTACATTCTTTCCGAAAGCTTCTTTAAATTCGCTGCTATCTTTACTAAAGATAGATTGTCTAGATAAATATTCATAACTATCTTTAGTTAAAACAATACCTTCATCTAATTTTTTAGCTTTAATGTCTTTTTCTAAAGCCTCTTTACTATCGTATTTTTTAGCTTCTTTTAGATCATCTAATTTAATATTTGCATCTTTTACAACATATGCACTACGCGTGAAATTATCGTTACTATCGCCTTTAAAAAGATTACTGTTCGCAATCGACGGTATGAATGTTATACCTATAGCTATAATGAAATACACTGCCATAATAACCTTTGTTGATGTTTTGGCAAAAAATTGTTTTAATTCAAAATTAAATACTGTACTAAAATTTTTCATAATTACTTACCTACCTGTTCTTTGAAAATCTCTTCTAACGTTGGTTTATAAAGTTTAAATTCTTCTATATTAAACGTACTTCCAGCTAATCTTGCTAAAAGTTCTTTTTTAGCTCCTTCTTCTTTGAAATCAAGAAGCACTCCCTCTGGAACCAATGAATACTCAATATCTAGTGGCACAGCTTTAAGATTAGCAAGCAATTCCTCTTTCTCAAAACCGCTAACACTTAAGATCATTTTTCCATGTCCTAATTGTTTTTTAATATAATCTAAATTACCACTTAGAGTAATTTTCCCTTTTTCTAGTATATTAATATCCTCACAGAATGTTTCCACAACTGGCATTTGGTGAGATGAGAAAATAACAAGTTTATCTTTTTTAATAAAATCTGTAATTATTTCTTTTAACTTCGATACATTCACCGGGTCTAGTCCACTGAACGGCTCATCAAAAACAAGAATATCTGGATCATTCATTACACTTTGAATAATTTGAATTTTTTGTGCATTACCTTTAGATAATGTTTTTAGTGCTTGTTTATTATCTTCTAATTCAAAGTACTCTAACCATTTTTTCGCTTCTGTTTGCGCGGCTTTCTTCTTCATACCTTTTAACATTCCAAAGTACGTAAGTTGATCTACTAGTCCAACACCATCATACATTCCACGTTCTTCTGGTAAATACCCAATTTTCACCTTACTGTGATCTAAAGGTTTCCCATCTAATAAAATCTCACCTTTATCCGGCTTAAATATATCTAACAGTATTCTAAAACTTGTAGTTTTACCACTACCATTTCGTCCAAGGTATCCGTTAGCTACTCCACTTTTCGCTGTGAAGCTAACACCTTTAAGAACCTTTTTATTACCAAAGCTCTTCTCTACATTTTTAAATTCTAAAATCATAATCCATACCTCTCTTTCTAACTTTTTAAAAGTTAAATCCCCTTTTATTCTTCATTATTTTTTATTTCTTTTGTTAACTTGAAATATTTCGGTATGAACATTCCAAGCCCTCCTATACAGTAACCAAATATACCACCTATTAATCCACCTAGCAACATGGCTAACACATCAGGTATTCCACTATTAATTACCCATTTAATATTAGTAAAATACAATACCCCTATTATATTTATTAAAATAAATAAAACTATAAATCTTAACAATCTATATTTAACAATTTCTAATTCCGTCTCGGTATCAGTATATATCGGATAAGAACTCGAAGTCCCTTCAGCAAGTCTAAACAAATTATAAACTTGAAACTTATAAAGCTTCCAGCCGCTTGCTTTATAATACTCTTCTATCTCTGGTGTAAAGTTTTTATCAAAGATAAACTTATATTTCTTATCGCTAGTCTCTGAGACTTTCTTCATTCTAATTGCCACTATAGCCTCTTTATCATATTCATATCCCTCAGCAGCAAGGAGATTCATTTTATCCGCTACTTTATCATAGCTTATAAATACCGGAACATATTTATACTTCATAAATTCAATCCTTTCTTCTCTTCAAAAATAAATATTTTATAAAGAACGCTATGTTTACAGCACCTAGTCCTAGACCAAATCCAAAAAACATTCCTAAAATAAAATCTATTACTTCAGATGCCATTAAAAATTCATTTATTATGTGCGCCACCAAAGCTATAAAAAAGCATCCTAACATGATTTTCGCATTAAATCTTATTCTATATAGCCACATATATTCTTCACTCAAATTATCTGTATATAATGTAGTTGCCGTAGGTTCACCACGTAATATCTGCCAAAAAATACCATTTCTAACTACTTCCCAACCGTTAAATTCATAGAAATCTTCACGTTCAGCATCGAACTTTTTATCATATACCAGTTCGTATTTATAATCGGTTCTTTCTCCTTTTTCTAATAAAATTAAGAACCCCAGAAACTTTTTAAAATGCCAGCCCTTTGCACTATATCTTTCTAACTTTCTCATGAGTCTTTTATTTGTTAAAGCGAATGTATGTATCACCTTATATCTACTCATTACTTCCACCACCTATAAACTTCTTAGCTACATCAAGTAAAAACTGTCGAAGTTTTAAATCTTCCTCCAAAATTTCCATACCTTTTGGAGTAATATGATATTCTTTTTTCGAATTATCGATTTCTTTATCTTCAATCCAGCCTACAGAAACCATTTTACCTAAAGTTGTGTACATTGTCGCAGGTCCGATAATAATATTATTATCCGTAATTTCTGCCACCTTTTGCATTATTAAGTATCCATGAATAGGTTCTGTTAAAACTAGAAGTGTAAAAAATATACTATCTGTTAATTCGCCCGTTTCATAAGGGCTTAACTTTGCCATTTTATCCCTCCTAACTTAATTAGAGATACTCTTTTTATATATCCATCATCAATATATCTATCTTTGATATAATTATATATCCATCATTGATATAAGTCAATAGATTTTTTATAATATTTAAAAAAATATTATAAATAATAAACAAAAACATCTTCTTTATTCCACCCTATTTATTACAGATATTTTAAAAATATGCTTATAGTGTAGTAATATACCTTATTATATGGTAGAATATTCCTATAAAATAAATATTTATTGAAATAGACTATTCACGTCTATTTTACTCAAAGTTAAGGAGAGACAAATGACAAAATTATTAAAAAAATATCTATTGATTATTGCAACAGTTATCCTGTCAGTTACTTTAGCTGCTTGTAGCACAGGCGCTTCTACTGAACAGATTATCAATAAATCAATAGAAGCATCTAAAAATCTAAAAAGTACTGACTTTGTAGCAACTAACAGTTCTGAAATCTTAGTTGGTGAACAAACTCAAACAGTTGAAAATACTGTATCAGGATCTCTTATTATCGATCCATTCGCAATGAAAGCTACTACAGAAGTAAAAGCTCAAAATCAAAGTCAAACTTTAGATCTTTACATTAAAGACAGTACTGCTTATGCAAAATCAACTGGACAAGATAAGTGGGTAAAAAGTGCAAACAACAATATCACAGCTCAATTCGAAAATCTTAAAAAAATTGCCAACTCTGAGCAAATCCTAGATTTTTACAAAAAAATCATCAAAGATTTCAAAAAAGCAGAAGAAAACGGAAATTATGTACTAACATATACTGGAAGTGGAGATCAATTTAAAGAACTTATGGTTGCTGTTGCTAATACATCTTCTGGAAACGAAGTTAATGCTGAAGCATTTAATAACGTAGAATTTAAAAATGTTTCAATCAAACTTGTTGTTACTAAAGACTTCACTCCTGTTACTAACGAAGTTACTATGGAGCTTGCTACTAAAAACACATCAACTCCAACTACAATGAAAATCAAACAAAACATCAAATACTCTAACGTAAATAACGTTAAAGAAATCAAGCTACCTGATGAAGTGAAAAATGCTAAAGAAGTAGCAACTGATGCTCAGAAACAACAATAATTAAATTACCTACTTACTAAAAATATAGTAAGTAGGTTTTTTATCGATTGACATCTTGCTACCATATATGAAAATTAAGGTTAAATTTTTAGATACTTTATTTTAATATTCAAGTTTATGTAAATATAGCCTTTCAGTTTACAATGCTCTTTTCATCTAGTATAATAATAGGTACGATTAAAATATTAGGAGGTATTTTCATTTTATAATTATAGCGCCCGAACTAAGTTCTAAGGGTTAAATTGAATTTAGTTGACGAGGAAAAAAGTTATCGAAAATTCGGCGGATGCTTTTTCGGAACCAGAGAGTTTCGTTAGATAATGTACAATGGGGTAGATCTTAATATTTCTAGGAACGAAGAGACGACGAAATATTTAGATATAGCGTATGCAACAGCAACTTAGTTTTTAAGGAAGAATGACGCTAAAAACTTTAGTTGCCACTGCTGGGGTAGATCTTAATATTTCTAGGAATGAAGTGACGACGAAATATTTAGATATAGCGTATGCAACAGCAACTTAGTTTTTAAGGAAG
>NZ_CAURJN010000027.1:0-28627 GCF_963525165.1 uncultured Gemella sp.
AATACACAGATGAAATTTCAAAATTCGTAAGCTCTTCTTATGCAGACAGACAAAGCGGCAAACTTTCAGCTCGAGAATTCTGTAAAGAGTATCTAAAATATTATAATAAGTAAAAAAGAAGTGAGATTTTTCTCACTTCCTTTTTATTTTATTAATCGATTGAGTAAAGTAATTCTAATACTTTTTCTTCAAATTTAACTAATTTTTCTTTAGCAACTTCTTTATCTGCATCTTTAACGTAGATATAAAGTTTTACTTTAGGTTCTGTTCCACTTGGACGTAATGTATACCAAGATTCGTCTGAATAACTGAATTTAACAGCATCAGTTTTTTCGATATCAATAGCCTTTTCTTCACCAGTAGCTGTAGTTTTTTCTTTTTGTACTAAGTAGTCAGTAATAGCTACTACTTCACTTCCAGCAATTTCACGAGCAAAGATTTCACGATATTTCTCCATCATACGTTTAATTCTTTGAGCACCTGCTGCACCTTCTAAAACGATTGAGATAGTTTTATCTAAGTAGTACCCGTATTTTTCATAGAAGCCATCAAGTACGTCTACTAATGTTTTACCTTGTGTTTTATAGAATGCTGCTGCTTCTACTAATAACATAGCGATAGTTACACCATCTTTATCACGTAGGAATGTCCCAACGTTATATCCAATACTTTCTTCATATCCCATTACATAGTTTTTCTCACCTGTAATATCCCATTCATTTGGTAATGCACAAATGTTTTTGAATCCAGTAAGAACATCAATTACTTCTACTCCATATTCTTTACATAATGGTTCTACCATTTTAGATGTTACGATAGATTTAACTAATACTGGGTTTTCTGGTAGTTTGTTCTGTTTCGCAAGATTTTCAATAACATATTGAACTAATACTGCTCCGGCTTGGTTACCATTTAGAGAAACTACTTCACCATTGTGAATTACTTCTACAGCAAGACGGTCACAGTCAGGGTCAGTTGCAATGATTACATCAGCATTAACTTCTTTAGCCAATCTTTCACCATATTCGAATGCTGCAGTATCCTCTGGATTTGGATATTCAATTGTTGGGAAAGTTCCATCAGGATCTTTTTGTTCTTCAACAACATGAACATTTTTGAATCCACGACGTGCAAGAACTGTTGTTACAGCTTTATATCCAGCACCGTTAAGTGGTGTATATACTACTGAAATATTTTTATCAATGTTTTCATCGTTAATAGCACAGTTTAAAGATTCTTTGTAGAATTCTTCATCAATTTCTTCTCCAATATATACTAATAATCCTTTTTCTTTAGCTTCTTCTTCTGTTAAAGTAACATAGTTGTCGAAGATATCCATTGAGTTAATATATTCTAGAACTTTGTCACTTATATCAGATTTAATTTGAGATCCTTCTTGCCAATAAACTTTATATCCATTGTATTCTTTAGGATTGTGACTTGCTGTAATGTTAATACCACTAGCTGTTCCTAAATAACGAACTGCGAAAGATAATTCTGGAGTTGGACGTAAGTCCTCGAATAAATATGCCTTAACTCCATTACTAGCCATTACTAATGCTGCTAATTTAGCAAATTCTTTTGAGAAAAGACGTGGATCGTGAGCAATAGCAATACCTTTTTCTTGTAATCCATTGTCGATAATAGTTTGTGCTAGTGCTTTTGTTGCACGAGCGATAATAAATCTATTCATTCTATTAGAACCCATTCCTACTTTACCACGTAATCCTGCAGTTCCAAATTCTAATTCTTTATAAAATCTATCTTCTTTTTCAACTTCATCATCAGCTACAGTTTTTAATTGAAGTTTCTCTTCTTCAGTTAAAGCTGAGCTATTTAACCATTTTTCATATAATTCTTGATAGTTACTCATATTATATTACCTCTAAATTCCTAATTTTATGCTAAACCTAAAGCAATTTCCATCATTTTCGTAAATGCCGTTTGTCTTTCTTCTGGAGTAGTTTCTTCTCCAGTTACTAATGAATCACTTACTGTTAAAATTGTTAAAGCATTAACACCTGCAGCAGTTGCATTAGCATATAATGCTGCACTTTCCATTTCAACAGCTAAAACTCCCATTTTAATCCAGTTTTCCATAGCTTTTTCGTCAGCATTGTAGAAAATCTCACTACATAAAATATTACCAACGTGTACTGCTTGACCCATTTCTTGAGCTCTGTTGTAAGCTTTTAATAATAAGTCAAATGATGCAGTTAAACTGTAGTTTCCTGGAATGTTATATTGGTGCATGTAGTTTGAGTTTGTTGAAGATCCCATTCCTAAAATTACATCATATAATTTTACTTCCGGTTGTAGTGCCCCACATGTTCCAATTCTAATTAAATTCTTAACCCCAAATGTGTGGATTAATTCATAAGAATAAATACCGATACTAGCTGGTCCCATACCTGTTCCCATCACAGAAATCTTTTTACCTTTATATGTTCCAGTATATCCCAGCATACCACGCACTTCATTAAAACAAACTGCATCTTCTAAAAATGTTTCTGCAATAAATTTCGCTCTTAATGGATCCCCTGGTAAAAGAATCGTTTCAGCGATTTCTACTCCATTTGGTTTAATATGTGGTGTTTGTTTATGTGACATCAGTTAGTCCCCCTGTAAATATATTAATAACTTTATTATACCTTTTTTTCTTACCTTAAACAAGAGATATTAAAAAAATAATTATCTATATTTTCTATTAAATATTCTGAAAATAATAAGTTTACTTTATCGTTACAAGTCACATTTTAAGCACCATTATTCATCCATACTATATTTTAACCTCAAAAATAATAGAATTATATTAGTTATTTTTATAAAATAATTAATGCTTTATTTTATCGTTTTCATAACTTTTTATAATATTCCTTTATGTTATCTACCATTTTTTATTGAAAAATAATTATATAAAAGTTGAATATCAATAGTATTTTACTCTATTTTGTTATATAATTAGTGTTATAAAATAAATAAATTAGAAAGAGGTTTTTTTATGTTACAATTAGCTGTCTTTTTACCAGTAATTGCGATGTTTTTCGTACCTTTTTTAAGGAAAAACTTCAAAACCATCCATACTGGAAAATTTGTTATAGTTGTTCCATTAATTCTGTTTGGGTATTTTGTTTCAAACATTAAGAATATCTATTCAGGTGGAATAATCTATAAAAAACTAGCATTTGTTTCTAATGTAGGACTTGATATTAACCTAAATCTTGACGGTTTATCACTTCTATTCTCATTGCTAATTACAGGAATTGGTACTCTGGTAATACTATATTCATGTTACTATATGAGTATTACAGATGAAAAATTACATAAATTTTACATATTTTTACTAATATTCATGTCAGCCATGTTAGGTGTTGTTTTATCTGACAACATGCTTAGTATGTATATGTTCTGGGAGATGACATCTGTTTCTTCTTTCCTATTAATTAGTTACTGGCACGAAAATGATACATCTAGAAAAGGAGCTCTGAAATCGTTGATTATAACTGTCTTTGGTGGAGTCCTAATGCTAGCAGGAATTTTCGTTTTAAATAATATTACTGGAAGTTTTAACGTTAGTGAAATTATAGAATTTACTAAAAACCATGGATACAACGATAAATATGTAGTAGCCATGATTCTTATAATATTCGGTGCATTTACAAAATCAGCACAGTTTCCATTCCATATTTGGTTACCCGATGCCATGGCTGCACCTACACCAATCAGTAGTTACCTACACTCAGCTACAATGGTTAAAGCTGGAATCTATCTATTATTAAGAATTGGAATTGTATTCTCATTTACTTCTTCATTTGGTAATATTCTTATCATTTTTGGGACTATTACTATGCTAATAGGTTCTATTTCTGCAATTTTCCTAAAAGATTTAAAAGGAATTCTTGCATATTCAACTATTAGCCAACTTGGTATGATGACTCTTATGATAGGTATAGCTAACCTTGGTCTATACAACGATAATCACTACATTTATACATTCGCATTCTATGCAGTATGCTTCCATATTATTAACCATGCAGCATTTAAAGCAAGTTTATTTATGATTACTGGTATTATCGATCATTCATTCCATTCACGCGATATCGAAAAACTTCGTGGTATCAAAAGATATATGCCACTTAGCTTTATATTAAGTATTATCGCTGGATTCTCTATGGCAGGAATCCCACCTTTAAGTGGATTCTACTCAAAAGAATACTTCTTAACGGTAGTTTATGGATTAACGCAATCAAGCATGCTATATATGGTTATCGTAATAGCTGTAGTTATTGGAGCTTTAGGAACTGCTATTTATTCATTAATATTAGCATTCAAACCATTCTTAGGTAAATTCGATAACTCTATACTGGGCAATAAGAAATTACATCTTCCAAGTAATGGTATCTTTATATCTCCAATAATACTTGTAGTCTTTGTAATTATTAACACATTCATAAAAGATTACATAGTTATTCCAGCGCAACAATCTGCGCTAGCTGTAAAAACAACTAGTAACGAAGTAATCACTCATGTCCATCATGATAGTTTCTTCTCAATAGAACTTCTTACTTCTATTATTGTTATCATTGCAAGCTTTGTAATTTACAAATTATTTGCAAGTGGAAATAGAATCTATAGTATAAACCCTACTATTATTTCTATTCATGGTGCATATAATAACTTAGGTAACTTACTACACAAAGTAAGTGGTACCCTTCATGATACATTTGTTACAAATCAACTTAGAAGAAATATGAGTTATATCTTTGTAGTATTATCTGCAACTATTATTGGTGGTTACTTTGCAATTGGTAGACCTATTTTAATTAATAACTTCTCTACAATTCACTACATGAATATTTTCATAGGACTATGTATAGTCGTATGCTGCGTCGCTCTAACTACAGTCTATAATAGACTAGTACTTATTATCCTTTCTTCTGGAATTGGATTTATGATGACTGCGCTATACGTTACATTTAGAGCACCAGACTTAGCAATGACACAATTTGTAATTGAATCAATTTCTACTATTATTTTCTTAATAGCATTCATTCTATTAACTGATAAAACAAAACAAGTAGAAAAACAAAGTTTTAAACTTACTAATGCAATAATTGCGACACTAACTGGTATTAGTTTTACAATTGTAGGATTAGTATCATATGCTTATAAAAACCCATCAGAAATTAGTCAATTTTATTTCGATAATGTTGTCGCATCTGGTGGAGGAAACATAGTAAATGTTATTATCGTAGATTTTAGGGGATTTGATACCTTGTTCGAAATAACAGTTATGACTATGGTTGCATTAATCATTTATGCTATGTTTAAAATAATTAAACGAGGAGGACCAAAAGATGAAAACTAATGATGTAATTTTAAAATCATTATCTGCTATTATTTCAGGATGTATATTTTTACTTTCTCTTAGTTTGTACTTTGGTGGTCACTTCCTTCCTGGTGGTGGTTTCGTCGGAGGACTCCTTTGTACAATGGCATTAGCTCTAGCAATGTTTACATATGGAATAGATAGAGTCAATAAACTACTTCCTATTAACTATGTATATGTAACTGCTATTGGATTACTTTTTTCCATTAGTACGGCGTTTAGTGGTGTTGTAGTCGGAAAGAATTTCTTCAAACATCATTTCACTCACATTCATGTCCCAATAATGGGAGAAATGGAATTACACACAGCTGCAATATTCGACTTAGGTGTATACTTTGTAGTTGTTGGAGTTCTTATGTCAGTAATTTTAGCTTTCGGAAAGGATGGTAAATAATGGAATTTTATATGATTATCTTATGTGGTATTCTTGTTGGATTTGGTGTTTACCTTATGCTTTCTAAGAGTATGATGCGAATAATAATTGGGGTCGGTCTTTTTGGACATGCTGCTAACCTTATTATACTTATCGCAGGTGGTTTATATGATGGAGATATACCTATTATTTCGGAATTAGGAAAAAATTATATAGACCCTATTCCAGCAGCACTTATTCTTACTGCCATCGTTATCGGATTCGCAGTAACTTGTCTTTTAATTTCAATCTACATTGCTAACTATAAACTAAAAGGAAGCGATAATGTAATTGATCTTGAAGATGTAGAAAATATGAAGGAGGAAAGAAATAATGCATAGTAATTTACCTGTTATACCAATATTTATCCCCCTTCTATTCGCAGCAATAACAGTATTATTTAGAAAAAGAATAGCAATGCAACGTTTATTAACAACATTGGCTACACTACTAGTCTTAGCATTTTCTATATTCAATATCTATATGGTAAACAAACACCAAATACTAATATTAGAAATGGGGAACTGGACTAGTCCATTTGGTATTACTTTAACATTAGACGGACTTAATAGTGTTCTAGTTACAACATCTTCAGTTGTATTTCTTGCAACATTGTTATATTCATTTAAAACGATTGATAAAGTTAGAGAACTTAGTTTCTTCTATCCTGGATTTTTATTAATCATGGTTGGGATAAACGGAGCTTTCACTACAGGTGATATATTTAACCTTTTTGTTTTCTATGAAATCTTACTTATGTCATCTTACTTACTACTGTTAGTAGGTATTAATAAAGAACAACTTAAATCTTCTATTAGTTATGTACTAATGAACGTATTTGCTGGTAGCTTATTTGTTATTAGTATTGGATATCTTTACACTATTGTTGGTAGCTTAAATATGGCATACATATCTCAAACAATCTCATCGATGTCTGACCGTCGTGGATTATACCTTGTTGGAGCTGTAATGATATTTGTGTTCTGTATGAAGGGGGCTCTATTCCCACTATTCACATGGATGAATAGATCATACGCAGCACCACCAATTGCAATCTCAATAATCTTTGGAGCATTACTAACAAAAGTTGGTCTCTACTCAATAATTAGAACATATGGATTGTTCTATTATGAATCAAACTTCATCAAGTCTTATATATTAATACTTGGAGCAGTCTCAATCATAGCCGGTTGTATCGGAGCTATCTATCAAAAAAATTTAAAACAAATAGTAATCTTTAATATCGTAATTTCTCTTGGAGTTATGGTATGTGGAACTGCAACACTGAATACTTTCGGTGTTAAAGGTGCTTTATTCTATGCAGTAAACGACATATTACTAAAAGCTGCATTATTCATAGTTGTTGGATTAATAATTTACGTTAGCGGAGTCAAATATCTCCAAAAATGTGGATTAATAAATAAATACCCTCTTCTTGGTTGGACATATTTTATTATAGTTCTGTCATTAGCAGGGGTTCCACCATTCAGTGGTTTCTATGGTAAAGCACTAATAATTAAAGGTTTAGTTACAAATAACAATACATTTATTGCTATATTAGTAGCATTATCTGGATTAATTGTATTTTACTCTTTAATCAGAATATTCTTAAATATATTCTACGATAATATCAATAAGAGTTTAATTTTAAAACCTCTTCCAAAAGGTGTTCAAATTCCTCTTATCGCTATCGTAGTAATAGCACTTATTATCGGAATGAGCACTAATCTATTAGATGATTTCTTCGATAAAGGTATACAAATGGTACTAAATCCTCAACACTATATCGACTTAGTACTTAAGAAAGGAGCATAATTATGGCACTACAATTTTTGATTAATATATTAGTTGGTGTAGTATGGACGTTCTTTTCAGGTAACTATAATTCTGAATATTTTGCAGTAGGATTTTTCTGGGGTATGGTACTACTATTTATCTTTAGAAAAACATTTGTAAAAAATATTCTAGGAGATCAACTTTACTACGTTTATGTTTATAAATGGATAAAATTAATCTTAATGTTCTTGTTTGAATTATTAAAAGCAGATATAAATGTTTTAAAATTAATGTTCAAAAAAGATCTTGATGTTAACCCTGTTATTTTTGAATATCCTTTAGAAGTAACAAAAGACTGGCAAATTACATTACTTGCCAATATGATAACTTTAACACCAGGTACACTTACAGTTAATGTTGGTCACGATAATAAAACACTTCATATTCATTGCCTTGATACTAATGATATTCCTGGTGAGATTGAAGGGATAAAAAATAGTTTTGAAAAAGCAATACTGGAGGTTGATTTAAATGGATAAAGTATTAGACTATTCAATTTTACTAGGTATATTCGCTAGTATTGCCATGATATTTTTCTTATTAATTTATATCGTAAAAAAACCGAGCATATTTGATAAATTAATAGCTAGTGATCTACTTGCTATGCCACTGATGTGCTTAATAGTTTTAGTTAGTATGTACTATAAAACTTTTTCTTATATTTCACTTATACTTATCATAGCTATTATATGTTTAGTAGGTACAGTTGTTACTGCTAGATTCTTAGCTAAAAAGGAGGTCTTTAGTGATGATACTAAATAGTATTTTAGACATTATTATTATACTTCTAATTTTAATCGCAGTAATAGCAATGCTATCCACGGTAATAGGATTTATTAGATTGCCAGATGAAATAACTAAAATACATGCCGCAGGAGTTACAGGATCTTTCGCTATAGAATTAATTCTTATAGCTGGATTTATATACTTCTATCGTTATCTACATGTATTTGAATATAAATTTTTATTAGCAATAGCATTCTTATTCTTAGCTGCTCCAGTTTCAGCTCACATGATATCTATAAGTGTAATAATATACAATAAACATGTATATTCTAAAAATAATAAAGATGAAGCTAAAAAAGTACTTGACGATATTAAAAAATTAAATAATTAATAAGGTTATCAAAAAGTTAAAAGCATTTAAATTATAAATCACTCTTTAACTTTATGAATAACTACAAATCTAAAAGAAGCTACTTGAAAATATGATTTTTAATCAATCTATATTTTAAGTCGCTTCTTTTTTTGTATTCTATGCGATAAAACTATCTAATTTTATAATTTTAAATAATTGCTTATATGATATTAATTCCCCACTAAAACGCTTAAAACAACCCTAAACCTTGACTTATTTCAGTTTATATAGTAATATTCATATAGATTATAAAACAAGGAGTCATTTTTTTATGAGAAAATATTTTGGAACTGACGGTATTCGTGGTATAGCAGGAGAATCACTAACAGCCGATTTGAGTTTTAAAGTAGGTAAAGCTCTTGGTAAATTACTTACTGAAAAAAAAGAACATCCAAAAGTAGTAATTGGTAGAGACACTAGAATTTCATGTGACATGATTGAACAAGCACTAACAGCAGGTCTTACCAGTACAGGAGTCAATGTAATGACAGTTGGTACTATTCCTACACCTGCAATTGCTTATTTAACAAAAACAATTGAGACAGATAGCGGAATTATGATTTCTGCTTCACATAACCCTTATCAAGATAATGGAATTAAAATTTTTGGTCCTGATGGATTCAAACTTACAGACGAACAAGAATTAGAAATCGAATCATTAATTGATAATTCTGAACAAATAAAAAACGCTAGTTTTGACAAAATTGGAAAATTATATAGTGGTAATGAATTAACACAAAAATATATTCAACACATTAAACAATCTATCACTGGTGATTTATCTGATATTAAAATTGCATTAGATTGCGCTAATGGTGCAACGACTGGTGTAGCGCCTTTTATTTTTGGTGATTTAGAAGCTGATATTGAAACTATAGGTTGCCAGCCAAACGGTACAAATATCAATGACAACGTTGGATCAACTAAAATTAATACAATCTCAGAGTTTGTAAAAAAAAATAACGTAGACGTTGGATTTGCCTTTGATGGTGATGGTGATAGGGTTTTAGCAGTAGACGCTAAAGGTAATATTGTAGATGGTGATAAAATCATGTTCATTCTTGCAAAACACCTTAAAGAACAAGGAGAATTAAAAGATAATATGGTTGTTTCTACAGTAATGAGTAATATTGGTTTCTATAAAGCCATAGAAGAAAATGGATTACAATCTGTTAAAACTGCAGTGGGAGATCGCTACGTAGTTGAAGAAATGAGAAAAAATAATTACTCACTTGGTGGTGAACAATCAGGTCATATTGTGCTGATGAATTATGCTACTACTGGTGACGGTATTCTAACAGCCGTTAAACTTGCTGATATTATTAAAACTTCTGGGAAATCTCTTGAAGAATTAGCATCTGAGGTAAATATCTATCCTCAAAAATTGGTAAATATTAAGGTAGTTGATAAAAAGGCTGCTATGGAAGATTCTGAAGTTCTAGCAGAATGTGAAAATGTAGAAAAAGAATTAGAAGGAAATGGACGTATTTTATTACGTGCTTCTGGAACAGAAAATCTTATTCGAGTTATGGTAGAAGCTAGCAGTGATGAGCTTACTGATAAGTATTGTGAACAGGTTGCTAGAATTGTTCGCGAAAAATTCGAAATAAAATAAATATTTTTTAGATAAAAGAAGTTAGAATTTAAAACCTAACTTCTTTTCATTTTCTGTATTCCCTTAACATACAATTGTATAAATTATTAAATAATAAAGATAACCTTATAGCCCTAGATGGATAATTTTAATATAAATTTATATCTTAAACATTTTTTTATATCTAGTTCTAATATTTTTATTATTATATACTTAATATTACATTAATTTTTCTTTATATATAAACAGTACATTTAAAATGTATTCATATACACAAGTTTTTTACATCTTTACAGTAAAAAATACTTAAGGTATTTTTTACTGTAATAATAGTATTATTTATAGTTTTAATACAAAAGATACGGTGTGTTATTATCAAAATTTTAATCTTTTTATCTAAATCGATTTTCTTTAATATTTTACAAAAAAAAAATATCAATTTTTTAAAAAATATTCTATTTTCCTCTTGTTTTTTGTATATACTTCTGTTATACTAATAAACGAAGTAATTATTATATTACTTCATATGTTCTTTTATTATAAGTCTCCCTAGCTTATAATAAAGACTTTTCATATTTACTCCCTTATTTCTACCTTACAATATTTTTTGTAAGGTAGGTTTTTTATTTCCTGAAAACTTTCAATTTTAAACTAAATAATTATTATTTTTCTGTATATATTTAGCTATATACAGGTTTTTTTTCTGAATACAACAAAATTTACTTGACTTATTTTCTTTCCTAAGGTAAACTTTAATGTATAAACACAAAATAAAACAAGAAGGGACAAGTATGATAAAGATAGAAAATTTAAATGTTACCTATAACCAAACTCCTGCCCTTTCTAATATTAATTTAGAAATAAAAGGACCTGGTATTACAGGTATAATAGGGCCTAACGGTGCTGGTAAATCTACCTTAATAAAAGCCGTTTTAAATATAATACCCTCGACTGGTATTTCGAAAATTGATGACAAGATTGCAAGAGAAAATCTTGACAATGTTGCTTACGTCGAACAAAAAATAAATATTGACTACAACTTTCCAATAAAAGTTAGAGAATGTGTTTCTCTTGGCTTATATTCTAAGATTGGAATACTAAAAAAATTAAAAAAATCTGACTGGCAAAAAGTTGATGAAGCCTTAAAGTTAGTAGGTTTAGAAAAATTCTCTAATAGACAAATTAGTGAACTATCTGGAGGACAGTTTCAACGTGTGTTGATAGCTCGTTGTCTTGTACAAGACGCTAAATATATATTCTTAGATGAACCTTTTGTTGGTATCGATTCAGTAAGTGAGGAGATTATCATGAATACACTTAGAAATCTTCGTGATAAAGGACATACAATATTAATAGTACACCACGACTTAAGAAAAGTTCATTCATATTTCGACACTGTACTTCTTCTTAATAAAGAAATTATTGCATACGGTGGTACAGAAGAAACTTTCACAAGAGAAAACTTAACTAAAGCATATGGCACTGACCTATTTTTTATGGGAGGTGGCACTAATGATTAAAGAGTTTATTGATGGACTTTATAGTTTTCATTTCTTACAAAATGCACTTATTACTGCCATTGTTATTGGGATAGTTGCAGGTGCTGTAGGATGTTTTATAGTACTTAGAGGTATGTCCCTTATGGGAGATGCAATCTCTCACGCAGTTCTTCCTGGAGTAGCTCTATCATTCATTTTAGGAATTGATTTCTTTATAGGTGCGATTGTATTTGGACTATTAGCATCAATTATCATAACATTCATCAAAGGAAATTCAATTATTAAAAGTGATACTGCTATTGGAATTACATTCAGTTCATTCCTAGCATTAGGTGTGATTTTGATAAGTGTTGCAAAAAGTTCTACAGACTTATTCCATATTTTGTTCGGTAACATACTAGCTGTGCAAGATTTAGATATGTACATTACAATTGGAGTAGGAGTTTTCGTGCTTTTAGTTATTAAGTTATTCTTCAAAGAATTACTACTAACTTCATTTGATGAATTATTAGCTAAGGCTATGGGAATGAGAGTTAACTTCTATCACTATCTACTAATGATATTATTAACTCTAGTATCTGTTACAGCAATGCAAAGTGTTGGAACAATTCTGATTGTAGCTATGCTAATTACACCTGCTGCTACTGCATATCTATACGCTAACAGCCTAAAAACAATGATATTTTTATCATCTACAATCGGTGCAACTTGCTCAGTACTTGGATTATTCATCGGATACTCATTCAATATTGCAGCTGGATCTAGTATCGTATTAACATCTGCTATTGTTTTTGCAATAAGTTTCTTTATTGCTCCAAAACAACGCTTTGTTAAACATAAAAAATAATATAATTTTGGTAATAACATACAAATAATAAAGTAGTATTAATCTAATTAAATATAAATACCCCCTTTAAATAAACTCATTAAAAAATAAAATACTTCCAAAATGAGTTTATTTAGAGGAGTTATTACGGGGTTTTTAATTGATAATGATTATTATTAGTTATGTAAATCTATTTTATTTTTGTTTTTACAAATAAATAATAAAGGAGGCCTATAATATGAAAAAATTAGGTTTTAAAAAATTAAGTTTTCTAGCGCTTATTTTTACTCTAGCCGTTGGACTTTTTGCCTGTTCTAGCGCTAAACAAGGTTCTAGTTCTAACGAAGCTACAAAATTAAAAGTAGTAGCAACTAACTCTATTATCGCCGATATTACAAAAAATATTGCCGGTGATAAAATTGATTTACACAGTATCGTACCAGTTGGTCAAGACCCACACGAATACGAACCACTTCCTGATGATGTTAAGAAAACATCTCAAGCAAACCTTATCTTATACAACGGTATTAACCTAGAAACTGGTGGTAATGCTTGGTTTACAAAATTAGTTCAAAATGCTAAAAAAGAAGAAAATAAAGATTACTACGCTGTTAGTGAAGGTGTTGATGTAATTTACCTTGAATGACAAAACGAAAAAGGTAAAGAAGACCCTCACGCTTGGTTAAATCTTGAAAATGGTATTATCTACGCTAAAAACATTGCTAAACAATTAGAAGCTAGAGATCCTAAAAACAAAGACTTCTACGAAGCAAATCTTAAAACTTACGTAGAAAAACTTTCTAAATTAGATAAAGAAGCTAAAGATAAATTCAACAACATTCCTAAAGAGAAAAAAACAATCGTAACTAGTGAAGGATGCTTCAAATACTTCTCTAAAGCATACAATGTACCTTCAGCTTACATTTGGGAAATCAATACTGAAGAAGAAGGAACTCCAGACCAAATCAAAACTTTAGTTGAAAAATTACGTAAAACTAAAGTACCTTCTCTATTCGTAGAAAGTAGTGTTGACGAACGTCCAATGCAAACTGTATCAAAAGATACTAACATTCCTATTTACGAAAAAATCTTCACTGATTCAATCGCTGAACCAGGACAAAATGGAGATAGCTACTACAGCATGATGAAATGGAACTTAGACAAAATTTCTGAAGGTTTAGCTAAATAATTACTCCTAAAACAACTCCCTGTATAAATATACAAGGAGTTGTTATTTTTATTCCATCATAATTTTTTTAACATTTAAACCTTTTATCTTATTACTATAGTATAAAATAAAGATTTCATATATTAATACAAATGCTATAAAACTACCAATTACTGAAATTAAATCAAAGTTATATGTTGTTTCGCTATCTAATTTTTTAGATAAAACTTTTAGTAATGCTCTTATTAAAAAATACTGATAAACTGTTCCTACAGCAAAACCTATGTATGCTACTACTCTATAACCTGATAATACTATTTTTGAACATTCACTTTTTGAAAAGCCCATAATATTTAAAATAGATATATTTTTTATATTACTACTAGCAATCACTTCTAATGAAATTAATAATATTGATAACGATAATATCACACCTATTATCATCATCATAATTCTTATTGTTCCATCAACAAAATCTCTCATACCAAATGCCATTTGTATCATTGAAGAAAATGATAATGCAGCAAAAATAACAAAGAATAATAGGGTTTTATTACTAAATAATACTGTTGCTCTTAATTCTTTAAAAAAGTTTTTATATTGTCTAATTCTTCTTTTTCTAATTTTTTTATTTATTGAATTTATTTGTTTAAGTAAGTTAATCGTTGGTACATTTAAATTAAAAAGTACATAAACAATTGATATTACTAAAAACAATAGTGATGGTAATATAACCATTATTAATAAAAGTTTAGGATGAAAGTTTATTGTAAGTTCAGATAATATATTATCTGTATTCCTACTTTCATAAAATTTCGGCATAAACAAATGTGAACTACCATAACCTAATAATGAACCCAAAAATACTAAAAATCCAAAAATAGAAAACTTAGATGCTATAAAGTTATTACTATAACCTTGAGCTTTTAATATTCCAATTTTATGTTTAGAATCATCAATAAATTGTTTTATATAAAATATTAACATTACAGCTGCACTTATTGATAAGACTATTCCTGTTATAATTATTACAAATTTAGAAACAATAAGCTGAGCATCATAAAACTTTTTCTGCATTATATTAAATCCTGTAATATCTAAGACTTTCAAATCTAAATATAAGTTAGAAAACAGTGTAGTTATAAATACCGCACAAAAACTTACTATCACTACTGCAATTGCTTTTCTTAAATCTTTTAACTGTACTAGCATATAATTACCATCCTATCTCTTCTACAGATTTAGGTGTACAGTTTTCTTCAATAGAAGTTACTCTACCACTACCTACATGAATTATCTTATTTGCAAGCTCAGCAATATTCTCATTATGAGTTACCATTATCATTGTAAAGTTTGATTTATCTTTTAGTTTTAATAAGTACTCCAATATTTTCCTTCCAGTCGCCTCATCTAAAGCTCCTGTTGGTTCATCTAAAAATAGTACAGTTGGCTTCTTAGCTAATGCTCTCGCAATTGAAACACGCTGTTGCTCTCCTCCGGATAACTCATTAGGATATTTACTTAATTTATCTTCTAAACCTAATTCCTTTATAATATCAACATACTCTTTATTATTTGCTAAATTAGCTCCTACTTTAACATTTTGTTCTACTGTTAAATTGTTTAATAAATAATATTGTTGGAAAACAAATCCTATTTTATCTTTACGAAACTTTGTTAATTGTTTTTCTGAGTAATCACTTATAGACTCATTATCATATACAACTTCTCCTGAATCTGACTTTTCTAAACCAGATAAAATATTTAATAATGTAGATTTCCCTGAACCTGAAGCCCCAAGTATAACAACAAATTCATTTTTATCAATTTTTAAATCTATTCCCCTTAAAACTTCTTGATCATTATATTTTTTCTTAATATTTTTTGCTGTAATCATTTAATCAATCTCCCTTAAATATTGTACTATTAAACTTTTAGCTACTTCTGCCATGTACTCAATAATTTCAGACGGTGTAAAATTATATATTCCCGTAACTGTTAATGTTGCAATACCATGACTATATATAAATAAGTGCTCATAAAATTTTTTTGCATTTTCTATTGAAATTTTATACTCTTTATCTATAGACTCAATTACTGATTTATATTCATAGTCTCGCATTGGAAGAAAATCTTTAAAACTTTCTACTTCTATACCTTTTCTCATAAATAACCATTGAAATAATTTAGGTTCATTTTTTGAAAATAATATATACTCTACTCCTAATCGTTTAAATGGACTATCATCTTTTAAAGCTAAATTAACTTTTTCTGAAAAAATATTTTCTGCAACAAACTTTGCTTCATCTTCTAAATTTTTCATATTAGAGAACAAACTAAATATTACTTTAGTAGATGACTCCAATTTTTTAGCTAACTCTCTTGCAGTTAATGCTTCTATTCCATTTTCTCTTATAAAGTCTATAGTTACAGTCAAAACCTCTTCTTTAGTAAATTTAAATTTTGGTGCCATATTCAAACCTCCATCGATAGGTAACACTTGTTTCTTATTGTAAATTATTTTGTATGAAATGTCAACAGAAAAATTATTGAATTATTACAAGAAATCTTATACAATAAAAGTAGAATAAAAATTAGGAGTTGTTTATGAATATAATTAAAAACTTGCCTACACCAATTGCAGGCTTAGCATTAGGTTCTGCTGCATTAGGAAATTTATTACAACCATATTCTTCTTCCCTACAGTTATTATTTAATCTATTATCTTTGATAATAATTGTACTTTTAACTATTAAGTTTGTGTTGGGATTTGACAAATTAAAAAAAGAAATGGAAAATCCAGTTGTAGCGACAGTACTAGCAACATACCCTATGACAATTATGCTACTTGCTTCATTTTCAAAAAAATATATCGGGCTATTGAGTATACCAGTATGGATTATTGGAATCTTTCTAGATTCTTGTGTTGTATGCTATGCAATTTACAATTTTATAATAAAGGAAAGACATATTAATAAAATCTATCCAACTTGGTTTATTACCTTTGTTGGTCCAGCTGTTGTAACAGTAACAGCAATAAATTACAACTTAGAAACGCTAGGATTAATTTACTTCTATTTTTCTTATATTAACTATTTAGTATTATTACCTTTTGTTCTTTATAGAGTTTATAAATATAAACATTACAAGGATGGAGATTATCCTACTATTACTGTATTTTCAGCACCTGGTGGACTATTACTAGCTAGTTATATGATTGGAGTAACACAAAAAAGTAATATAATACTAGCAATATTAATACCACTTACAATACTATTATTTATATTTGTTTTAATTCAATTACCTTATTTACTAAAAAGAAAATTCTACCCTAGTTTTTCTGCTTTTACATTCCCATTAGTGATTTGCGCGATAGCATTTCAAAAAACAGGAATTTATTATCAAATAACAGAATTTTCTATTTTGAATATTTTAATTCATCTAACTGAATTACTGGCGATAATTATCGTAATATATGTATGGTATGGGTTTATTAAGCATTTATTTTATTGAAATTAACGTCAAAAAGACACGGTTAAGTTTAAACTTAATCGTGTCTTTTAACCTATTATAAAAGTTTATCTGCTTACTCTATAACTTCTTTGAAGTTCTCGATAACATCTTTCAACTCTAATTCTAAGATATAACTAATACCTTTTTCTTGCATTGTTACTCCGTATAAAGTATCCATAGCTTCCATAGTTCCTCGTCTGTGTGTGATAACTAGGAATTGATTATTCTCCGAATAAACTTTTAAGAATTTTGCAAATCTATTAACATTCTCTTCATCAAGTGCCGCTTCAACTTCATCAAGTACTACAAACGGAGGATTTTTAACCTGTAATATCGCGAATAATAAGCTAATCGCAGTTAAAGATTTTTCCCCACCTGATAATAATGAAAGGTTTTGAAGTTTTTTACCAGGAGGTGAAGCTTCGATTACTATTCCAGTATTTAATATGTCATTTGGTGATTCTAAAGTCATATCTGCATAACCACCTTTGAACAATTCTTTAAATATTTTATTGAAGTTTTCTGCTACTTGAACAAATGTTGTTAAGAAACGTTCTTTTACTTCTTTATCAATCTCTGCAATAGTCTCTTCTAGTTTTTCTTTTGCTTCTACAAGATCGGTAATTTGCTCATTATAGAAGTCATAACGTTCTTTAACCTCTTCGAACTCTGCTATAGCATTTAAGTTAATATTACCTAACTCTACAATCTCTTTACGAAGTCTTGCTACATCATTCTTATATGAAGGTACTTCTTCAATATTTTCAGCAGTTAATCTGTTTGATACACTCTCATATGTTACATTATAGTTAGTAACAAGGTTCTCTAGATATTCATCGATCTTAACTTCTATCTTCGTCTGTTCTACAGTTAATTTTTCGAATTCTGAAGTTTTTTGACGTAGACTTTCGTTATTTCTTTGTTGAGCTACCGTAATTTCTTTTTCGCGTTTGAATAATCCTGTTTTTTCCATATCAAGATCTGATAATAACGTCTTAAGCGTTGTTAATCTTTCACTACACTCAGCAATAATCTTAGAATTATTTTCTAATATCTTTTGCTCATCTTCCTCACTTAAAGACTCTGCATCTTTAGACATTTCTAATCTTGTTAGTTGCTCATTTATATCTGTTATATCAGCTAATAGTGATTCTATTAACTCTAAACCATGCTTAGTTGTCTCTTCTAATTTTGATTTTTCAATCTTAAGCTCAGCAATTTTCTCTAAGAACAATTCCTCTGTACTTTGGGCATTTTGTTTCTTACTACTTTCTTCCTTAATTTTCTCATCAAGTTTTCGTAGATCTACTCTAATTTTCTCCAGACTTTGAGTTAACTCAACAATATTACTCGAATTATCTTCAGTATCTTTGAATTCTAATAGTTTCTTCTTATTTAATTCTATATTCACTTTAATATCGGAAATTTCAGAGTTTTTATGATTTATACTTAATTCTAATTGCTTAAGTTTTAAAATCACCTCTTCTCTCACAGATTTAGAATTTAGAATTTCATCCATTAGCTGTTGTTGTTGACTTTCTAGTAAACTCTTCTCATCAGCTAATTTTTCAATCTTATCATTAATTTTTTCAAGATTCTGCACTAGCTCATCAAGTTCAGCCTTATGTTTAATAGATGAGTTATTATTTTTATTAATAGCACCACCTGTGATAGATCCACCACTATTGATGATTTGTCCATCAAGCGTAATAATTTTATTTCTGAAATTAATCTTTCGAGCTATTCTATTGGCATTGTCCATATTATCAACGATAATAACAAATCCTAATAGATGAGATATTATATTTTTATATTCAGTGTCAACAGTTATAAGATTCTCAGCAATATTGATAAATCCTTCCTCATTTACTACTGTTCTATAAATATCACTCGCTATAGCTTTTGCTTTAATATTATTTAACGGTAAAAATGTAACTCTACCTTTATTAGTTTTCTTTAAATGATTAATACACTCTTTAGCAACATGCTCATTTTCAACAATAATATTTTGTTGTGCTTGTCCTAAAGCAATATCAATTGCAACAGCATACTCATTATCAAATTCTACAATATTTGCTACACTATTGTGAACACCAGCTAAAGAATCTTTATTCGCAAGAATTTCTTTTACTCCAATATTGTAAAAACTTAAATTATTAATCTGATCTTCTAAGAACTTCTTACGATTTTCAAGATTACTCTTAAAGTTGTATCCTGTGCGTATTTGTTCATCAATATTTTTCCCATTTGAATTAATTAAAATATTTTTTTCAACTAATATATCAAGTTCTTTTTGAAGGTTAGCTAGCTGTTCATTTAAAGCTTTTTGTTCACCATTAGCTGCTGTAAGTTCTTCTATTTTTAAATCTAAAACTTGCTTTTGTCTTTCAATATTATCAAGAATTTCTTTACTATTTTCATCAGCACTTTCTAAATTCTTCTTAGCAAACTCAATACTATTTTCTAGTTTAGTTTCTTCATTTATTAAGCTATAATAGTTATCTTTTAATTCTTCTATTTTTCTTTCGATTAATTCTAATTTACTCTCTTCTCCCGATTCTAATGAAGAAATTTCTTTATTAATCTTTTGAATTTTACTTTTAGTTTCAGTATTTAGATTTTCTCTTTCTGCTAACTTATTCTCAAGGTTTTGTTTTCTTTCCTCAAGATACTTAATATCATCATTAATTTTTTCACTTCTCAGAGTTCTATTATTTTTTCTTTCCTCAATAACGCTCAATTGCGATTGAAGAGATTCTTTTTTCTGAACTAGCTCTAACTCTTCATCATGATATTTCATATAAGTTCTATCTAGAGAAACTAAGCTATTCTTGATACTTTCTAAATCTTTAATAAGTTCTTCCTGTCTACTTTCAAGCCCAAGTTTTTCAGATTCTTTGTCTTGTTTAACTCGTAGTAAATCTGCAAGTCTCTTTTGATATTCAGCAATATTATAGACATTTAATAAAATATCTTTCTCTTCAAGTTCATTAGAATAATCAAGATACTTTTGTGTTTTATTCTTTTGATCTTCTAAAATCTCATAACGACCTGAGATTTCTGAGAAAATATCATTTAATCTCATTAAATTGTCATTTGTTTTTTCTAATTTGAGATTAGTTTCTTTTTTCTTATTTTTATATTTTAATACTCCTGATGCCTCTTCTATAATTGCTCGGCGATCAACAGGCTTAGATGAAATAATATCTTCTACTTTACCTTGAGTAATAATACTATAACTCTCTTTATTAATTCCAAGATCTAAATATATATCTGTGATATCTTTTAGTTTTGCACGTTTATTATCAATGTAATACTCACTATCTCCATTTCTATACAAACGTCTTTTAATTTCGCAACTATCTTCTCCGTTAGAAAATGTTACCGCTACTTCAGCAAAGTTTTTTCTTTTCGCATCTTCAGTCCCTGAAAAGATAACATCTTTCATGCTACTACCACGTAAATTTTTAGCAGACTGCTCCCCTAAAACCCAACGAATAGCATCAATTATATTACTTTTTCCCGAACCATTCGGTCCAACAACACCAATTAAATTATTTTTAAATTCAAATGTTGTCTTCTTCTGAAAAGATTTAAAACCTGTAACTTCAACCTTTGCTAATTTCATCTCTTTTTCCTTTCATTAATTTTAAATATCTTTATATCCAAGCTTTTCTAATGCTTGTTTTGCTGAGATTTGTTCTGACTCTTTCTTTGTTGTAGACGTTCCGCTTCCGTATTGTTTTCCACCAATTAAAATAGCACTCGTGAAAGTTTTTGAATGTGATGGACCACTAGAATCAAGAACTACATATTCAATATCACCTAATTTAATCTTCGAAACATACTCTTGTAGTATAGTTTTATAATCTACAAAGCTGTGATACTCAAGATCTTGCACTTCTGTAAATAAAGTATTATTTAAGAAAGTTTTCACCACTTCAAGATTCGACTCTAAATACATTGCTCCTGTGAAAGATTCAAAAATATCAGCAAGTAAAGCTGCTCGACTTCTTCCGCCCATTTTTTCTTCACCTTTACCTAGATAAATACATTTATCTAAACCAAGTTGCAAAGCATATTTAACCAATGTTTTTTCACAAACAATAGATGCACGTAGCTTAGTAAGTTCCCCTTCTGGAAGCTCAGAAAATTTCTTAAATAAAAATTCACTTGTTGTAA
The DNA here is from genome assembly GCF_963525165.1 of uncultured Gemella sp. Taxonomy (GTDB): domain Bacteria; phylum Bacillota; class Bacilli; order Staphylococcales; family Gemellaceae; genus Gemella. Next base: position 21,558 of record NZ_CAURJN010000027.1, read on the forward strand.
GTTCAACAACAGCATCCCCTAAAAATTCCAGGCGCTCATAATTCAGATGCTTCGCAATTCTTTTCTCATTAGTATAAGAAGAATGAGAAAATGCATTTTTAAAATTATCACTGAATTTCAAATTAAATCCATACTCTTCATTCAAATTACTAAGTAATCTTTCAATATATGTTCGTTCCATAATAGTTCTCCTTTCTTTTATTATTAGGAGAAACTCAAAATTTCACATAAATTATCAAGTTTCCCCCACAAAATTATTATCATATTTTAAAATACTTTACTAATCCAATAAAAACTCAGAGAACACATCGTTTCCATAGAATAATCCTTTTCTAGTTAAACAAAGTTTATTACCTTCAATCTCTATGTAACCTTCTCTTATGTTTCTATCAATTACATCTTTGAAGATTTCTTCTGCTCTTTTTCCATACTTTTCTTCAAACATATCTAAATCTACACCTTCTAAAAGGCGGAGTCCTAAGAACATTTCCTCTTCAATTCTTTCCTTAAGTGTTACAGTATTCTCTTCACGTCTAGCATGACCTTTTTCTAACATACTATCAATATAGAATTTCAATGCTCCTTGGTTAGCATAACGTACTCCGTCAATATAACCATGAGCACCCGCTCCAAGACCGTAATACTCTATATTCCTCCAGTAACTGCTATTATGAACACTCTCATGACCAGGTCTAGCAAAATTACTGATTTCATATTGCTCATAACCATTTTCTGTTAAGAAGTTAATTACCTCATTGTACATTTTCTCTTCTATTTCATTTGAAGGTAATGTAACTTTCTTATCTCTAACTTGATTATAAAGCTTGGTTTTCTGTTCCAAGATTAATGAATAACATGAAATATGACTAATATTGTATTCTGCAACCTTCTTCATACTATCATATAAGTCATCCATAGTTTGCTTCGGTAATGAAAACATTAAATCTACATTAATGTCCTCAATCCCATGTTTTTTACAATTAGCAATCGCCATATCTACATCATCAGCAACATGTCCTCGTCCAAGAATTTTTAACAGTTCATTATTAAAAGTCTGAACCCCCATGCTAATTCTATCAACTCCGTAGCCCTTTACCAAAGCAACCCGAGAATCAACAAGATCCTCAGGGTTAGCTTCAAAAGTAAATTCACGCAGTTGTTGTGGAATTTTATTTCTAAGTGCAGTCAGTAGACGATGAAGTTGTTCATCACTTAATGCACTCGGTGTTCCACCACCAATATAAATAGTTTCAACATTTTGAATGTTTTCCATACCCTCAATTTCTTTGATTAAACAATCTATATACTTATCGACAGGTTGTCTTTGTATATAAAACTTGTTGAAATCACAGTATGAACAAATATACTTACAAAATGGAATATGAATATATACTCCGCGTGGATAACTTTTCATTATTCTTCATCCATTTTCAGAACAGCCATGAAGGCATCTTGAGGAACTTCTACGCTACCAACAGCTTTCATTCTCTCTTTACCTTTTTTCTGTTTCTCTAATAGTTTACGTTTCCTACTGATATCCCCTCCGTAACATTTAGCAAGAACGTTTTTACGCATTGCTTTAATAGTTTCACGAGAGATAATTTTGTTTCCAATTGCCGCTTGGATAGGAATCTCAAATTGTTGTTTAGGAATAAGTTTTTTAAGTTTTTCTACAATAACTTTACCACGTTGGTAAGCGAATTCTCTGTGAACGATAAAGCTTAAAGCATCGACTTGTTCACCATTTAATAGAATATCCATCTTAACAAGGTTACTATCTTTATATCCTGTTAATTCATAGTCAAATGACGCATATCCTTTTGTATTAGATTTAAGTTGATCAAAGAAGTCAAAGACGATTTCCGATAAAGGTATATCATAAGTAATATTAACCCTTGTATCATCGATATATTCCATATTTAAGAAGATACCACGTTTCTTCTGACAAAGATCCATAACAGCACCTACATAGTCATTTGGTACCATAATGCTCGCCTTAACGAATGGCTCAGTTATTTTATTGATTTTTTGTGGATCTGGCATTTCTGATGGGTTTGATACATCTACTAAAGTTCCGTCAGTTTTCTCAACTTTGTAAATAACCGATGGTGCAGTTGCGATGATATCAATATTAAACTCACGTTCAATACGCTCTTGAATGATTTCCATATGTAACATTCCTAAGAATCCACATCTAAATCCGAATCCAAGTGCTTGAGAAGTTTCCGCTTCATATTGTAAAGCTGAGTCATTAAGTTCTAATTTTTCTAATGCTTCACGTAAGTCATTATATTTTGATGAATCGATTGGATATAATCCACAGAATACCATTGGATTTAATTTTCTATATCCAGGTAATGCTTCTTTAGCAGGATTATTCGCTAATGTGATTGTATCCCCTACACGAGTTTCACTTACATTTTTAATAGATGCACAGATAAATCCTACATCCCCTGCAGTAAGTTCATCAACGATTTTTTCTTTAGGTGTGTGAATACCAACTTCAGTAACCTCGAACACACCACCAGTAGCTATCATCTTAATCTTATCTCCAGCTTTTACAGTACCGTTCTTAATACGAACTGAGACAATAACTCCTCTATACGCATCATATAAAGAGTCAAAGATTAAGGCTTGTAGTGGTTCAGCCGCATCACCTGATGGAGCTGGAATATATTCTACGATTTGTTCTAAGATTTCATCAATACCAATACCCGCTTTGGCAGAAGCAAGAACGATATCATCTGTAGGTAATCCAATTACATCTTCAATCTCAGTCTTAACCTTCTCAGGATCAGCAGCAGGTAAGTCGATTTTGTTAATAATTGGAATAATTTCTAAATTATTGTCTAATGCTAAGTATACGTTAGCTAAAGTTTGTGCTTCTATACCTTGAGCAGCATCAACTACTAAAATAGCCCCTTCACATGCTGCTAAAGAACGAGATACTTCATATGTGAAGTCTACGTGTCCCGGTGTATCGATTAAGTGGAAAATATACTCTTCTCCATTTTTAGCAGTATATTGTAATTGTACTGCATTAAGTTTAATCGTAATACCTCTTTCACGTTCAATATCCATCGAATCCAGAAGTTGTGCTTTCATCTCACGTTGTTCTAATGCCTTTGTTTTCTCTAAAATTCTATCCGCAAGAGTCGATTTCCCGTGGTCAATATGTGCAATTATAGAAAAGTTCCTTATTTTCTTTTGCCTTTCATTTCTTTTATCCATTTTATTCTTCCTTTACAAATCTTGTTTTTCTACGTAGTCTTTAGCTGTATAATACGAAAAACCATCCCTTATTAGCTTTTCAATCAGCTTTTGTTTAAGTGCATATCCTTCGTATCTGCGACTATAACTCTGATAAGCCCTTCTAAAATGCTCATCTAATATATCATCTTCATCTTCTTCCTCATAGTCTTCGAAAAATATGTCAAACACCTTTCTTATTATATCAGATGTAAAGCCATTTGTATAAAGTTTTTGTGTTATTTTTTGAACTTTTTTATTTTTCGTCTCTCTTCGTACCTTATATTCACGTTCAATAATTTTATAAAGCATTTCTATCATTGCTTCTTCAGTACAAATCTTCGTAATATTTTCTTCAATAACGTCTTTATCCAAGCCTTTTTCTAATAATTTTCTTTGTATCCAATACGGTCCTTTTTGATTTAGGTTAAAATAATCCATTACCACAGCTTCTACATAGTGGTCATCATTCAGATAACCTATTTCTATTAACTTCTCTATTGCCTCATCAATAACATTTTCAGCAATCTCTTTCTTCTGAAGATATTCTCTTATATCCTGCTTAGTTCTTAAACCAAATTGTAAATAATGTACTGCCTTGCTATAGGCACTCTCTATACTTTCATGAGAAATTATTTCTTTAAGTTGCTCTTTTGATAAATCTATTTTTCTTATAAGTCCATATTTAATTATCGTATCTTCTGAAACATAGAAATGTTTACCATTTTCTAATTCAATTTTATACTTAACTTTTAGCTTTGTTATATTTGTAATTTGCAAATTTACACCTACTTTCTACATTCCTCGCTAAAACTCTTACCTTTAATTTTATCAAAAATCACATAAAAAAGGAAATGTTAGAAAGAAAAGATTAACGAAATCTAACTAGTACAAAAAATTAGTTTCGCTAACCTTTTTTTATTTTTCTACATGGGAGTGACTCAAAAGCCCTAAATTTAAAAAAGTGTATATGAAAACTCATAGACGCAGTGGTTTATTGATATCTAAATTCGCTTTATAAAAACTTTTTAGATATCTAATAAACTGTGCTGGGAGACTCGGCAAAATCTATTTCTTTGAAATCACGATTTTTGAGTCACTCCCTATATAATCCTAAAGTAAATTATCTATGAATAATATCTACTAAGTCGCTTATAGTTAATTCTGGATCTGTAATTTCATCTATTCTTTCTTTTCCTACCTCTGCTAACCACATTCTAAAAGGCTCAGCTTTAGGAGATGGTACAGATTGAATTATACAAAATACACCTTGCATATCCGCAACGTCAGTATTTCTCATCTTCCCATCTGTTGCCTTCATTTTCAACTGGCTACAAATTGTAGCCAGTTCATTTCCTTCTTTTTTTAGTCTTGTTTTTAATACGCTCCAGTATTTCCTTGGATTCTCGCTTTCTGTTAATACTCCAACGATATCAACAATACTAAAATACAACTCTTCTCTTTCATTATCCCAAATTGATCTTATTTGATTTCCTTCAAATAATTTAATCTCATTATCCATAATTATTCTCCCTTCTGAATTTCATTTGTTGTTTACAATTACCTAGAATTTAAAACTATATGTAACATACAACTGATATAATTTCTTATAAATAAAATACTCTTAGCTATTACTTCATTTCATCATTTTCTCCTAAATTAGATTTTTATATCACTATTCTTATCTCTTAAATTTATAATTTTCTTCATCTATAATTTTATCAAAAACTAGATGGAAATGAAAGTTAAAAAAAATTAACGAAATCTAACTAGTACAAAAAATTAGTTCCGTTAATCTTTTTTTATTTTTCTAAATGATGATATTTCAATATATTGTCATCAGTAATAATATCATTTATATTTGTATGATCCCAAGGAGTTCCTTTTCTATGAGTAATTGTGACTAATTCACTTGCTGTAAGATTCCCATATTTTTTAAAAGTACTTTGGATAGAATTAATTACATTCTTCTCATCTAAAGATTGAAGAAATCTCGCTAATACCATTGGTAAAGTTATCTCTTGAGTAATAATTTCCTCATCTTTACCTATTTGTATATCATTTCGTCCATTATCTTTATAATACTCATAAACACTTGGAATAACAGGCCCATACTTAAATGCAATAATATCATCTTTGAAAAGTTTTTTCCCTGTTTTTTCTAAATACTCTGCATATACCAAATAAATCATTTTTTGAAGTTTCAAATTAGTCATCGACTTGAGACTAAGTAAAAATTTCGAAACATCTAAAGCCGTAATTTGAGAATCTTCCTTCATCTCTAATAGAAACTCCTCTAAATCAGTAAAAACATAAATATCCTCAAAAAAGCTATCTAGTTCTATCACACTTTTCCATTTAGGAGAGTTTGTTGTTAATCTATGTACCGCATATTTTGGTTCTAAAATAATTTCAGAGGTTTTCTCAAAAATATAGTTTATTATATCTTTACTAATATATTCAGACGCGTAATGCCACCCTATTCTTCTTTTTGTTCTATACGAACTCGAAAATAAAATTATATGTTCGAACATAAAAAGACCTCCTTCTACTCTTCTCTCTTATACATATCAATCCAATTTATATATTTTCGTTTTGATTTATGATTTTTATGTTCACTTTCATTAACTTGTTCATCTTCTTTTTTCCAAATTTGAACTTCCCAGGGTAAATAAATATTACTTGAACTCTTTAAATATATATGAATCGCATGATAATTTTCATCTTTTCTTACATATTGACGAAAAAGCTGTACTTTTAATAATTCTGAATTTTCTATTTTCTCCAACAATTCATCATAACTTAAATTCGATTCTAGTATTATCCTAAATCCCATAATGTCATTTAAACATTTTTGAATAGGTATTTGAAATTCATCCCTATCAAAACGATAATAATATAATTTATTAAGTACCGACTCCCTATTCTTTCCTCTAAATCTTATAGTAAATTTACTAGAATTCAATCTAATTTCTGAAACTAATATCTCCTTTGAAATTAGTTTTATATACTCATCTATTAAATCCATAAATAAACCATTATAACTTTTTTCCTTTAAAATCTTATCTATAGTTGTCTTTTTAAGGTTTATAATTTCTTTATTCTTATAAAAATTATTTGAAAAAGTTTTATGGTATTCTCCTATATTATTTAATAATTGTACAATCTTCTCAATCTCCATAATGACATTCTCCTATACTATTATTAATAATACAATCAAAAATAGAAAAAATCAAGAAACATACTTAAATTTTATCAAATAGTTTTATAAACACCTTTCCTCCCTTAATAACTAATAAAAATACCTAAACAATAATTTTAAAATTCATTAACTAATTAAAAAATTCCCAAACCATATAGCTTGAGAACTTTTATTTTCAACTAAGATACCAGTTATTTTTTAATTAATCCTTCTTTTTGTAGATACTCTTTTGCCACGTCATATGCAGATTTTCCGTCTACATCAACTTTGTAGTTCATCTCTGTCATTTCTTTTTCTGTTATTTTTCCAGCAAGTTTATTCAAGATTTTTTCAAGTTCTGGATGTTTTTTTAGAGTCTCTTCTCTTAATATCGGTGCCCCCTGATATGGTGGGAACAAACGTCTATCATCATTTAACAATTTAAGTTTATTTGTAATTATTTTACTATCTGTTGAGAATACATCGATAATATTTACATCACCATTCGAAATTGCTTGATATTTTAATGCTGGTTCCATTGTTTTAATATTTAGATTTAAGTGATAAAGATTTTTAAGTCCTATTCCACCATCTTCTCTATCATTAAATTCTAATGAGAATCCTACTTTTGAAGAATTTT
>NZ_CAURJN010000028.1:0-27186 GCF_963525165.1 uncultured Gemella sp.
GAAATATTTAGATATAGCGTATGCAACAGCAACTTAGTTTTTAAGGAAGAATGACAAAAAAACTTTAGTTGCCACTGCTGGGGTGCACTTTACTATTCCTAGGAACTCAGTAATAGCATAATACCCTTCAAAATCATTATCGCCTCTCTATAGGCTCATTATGTCTTCTTTTAAGGTTTACATAAATTCGAAGGAGTATATTAAACTCAATGAAGTATAATAACCATGAGCATAGGTATAAAACTTTATAGTACTTTCTATAAAAATAATCAAAGAAAAAAGCGAGGAATTTTTAATATGTGTGGAATTGTAGGATTTGTTGGAGAAGCAAATGGAGTTAAATTTTTAATCGATGGACTTAGCAGCCTTGAGTATCGTGGATACGACTCAGCCGGTATTGCTGGTGTTGTTAACGGAGAAGCTAGTGTTACTAAGTCTGTAGGTCGTATTAAAAACCTAGAAGCCCTAATACCTGAAGGACTTCACCTAGAATTAGGTATTGGTCACACACGTTGGGCTACTCACGGTGGAGTTAACACAACTAACTCTCACCCTCACCAAAGCTTCAACAAACGTTTTATTTTAGTTCACAATGGAGTTATCGAAAACTTCCAAGAACTTAAAGAAAGATTTTTCAAAGGTGTAGAACTTGTTTCTGAAACTGATACTGAAGTTATCGTTCAATTAGTACAAGTTTATAGCGATCGTGGTCTTGATACTAAAGAAGCTTTCAAAAAAGCTGTATCAAAACTTCAAGGTTCTTATGCACTTTGTTTAATCGATACAGAAGATAAAGACACATTATATGTAGCAAAAAATAAGAGTCCACTTCTTATCGGACTAGGAGAAGAAAATAAAAACTATGTTGGTAGTGATGCTTTAGCAATGATTAAGTACACTAACAACTTCTTAGAAATCAATGATGGTGAATTTGTTATCGTGAAAAAAGATAGCATAACTATCGAAGATAAAGAAGGTAATGTTGTAGAACGTGAAAGTTTCTCGACTAACTTAAACGCTGGAGAAATCGATAAAGGTATCCACGAACATTACATGATTAAAGAAATTCATGAGCAAGTAGGAGCTATGCGTAACATCATCTCTCACTACTTCGATGGACATGATATTAATATTAACAGCGAAATTATTAACAATGTAAAAGATGCAGATAGATTATACATTATCGGATGTGGTACAAGTTACAACGCTGGTTTAGTAGGAAGAAACTACTTTGAAAAATGGGCTGGTATACCTACAGAGGTACACTTAGCATCAGAATTTGCTTACAACGTACCATTATTATCAAAAAAACCAATGTTCATCTTCCTTTCTCAATCAGGAGAAACAGCTGATCTTCGCGCTGTACTTACAAAATTACGCAGCGTAAATGCAGATTATAAGTTCTTAGTACTTACTAACGTTGATGCTTCAACTCTATCTCGTGAATGTGACTATACGTTATTACTTCACGCAGGTGTTGAAATCGCCGTTGCCTCTACTAAAGCATACACTGCTCAAATCGCAACATTAAGCATACTAGCTTATGAAGTAGCTAGGCAAATTGCTAAACAACCTAAATTTGATATCGAGCAAGAGTTATCAGTAATTACTTCTGCAATCGAATCAATTTTAGATGATACAAAAACTATAAGAAACTTAGCTAAAAACTTATTCACAGAGCGTAATGCATTCTATATCGGACGTGGAATCGACTACTATAGTGCATGTGAAGCAGCATTAAAACTTAAAGAAGTTTCTTACATTCAAACAGAAGGGTTTGCCGGAGGAGAATTAAAACACGGTACTATCGCTCTTATTGAAGAAAGAACACCTGTTGTAGCTCTTATAACAAGTGCTAAACTAGACTTAAATACACGCAGTAACGTAAGTGAGGTAGCTAGCCGTGGTGCTAATACTCTAATCATTACATTAGAAAAATTAGCTCGTAAAGGTGACTACGCAATCCCTAACGTAAACGAAGATCTTGCTCCAATCGCAAGTATCGTAGTTACACAATTATTCGCGTACTACGCAGCTTACACTAAAGGACTAGATGTGGATAAACCACGTAACTTAGCTAAATCAGTAACAGTAGAATAATAATTAAATATTATAAATAATGGGAGTAGCTCAATTTAACAAAGTTACTCTCATCTTTTTTAAAAAAAGTTAAACCTTTTCACTTTACAACCTAGAGACTTCGGTTTATAATAAACGTATAAATAATAAATTTAATTATCTTCGGGGCAGGGTGAAATTCCCGACCGGCGGTCAAAGTCCGCGAGCGCAAGCTGATTTGGTGAAATTCCAAAACCGACAGTAAAGTCTGGATGATAGAAGATATAGATAAGTAAACTTACACATGCAGTCTATTACGTATGTATTTTTGTTGTACTGCTTATAATGTAACGCTTATTTTTCATACCTTTCAGTCCCGCTTTAAAATTTTTAAAGTGGTGTTTTTTATATCTAACGTAGATTTAGAATACACCTTTTTAAGAATAGTATTGCGGCTATTTTATTGCCTATGAAGATAGGAAAGAGGTTTTAAATGTATAAAAAAAATATTCACTCACTAGTTTTGAGTGGTATGCTTGCAGTTATTGCTCTACTTCTATCTTTTTTTAGTTTTGCTGTGCCATTCTTGCCACCATTTCTAAAATTTGATTTTACGTTCATTCCGCTATTCATGGCGTTGTTATTATTAGGATATAAAGATGCACTTTTAGTGTCATTCTTAAAAAATTTCCTACACTTCGCTTTATTATCACATGAACCAATCGGATCAATCGCTAATATAGTAGTAGAATTCACTTTTATCAGTATCATCGTTCTTTTCTACAAAAAAGGTACTGCTAAGACTATTATCGGTGGAATCTTAGGAACACTAGCAATAACAGTATTTATGTCACTTCTTAACTACTTCGTATTACTTCCAGCATATGGATATATTATGAACCTAGCAGACATCGTGACTAATGTAAAAACAATCGTAGCTGTTGGTATAATACCATTCAACCTACTTAAAGGTGCTTTAGTAACATTCTTATTCTTCGTTACTAAGAGTGTTTATAAATCAATACCAACTAGTATTCGTAGCCGTTTTGCATAATAATATTAGCTACTAATTAATTTAACCATGAAAAATCCTCCATTACATCACCTTACTGTAATGGAGGATTCCTTTTTTATAAATTTCCTAGGGAATATTTAGCATACTTATTCAAGAAAATTAAAAAATCAATTTTCTGCCCCTTAACTGCTATTTGTTTAACAATTCATCCAGTTTTTCTGAATGCGAAACTTCTTCTACATTAGTATCTTTTTCATTAAGAACTGTATCAATATTTAGCTTCTCGTCATTATTCACTATTAGACGTGCGTAAATTTTCTCTCCGACATTTCTAATACTCTCATAGTCAATTTTATAATCTTTAATCTTTGCTTTTGCAGTGAATGCAAGTTTATCTTTTTCTAAAATTATTTTTTCATAAAAACCACGTGCATCAGCAGTCTTCACGATTCTAACAATTTCTTTATATTTAGGATTATTTTTCATATAAATAACGCCACCAATCGCCGCAATGAAAGTTATCGCTCCGAATATTTTCTTTCTCATTTAACTCTTCCTCCTTTTTCTTCAACCAATTGGAGATTCTTAAACTCCCTCATTAGTAAACTTTCAAGTTAACTTTTATATTATAACTTTTTTGGTTTTTTTGCAATAGTTTTTTTTATTCAATTTTATCAAACTAAAAACAATATCAATTACCTTATTTTGCCACAATTTCCTACCAGTAAAATAAACATATTAAACCACCTTTATACAACTTTTATCCCTAATCAATAATAATTATCTGTAATAACTTATTAATACGTGTGTTTTAGTACAAAAAATGTTATAATTATACATGACTAGACTATTTAGAGAGGTTATAAAATGAGTAAAGCTATTTTAGTAATGACATATGGAACACCTGAAGAATATACATTCGAAGGTATAGCAAAATTTTTCACAAATATTAGAAGAGGAGTCCGTCCTAACGACGAAGAAATCAATCTACTTTTAAAAAATTATCTTCGCATTGATGGCTCTCCTCTTCAAGAAATTACACTTAAAGAAGTTGACCTTTTAAGAGAATCTGTAAAAGATGAATATAAAGTATACTTTGCCAATAAATTTTCTTCACCTTATATCCCTGATATAATTTCAGAAATGGAAGATGATGGTATCGAAGAATGTATCTGTTTAATTCTTGAACCACATTATTCATTCTACTCTATTATGGGTTACGAAAGATTTATTAAGAGTGATAAAATTAAATTCAATATAATAAAATCTTGGTACAAAGAAGAGAAGTTAATTGAATTCTGGGCAGATGAAATTAAAAAAATTATTACTGAAGAAATAATAGAAGATAGCTACAAAGTAATTTTCTCTGCACACAGTGTACCCGAAATAGCATTAAAATATAATGATCCATACGTGAATCAAATCTTTGATATGACAAAACTTATAGCTGAAAAAATAGGTCTTGAAAAAGAAAACTATACGAATACTTGGCAAAGTGAAAGTGATATTGGGATGCCATGGATTAAACCTGATGTTCTTGAGTACTTAAGAGAGCAAAAAGAGCATCCTAAGCATTATATATTTGTTCCACTTAGCTTTATAAGCGAGCATATCGAAGTTCTTTTCGATAACGATGTTGAATGTCGAGAACTTTGTGAGGACTTTGGAGTAACTTATCATAGATCACCTATGCCGAACTACGATTCTCGTTTAATCGATGCTCTTGTGTCAACGATTGAAGCTAACAAAAACAATCCTTTTATTTCTCATAATCCAGAGAAAACAACATTTAATGAAATGAATAAACCTCAAGGAGAAATGCCGGACTTCGTTAAAGAAATGTTGGCTAATAAAAAGGATGGTGAAAAGCCTGAAATGCCGGACTTCGTTAAGAAAATGCTAGCTAATAAAAAAGATGGTGAAAAGCCTGAAATGCCGGACTTCGTTAAAAAGATGTTAGCTAATAAAAAAGATGGCAAAAAGTTAGAGATGCCGGACTTCGTAAAAAAATGTTAACTAATAAAAATGCTAATACAAAAATTAAAATCCTTCATCTTATAAAAAAGATAATAAGTAGAAAATAAAACTGAATAAATTTTTTCCAAAATTAAAATAAAACTCTGTTACCTTCTTTCCAGTAGCAGAGGGAGTGACTCAAAAATCATGATTTCTTAAGAAACAAGATTTTCCCGAGTCACTCCCGCATAGTTTATTAGATATCTAAAAAGCTTTTATACAGCAAATTTAGATATCGATAAACCTCTGTATCTATGAGTTCTCATATGAATTTTGTTAAATTTTAGGACTTTTGGGGCAGTCTCTTTATTTTTTCCTTGTAAATTTAAAAATATCCCTTTTAAACAAAGGTACATTATCAAAGTACTCCCCTTTATAAAAAGGATGGCACTTTAACAGCCTCTTCACCGTTAAATACGTCCCTAAGAAAAAACCAAATCTCTTATAACTCTCTAAAGCATAACTTGAGCATGTAGGAGAAAATCTACATGTTGGTTTTGTGTAACGAGATATGTATCTCCTATATAAATTTATTAAAAATATGCACAATCTTGCCATCGATTCTACTCCTTTCATAAATAATTTTATCAACATAGAATGTTTATTTCAACTTATTCAACCAAAATTCTCGTCCTTCATCATAAATAATGATTATCATTTATAATTTTTCACCTCAGGAAACATTGATAAATCAACATTCTTTTTAGAGAATAATTCTCAATAACTTTTATGAGCTTATTAACTTTACATAAGAAATTCATAGTGCTATAATTTAAGCATAAATTCAAAAATAAAGGAGAAAAATTAAAAATGACACGTACAACAGAATTAAACAAACTTGTTGCTAACTTAACAGTATTATACACAAAATTACACAGCTTCCACTGGTATGTAAAAGGACGTAGCTTCTACACACTGCACGAAGTATTTGAAAACTACTACAACTACACAACAGAATCTTTAGATGAGGTTGCTGAAAGATTATTAGCAATTGGAGGGCGTCCAGTTTCTACGCTTAAAGGTGCTTTAGAAATCGCAACAATCCAAGAAGCAACTGAACAAGAAACAACTTCTGAAATGGTTACAGCTGTATTCCACGACTTCGAATTACTAATCAATGATTTAACTCACCTTATGGGGGTTGCTGAAGACGAAGGAGATCAAGGTACTTCTGACTTAGCATTAGGATTAAAAACTCAATTAGAGAAAAACGTTTGGATGCTAAAAGCTTACTTAGCTGACTAACATAAAATCATAAAAAACTATTCATCACATTAGGTAATTCACCAAAACTTTTGGTGTGGTTCCTTGCTGCAATGAATAGTTTTTTATTTTAATATCTATTACTATAAACTTTGACCTTTCCTATTCAACACATTCAAGTTTATAGCATCCACATAGTAATTACTAACTCGTCCATCTTTATCACTTATTTCTACATTCCACGTAGGTATCAACACTTGATTTTCTGTTTGCGAAATATAGGTATAATATCCTAAAGTAGCACGAACACGACAGTTTTTAGGAATTAAATCTTCGTGATACAACCTATTTATCGCCTGGTTAGATGAGACTAATGTTTCATTCTTATCTTTTCTTATATTCGAAACGCCTGTTAATGTGAAGTTTTTTATATCTCCATTTTTTTCAACACTAAAAACTATTCGTGCATTCTTATTAGAAAATACCCTAAAACTATCTATTTGTTGTTCATAAATAACTTCATTTTTTGAGGAATTGTAACTAGAAAAAATATAATTTGCACTCAGCTTCATCTTCTCCAATAGAAATGAATCTAACTCACCTCTATAACTACTTTTATTTACATTCGTAATAGCATTTTCTGAACTAACCTTTAATATAGATGTCTTATCTATATTTTCAACTTCGTACTTTAAACTACCTTCTTCTTTTCTAACATCTTTCAAATCTGAAATTGTTACATTTACATAGCCAAGATTATCGCGTTTTGTAGTATTTTCTTCTACAGTTATGTTATCATTTTTCATAGCACGCTCTATTATTTCTTTTTCCTGAACAATTTCTGTTTTATTCTTTTGAACAGTATACGCATAAAATGTTAACAAGACAGCATTTAACGCAACAAATAGGTAAATAAATAATGTCTTCATCTTACCCCAGTTCATAGTCTCTCTCCCTTGTTTATCATTTCTTTTAATTTTTTAAAACTTACATACCTATCATTATATTTCACATACCATGCTGGCACATAACTAAAACTATTTCTATCTTTATTATAGATCTTATCATATCCTAAAACTATATCACTTATTTCTTTAAGATTTACTTTATCATAAAGATAATTAATTACATATTCAGTCTTCTCAACAGAATACAGTTCCGCTTCTTTTGATGAAAGATAAGTTTTTGTCAGTTTTTTCGGTGATGTTAATCTGTAGATTCCACTACTATTATCCTCTGAAATAATATCCGCATGCCCGTCTTTACTAAAAGCTATAGATTCTTTATGTGCCTCTTGGAAAATAGTGATGCCATCTAAAGCTGTTGTAAGCTGATAGTTTGTATCACCTGCGTATCCCAACTCTAAAAAGCTCATAGTATTATTTATAGCTACTGTAGCCCCTACCTCTTTTCCACCTTCATTAGATGGATTTGTATACAATAATCTATTATTTATAGATCTTAGTATTCCATAACCATCAGTCACTTCATCTTCATTACTAATTCTAAGATTATCTTTTTTCTCAAAAATATCCTTAGCCAATTTATTTAAGTTAACATCTTCTGTACTATATTCATCTATAGTATTATCCTCGTCAGATTCTTTCAAATAGATAAACTTATTATTTAGACTGTATTTGGCATAATTTTGCTTTTTCTCATTAAACTTAGCATTTACTTTACCATATATTTCTTCCTTCAAAATAATCTGTAGATAGTTTTTATCATCTTTCTTATATAGATAAATCATATTAGGTCTATCCTTAAGTAACACTATCGTATCAAATTCTAAACTTATATTAGAATTTTCCCCAGAAAAGAATAGCGGTTTTACCAATGCAGAGTCTAAAGTCACCTGATAATTTACCATAATTTTTTCAACATTATTCGTTGTAATATCCTCTATATTTCGGTTTCTAACCCTAGACTCTGTACTCTCACTATCTGAGATTATCGACAACAAATCTTTCAATACCCTTTTATTTTTTATAGCATCGACAGTTGCAACCTTCGTTATAGAATTCTGAACTATCGGCTCTTCTCTTGATCCTTCATAGTTTTTCACAACACTATCAGGAATTAAAAAGTTTAAAAGACTATTTTTGTCTGATTCAACTGACTTTTGAGTAGATCTTTTCGTAAAAATCTCGTAATCTGGTTGATAAGTGATAATAAGATAAGATAGAGTTAAACTCATTAGAACTAGTATTCCTAATACAACTGATTTAACAATTTCTTTCCTTTTTCTTTTCATATTATTTACCTCTATAACCATTCATCATCAATTTGTTCACAAGGGAGCGTTACAAATATTATACTTCCGTACCCTTCTCTACTTTGTGCCCAAATACGACCTTTATGGGCATCTACAATAGTCTTAGCTAACGCTAATCCTAAACCTGTTCCTCCCATACTTCTTTGCCTACTCTTATCAACTCTATAGAACCTATTAAAGATTTTGTCAATGTGAACTAATGGAATACCTACACCTTCATCTTTAATTGAGATACTTACCCTATTATGATGATAATTTTGTCTAACTCTCACCGTGATATTTTTACCATCTGGAGAATATTTTATCGCATTATTAACAATATTATCAAATACCTGTGTAAGTTTATCCTGATCTCCCTCTATGAATATCGGACTCTTAGGAATATGTTTTATAAAGTTTTTCTCAGGATGTGTTAAAGCGAATCTATCGGTAATCTGTTCAAGCATTTTATTTATATCTATAAACTCTTTTTCATAATGCTCTTCTTTAATATCCATCTTACCAAGTTGCATTAATTCGTTTACCATTCTAATCATACGAGTAGTCTCTTTGTGAATAGTATCAATAAACTGTGGTGCTAGCTCCTTATCTTCAAGCACACCTTCTTCTAGTGCTTCAATATAACTGTTCATCGTCGTTAGAGGTGTACGAAGTTCGTGTGATACAGTCGATACGAATTCACGACGCTCTTTTTCTTGACGTTCTTGATCAGTTACATCATAAAGTACAATAATATATCCCTCTAACTCCGTTGACATCTGAGTTAAATCTTCTTTATCTTCTTTTTCTATCTTAGAAATTTCAGCTCGTAAAAGCAATTCATCATCACTTTTTGAAGTATTCACTAGCAGACTATCTTCCGCTTCTAATATTTCCTCTATACTCTCATATTCAGTAATATTCAGAATTTTCAACACATCTTTTCCGATGAAAATTTCATCATTACGACCACCTAGCATATCCTCGGCACTTGTATTTATAAGGATTATTCTACCATTATTATCCGTTGTAATAATCCCATCCATCATACTCTCGATAATCGTCGCAAGTTTCCTACGTTCAGTCTCAGTCACAGCCTGCTCTTCTTCAATTCTTTTAGAAATTTGGTTAAACACTTTTGCCAAATCTCCAATCTCATCATCCGCATCTATTCCAACTACCGTACCATAGTTTCCTAAAGCCATCTTCTTAACCTGCGAACTCATCTTCTCTATAGAACTCGTTACCGTTTTTGAAGCGACAAATCCAATAACCGTAGTAATCAATATAGATAGGATAGTTCCTACTATGAAGATTTTAGAAATGCTATTTACCTCTTGATAAACACTTTCGATATCTGCCATAAGAGATATTACACCAACAACCTCATTATCCTTTTTAACAGGACTTACATAAATCCAAACACGCTTATTACTATCAGCATTGTTTTGAATCTGCTTAGTACTCTCTCCTGTTTTTATAACCTGACTTACCAGTGGATCGAATGATCTTTTAGCAAGATACTCATCATTTCCATTTTTTGAAGAAGTCGCTAAGATTTTTGATTCATTATCTATAACGTTTACTAATAATAACTTTTGAATATTAAATTCACTAACAAGCTTAGCTATACCACTCTTAGAATCTCTACTGTTTTTTTCAGTCTCATTTTGAACAAGATTATCACCTAAAACTTTCGAATTATCATTATTGCTGCCATTAATCTTATCAAGTTCTTCTCGCACGTGATAGTTTAATATTTTTTCTTGTTCAATAATATTTTGTTCAAATGTATTTATATTACTATTTCTTAATTGCGTTGTAAAGAACAATCCGATAAGTTGTAATGAAATAATATTAACTAACACATACACTATTACGAACTTTGTTCGAATTGATGAAAAGAATCTTTTCTTAAATCTCTTCTCGAAAAAACTCATTACTCTTCTCCTATAAAGTACCCAACACCACGGCGGGTCATTATATATTCAGGTTGTGATGAATCATTCTCTACTTTTTCACGTAATCTTCTTACAGTTACGTCCACAGTCCTTACATCACCAAAGTAATCATAACCCCACACTGTTTGCAGTAAATTTTCACGTGTTAAAACTTGTCCACGGTGTTGTGCTAAATAATAGAATAAATCAAATTCTCTACGTGTTAAGTCGATTTCTTCACCATTTTTCTTGATAACGTAAGCCTCTGGATAAATAACAATATCCTTAATCACAAGATCTCCGCTGATTTTTTCTTCAACAACTTCTTCTTGTTGCTTAGTAACACGACGTAGATTTACCTTGACCCTAGCCATAAGTTCACGTGTTGAGAATGGTTTCGTTACATAGTCATCCGCTCCAAACTCAAGTCCAAGAACTTTATCTATCTCACTATTTTTCGCCGTTAACATAATGATAGGGATATTCTTTTTAGCACGTACTTCTCTACACACTTCCATTCCATCTTTTTTAGGTAGCATTAAATCTAACAAAATTAAGTCTGGATTATCATTAAAAGCAAGTTCTACCGCTTTTTCTCCATCATTAGCGACGATTACATCGTAACCTTCTTTTTTTAAGTTAAACTCTAGTATATTAGCGATCGGTTCTTCATCATCGACCACTAGTATTTTATATTCTGCCATTTTCTTCCTCCTTAGATTTATACTAAGTATTAAATAATATATATTTCTAATTATATTTTTTATAAAACATTTTTTAGAGTATACTTTTTATTTTTTAACCTGTATATTCTCGTCGTTGTGAGTATATACATAGTTATCAATATTATATCATTTTTTTCTATGAAGTTACAACTTTAAGCAAACGATTAACTCTCTATCAGTGTAGTATTACAATTGATGTGAGACAAAATAAAAAAAAGAAGAGTAAATCCTGTATAATGAAATTACAACAAATCAAAAAAAGGAATTTACTCTTATAAAAACTATTATAGGCGATTTTTTCGCTATAAAATAAAAAGCCGAAGTATAAAATAAAATTAAAAATAAGGACAAAATTAGATGTTTTAAGACATTTTGAAACAAATTAAGTAATAATTTATCTAAAAATAAAATAATAATTAAAAATACCCTTTTAAAATTATAATTAAGGTTACTATATATGAATTTAATTTAATATAAAAAATAAAGTGTCTAACCCTTAATATAATGATTAATTTTTAGAAAATGTATTATTTAGACTTACATATTGATTACATATGGTTTTCATGATATTTTAGAGCTGTAAATATATTTACCGTTGGCTATTGTTGGATAATTATAATAAATTTTCTACAGTAAAAGTTGGTGATATTATTGATGGTAAAAAAGTTGAAAAGGTACAGTAATTTATGTTTGAATTTTTAAAAATAATTATTAGTTTATTAATTTGGATATTAGTTTTTTATTTATTTAAATTCCTTTCTAAAAGAAATTTAAAATTAGTGATTGCATTTAATCTATGTATATATGTTTATGGTATATTATATTATTATAATAATACAAATTTAAAGTATATTTGGTTGGCGATACTTTTTTCAATAGTTATGATGAAAAAATAAAAAATATAGATTTAGGCAACAATTGAAGTGAGATATTGAGTAAGCCGCAAGGTTCACGCAAATATCTTACGTTAGATTAGTTGCCTTTTGATTTTTTGTTTCAAAAAATCAAATAAATATATTGTATATGTTATATGAAGCAATATAAAAAAAGACTCCTCATCTGACAAAAACGTCAGACAAGGAATCTATTATAGTTCTTCTTTTTTCTTCGCAATATTGTCTAATATAGCTTTGATAAAAAACTCAAAATTAACATTATAAGGATTTTTATTCAAGTTATCTATCACTGTATTACTTACTAATAGAACATTCAGTTGATTCTCTAATTCTTCTATACGCTCTTCTGAAAAATTACTAAGAATACCTACCTCGGCTAGGCTAAAATCTTTGTATTCTAGCGATAACAACTCATCATTATCTCTCTTCTCAAAAGAACCATCAAATGATTTTCTATATACATCTAAGAAACTTTTTATACCGTGCATTCCAGCTTCTTTTACAATAATTTCATCACCCACATAATAGCCAATTGCCAACAACTCAGAAATTCTTGTAAATATATCATATTCAGAAACAACTCTCTTTACATCACCTGTGAAAGTTGCTTTTTTAATAGCCGTTTTCTTTACATTTCTAAGATATTTTTTCATACGAGCAGTGTACAATTCACCATCTTTTTCCTTATCCATAAAAATATCTATACCTCCGATTAAATATATCGGAGCTGCATTAAAAACGATACTTTTCTATACATCATACTCAATCGCAACACGTTGTGCGATACTTCCTCCCAGTGAGTGACCTGTTAAAATAATATCATCACCATATTTTTTCTTCATGCGTGTATAAAATCTATAACATGGTGTCATATGTTCTGCTTGTCCTAAGCAAATTCCAACAACATCAGCATACATATCCTTTTGCCTATCAAAATAAAAATTCGTTCCCGTATAAGATAAAATATAATTCTCTTCAGCGGAGTTTTCAAATAACGCTCCACTACTTCCTGTTTTCTTATCATAAAAGCTAGTCACATAATTCAATTCTTTTGGGTAACTTCCTACCGTTTTTTGTAAATTAACATATTCTCGTATCATAGCCTTAGGTACTTTTATCTTATCCATCGCTTCTATATGGTATACAATAAACGATGCATAACTAGTTAGCTCAAACAACCTTTCCATTCTCTTCTCCTATCACTATACTACTTGATTTTCTTTATTATCAATTAGTATTTTATCATAAACCATAAATTATTTCCTATTTTTTAGTTGAAATCAGATTCTAATAGGTTAATTTTTCAATTTTTTTAATTTTTATTCTCCTCGAATTTTATAATTGATTATTATTTTCAGTTATTAGTTTAAAATAGAATATTTTTTTGTTATAATAATTATATGAATTTAATTAATACGGTATTAATTTTTAAAAATATTATTCCAACATCCTAGGTAGGAGGCTTATTATGAAAATTTTACTTGCTTACTCTAGCAAAACAAAAAACACTAAAAAAGTAGCAGAAGCAATCTACGAACAGATAAAAACTTTAGGGGAAGTAGATTTACTCGACATAAAAAAACAGCGAAAAAAACTAGAAAAAGAATATGATTTCTATATTCTAGGTGCTTGGACAGATAAAACTAACGCCAACAAAAATATGCAACGTTTTATCGATCAACAAGAAATACATGGTAAAGATGTCGCATTATTTTTAACTTGTGGTGTCCCACGTGAACATTATCACGCCGATGATTCTATTAATAATTATATTACCTTTATGGAAGAGAGAAACAATAGAATCCATGAAACTTTCGTCTGTCAAGGCAAGGTTGATCCAAAGGTTATAATAGTTTTCAAAATCCTTACTTGGCGTGATCCTAACTTTATTCACAAAGTTACACCAGATCTTGCCGACATGGTTAAAGAATCAAAAAAACACCCAGATTCGAAAGATTTAAAAGATGCTCAAAGTTGTTTTAGCAATCTACTAGAACATAAAATATCACACGCATTAGCATAACTTAACACTAAAACAAAGGTAGTTATCCGTTTTTAAGGATTTCTACCTTTTTTTACACAATATACTATTTTTAAAATTCTATTTTATCAATTCTTATCTTATAAATAAATATATAGCAAACTAATTTTTTCATTAATTAGGACTTTTAACAATATAAATTAACCAAACTATTTTAATTAATATATATTAATTTATAAGTTTACTTTATAAAAATCACATCCTTATAAAACCTATAATAATAGTGACTTTTAGATTAGATATCACTCTTAAGAGTTATAACCACTATCTCTTTTATAAACAGCACACCTTATCTTTAAATATTAAAATTTCACTATTACTTAAAAATATTTTGACTTTTATTAAAATTAATTGTAGAATAACTAAAGTGATATACTATTATATCATTAAACTAAATATTGAAATTTTAGCTATAGAATTTCTTAGGAGGAATTATGATAAAAAAAGAATTTAATAGTCTTTTGAAAAGCAAAGGGCTAATTATCACCATGGCTATCGTTCTTCTGGTACCAATTTTATATGCAGGAACTTTCTTAAAAGCAGTCTGGAATCCATATAATAACACCGGAAATATGAAAGTCGGTGTTGTTAACCTAGACAAAAAAGTCGACCTTGACGGAAAAACTCTAGAAGTCGGAAATTCAATGGTTGAAAAATTAAAAGAAAATAAAAAAGTAAATTGGCAATTCGTCGATAAAGATACAGCCGAAAGAGAATTACGCGAAGGAGATTACTACATGGTAGTTACTATCCCTGAAAACTTCTCTAAAAATGCTAGCTCATTATCAAACGAAAATCCAGAGAAAATGAACATTGATTTTACTACTAACTTTACAAAGAGTAAAAACGGTGAAAAAATCATGGAAACTGTAGCGAGTAATTTAACAAACACAGTTAAAGATCAAGTTGTAAAAACTTATACAGCAACTCTATACAGTAAATTTTCTGAAATAGGAAGCTCTCTTCAAAAAGCTGCAGACGCTACAAACCAATTAAACAACGGGCTTGGTCGTCTTAGCGAAGGGGGACAAAAACTAGGTAGCGGTATTAACCAACTTACTGATGGTTCTGGCCGTCTTGCTGCTGGGCTTGGTCGTCTTAGCGAAGGGGGGCAAAAACTTAGTGGCGGTATCGATCAACTTACTGATGGTTCTAGTCGTCTTACTGCAGGACTTGGTCGTCTTAGCGAAGGGGGGCAAAAACTTAGTAACGGTGTTGATCAACTTGCTGATGGTTCTGGCCGTCTTGCTGCTGGGCTTGGTCGTCTTAGCGAAGGGGGACAAAAACTTAGTAACGGTGTTGACCAACTTGCTGATGGTTCTGGTCGTCTTGCTGCCGGTCTTGATCGTCTTAGTGAAGGGGGGCAAAAACTTAGTAACGGTGTTGATCAACTTGCCGCAGGTTCTGATCGTCTTGCTGCTGGTCTTAGTCGTCTTAGTGAAGGGGGGCAAAAACTTAATAACGGTGTTTCTCAACTTCAAGCAGGGGCTGGAAAATTATCAAACGGTTTAAGTACTTTAAACGACAAAAAAAATGCTCTAATTTCAGGTGTAAATGAACTTGCCGCAGGTTCTAATCAATTTACTATCGGATTTGATACATTTAAAACTAAAAGTATTATGTTGACTGATGGAATAGATAAATTGCACAAAGGAAGCCAAGCATTTAAAGAAGGTCTTTTAAAATACACTAACGGTGTACTTACACTTAACGAAAAATTATTAGCTAAAAAAGGTGATTTGGAAAAACTTAGCGCCGGAAGCACTACACTAAACAACGGCATCGACAGATTATCAGATGGTATTTCTCAAATCAATTCTGGATTAGCTGCTAAACAAGCTGATTTAAATAGATTATCAGCAGGTGGTAACGCACTAAAAGAAGGTGTAGATAAACTTTCTGAAAGTGCTCCTAAATTAGTAGATGGAGCTGGTAAAATCACTGACGGATTAAACGCCTTGAATGCGGGATTACCAAGCGAACGTGATTTAGCTGCTAAAAAATCTAGCCTAAACTCAACATTAGACAAAATAAAAGGATTAAAACTTACTTATAGAACTCATTTTAATCCTCTAAACACAGCTTTCACAGAGTTAGGTGCTCAATTAGAGTCCTTGAAAGCTATCGTAAATCGTATAGATACACAAACTACAACTACTACGACTACCGTTACTCCGGCACCTACACCCGCTCCAACACCGACAACTAACTTCTCAAGATTGGCACAAACACTATCAACATTGAATCTATCAGAATCTCAAAAAAATAGTATTCTTGCTGCTGCTCGTGAGGATGCCGTAGCTAGTGCAAGTGCTCAACCTGCCACAGCACCACAGCCTACAACAACTGTTCAACCTAATACAACAGCAAATAACAACAACAGTCAAGTAAAAGCTGAACTTACTTCAGCGTTATCTAGTGCAAATTCAAAATATTCAAGCATGAAATATCGTGTAGGAAGATTAAATTACATTCAAACTCAACTTGATAAATTCGATGTGAATGAACTTTCAACTAAACTTGCGGAATCAATCGACGGATTTGCAACTATTAAAACTGCTGTAGGTCAACTTGCTGCAGGTAGCGGTCAATTAAAAGCTGGTTTAACAGTAATGAACGAAAAAGCCCCTACTCTTGCCGCAGGATTCAATCAATATAAAGGTGGAGTAGATGCAACAGTAACATCTCTTACATCTGGAGGAGCCCTAGCAGATGGACTTAACCTACTAGCTAACGCAACTCCACAACTAAAAGCAGGTGTAACAAACTACACTAATGGTGTTAACGCTCTCACTACATCTATGACTACAGGAGAATTAGCTCAAGGTGTAGGAACTCTTGCAAGTAAAGGAACTGAATTAAGAGACGGATTCGATAGATTAGCTGGTGGTATCGGTCTAATACACGAAAAACTTCCAGAATTAGCTGGTGGTATCGACGCTTTAGTTAGCGGAAATGCAAGAATCAACGCAGGTCTTAACAAACTAAAAGAAAAACTTCCAGAATTAAGCATCGGAATTCAAGAGCTTGACAACGGAGGTAAGAAATTATATCAAGGTCTAACTGATATGCAGGCTAAAGCTCCTGAACTTATCAACGGACTTAACAGCGCTAAAGATGGAGCTGACAAACTTTCTAATGGTCTTTCTTCTATGAAAGCCAAAGCTCCTGAGCTTATCAACGGACTTAATAGTGCTAAAGAAGGAGCTGACAAACTTTCTAACGGTCTTTCTTCTATGAAAGCCAAAGCTCCTGAACTTATCAACGGACTTAACACTGCTAAAGATGGAGCTGAGAAACTTCACAATGGTCTTTCTTCTATGAAAGCCAAAGCTCCTGAGCTTATCAATGGGCTTAACAGCGCTAAAGATGGAGCTGAGAAACTTCACGACGGATTATCTACTATGCAAGCTAAAGCTCCAGAATTAATCAATGGAGTTAATACTGCTAAGGCTGGTTCTGAGAAACTTTATGGTGCACTTACAATCATGCAAGCTAAAGCTCCAGAACTTCTTGCTGGACTAGACAAAGCCAAAGATGGTTCTGGTCTATTAGCTGAAAAACTTTCTAGTGGAGCTGACAAATTAAGTTCAGCTAAAACTGGAGATAAAAATGTAGACATGATGTCTAACCCAATTAAAACTAATATCGCTGATATATCTGAAGAGACAAGTTACGGTAACGCAATGGCACCATTCTTCTTAGTATTCGGATTACTAATCGCAGCTGCGGCATACAACATTCTATTCCCAGTGCGCAAACAAGAACAAGGAGAATCAATAAACAGCCTATTCGGCACACGCTTAGCTTCTATGACAACATTCGCAATCTTCGCAGTAATCATCGAAGTTGTAGCAATGAGTCTATTCTTCGACTTTAAAGTACAAAACTTCGGAATGTACTTCTTCGGATTAATAATCTCAGCTATAGTGTTTATGATAATTACACACTTCTTATCATATACATTCGGAAATGTTGGTCATGGTATTAGTATCGGATTTGTAGCATTACAATTCGTTCTAACTACACCATTATTCCCAAAAGAAATGTTACCTTCACTATATAGCGGTATGATTCCATTTACCCCTGTATTCTACGGTGACACTGCTGTTCGTCAAGCAGTTCTTGGTGGTCTAACTAATGGAATGTACAACAGTGCTATGTTAATCTTAGTTGTTCTTGGAATAATATTCACAACTCTTACTTACATCTCTTACAATAAGAACAACAAAGCAATTAACTCATCAGGACAGAATCACCAAGTGATTTAAACACTATAGTTTTTAGATTACTTAAAAAATATATATTACTATTAACGTAAAAATCTAAATACCCACTTTACTGAATAAAGCAATATCCTGTAAAGTGGGTATTCTCATATTTAATCTATTAATTTTTTAAAGGACCCTTTCGAGATTTCTACAGCTATCCTCCTAGTTTTATGTGTAAAAAATCTAAGTAGCAGAATATTGTATAGATTTTTAGTATAATTTTTCTCATATTTCGAATTTTGGCAAAAAAACTATTTTTATCAAAACCCTCTACTAAAAACTTAATCTAAAATTTTGATATTCTCTCTAAAAACATCTTTATTATTAAATATCAATTCATATATTCTTGCTACTTTAATATCTTGTTCAAAATACATACTATTCTTACTATTCAAAAGAGGATTAAGATAAACTATCCCTAGTTTATTAATTTCCCTTATCATAGCCGCCTTATCCTTCTTTACAGCAAGAACCCTGTATTGATTAGTAGCAAAATATCTCTCATAATCTTCTTTTGTAGTATTAGTTAAAATATGAAGTAACACCCTTTGAATTTTCTTATTACTATATCTTTTAGTCGCTATTAAGTCCACTAAACCACTGTAACATTTCGCCTTTAATACCGCTTCATAGATTCTATTTTCTAATCCCTCATTTACATCATAAATTTTTTCTATTCCCGTTTTACCCAATGACAAAATTTTATATTTTAAATACGGAAACAACTCCTCTTCCGATGCTATTTTATCTTTTTTCAACACAGAAATCATCTCTTTTGAAAGATATTTTTCTATCCTTTCATCCTTCAAATTTTTCCTTATAGCCGTTGCACTAAGATGTTTTTGTTCTATGATATCAAAACTATTAAGCCCCTGCCCTTCTCTTTTTATAGGAATCATCTGTATGTCTAATCCCATGTCTTGTATTGCTTTATAATAACTATACGCTAAGCTAAAATTTGGACTATTTTTTTCTAATCCATATAAAAGACTGTTAATTTTTGCATAGTTAAAACCATTTTTTATCAACTTCTTATATTCTTCTTGTGAAGTATTTTGCTGTTTTGCGTATATTTCCTCGAAAATATCCACATCCGCGTTTTCAGTACCAAAAATAAGATGGGTTATCCCCGCTCCTGACAGTATTTCTATACTCTTTTTAGCAAAATCATCCCCGTATGCCACACTGCCTAGATAGGGTAAAGCAATAACTAAATCACAACCACATCGTACTGCTTCCTCAGCTCTAGTATACCCACCTACAATGGCAACTTCTCCTCTTTGAGTAAAAAATTCACTCATAACACAAACAACTTCTCCATTATTAGCATCAGCAATTCCCCTAGCACATTCAATTAAATGCCTATGTCCACTATGTAACGGATTAAATTCTGCAATTATTCCAATTCTCATTTTCTCACCTACAATTTTACTTATTATATATAAATACATAAAGATAGCGAGTTTTTTACTTAACCAGTAACCTCCTCGCTTTCTATTTATTATTCTTTATCTTCTTCCACAATCAACCCTGAGTTAGATACTATTTTTTCAATATTATTATCTTCAAAAATATCAACCGTCCAACCCTTTAAACTTCCATTTTCAGAAACAACTTTACTTATAGCGAACTGTCTCGGCTTTTTATCTTTATCTACTAGTCTTTTAACTTCTTTCTTACCAAAGTCTAACGCTTCTTTTTGAGAATTAAAAACTCTACCTATAGTTCTATCCTTTTCTGATTCTGATAGTTTCTTTCCATCATTGGCTTGAATTCCAGAAGTTTTCGAAACTTTATTATTATCCTTATTTCCAATTACTAAGTCTTTTTGTCCCTTTGGTTTAGCCTTGTTTTCTAGTGGCTCTGTATTTTTTGATTCTAATTTTTGTTCTTCCTTCGCGTTTTCCATTTCATCTTTAGTATCTTTTTGATAACTTACTTGTTCTTGTTTTTTATCATTTTTAGACAGTTCATTTTTTTGAACACTCTCTTCTTTACCAAAATAACTAATTACTAAAAAAACGATAATCGCAATCAAAATTGAACTAACACTATATATCAAACCCTTAGTGAGTTTATTTTTCTTCATGATCTCATATCCTCTTTCATACTTACTTTCTATTATACCACTTATTATTATATTTTGCGAAAATTTTCAGATGTTAGATATCCTTCTTTACATAGAAAACTCATAGTACACTTTCTAAAGTACTATGAGTTTTTCCATTAACCTTCTGTTATTTTAACAACAACTTCACCTTTATTGTTTCTTTCTAATGCATAACTATAATGTTTTTTATTCTCTTTTGCTAATCTATTTATCTCTTCTTTAGCATAGTTATGCGCAGCTTCTGAATTATTAAATGTTCCTGGTGCTACCGCTCCTCCATTTGCTTCAGTTACTTCTTTTTTATC
This sequence comes from uncultured Gemella sp., assembly GCF_963525165.1. Taxonomy (GTDB): domain Bacteria; phylum Bacillota; class Bacilli; order Staphylococcales; family Gemellaceae; genus Gemella. Next base: position 20,835 of record NZ_CAURJN010000028.1, read on the forward strand.
TTCTTTATTAGAATTATTTGCTGCATTATCATTATTACCACGACTACTATTAGTATTATTTTGAGTATTATTTACAGCTTTATTACTATTATTTGATTTATTACTTTCTGATTTAGATGAATTAGTAGTAGAATTATTTCCATTATTAGAGTCCTTAGCCTCTCTATATTTTTCTTCATCACTTTTTTCTTTTGTCTTAGATTTTGAGCTATCTTTATCTTTACCCTTATCATTATCTTTGTCTTTTGATGATGAAGTTATTTCATTATCTTTTTTCTTACTACTAGAGCTATCTCCACCTGTAAAATAGCTTATACCTATAAATAAGGCACTACATAAGAAAATAGCCAACACAATTCCCCATAATACTTTCAATAATCTATTATCTTTCATTGTTTTTCCCTCCTTTGTTCCTAATATATTATAATACTATTTCTTGTATATTTCCACTACTTTATATAATTATAATTTATTAAAATTAAATTTAACTTAAATTAATTGTTAATATTTGAGAAAAACACATCCCATTTTTCGATATATATAATGTCAGAGGCCAAAGACATAAATATCAAAATAAAAAGGAGATTTCACAATGAAAATTTTAAGAAAAGTTTTACATTTAAACTATACTGAACCAAAGGGAGATAAACACATTGTTAAAAGTTATAACTTTGAAGTTGCTCCAAACGCTGAGGACACTGCTTTGAAAGAAGTTGGCGAAGAATTAAAAAAATTAATCGCTAAAAATATCGAAGACATCGTCACTAGCACTAAAGAATCACTATAATTTAGGAGGATAGAATAATTATGGAAAAAAAATTAAACATCTACTTTACAACAGATAATAAAAAAACTTATCACATTACTTTGGCATATCCAAAAGATGACTTAAGTAAAGCCACTGTTGCAGCTGTTGCACAAAAAATTATCGACACGAGAGTACTAAATAACGATAAACATACTCTTACAACTTTTAAAAAAGCTACTTACACAACTCGTGAAGTAAGCGAACTTCAATAATAGAAGGGAGGGAGGTGCGGTCCAAGCCGCACCTTTTTTTATGGATATATTAAATTTTATCAATACTGTAGGATTCCCTATTTTTGTCGCAGTATTTTTCCTACTTAAATTAGATAATACTCTTCAAAATATAGGGAAAAGTTTAAATGATCTTACTCATATTATAGAAACAAAGCTAAATATTAAAGAATAAATTAATATAAAGGAGTAAACATTATGACAAGTCAACAAACAATGGTAAACTGGGCAAAAGATAATGTCTATAAGTGGATAGACATGGATGGTATGTACGGCGCACAATGTGTAGATCTTACTATGGCATACATCAAGAATTTTGCAGATTTTCAAATGTACGGCAATGCTATCGATTATCTAACTAATCCTATTCCTCCCGGTTGGAAAAGATATTACAAAGGAGATGCCGAGATTGCACCTGGGGATATAGCAATATGGCATTGGGGTAATTGGGATAAATTCGGACATGTCGGCATTGTTATAGATGTAGATGACGATATCATCACATCTGTAGAACAAAATGTAGACGGAACACCTGAACGTGGTGGAATGGCACGTATTATAAGCCGCGATGATACATATCTAGCAGGTTTTATAAGACCTAGTTATGACTCTAGTGAAGAATGGAATAGAATAGATGAAGAAGGTAGTTTTATTGTTAGCGTTCCTTCTATTAATGTAAGGAATAAGCCAAGTAAACTTGGAAAAATCGTCAGTGTCTATCACAAAGGTGAACAAGTATTTTATGATAGCTATGTAATTAAAGAAGGCTTCGTTTGGATTAGTTATATCTCATATTTGGGCGAACGTCACTATATGGCTATTGGAACTCATAATGGTTCACAACGAACTAGCTGTTGGGGAGATTTTGAGTAGTGGCGACTTATTTGTTATACTAATAACCTAGTCAAAAATCCTGTAACTAAACAAATCAAACCAATTGAAATAACTCATCGAAATATCGGGCTGACCCAAAAATCCTAAAATGTAACAAAGTTCAGATGAGAACTCATAGACGCAGTGGTTTATTGATATCTAAATTCGCTTTATAAAAGCTTTTTAGATATCTAATAAACTGTGCGGGGGTGACTCGACAAAATCGATTTCTCCGAAATCACGATTTTTGAGTCACTCCCATTACATTTTAAATCTAAAACGAAAATAAGCGACTGGAAATTCCAATCGCTTATTTTTATTTAATTCTTTAATTATTTAACACGGATGTAAACTGGTCCACTACCTAAGTTTGCAGTATTAAGAACCGTTTGGTTACCTAACCATCCACCGTGAACAGCTTGTCCATTACCTGCGTAAACACCGATGTGTGCTAATCCTGTTCCTCCATTTGCATAGTAAACTAGGTCTCCTGGTTGAGCTTGAGATGCTGGAACTACAGTTCCTAAGCTCATATATCCTGCTGGCCAGTCGTGGAAGTTGATTCCTACTGCTTTAAGAGCATTTGTTACTAATAATGTACAATCTTGGAATGTACCTAATTGAGCTAATGCAGCTTGGTAGATTGCTGCTCCTTTGTTTGAAGACGCAACTTGTGTTGTTGCCGCCGCTGCTGGAGCTTGAGTTTTAGCAGTTACAGTTGGAGCGGCTGTAGCTACCGCTGGTGCTACTACTGCTTTCTCTTCTGCTTTTGCTACAGCTGGCGTAGCTACTGGAGCTTCTTTCTTAACTTCAGCTTTTGGTGCTTCTTTTGTTTCAGTTTTTGCTGGTGCAACTGTTTGAACTGGATCAACTTTAACCACTGTTTTTTCAGCAGTGTTTTCTACTACAGTCGCTTTTGGAACTGTTACTTCTGCTGTTTTCGCTGCACTTGCGTCTACTTTTAATACTGTTCCTACATAAATTAAGTTAGGGTTTGAAAGATTATTTAATTTAACAAGTTCGTCTACTGAAACACCGAATCTGTTAGCAACTTTTCCTAAAGTATCTCCTAATACTACTGTGTAGTATCCTTGTTCTTTAGCTTGAGCTACTTGAGCTACTGTTGTGTTATAAGTTAATTTATCTCCAGGAAAGATTAATGAACTTGTTAAATTGTTATCTTGCATAAGTTGATCAACAGTTGTTCCGTTGTTTACTGCGATATCCCAAAGAGTATCACCTTTTTTTACTGTGTATGTATCAGCATCTGCGATTTGCGCTAATCCTACTCCTACTGTCGATACGATTGCCGTTGCGGCTACTAATTTTTGTAATTTACTCATATATTTTTATCTCCTTAAGTTAAGTTCGAGCCAAGTGACTCATTTATCATATAAAATAAATACTGTTTTAATTTCTAAATTTTAATTTCTGTAACTATTTTTCTAAACTATAAGTGTCATTAATCTCATTCAATCTTCTTTGAAATTCGTTATATAATTTTGACATACTATCATTATATGTTTAAATATCACTTTTTTCAAGGTTTGTAATAGTTTTGTAACAATAACGATAACTCTCTGTTACATTGTGCAAAATTCGCAATATTAACCTTATTCTATAAGCAGTTCAATTGCATTTTAAGCGTTTTTATTATATAGTAAACCTGTAATTTTAAATTTAATTTTCAAGGGGGTTTTATGACAGACTTTAATACAGCTAGTTCTGCCTTAAAGATGATTCTTGTCTTCTTAGAAGGGCTTCTATCATTCCTTTCTCCTTGCGTAATACCTATACTACCTATCTATATCGGTATTCTTGCAGGAAAAAAGGAAATAAATGAACACGGAGAACTAGTTTTCAACAAACGTAATACTATTACAAATACACTATCATTCGTTTTTGGTATTTGTTCAACATTTTTCATCCTAGCTTTTGCAACAAGTTTTATCAGTATATTCTTAAATGAAAATATTAAAACGTTGCAAATTGTCAGCGGTGTCTTAATCATCTTTATGGGATTATTACAACTTGGCGTGTTTAAGATAGGATTTTTAAAACAAGAATTTTCAATAAAAAACAAAGTTAAAAGAAAAGGAAATAAAACTACTCCTATTCTTGCTTTTTTAATGGGATTCACTTTTAGCTTTTCTTGGACACCTTGTATTGGACCAATCTTAGCTAGTGTTTTCTTGTATGCATCTAGTCATACCGGAATAATGAGTGTTCTTTTAATTCTTGCGTACTGCTTAGGATTTATCCTACCATTTATCCTTGTTGCATTCTTCGCTTCAAAATTATTAGAACTATTCAAAAAACATACAAATATTTTAAAATATACACAGGTTATCTCAGGTATCATCCTTATTTTAATCGGTATCTTAATCCTGAGTGGATCATTTATCACTTTAACTAGATATTTTTCTTAAACTTGTGATTTGAATTGGAGGAAAATAATATGAAAAAACTAACGATACTTAGTGCAACTCTTCTTAGTAGTGCTCTAATTTTAAATGCATGTGCTAGCACTTTCGAAAAAAAAGAAGAAACTAGCAAACAAACTTCTACTTCTTCATCTAGTGAAACTAAAGCTACTCAGGCTTTTAATTTTACTGCAATGGACAAAGATGGAAAAACTGTAAAACTTAGTGACTTTAAAGGTAAAAAAGTTTACATCAATATGTGGGCCAGCTGGTGCGGTCCATGTATGAGAGAGATTCCAGAATTAGAAAAAGTGTATCAAAAATATAAAAATAACAAGGATATCGTCTTTCTATCTATGACTTCTCCTAACGATGCAGAATTTAAAAACCAAAGTCCTCAAGATAAAAGTAAAGATGTAATTCTAAAAAAAGCGAAAGAACTTGGTGCAACTTATCCTGTTCTTTTCGATGTTAATGACCGCTTCATCATAAACTACGCAATTCGTTCATTTCCAACTCACATTTTAATCAATAGTGATGGTACGTTTGAAACTAGAATCGCTGGCGCAGTTACTAAAGAATCACTAACTAAAGAAATAGAAAAACTTAAATAATAAAAAATCCGAGTCTAATAGTTATACAGTTAATAAAGCTAACCTTATGGTTACTCCTTCAAGAACACTGTAAATAACTAGACTCGGATTTTTTGTATACTCATCTACTAATTATCGTAAGAGAGTGACTCAAAAATCGTGACTTTAAAGGCATCAATTTTGTCGAGTCACTTCTCGCAGTGGTAGATATCTAAAAAGCTTTTATAAAGCAAATTTAGATATCAATAAACCACTACGGCTATGAGTTCTCATGTGAACTATGTTAAATTTTAGGACTTTGGGGGCTCCCCTTAATGTTGGAGTCCTTTCTTCTGCTCGTACTCTACTACTCGTTTACCACTGCACTCATACTCTCCATCAGCCACACCTCCAACATGCACTCATGAAGATTCTCCTCTTCACATTCAAAAATAGTAACATTTTTTCTTTTAAACATAGTTTCTAACTTTTTATTAAGGATAATATTCTTTTCATCTAATTTTGAATATCCAAAATAGACATCTGCTTCTACTTGCTGACAATACTGCGCCACATCTATTTCTTCCAATCTCGTTAATAAATACTCTTCTTTTTCTGGATAGTTACGTGCGTATTCCCTTATTCTATCATATACACCGACATCAAGATTATTTTCAAAAATATATTTAAAATCGAAGTTTTGCATATTTGAAATAAATAATCTATCTACTTTTCTTCCAACTGCCGAAGTCACGATTCCTATTGCAGCTCCTTGACCTTTAGCAACAATGTTCACCTCTAAATTCAGAAATTCTCTTTTTAGAATATTCACTAAATCAATCACATCTTGGTAGACATACTTGTAATATAGCTCACCTTCTTGATTATTTGTTAGAAATGGAAAATATATCGATGCCGGCTGTCTATTCTCACTTCTACCTCTGTCTCCTCTTATATGCATTGTTGCACCACTATATCCTAAAGTACAATATTTCATAAGCTTAATCATGCTGTTTGGCACTTCTTCATAGTCTGGAATTTCTAGTATAATTCCTTTATTATTTGCTTTTTTAACAACAATCTCTGCGTGAATTCTTGAATAATCTATCGCTTCGAATTCAACCGTTAATAAGCTAAAATCAAGATTATCTTTAACAACACTAATCTTATAATTTAATTTTCTTTCTTTTTCTAATTTCATTTTCTCACCCTCTTAGAATTTGCATTCCAATACAATTATACCTCATTACAGACTATAAGAATAGCAAATCATTCCAATCTCCTAGTTTTAAAAATCAACCACACTTAACAAAGAGACAAAAAAGGGAGTGACTCTAGGTCACCCCCTTTTAATTTGTTATGTTTTATTTAAAAGCCATACTTATTATTTCGCTTCTTTTACGTATTCTTGATCTTTAGTGTGAATAGTAAGTCCAGTGATATTTT
>NZ_CAURJN010000029.1:0-24520 GCF_963525165.1 uncultured Gemella sp.
AGATAATATACAGATATTCGCTAATCCTACTGCATTTCTCTTCATTCTGTATAATAAACCAGAAACGCTGATGAAGTTTTTAGGTTTATAGTAGAAGTTTTTATTATTTTTCATGATTTTTAGTACTGTAATACTTACTGCCATGAATACTAAATATGTACCTATAATTACCGCAATTACCGCAAAGAAGAATACTGTTATTGCTTTTATAGGGTTTTGTACCGTTTGCGCTGTGTAATAACCATAACCGATTAATGCTAAACCGATTATCGCTAAAATCCATCTAGATTTTGGTTCTTTTTCACCTTTATTTTCATCTTTTAATAAAGCTACTATTCTAAGTCTAGCTATTTTTATAACAGTATAGAGTAATAACAATACGTATACTCCTCCGAATAATAATACTGAGAAAACTATAGCTATCGGCGTAATACTAAAGCCGAAAGTAACCGTTGCTGAGAATAATTTCAATAGTATTAAAAGCATAAGTTTATCGAATAAAATACCTAATCCAATACCTACTACTAAGGTAGTTACCGCGATGAAAATCGTTTCTAACACTAAAATTTTCGCTATTTGTTTTTTCGTCATACCTAACACAGCATATAATCCAAATTCTTTCACCCTACGTTTTACTAAAAAACTATAAGTGTAAAATAAGAATATTGTAGAAAAAATTGCTATTACAATTATTCCCAAACTTAATACCTGTTTGGTCGCATTAATTCCATTAGGAAGTTTGTTTAAGTTATCCCCAAAAGCTAGAGATGAAAGTATATAAAACGACATTATTGTAAAAATTGTTGATAATACATAAGGTACTATAAATCGTTTGTTTTTTACAAGGTTGTTTAAAGCAAATTTGCTATAAAAGAAGCTCATCTTACTCACCTGCCTGCATTAAAGTTAACGTATCATTAATTTTTTGGAACATTTCACTCGTAGTTGCATTCCCTTTTCTAAGTTCGTGGAAAACTACTCCGTCTTTAATAAATAATACACGTTTTGCACGAGCTGCTGTTTTCACAGAGTGCGTAACCATAATTATTGTTTGTCCTGCATTATTAAGTTTTTCAAAAACTTCTAACAGTTGATCTGTTGATTTTGAATCAAGTGCTCCTGTCGGTTCGTCTGCTAAAATTAGAGCTGGGTTCGTAATAATCGCACGAGCTACCGCAACCCTTTGACGTTGACCACCAGATACTTCATATGGGAACTTGTTGATTAACTTATCAATTCCTAAAGGTTTAGTTACTTTCTCTAATCTTTTTTCCATATCTTTATATTTTTTATTTGCTAACACTAACGGTAATAAAATATTATCTTTTATAGAAAAATTATCAAGTAGATTGAAATCTTGGAAGACGAATCCTAGATTGTCACGACGGAAATTCGCTAGGTCTTTATCTTTCAACTTGCTTAAATCTAAATTGTTTAAATTTACATTCCCTGATGTTGCTTTATCGAATGTTGCGATAATATTTAATAAAGTAGTTTTACCGCTTCCGCTCTCACCCATAATCGCTACATATTCACCATTATCTACTGCGAAATTTACGTTTTTTAATGCTTCTGTACTTTGTGTACTTAATCTTGTTGTATAAACTTTTCTTACATTGTTGACTTCTAATAACATTTTTATCACTCCTAAATTCTTTTTATTTTATCTTATCTTCCTAGTTCGAACTTTTCTACAACTTCCTCGTTGTTTATATTTATATTCTACCTTACTTTTCTTACAGATTCTATCGATTTTCCTTACAAAAAAGCTCCCAACCTTACACTTTTGTAAGATTGGGATATTTATTACTTTTTATTTGATTTCAAATACTTTATCAACTTTATTTCCTGGGAAATTATAATCTCAATATATCTGTAAATCTTTGTTCAGAGTTGCTATCTAGTCTGTGTGTGATTAGAATTACCGTTAATTCTGGATTAGTTAATAGAAGTTCTTCTATTTTCTCTGCATTATCCTTATCTAAATTAGAAGTTATCTCATCTAACAGCACTACTTTTTTCTCTCTAATAATTCCACGAGCCAAGGCTATTCTTTGTTTTTGACCACCTGATAAATTCTTACCACCTTCCACAAATTCAGTATCTAAGCCATCCTCAAGACTTGCCAGAAACTCTCCTAGTCCTACACTTTCCAACACGTCTTTAACTTTTTCATCAGCATAATCATCACCTAGCGTTATATTAAATCTTAGACTTTCTGTAAAAATATACGGTTCTTGTGGAATATATAACATCTTATCATATAGGCTATGCTTATTAAGACCCTCTAGTTCTTCACCATTAAATTTAATTGCACCTTCGTAATTTTCTATTCTTCCTGTCAATAATTTTAACAATGTAGATTTCCCACTGCCACTTTCTCCGACAATAGCGTATTTACCATATTTGTTAAATGCATACGAAATATTTTTTAATACACTCTTCTCTTCATATTTATAAGAAACATCCTCTAATTCTATAGTTTCAATTTCTTCATTTAATAATTTCTTGCCAGTATCTTTGTCATTAATTGCCTTAGCCTCTTCTTTGAATTTCTCGAATTTCTCAAAGATTGGCACTACGATATTTAACTCTACCGTAATATTCATAATATTTCCTACTGAATTAAAAATCGTAGATGTTAGTGACTCTACCGTTAAAATAGATCCAAAGCCTACAATATTTTTTAGTGCCAGTATTCCCGTTAGTAATACTACACCAACTTGCCCTACTAAATTCCCTAAACCACCTAGGACTCCGGCTAATCCGACACTTTTTCTTAGAGACACAGATTCTTTTAATACTTCATTAGAAGAGTTTGCTACAATTTTTTTCAAAATTCCTAATTTATTGAAAGATAGTAAACTATCGAATCCCTGTAAATAATTTGTATTTTTACTTATTAATTTTTCTAATGAGCCTGAGTATCTCTGAGCTTTATTCTGGATAGATTTTTGCGCAAGAGCTGGTAAAACTAGTGTAAGAACACTCATTACTATAGAGAAAACGATAATCGACCAGTGGAATGCAAATAGTCCAACTATAGCTAAAAGCGTCTCTATTATCGCTGTAATACTTTGATAAAAATTACCAAATCCTTTTTCCTCAACAATCATCAAATCATTACTAAGCCACGATATGTAATCACCGCTATTTTTCTTATTGAAATTAGCATAGTTGTTTTTAGAAATTGCATCAACAACATCACATCTAATATCAGTTATCATTTTTTGCACTACATAGTTTTCATACGGAATTTTTATATAAATAGAAACTAAATATAATAAAAACACGATACCCGCATAGGCTATATTATAGAAAAAGCCATCGGTATTCGATTTAATTAATTCGTTAAATCCATCCCCTATAAAATACGCAGCGACAACCTTACATGCTCCCCCAAAAATAATTAGTAAAAGTAACAAACTATTTTCTAAATATCTTTTCTTTAAATACTGCTTCATCTTTTCCCTCCTTATACCTTACTACTATTCTATCAAATAAAATAAACTAAAACAAGATAGTTTTCAGATAATTTATTCTATTAGTTAGAAAATAATTTTATTTACATTATAATATATATATATATATATCAAGTGGCTTTTTAGGTTTTATAAATTTTACATCTAATAAACTTTGAGGGGACATCTCGACAAAATTGATTTCTCCAAAATCTCGATTTTTAAGTTGCTCCATCAAGTTACTTTTTGTAATTTTAGCGAATTATTTCTTCTAGTGATTTATTAGATATCTAAAAGTTTTCATAAAGCGAATTTAGATATCAATAACCCCCTGCGTCTATGATTTATAATATACACTTTTTTTTAATTTAAGACTTTTAGTTCAATTCCCTCAAGTAAATTTTGTCGAGTTTATAGCTAACTTACTTTGGGAGTTTATCAATTTATATCCGGTCTCACTTGTTAAATTAAAAAATCCCCTTAAAAGTTAAATTCATAATCTAACTCTCAAGAGGATTCCTTATTGATTTGTTTTTATCTAATCCCTTAAAGTATCTTCTTTCGGGAATGTTATTTCTACTCTAGTTCCTTCACCTACTTTTGAAGAAATTTCAATATGATGTCCTAGCTTATCTAGAGTTTTTTTACATAAATACAAACCTAAACCACTAGATTTTTTTTCATATCTTCCATTAAAACCTGTAAAACCTTTTTCGAAAATTCGAGGTAAATCTTCTTCTTTAATACCCATACCGTTATCTTCTACAATTAGTTTATTTTCACAGGTTTCTATTGTAATTTCTCCACCAGTGTTAGAGTACTTCACACTGTTACCTAATATTTGTTCAATGGCGAAACTCAACCATTTTTTATCACTAATTATCATTGTTTCATGTGAAACAAAGTTTAATTTTATTTTTTTGTTAATAAATATAGTCGCATATTTTTTTACACTATCTTTCACAACTTCATCAAGATTAATCTTAGTTATAACGTAATCCGATGACGTGCTATCTAATCTTATATACGTTAGAACCATCTCAACATAACGTTCTATTTTAAACAATTCTTGCTGTAAGTTTTTCTGATCCACTTCTTCATTGTCTAATAGAAAATTCATCGCCGCAATCGGCGTTTTTATCTGATGAACCCACATACTATAGTAATCAACCATATCTGTGTTTTTTTGTCGATTTTCCTGGGTTAATTTTTCTAATTCTTCATATAATTTCTCTATAATTTTATGATAATAATCTATTCTGATATCCAAACTCTTCGGCAAATCTTCACGATCATTAATTATGTTTTTCTCTAGAAATTTTAATTTTTTATAACTTTCTCTATAATTAACAAAATCTAAAAAGCTAGCTATAAGTGCTGTTAAAAAACAAAAACTTCCTGTATATATTAGAGCTTCTAGAGGTAAATTATATAAGTAAAACATAATGAAAAATATGGCAATAAAAACTACAAATAAAATATAAACTTTTATGTTTTTCTTTAAATAACTTTTTAATATTTCCATTAGACGATATATCCTTTACCTTTTTTAGTAGTAATAAATTCATCTATTCCTATACTTTTTAATTTTGCACGAAGTCTATTTATATTCACCGACAAGGTATTTTCATCTATAAAGTTATCACTTTGCCACAAGGCGGTAATTATTTCTTCTCTCGTTACTATTTTTTCTCTGTTTTCTAATAATACTGTAAGAATTTTACCTTCATTTTTAGTAAGTTCAACGAGGTTATCTTGATATTTTACCTCATCACGGCTCATATCAAAAATTACATCCTTATACACTACAAGATTCGATGATCCACTAAAATTATAAACACGGCGGAGTAGGGCTTCGATTTTTGCCTTCAAAACAACTAGCTTAAACGGCTTTTCAATAAAATCATCCGCACCAATATTCATAGCCATCACAATATTCATATCATCATTCGCAGATGAAATAAAAATTATAGGTACTTTTGACAATTTTCTAATCTCTTCACAAAAATAATAACCATCAAAGTAAGGTAGATTAATATCCATTAATACTAAGTCTGGTGATTGTTCCACAAATTCCTTAACTACATTTTGAAAATCTACAACTTCGTGTGTAGCATACTGCCACTTTTGTAAGTATCCTGCTATAGAATTAGAAATTATCTCATCGTCTTCTACTATCATTACTTTATACATATGTTCACCCCTTAGCTACTATTATTACTAAAATTATATCATAAACATATTTTATTTGATATATATCTACAAAAAATTAATATTATCTTCAAAATTCCTATCTCCAATCAAAAACAGAGATTACTCAGAAGTAGTATTATGAAATTTCCACACTGTTTTGTTTCTATTTCATACTTCTAAATAATCTCTATTCAAAAAGAGAAAATTGTGGATTAAGATGATATTTATTTAAGTATATTAATATTAAAATAAATGGCTGTCAAGGGTATTAAAAATTCTTTCTTAATCCACAATTTTTAATAAAATATTAATTATTTTAATTAAATGTTTCTTGTGAAACTTTTCTCTTAGATATTTTCTAAAGCTAAACGTAAATCTTCAATTAGATCATCCGCATTTTCTAATCCAATTGATAATCTAATTTGCTGTGGAGTAATTCCTGTATATTGTAATTCCTCTGGACTTAATTGTCCATGTGTTGTTGATGCTGGGTGGATAGCTAAACTTTTCGCATCAGCTACATTCGCTAAGTTTGAGAAAATTTCTAAACTATCAATTACTTTACGAGCTGCTTCTTCTCCTCCAACAACATCAAATGAGAAGATTGATCCACTACCTTTAGGTAGGTATTTTTTAGCTAATTCATAATATTTGTTTCCTTCTAATCCTGGATAGTTGATTGATGCTACTTTAGGATGTTTTACTAAGAAGTCTATTACTTTTTGAGTATTTTCTACATGACGCTCTACTCGTAAAGATAATGTTTCCAAACCTTGTAATAATAAGAATGCGTTAAATGGTGATAATGCTGCTCCTGTATCACGTAACAACTGTGTTCTTACATTTGTAATGAACGCAGCAGGTCCTACATCTCTTGTATAACTTAAGTTGTGGTAACTTGGATCTTCATCAACTAATTGTGGGAATTTTCCACTACCTTCCCAGTCGAATTTACCACTATCTACGATAACACCACCGATTGATGTACCGTGTCCTCCAATGAATTTAGTCGCAGAGTGAATAATAATATCTACACCATGGCTAAATGCATTAATTAAGTATGGACTAGCAAACGTGTTATCAACTACTAATGGAATTTTATGTTTATGAGCAATCTCAGCCCATTTTTCTAAGTCAGCAACATTTGCTAATGGGTTTCCTAATGTTTCTACAAAAAGAGCTTTAGTTTTATCAGTAATTGCTTGCTCAATTTCTTCAAAGTTATCCGGATCAACAAAAGTTGATTCTACACCATAACGAGGTAGTGTAAGTTTTAATAGGTTATATGTACCACCATATACATTTTTAGAAGATACGATGTGATCTCCAGCGTGAGCTAATGTTAAAAATACATATGTAATTGCAGCCATCCCAGAAGCTACAGCTAATGCTCCAACTCCACCTTCTAATGCATTAATTCTTTCTTCAAAGACTGCCGTAGTAGGGTTAGTAATACGCGTATAAATATTCCCAGCTTTTCTTAAAGCAAATGAATCAGCGGCATCTTGAGTATCATCAAAAACAAATGATGTTGTTTGGTAAATAGGAACAGCTCTTGCTTTTGTATCTCCAACTGTTTGTCCTGCGTGTAATTGTAATGTTTCAAAACTAAATTTTCTTGTCATAATATTTTTTTCCTCTTTTCTACGTTTTGATAAGTTCTGTGTTTTAGATAATAAAAAAACACCCCTATTGCGTTTGCAATAGAGGCGATTATCTTAATTCGCGTTACCACTCTAGTTTATACTAACCTTGCGATTAGTACCTTATTCAGTACATGTTTATACTGTGTGCTATATCGTGCAGCTCACGTGTTTACCTATTAGATAAACAAAACTCTAAGACCATTTTCAACTAATCTTCACCATGTTACTTCACACCACCCAGTAACTCTCTGTTGTAGCTACGTATTAATCTACTTATCTTTTCAACGTTTGTGTATTAAATTTAAACTCATTGTACACCCATTTTATATATTTGTCAACAACTTTTTTCAAAAAAATAAACCGTTTTATTTTTCTTCTATAAGATGTAAAATAAAAAATACTATAAAAATATCTTAATTTATTTATTATTTGATAAATGAAAATTTAGTAAAACTATTTATTTTAATTTAAGAAATAATAATTTTGTAATTTTTTTCAATTGTAAAATGCAAAAAGGGAAACAGGAGATAAAAAACAAAGAAAAATATCAAGAAAAAGATGTAATAAATAATAGGCGCAACTAATAAAAAAGAATAGAGACTACCAAAATGAAAACTAATAGAAATAGTTAGCAAAAAAGGAATAGAAGTAGCGAAGAAAATAATAAACCTAGAAAATTAAAAACAAGGGGTATCAACGAAGAAAAAATGGACAATCTAATATCAAATAACAATGGAATACTAACAAAAAACCATCAATTTTTATAAAACATATAATAAAAAGAGTAGGTGTGGACCTTAGAAAAGATAGTAACTTACACATTTCTTTTAACAAATTACTGCTATTAATCATATTTTATTTCTCTTATTACACTTTTAAAGATATTTCTACACTTTATATCTCTATCCCTCCTTTTTTTCCTCAACCTAAATCTTCATCCTTCTATCATTTTTATGATATAATAGCAATACTAACACTCATATCACTATATGATTATCCCAGGAGGTTTATGTGGAATTTACTAAAACAAATGATGGTTTCGTTAAATATGATGAAAATGGTAGAGTTATAGCTGAAATTACCTATGCTACTACTAATAATCCTAACGTAGTTGTCGCTGATCATACTTTTGTTGATCCTTCACTTCGAGGTCAAGGCGTTGCAGGCAAGCTATTAGATGCGCTTGTTAAAGATATGGCTGAGCAAAACAAAAAAATTAAACCAGCTTGTTCTTATGTCGTTAAAAAATTCCAAGAAGATTCTTCTTACGACTTTATTAACGCCGAAAAATAATATTAAAAAAAAGCAGAAGATTGATTTTTCAATTTCCTGCTTTTACTTTCTATTATATTAATCTATATTATTATTTTTTTATTTAGTTGATTTGTTATTATCTTATTAAAATTTAAGTTAGTTATTTAAAAAAATAATTATATTAATACTCGATAATATACAATTGTCCTTTATCGTATTCCGCTAAAAATATTTTAGAGGCATCTTCATATCCCATTTCTAATAAAGTTTCTTTTAACCATTCTTCTGTTTTATCTAGTGATTCTAATGTATTGATTTGAATGTTACCGTCTGTTATTATCGGATATTTTGGATTTTCATCACCTGCTAATACTATAATTAACTGTCCATTTTGTTCTAACACGGCTCTTTTAACTTTTTGAATACTGTAAACACCTTGACTTCTTAGTTTAAATGCTAAATCATGGGCTGTCAATCCACTCATTCTAGTAGCTTCTACATCTATTCTTCCATTTTTCACTACAGTTGTTGGTTCTCCGTCTACTATTTTCTTAAAAAATGAATTGTTTGTTTTTAACCATTTCTGAATAAGTACCAGGATAACCCATATCAATAATATATTTATATATTGTAGAATTGAAATTACTGGATTATAAATTACACCACCAATTATTCCACCAAGCACATAGTTTTGTACTTGATCACTCGCTGAAGATGGAGCCAAGTTACTTTTCCCTGATATATTTATTACAAATACTAGTGATATTAATCCTAATGCTAGTTTTATTGCTATATCTATGTATGAAAGTTGCATTATTTATTTACCTCCACTTTTTCTACTACTGGATTTATTAAGTCTATTTTCTCTAATAAGTAATCATCTTTTTTTCCACTACTTATTACTCTATAGTAAGAATCATCGATTTTCACGAATGAATTTTCTATAGATACCTCACTATTAATATAAATACGTGTCTTTTCTACATTTAAATGATCCGCTATTTTTTCGATAAACTGTACTGAACTTCTGTATTGATTCGAAGAAATAGATTTATCTTGATAGTTTCCTATACCTATAGTTACCGCCAATATTGTTCCTAGTACTAGTATTATCGACAACTCTCTATATTTTGTGTCTTGTTTATTTTTGTAATATTTAGCTATACTAAAGAGCAATACTAAAAGTAGTACACCTACAATAACTATTCCTACAATGTTATTTTGTTCTATTTTACTCTGTAAGTATTCGTAAGAATAAAATTTCATCGTTTCCCTCCTGAATTTTTGTTTCATGTGAAACCATCACAGAATTTTTTAATTTATGATTGTTTCACATGAAACTATTTTATTATTTCACTTTTAATTCGTATGCGATTCTTTCTTTATTATCTAAATTATTTTTCATAGTTAGTTTTATTATTTCTTTTTCTATGAATCCAAAGTTACTTAAAAATTTTCTCATTATTTTGTTATTTAAATGAGTATCAATTCTTAAATATTGTACATTTTGAGTCTTAGCTAAAAGATAGATGTCTTCCATCATTTCACGAGCGATTCCTTGATTACGTGAATCGCTCGCCGTTGAAATACGATGAATAGCTAAATAACTACTATTAGCAGTCCAAAGAGTAGGGTATCGTTCATAATCTTCGTCAAAAGAAGATAGCATTGCTGTTGCTACTATTTCTCCCGATTTTTCAAAGACATAAGAAATACCTTCATTTATATCATTAATAATCGTCTCTCTACTAGGTTCTCCATGTTGCCACTGATTTATACCTTGTTCTTTTAAAAAAATACGACCATCTTCTATTATCTTCATAACTTGCTCTAATTCTTCTAATTTTGTTTTTCTTAACATTAGCTCACCTTTTTTATTCTAATAGGTCCATCGTTTATTTTATGCTCTTTATCACGTATTAATGTTCTTATAACCTGCATAGTTTTTTCAAGTGCTTCTAAAGCTGCGAATTCCCATAGTAACGTAGCTTCCATTAGAAGTTGAAATGCATTTTTGAATCCTGTGCCTCTCTTTTTACCTCTAGGATCGCCTATAAATAATGCATTGTTCAAAGTAACTTCATCTAAGGTTATCATTTCAGGTTTATAACCTACTAAGAGCCTTAATTGCTTCACCAAAAATGGATCTATTATATCTTCTTTTTCTAAGTAATCTATATATTCACTTTCTGTATTAAAAATCGGTAACTTTATATTTCCATGGACTAAATAATCCCTTTCGTCAGTTAATCTCACGATATCAATTACTCCAAATTCATCGAATTTAATGTAATCAATTGAATATTTTGAATCCCACTCATTTACATCTTCTATATAAAATTTTGGTCCCATAATTACCTCTTTTCTAAAAATTAATAACGGATGCAACTTAACAATATAGTTTATTCTAATTAAGTCGCCTCCGTTCATTTTTATTTAATATATTAAAGATTCTTCTTTAATTATTTAAGCTTTAAAGCCTAATAATTAAAAATATACGTCATGGTTTTTCCACAACGCATATTATATTTTACAATAAATTGTCTTTTAATTCAAGCTCTACAGGACAATGATCACTACCGAATATTTCATTGTGAATAGCAGCACTCTCTAAATACTCTTCTAAATCACGACTTACTAAGAAGTAGTCAATTCTCCATCCTGCATTATTTTTACGTGCATTAAAACGGTAACTCCACCAAGAGTAGGCACCTGTTAAGTCTGGATTATAATATCTAAATGTATCGATAAAGCCAGCATCTAATAACTTCGTGAATTTTTCTCTTTCTTCTGGTGTGAATCCTGCATTTTTCGTGTTTGATTTCGGATTTTTTAAATCTATTTCTGTGTGTGCAACATTTAAATCTCCACAAACAACGACACCTTTTGTTTTGTTTAATTCTAATAAATAGTTTTTAAAATCTTCTTCCCAACTCATGCGGTACTCTAATCGCTTAAGCTCGCTACCTGAATTCGGCGTATACACTGTAATAAAGAAGAATTTATCATATTCTAGAGTAATTACACGACCCTCAGTATCATGTTCTTCGATTCCTATTCCATATGTTACATTTAATGGCTCGTGTTTAGTGTATATAGCTGTTCCTGAGTATCCCTTACGCTCAGCATAGTTAAAATAGCTATAATACCCCTCGAATTGTAAATCTAATTGTCCTGCTTGCATTTTTGTCTCTTGTAAACAGAAAAAATCAGCATCTAATTGTTTAAAATCTTCTTCAAAATTTTTACCAACGATCGCTCTTAGACCATTGACATTAAAACTTATACATTTCATTTCGTTCTCCTTTTTGTTTTATGTGAAACATCTTTATTATCTTGTAGCTTTGTTTCATGTGAAACATTTCATTTCGTTCTCCTTTTTGTTTTATGTGAAACATCTTTATTATCTTGTAGCTTTGTTTCATGTGAAACATTTCTTTCAGCTTTACTTTTGTATCTCGCACAAAACAATGTCTTTTATATTTTTCTTTTATATTTCACGCGAAACAGTTTCTTTCATCTTTTCTTTTATATTTCACGCGAAACAATTTCTTTCGTCTTTTCTTTTATATCTCACGCAAAGCATTTCATTCACTTTTTTTATAATACTGCTTATTTTCCTAAACAGAATCTACTGAATAATTCATTTATTAGTTCATCACCAGAGTTTTCCCCAATAACTTCTCCTAATAGGTTGAATGTATTCGTATAGTCTATAAGTACCATATCTACTTCAAGCCCCATCTCTGCTGCTCCTATAGCATCATTTAAGCTTGTTAACGCACGTTGGATAAGATTGATTTGGCGTGTGTTTGATAAGTACGTCGCATCTTTTGGACGAGCAGCTCCACCGAAGAATAAATCTCTAATGTTTTTCTCAAGCTCATCTATTCCTTTGTATGTTGTCATAGATGTTTTTATTATAGGGTGGTTGTACGCTAATTTTTCAACTTCATCAATATCAATTTTCGTCTCTAAATCTAGTTTATTTAATATTACGATAGTTGTTTTTCCTTCTGTTAGTTTTAATAATTCTTTATCATCTTCTGTTAATTCTTCACTACTGTTTAATAAGAATAATACTAAATCAGCTTTTTCTAAAGCTTCTTTACTTCGTTTAACCCCGATTTGCTCCACGATATCATCTGTTTCACGAATACCAGCCGTATCTATTAATTTAATTGGTACTCCTTTAATGTTCACATACTCTTCTAGTACGTCACGAGTTGTTCCTGCAATATCTGTTACGATAGCTTTATTTTCTTGTAGTAGGTTATTTAACAGTGAGCTCTTTCCAACGTTAGGTCGTCCAATAATAGCAGTATTTATACCTTCTTTAATAATTTTCCCTTGTTTTGATGTTTCTAATAGACTTTCTAAACTATTTCTAATACTTGTTGATTTTTCAAGAATAGTTTTTGTCGTTTCTATTTCTAAGTCATCATATTCAGGATAATCGATATTTACCTCAACAACTGTTAGTATATCTAAAATTTCAGCACGTAGACGTTTAATAAGCGTCGATAAGCGTCCTTGCATTTGGTTGTTAGCTATTTGACTAGCTTCATCTGTTTTACTCTTAATAAAGTCGATTACAGCCTCTGCTTGTGTTAAATCTATACGTCCATTTAAAAAGGCACGTTTAGTAAATTCTCCTGGTTCAGCCATTCTTGCTCCATGTTCTAAACAAAGTGCAAGTACTTTTTGAATCGTTACAATACCACCGTGACAGTTAATTTCTATAACATCTTCAGTAGTATAAGTACGCGGACCTACCATTTTTACAAGCATAATTTCTTCAATTTTTTCATTTGTAGCTGGATCAACTACATTACCATAATTTATAGTGTGACTAGCTAGACTCGCTACCGTTTTACCTTTTGGTAGTCTTACTATTTTTTCAGCAATACTAAATGCTTCATCACCACTAAGTCTAACAATACCTATAGCTCCTTCTCCTAGGGCAGTCGATATAGCGCAAATTGTTTCACTCATTATTCAAACTCCTTCTAACTCTTTATATTAATTAAAAATTCATATCTTATTTATTATACACTATTCCTTTAAATTTTTCTCTATATACGACCAAGCTACATTTTATATACTTTTTTAATAATGGGTTAGGGGAGGGCGAACAAAAAAGGCCCATCAAAAAATCGGACTGATGGAAAAAATCAGTCCGATTAAGATTGTTGAGTTTAGTTCGTTCAAACAAATAGAATGCTTGCAATCAGCATAAAAAACCAGCAACTTTTTTATGAAGTTTCTGGTTTTGTTTATATAATTTTTATAAAGAAGTAATAAAAGTTATACCACCTAATATCACTCCCGCTGCATTGGGAATGATAAGGATCCAGTCTTTTTTAGGTTCTTTTGTCCAACCATAGATTACCCAAATTAAACAAGAAACTGCTGCAAATAGTGGTTGGAATGGTTGAGCTTTTTCTCCTTGTAAGTTAGCGATAATTTGTGGAATATATGCAATAAAAACAAGAATCCCAATAAAAGCTCCAATAGATCCGACAAAGCGATTAATTTTTTGTTTAGACATATAATATACCTCCTGAGGTCTCATTATATCAGAAGAGAAAAGATACTGTCAATAATTATGTTAAACACAAAATATTATACACTAGCAAAAAAAAAGGATTCCTGAGCTTTAAGCTCATGACTCTTCTCATCAGTCCTAAATTTTGTAGAACCACAAAAAATAAGTAGCTTGGATAAATCTCCAAACTACTCATTTTTTATTATTTTATTAAAAAGTTTTTAATAAGATATTAATTCTCTTCATTCATAAGTTCAATTTCTGAAATAGCGAATTCTAAGTCATCTAAATCATACTCTTTTGGCAGTACACCATATGCTCCATTAGCAAATGCTTGTCTTTTATACACAGGTACTTCGCCAACACTACTGCAGATAAGCACTTTTGCACCAGGAAACTTCGTACAAATTTCTTTCGTCGCCTCTAAACCATCCATTATCGGCATACAAATATCCATCGTTACAAAATCTGGTTGTATCCTTCTATACATTCTCACAGCTTGTTCGCCATTTTCTGCATAATGACACTTATATCCTGCTCGATTAGCAATTTCTGCTCCACGACTTCTATAATATGAACTATCATCAACTATTAATACTGACTTCATTAGGCCTCCTATTTAGCTGTAATAACTAAATATCTGTGTGGCTCCTCACCACGTGATTCTGTTTCAACATTTTTAATTCCTGTTAAGGCATTGTGAATAATTTTTCTTTCAATGCTTGTCATTGGTTCTAATTCAACAGGTTTTCCGATTTTTTTAGATTTTTTAGCTAAGTTTAACGCTAATTCTTCTAATGTTTTCTTACGATTTTCTCTGTAATCATCACAATCAACTTCTATTCTGAAGTAGTGTGAACTGAATTTTTTAGCGTAGTTATTAACTAAAAACTGTAAACTGTTTAAAGTTATTCCACGTTTACCAATTATTAAACTAGTGTTTTCTTCTGTTTTAATATTTAAAGTAAAGTGACGATTACCATCTTCTCTAAAATCTACAGTCGCATCAGGATATCCCATCGCAACAACAATATTTTGTAGATAATTTACAATACGATCTTGATTTTTTACGATGTAATCTTCTCTTTTAGTTTTTTTAACCGGTTCTTCATTTTGTTCAGCTTCTACAACAGTTTCTTCTACTGCTAGTTTTGTTTCTTCAACATGAACATCTTGTTCAACCACTTTTTCTACAACAACTTCTTCTTGTTCTGTTGTTTTAACTTCAACTTCTTGCTCTTTTTCTGCTACTTTCTCAACTACAACCACTTCTTCAGTTGCTTTAGCTAATTCAACAGCATCCTCTTTATTATAATCTTCATCTAATGGAACTAATTTTACTTTTGCTTCTTTTTTAAATAAACCGAAAATACCTGCACTCCCACCTTCGATTACTTCAATTTTTACTGCATCTTCTGTTAAAGCTAGGTCTTTTAACCCTTTTTTTATCGCCTCATCCACAGTAACACCAACATAATAATATTCTTTTTCCATTTTTAACTCCTCTTCGCTTTCATAAGTTTTGATCTATTTAAAACATGATCTATGCTACTGCCAAACTCTAAGAATGGCATATCTTTAGCACTTGGTCTTGCTATCACTATTATATCATAGTTTTTAACAAATTCTTTTCTTGTTTTAAAAGTTTCTCGTATATATCTCTTTATTTTGTTACGTTCAAAAGCTTTTCCTAATTTTTTACTAACAGAAATACCTAAACGCATATGTTCTAAATTATTTTTTTGATAATAAATAACAAACTGTCTATTCGCAAAAGATTGTTTTTTTCTAATAATATTATCAAAATCTTGACTTCTTTTTACTCTATATTCTTTTTTCATTTTAAAACCTTTCTTAACACTAATATTTTAACAGTTTATTTAATTTTTTACAACTATCTTTCTTATTTTTTAGGACCAGTTAATAAAAAAAGAGTACCACTTTCGTGATACCCTCTGTGCAAACATTAAGCTGAAAGAACTTTTCTTCCTTTAGCTCTACGTCTTGCTAATACATTTCTTCCGTTTTTAGTACTCATTCTAGCTCTAAATCCGTGTACTTTTGAATGTTTTCTTTTATTTGGTTGATACGTACGTTTCATTTTGTCCTCCTCGAGTTTTCTTTTCTTTACTTAGATAGATGTAATAACTGAATTAGTTTAACATATCTAAAATAATTTATCAAGTAAAAACCTCATTTTTTCTAAAAAAAATCTAGACAGGCACAAATATACTATAAAATGGGAGTGACTCAAAAATCGTGATTTCGTAGAAACAAGATTTTGTCGAGTCACTTCTCACAGTAGTTTATTAGATATCTAAAAAGTTTTCATAAAGCGAATTTAGATATCAATAAAACACTGCGTCTATGAGTTTTTTATGAACTTTTAAGAATTTTAGGACTTTTGGGTAAACACCGATTAAAATTCTTATCTCTTTCATTATAGATAAAAATAATACTCTATGTACTCATAGATAATATTGTTAATAATCTGTTAATTTTTGTTTTACAGTAGTAAGAAAATATTTAAGTATCTCTTTTAAAGACTTTTCCACAGTAAATTATAAGTAATCCACATATCTTTGTTAATAACTTTATTAACATCTAGAAATCATTTTCTTTTTTCTTAAGTTTTTAACAATTTCATAAAGTTATTCACAATTTCACATTTGAAAGTTATTCACAGGTGTTAATTGTGTGTGAAAAACTCTTTGCGTATATTTATATCAATCTTAAAAGCTGTTAATAACCTTTTAATTCATCTTAATTTTTTATTTTATTTCTTTTCTTTTTTACATATTCACAGCCTTTTCTTAATTTTTTATTCACATAGTTAATAACTTCTGTTAACAACTTGTTAATAACTAATGTTTTATTTTATTAACAATCTATGCTATAATTATTTATATATTTTTTTAAGGAGGTATTTCATTGAGTAATTCTAATTTCTTATGGGAAATTATTCTTCGTGAGCTAAAAAGTACCGTTGATCCTCATGTTTTTGATACTTGGTTTTCTGGTGCTTCTATAGATAACGTCGATTTTATGAAAAAATCAATAGTTATTACTAGTAAAGAAGCTCTTATTTCTCAATTTATTCAAGGTGCTTATGATCAAAAATTAAAAGAAATACTAAAGAAAAATACTGGTTTTGATTTTAATATAGAATATACTTCACTTGATACTGATATTCCTCTAATTACACCTCATGTTGTTGAAGAAAAACCAGCAGCTGAAAATCTAATTAGACAGAATTTTCTTCAAGGTGATAAACCTTCTGGAGCACAGCATTTCTATCAGAAACAAACTTTTCCTCTAGAAGATTATAAACATCCTGTCCCTAACAAAAATATTACAGCAAGCAAAAAAAATCCTACGCTTAATAAAAACTACACTTTTGAAAATTTCGTAGTAGGGGAAGGTAATGCTTTTACACATAATATAGCATGGAACGTTGCAGTTTCTCCTGGTGGTATCTATAATCCTCTATTTATCTATGGAGGTGTTGGACTAGGAAAAACACACTTACTTCACGCTATTGGTAATGAAATGGAAGCTAATTTCCCTGATTTTAAAATTGAATGTATTTCTTCTGAGAAATTTTTAAATGAATTTCTTGCTTCTATTAAACCGATGAAAGATAAAAACAACTATACTAATGCAGATGAAGACTTTAGAAGAAAATACCGCGACGTTGATGCTCTTTTAATCGATGATATTCAATTCTTATCAGGCAAAACTGAAACACAAAATGCATTTTTCCATACATTTAACGAACTTCAGATGAATCAGAAACAAATCGTTCTTATAAGTGATCGCTCGCCATCTCAACTTAATGATTTAGAAGATAGGTTAGTTACTAGATTCAGTCAAGGGATAACTGCAGATATTACGCCGCCTGACTTCGAAACACGTATGGCAATTATTAAATTCAAATGTGAACAGTTCGATATTAAACTAGATGAAGAGACACTTACTTATATTTCTAGCAATGTATCTTCTAATATAAGAGAGCTTGAAGGTGTTCTTAAACGTATTAAGTTCACAGCAACTTCTAAACATGAACAACCTTCACTTAGTATTGCCGAGGAAATACTAAAAAGTGCGAAAACTTCACCTAGAAAAAATATCTCACCTGAAAACATCATTAATGTGTGTGCAGACTTCTATAAAATCAAGGTTGATGATATTCTTTCATCTTCTCGTAAAAAAGAAGTTGTTCAGGTTAGAAATATAGCTATCTACTTATGTAGAGAACTTACTACATTATCATTCCCATCTATAGGTGATTGTTTTAATAAAGATCATACTTCTATTCTTTATTCATTCAATAAGATAGCAAAACTAAGCAAAGATGAAAATCCTGAGATTTTTGAAGATATAGAAGTTATAAAAGAACGTTTAGGAAAAATATAAGAAGCTGTTAAAATCTACTAAAGATATTAATGTGTTTTTTCACAAGTTATTAACAAGGAAAAATTTATAATTTTTTATTTATCTTTAGTTTTCCACAGTTTTTACAGCCCTTATTATTATTATTTTATTAAATATATATTATATATAAGGAGAAAACATGAAATTTACTATAACTAAATCAAATTTTCTTGATGGCTTAAATCATGTATCAAGAGTAATTGCACCTAATTCTCTTTTTGAAATTTTAAAAGGAATTAAAATAGAATTAGAAAAAGATAAGCTTATATTAAAAGCAAGTGATTCTTTAGTATCTGTAGAATATTCTGTAAATAGTTACGAAGATGATAAAGAAGTTATTACTATAGAAAAAGAAGGACAAGTAGTATTACCTTCTCGTAATTTTATAGAAATAATTAGAAAAGCACCAACAGATTTAATAGAGATAGAAACAGTTGGTAACAATATTTTAGTTAAATCAGGTAAAAGTGAATTTAACGTAAAAGGATATGATGCAAATGATTATCCAGAATTCCCAGTTATCTCTAAAGAAAACAGTCTTAAATTAGAAGCTAATGTTTTCAATGATATTATTAAAGAAACAGTATTCTGTACAGCACCTAATGATCAAAGACCTATTCTTGAGGGGGTTAATTTCTCATTAAGCAATAAAATCTTAACAGCTACTGCAACTGACTCATATCGTCTAAGTAGAAGACAAGTTACACTAAATGATGAAGATAGTAATAAAGAGTTTAACTTAATTATTCCTAGAAAAGCTCTGACTTACTTCCAAAGAATGATTGAAAATGGAAAAGATCAAGTAGAAATCTTCTATGAAAACAATAGAATAGTTCTTTACTACCAAAATGTAGTTTATACAGTTTTATTAATTAGTGGAAACTATCCAAATACTAATAAACTTATTCCTACTGTTTTTGAATGTACATTTGTGGCGAACAGTCGAGAATTCTTTAGTGCAGTTGATAGGGTTGCATTAATGAGTAGAGAAGATAAAGATGATATTATTAAATTAGTAGTAACTGATAATCTATTAGAGGTTTCTTCTCAATCTAAAGACTTAGGAAGTGCTATAGAGGAATTAAAAGTTTCTTCTACATTA
The DNA here is from genome assembly GCF_963525165.1 of uncultured Gemella sp. Classification (GTDB taxonomy): domain Bacteria; phylum Bacillota; class Bacilli; order Staphylococcales; family Gemellaceae; genus Gemella. The sequence continues at coordinate 19,639 of NZ_CAURJN010000029.1, forward strand.
GAAGATGAAAAATTCGAAATTTCTGTATCTGGAAAATATCTAAAAGACGCGGTATCTGCGGTTGCTGCGGAAGAAATTATCGTTAAGTTCTCAGGTGAGCTAACAGCGTTTATTATTCAACCAAGTGATTACCACAGAGAAATTATTGAATTAATTTTACCAGTAAGAACTTACTAATAAAAATAAATATAAAATAGGGAACGGGATTGAAATAATTTAAAACAATTCTCGTGATTAAGTATTAAAATAAAAACGTGATGATCTATAGAAAAACTGAAAAAATAAAAAATAGCAGGTTATCTATATGATTATACGGGGGTGACTTTGTTAATATGATTTATATAAAATCAGTATTTTTAAGTTACTCCCTTTTCAAAGTTTATTTAGGAGGAACAATGACAAAGAAAAAAAGTAGCATATTAATTTTATTAGGTGTTGTTTTTTTAGGACTTATTCTTAGAACACCTATTACAGCAGTAGGTGCAATCGTTGGACCATTAAAATCTATATTAGATATCAATAATACGGTTGCTGGATTTATCACAACAATACCTTTAATTGCCTTTGCAATATTTAGTCCAATGGTAGCAAAATTATCAAATAAAGTAGGTTTAGAAAAGACAATATTATTAGCTGCGGTAATTATAACTGTAGGTTTAGGATTTAGATTTTACATTAATACTTATGTATTCTTCCTTATGACATTTATCGTAGGAGTAGGAATAACAGTAGGTAATGTATTATTACCAGGATTAGTTAAGAAATATTACCCAGAAAAACTAGGGGTTATGACTGGTTTTTATGCAGTTGTTATGAATGTAGGAGCTGCGGTTGCTGCGGGTATCAGTTATCCACTATTAAGTACAAATATAGGTGGAGAAAAATTTTCAACAGGACTTGCGGTTAATATTTGGATTATTATTGCAATTATCAATATCTTTATCTACACAGCGATATCAAAAAATAATAATGTAGCTGAAATCGAAGAAAAACACGAAAAAGTCCATGGATACTTTAAACATTCTAAAATGTGGACGATTATGTTGAGTATGGGATTACAATCTGCATTATTCTATTGCAGTGTTTCATGGTTTGCTGAAATTATGATTAGTAAAGATTTCTCACCTGAAACAGCAGGACTATTATTATCAATTAGTCAATTCGCTCAATTTCCATCTACTTTTATAGTACCGATTTTAGCGGATAAATTACATAATAAATTAATTATTCCTACAGTAATTACTATTGGATATATCGTGTCACTTGTTGGAATGCTTTCGACAAGTGGGAACTTCGTATTAATGCTAACATTTATAGTTATCTTCGCGTTAGCTGGAGGAGGATCATTCTCATATGTTATGTATCTATTCTCAGCTAAATCAAGAAATGAAAGTGAAGCGGCTGATATCTCAGGTTTAGCACAATCAGGGGGATACTTATTAGCGGCAATATTCCCACCATTATTAGGATATATCAGAGATATCTCTGATTGGAATAAAGCGCTATATGTTTTAATAGCGACATCAGCAGTATTACTAGTGACATTAATTCACTGTAGTTCTAAAGGAAATATAATAGAAAAATAATAAAAAAGAGTAACTAACTAGCTATTTCTGTGAAAATAGTAAAGGTTAGTTACTCTTTTTTGTTTAAAATTATTTACAAAAAAGTTTAAGGAACAAGAATAAAAAAATATATAACACAGGAAAAATAAGTATAGAGTACTATATATAATTATAGAGATTAATATAAAGTACAGTTTGTAGAAAAATAATAGTACAAGAATAAGAAATTTAATATAAAAAGACAATGATTTTTTAAAAATTAAAATAAAATTGAAAAATTATCTTATAATATTGGTATAAGCAAAAATTAAGATTACAACAAGAAAACGTTTTAAATATTAATGAAAAACAACTTAATAAATTGTAAAAAATATATGAAAATTTGTTTAGATTAATAACAAGAAGGTATAATTCAAAGGGATAAAAACACTTTCTTTTTTTCCAATAGTATGATATAATTTTAGAGGAAATGAGATATTTATACTACAAAAGGGATACTTGTAGTGTTCTATCTCATAGAAAATAAAATAGTAAAAATAATTACTTAAAAATATCTAAAAATATATAAATTATATGGAGGTTTTCTTATGAAAGCGAAAAATAGAAAAGTTGTTTTAATAGGAGCAGGAATGGTAGGGATGAGCTTTGCTTATCAATTATATTCAAGCGGACTTTGTGAAGAACTAGGATTAATCGACTTCTTCGCTGAAAAAGCTGAAGGTGAAGCAATGGACCTTAATCACGGTGGAGCTTTAGTACCACCTATTAAAGTAACTTCAGGTGGATACGAACAATGTGCTGATGCAGACGTAATCGTAATCGCTGGAGGTCTTCCACAAAAACCAGGTGAAACTCGTCTTGACTTAGTTGACAAAAACATGAAAGTAGTTAAAGATATGTCTGAGCAAATCGTAGCTTCTGGATTTGATGGAGTTATCGTTATTGCATCTAACCCAGTAGATGTATTAACTAACGCTTTACAAAAATTCACTGGATTCCCAAGAAACAAAATCGTTGGATCAGGAACTACTCTTGACTCTTCAAGATTCCGTTACATCTTAGGAGAAAGATTAAACTTAGCACCAAGCAGTGTTCGTGGATATATCATTGGGGAACACGGAGACACTCAACTTGCTGCATGGAGTAACGTAAATGTTTATGGAAAACAATTCGATAGATTCTTAGAAACTTCTAAATTCACTAAAGAAGACTTCGCTGATGTAGAAGAAAAAGTTATGCGTGCTGCTTACGAAGTAATAAACCGTAAACGCGCTACTTACTACGCAATCGGTCTTGCTTTATTCACAATCGTTAAAGCTATCTTACGTGACGAAAACGTAGAATTAGCTGTAAGTGGATACTGTGATGGTCACTACGGAATCGACGGATTATACATCGGAACTCCAGCTATCTTAGGACGCGAAGGTGTTCGTGAAGTTGTTGAATTAGAATTAAACGAAGATGAAAAAGCTAAAATGCTACACTCTGCTAAAGTATTAAAAGAAACTTTAGACAATGCATACGCAGCTTTAGAAGCATAATTTTAAATGAAAATTATAGAAGAATTAAATTTGAACCTTAAATATAAGGGAGAATTTAATTCTTCTTTTTTTTGTACAATTAAATCATAAGAAATATTATTGCTACAATCAAGTAAACGTTTTTTGAAAATAAAAAATATGAATAATTTTGTTTTCAAGTACTAGACTTATAGTAAAAAATTTGTTACAATATATAAGGATGAAAAGGTTTTAAAAGTTATCAAAAAATAAAAAAGTAGAGGAGAAAGACTATGACAATAACGATATATGACGTAGCGAAAGAAGCAAAAGTATCAATGGCGACTGTATCAAGGGTTGTTAATAATAATCCAAACGTAAAAGAAGATACAAGACTACGTGTCCAAGAGGTTATTAAGAAATTAAGATATACACCAAACGCTGTTGCCAGAGGACTTGCTAGTAAAAAAACAACAACAATCGGTATAGTATTACCGGATATAGCAGACTTATCTTCTGCAGAAATAGTAAGTGGTATTGAATCAGTAGCTAATATGTACAAATACAATATCATCTTAGCAAATTCATGTGATGATCAAGAAATCGAAAAAAATATATTTGCATCATTCGTGAGCAAACAAGTAGATGGAATTATCTATTTAGGGCACTCTCTATCAGATAGTTCTAAAAATTACTTACAAGACATTCAAATTCCAGTAGTATTAGCAGGAAACTTAGGTGTAGATTCTGAATTCTATTCAGTTAATATTAATTATGAAAAAGCTGCTTATGATGTAACAAAAGAATTCTTATCAAAAGGTGTAAAAAATATATCATTAATTATAGACAAATATGAAAGTCAAAAAACTCAAAGATTAATTAAAGGATATAAAGATGCATTAGCTTCTGAAAAAGTTGAGTTTAAACCACAAAATATAATAGATGGATATAGAACTTATAAAGAAAGCAATAAATTATACAAAGCTGTAAGTAATATAGAAGCAGAAGTAGTAATTACAATGTTTGATGAAGTTGCATTAGCAACAATGCAACAAGCATTAGATCTTGGAATGAGCATACCAGGAGATTTACAAATTCTTTCATTAGAAAATACAAAATTAATAAATATGACAAGACCAAAAATTTCATCTGTATTTCAACCAATTTTTGATATAGGTGCAGTTTCTATGCGTGTCTTAACTAAGATTATCGATATAGAAAAAGCAAAACGTAAAGGTGAAGAAATTGATGAAGAAGAGATAGCAGAACTGAAAGCTCAAGAAAAAGAGATGAATTTACCTTACAGAATAGTTCACAGACAAACGACAAAATAAAAAAAAACTATATTTTATAGAAGAAAAAGTTTAGAAATAGGTAAAATAAAATTTTCTAAACTTTTTTTTTATTTTCTATTGACATAATGTATAAGTGATGATAGAATAATAAAAGTCTTCTGATAGAGAAGACGAACAATCAAACATTAATCAAAAATGAATGTTAAGTTTTTTTAAAAAAACTCTTGACAAAAGAAAATGATAGTGTTAAAATAATAAAGTCTTAGAAACGAAGTAAAAACTTCAAAACAAACTTTTTAAAAAAATAAAAAAAGTTCTTGACAAAGATTTCTGAAAATGATAAAATAATTTAAGTGTTGAAGAAACACAATAGATTAAAAATTTAATAATGCGGGTGTAGTTTAGTGGTAAAACCTCAGTCTTCCAAACTGATGTTGTGAGTTCGATTCTCATCACCCGCTCCATTATTTTGAACATTGAAAACTAAACGAATTAAGTCAACGTTAATTCCAAAAAAGGACAG
>NZ_CAURJN010000030.1:0-24292 GCF_963525165.1 uncultured Gemella sp.
GTTCATAAATATGATCAATACTTTTCGGTGTTACAACTAACTCTACTGTCATTTTTTATCCTCTCTTAATAAAATATACTAACTTCACAGTTCTATAATTTTATTTTCTTGTTGTTATAGTTATCCCATCTCCAAATGGTAATATTACACTCTCATAATTTTCATGTTTTAATAACCATTCATTGTAATTATTAATTTTTCTAGAAAGTTGTTTTAAATCTCTACTGTGTTTAATAATACTTGGATCGGCAACCATTCCTTTGAATAACACATTGTCCGTAATAACTACGACATCCTCAGCAAAATATGGTTCATATAATTCAAAAAACTTTCTACTTTGACTCTTAGCACCATCGATGAATACTACATCATAAGGTGCATTTGTCACTACTTCATTTTTAAGTTCTAATGCATCTGCATGAAGTAATGTTATTTTATCAGTTAGATTTCTCTTTTCTATGTTATTTTTTGCCTGGTTATACATCTTATCATCACGCTCAATAGTTGTGACATTACATCCTATTTTTTCAGCTAATTTAATAGATGTATATCCAATTGCCGTTCCTATTTCTAACAAATTCTTAGCTTTCTTCACTTTAAGCATCTGAATTAAAAATCTTATTCCAATTTTATCAATAATTGGTACTCTATGCTCTTCGGCATATTTTTCTAATTCTAAATAAAATTCATCAAAATCTTCTAACAAATCTATAACATATAAATCATCTTTTGATTCTATCGCAACCATGTTTACCTCCATATTTATACATCATATTATGATACCATAAAAGTTGGTATAAATGCAATTATAAAGACTAATACACATAAAATATTAAAATAGACACGACACCAGTATATGTACATCAAACAATTTTATTTAACTAACTATAAAAGTTACATAATTTATCCATTAAATACATTTTATCTTAAATATAATCCTGATTTTCCATATATATACACACTTTAAATCTAATTAAGAACACTAAAAAAGAGATTAACCGAAGTTAACCTCTTTATAATTATAATACTATTTTTCTAAAGCTTGAACAGCTGTAATTAATGAAAGTTTGTATACATCTTCTGCATTACATCCACGAGATAGGTCGTTTACAGGAGCATTTAAACCTTGTAAGATTGGTCCTACAGCTTCAAATCCACCTAGACGTTGTGCAATTTTATACCCAATGTTTCCTGCTTCTAAGCTTGGGAATACAAATACATTAGCGTCCCCTTGTACTTTTGAATTAGGAGCTTTTAATTTAGCAACTGAAGGTACAACTGCAGCATCAAATTGTAATTCACCTTCTACCGCTAATTCAGGTGCATTTTCTTTAACTAATTTAGTAGCTTCTGCTACTTTTGTAGTATCTTCAGTAACGGCTGAACCTAAAGTAGAGAAACTTAACATTGCTACTTTTGGATCAACGTTAAAGCTTTTAGCTGTTCTTGCACTTTCAATTGCGATTTCAGCAAGCCCTTCTGCATCTAATGTTGGGTTAATCGCACAGTCAGCAAATACATAACGTTTGTCTTCTTTACTCATGATGAATGCACCACTTGTACGTTTTGTACCTGGTTTAGTTTTAATTATTTGTAATGCTGGACGAACAGTATCTCCAGTAGAATGAATTGCTCCAGATACCAATCCTTCAACTTCACCAGTGTATACTAACATAGTTCCGAAGTAGTTAACATCTTTTAATAATTCACGAGCTTTTTCTTCAGTTACTTTTCCTGCACGACGTTCTACAAACTTAGCAACTAATTCTTCTAATTTTTCGTAGTTTTCGTGGTCAATAACTTCTAAGTTAGAAGCATCTAAAGATAATCCTTTAGCAATCTCTTCTACTTTTTCTTTTTTCCCAACCAACACAGGTTTAACATAACTAGTAGCGCCTAATTTAACAGCCGCTTCTAATACACGCTCATCATATGCTTCTGGTAGTACGATACGCACATTTTTCCCTTCTAATTTTTGTTGAAGTTCTACAAATAAATCATTTGCCATCTTCATTTCCTCCTAATTGTATATAATATCTTTAATATGTGTTATTGGCTTTAAGCTTAAAGCATCAAATAAACTTCCCTTACCAAAAATTGTATAACCTAATAATAACCCGATATAAAATATAATTATCATTAGGGCTATATTTCGCAAATATCTTACTAATTTATCACTTGATTTCATAATAAATTCCTACTCATCTATTCTTTGAATATCTGCACCTAGTTTTCTCATTTTTTCTTCTATATCAACATATCCTCTATCAATATGGTAAACATTGATAACTTTAGTAGTTCCAGTCGCCATTAATCCTGCAATAACTAGTGCTGCCCCAGAACGTAAATCTGTGGCTTTTACTGTAGTTCCTTCTAAATGAGGTAAGCCCTCTATTAGTGAACTCCTACCTTCAATTCTAATTTTTGCATTCATTCTTCGTAATTCTTCAACATGCATGAATCTATTCTCGAAAACAGTCTCAGTAATTGTACTTGTACCATTCGCTAATAATGTTAATACACACATAATAGACTGCATATCTGTTAAGAATCCTGGATGAGGTAAAGTCTTAACATCTACAGGCCTTAAACTTTCTAGTTTATTACTTACACGCATAGAAGTTTCATCAACTACCTCAACTTTAACTCCCATTTCACGCATTTTACTAACTAGCGCTATATTATCTTTATAAGGTGCACCTTTAACTAGTACGTCCCCTTTAGTTGCTGCTGCTGCGATCATGTATGTAGCAGCTTCTACACGGTCAGGCATCACTGTATATTCAGCACCTACTAATTTATCTACACCTTCGATAACTAAAACAGAAGTACCTTTCCCTTCTATCTTAGCTCCCATCTTAATTAAGAAGTTAATCATGTCCTCAATTTCAGGCTCTTGGGCTGCATTAACAATCGTAGTTTTCCCTTTAGCTAAACAGCTTGCCATAATCACATTTTGAGTCCCTCCAACACTTGGGAAATCGAAGAAAATTGTTGTTCCTTCTAATTCTTTTTCTGCCCTTGCTTCTACAAAACCAGCATCTTGAATAATTGTTGCCCCTAACGCTTCAAAACCTTTTAAGTGTTGATCGATAGGTCTACTTCCAATTGAACATCCTCCAGGCATTGCTACTTTAGCACTTCCTTCACGTGCTAACATTGGTCCTAAAACTAAAAATGAAGCACGCATTTTACTAACAAATTCAAATGAAGCCTCTGTTAATAATGATTTTCTTGCATCCATTTCTAAAGTATTTTCTTCTGGTTTATAATCTACCTTTACTCCTAGACTTTCAAATAATAATGATATTGTTTTAATATCTGATAACTTAGGAACATTATAAAATTTACTCGTACCCTCTGTTGCTAATAAACCTGCAGCTAAAATTGGTAAAGCTGCATTCTTCGCACCAGAAACTTGTACTTCTCCTATTAAAGGTGTCCCACCTTTAACGACTATCTTTTCCAAGTTGTTTCCTCCATCTCTATATTTACATTTTATATCACATATAATACTACCACAAATTAAAAAATAAATAAAGTTTGAATAAATATTTTTAAAATTTATTTTATTAAGAAAGTATCCCTTTTCTATACATGAAATATAAAACTAGGTTTAAACAAATATTTAATATTATTTTTAAATTTTGATAATATTGAAATTAACTCGTATTTAAATACAAAATATTAAAATTATTCTGCAAGAATAGAAATAAATTACTACTATAAATTTTATATTTTTCTTGCAGAATAATCTCTAGATTTAAACTATTTTAATTGAGTACCCCTATCAGTTACAATTCATCAAAGAATGATAATTGTGCTTTTTCAGGAAGACCTTTTAATGTTCCCATTTCTCTTAAGTATTCTACTACCGTAGATGAAACACTTCCTCGTTTTGAGAAATCTTCAATTGATAAAAAGGCTTTTTCTTCTCTCGCTTGAACAATTTTGTTCGCTACGTTATCTCCAAGTCCAGGAACAATCGAAAACGGCGGAATTAACGTATTTCCTTCAATTATGTAATCATGACTTGCTGATTTTTCTAAATCAACTTTCGAGAATGTAAATCCTCTTTCCATCATCTCATTAGCAATTTCATAACTTACAAGAGCATCTTTATCTTTATTTGATAATTCATTTTTATCTGTTGTTTTTATTTCTTTTATTTTCGCCTTTAATGTTTCTGCTCCCTTAACAACTGTAATAATATCAAAGTCACTAGCTCTAACTGAGTAATATGCACAGTAGTATGTAAGTGGTTGATGTACTTTAAACCAAGCAATTCGAAGCGCCATAAGTACATATGCACAAGCATGAGCTTTAGGGAACATATACTTTATTTTTTTACATGAATCAATATACCATTCTGGTACATTATTATCTATCATCTCTTTTTCAAAGTCTTCCGTTAATCCTTTACCTTTCCTTACACTTTCCATTATTTTGAAAGATAAACCTTCTTCTAAACCGGCGTGAATTAAATATACCATAATGTCATCACGACATCCAATTACGTCTTTAAGTTCACAAGTACCATTTTTGATTAATTCTTGTGCATTACCTAACCAAACGTCCGTCCCATGAGACAATCCAGATATCTGAACTAATTCTGAGTATGTAGTTGGTTTAGTATCATCTAACATTTGAATAACAAAGTTCGTTCCAAATTCAGGAATACCAAATGTTCCACTAGCTGAATCTACTTGATCTCTTGTAACACCTAGTGCCTCAACTGTTGAGAAAATACCCATTACTTCGGGATCCGATACATCTATTGTTTTAGGATCAATACCTGATAAGTCTTGTAACTTTCTAATCATAGTCGGATCATCGTGTCCAAGTATATCGAATTTCAAAATATTATCGTGGATAGAGTGGAAATCGAAGTGAGTTGTTCGCCATGGACTCGTTTCATCATCAGCTGGGAATTGATATGGAGTAAAGTCAAAAATATCCATATCATTAGGGACTACTAGTATTCCTCCTGGGTGTTGACCAGTAGTTCTCTTAGAACCTTCACATCCCGCTGCAATACGTTCAATATCTATACTTCTTTTCTCTATTTCATTTTTCTCATAATAATCTCTAGTAAATGAATAAGCTGTCTTCTCAGCTACCGTCGAAATAGTTCCAGCACGATATACGTAATCTTCACCGAAAATTTCTTTCGTAAAGTTGTGAGCTGTTGCTTGATATTCACCAGAGAAGTTTAAATCTATATCAGGTACTTTATCTCCGTTAAACCCTAAGAATGTTTCGAAAGGAATATCTTGCCCATCTTTTGTCATCTTCACATCACAATGTGGACAATTTTTATTCGGAAGGTCAAACCCCGATGCGTATTCAGCATTCAAGAAGAATTCACTATGTTTACATTTCGGACAAACGTAATGTGGAGCTAGTGGATTCACCTCTGTAATTTCCATCATTGTAGCTACTAATGATGATCCTACCGATCCCCTTGATCCTACTAAGTATCCATCATCTAGTGATTTTTTTACAAGTTTATGTGAAATTAAATAAACCACACTGAATCCATTACCAATAATAGATGCAAGTTCCTTCTCTAATCTTTTTTCTACTATTTCCGGCAGCTCTTCACCGTATATTTTATGAGCCATATCATAACTTAAATTACGTACCTCATCAGCTGCCCCTTCAATATTCGGCGTATACAGTTTATCTTTTAACGGCACAACTAATTCAATCATATCGTTAATTTTATGCGTATTATCAATAACTAATTCTTCTCGTAATTGTTCGTCAAGATAAGAAAATTCTTTTAGCATCTCTTCTGTTGTTAAAAATGTAGCCATCGGTTTTAAATCACGCGCACCAGGATTACTTTTCACAGTCAATCTTAGTATTTGTCTGTAAACATGTTGATATTCATCTAAATAATAACAGTCTCCTGTCGCTACAACAATTTTTTCTTTTTTCTTTGCTAATTGAATTAATTTTTTCAGAATTTCTTCTAATTCAGCATTATCTGCTATTCTTTCATTTCTTATAAAATTAGCATAATGATGTTTAGGTTGAATCTCAATATAATCGTAAAAATCAATTATATCCTCAACCTTAGCTTCTTTTGAATTTAGCAATTCTTCAAATACTTCATTATCACCATTACCACTACCAATTAATAAATCTTCACGATATTGTTCTAATAAACTACGTGGTATCGTAGGTTTAGCGGAGTTCAAGTACTTAGTACAACTATATGAAACTAATCTGAATAAATCTTTAAGCCCTTTAGCATTCTTAACTAAAATCGAACAAGGGAATGTTCTTGAGCGTTTATGCGCAAGTTCTAAGTCAATTTTTTCATCAATTTCGTTATGATATTCAATACCAAGTTCATAAAGTTGATCTAGCATTTTTACAAAGATTTCTGCCGTAGCTTTAGTATCGTAAATCGCTCTGTGGTGTTGAACTAAACGAACTTTGTATAGTTTGGCTAAATTGCTAAGACCGTGTCTCTTTGCTTCTTTATTTTCAGCACGAGAGACGAATAATGTATCTATACTAGCGTTATTTTTATTCTCTAAACCTAGTCGTTCAAAACAAGTATCTAGAAATCCAAGATCAAACTTCGCATTGTGGGCTACTAATATATCATCTTCATCTATCCAATTATAAAAGTTAGTCATTACTTCTTTTTCTAACGGGGCATCCTTAACATCATCATTAGTAATACTAGTTAATCTTGTAATAAGTTCTGATATCGGTCTTTGCGGATTAATATAGCTTTCAAAACTATCTATTTCAGCTCCATTTTTCACCTTAACCGCAGCAATTTCGATTAATCTATCGCGCTCTGCAGAAAGACCTGTAGTCTCAACGTCGAATACGACATAGGTAGCATCTTTTAATTTAAGATTCTTTGGATTAGTTGTAGCAGTAATACTATCATCCATGATAAAGGCATTTAACCCATAGATTGGTTTAATATCCTTTCCTTTTGAACTTAAACAAATTTCAGGATATGCTTGAACACCATACGTATCTGTAAAAGCAATGGCTTCATGTCCCCAATCTATAGCTCGAGCTAAATATTCTTTTGCTGAAGAAATACCCTCAAGCTGACTCATTTTTGTATGCGTATTCAACTCAATTCGTTTACGCCCATTATAATTATCTTTTTTCTCTTCTTTATGAGCAACCTCAATAGACTTAGGTTCGATTATTGTGTCTCTTAAATAGGGATCATTACTTACGGCTCCATGAATTTTAAGCCATTGACCTTTCTTAATTCCCTTTACTAAGTCGATTAGTTCATTCTTACGTTTATTTTGAAATTTTAAATTAGGATTATTACCGAATAATCTTAGTATTATAGAATCACTATAATCTGTGAGTTTTAAACGATATTGACTTGAACCATTTCTATGAACTATCTCTTCAGTCCCAAAAACCTGAGCCATTATAGTTACATCTCCAGCATATCCAACAACATCCTTAATTTCTACAATGTCCTCATCACGAATTTCTTGACCATATCGAGTTCCACCACCACCTCCAAAGGCAACAAATTTCCTTTCAGGTTCTTTTGGTTTTCGTTCTGCTTCTTTTTTCTCTATTTTCTCTAACTTAACGATTTCCTGGGAAATTTTTTCTTCTTGACTCTCTAATACCGCTTCAACATCAGTTTTAAAAAAGTTAGGAATAATATCTTTAATTGCAATACCTAAATTTCCATAACTACTTATTATTTGCTGTTTTCGTTCATTAATAAAGTTATTCCAAATAGATGGAGCCATTATTTTCATAGTTAAAACACTATTGTTAACTTCAACTTCACTAAATAAAATGCTCTCCATTAAAACTTGAGAAATCTCTGAGAAATTTTCTAATATTATATATTTCCAAAATTCTTTTATTTGCTCATCCGTGACTTCAGCACTTACCTTCAAACGATAATTAACAATATAATCACCTAAGAAATTTTCTCTCAATTTCTGAATAAGTAATGTTAATTCTTCTACTGAAGGTAAACTTTCTCCACTAAAATTAAACGTCCAAATCTTATTTTTATTATCTTTTTCTATATTATCTAAAGAATAATTTTCAAATTTTGAATTGGATAACTGTTCTTCTAATTCTAATGTTTTAACTAATAAAGAAAAATGTTTATTACTCATGATTCCTCCTACTTTTTTGTATACCTTACTAGGTTTTTATCAATTTTTAAGTTTCTCTCTAATTTTATCGCTAAAGAGTAAAAATTAATTATCACAACAATTCTTATAACTTCCATTAAACATAAAAAATTCATTCATCTTAATTCTATTAAAGATAAAATGAATTAATTTTTCACACAGATTTTTAATGGGAGTAAATCAAAAATCGCGATTTCTTAAGAAACAAGATTTTATTGAGTTACCCTCACAAATTTTATTAAATATCTAAAAAAATTTTATAATACGCATTTAGATATCGATAAATCACTGCGTCTACGAGTTCTCATATGAACTTTGTTAAAATTTTAGGACTTTTGGACCAGCCCCATTACTCATAACTAAATTATACTAAAAATACCAACTAAAAACAAATGGTTATTTTCTTAACAACTATTTATTTTTAATTGGCATTCTTTAATTTAACTTATATTATTTATAAAATGCTTCTACTTTAGCTAGTACATCAGCTACTTGCGTATCAACTTTTTCTAAAGTTTGTCTTTCTTTAACTTCTACGATTCCTTCACCGGCTTTCTTCCCAACAACTACTTGTAATGGGATACCAATAAGGTCAGCATCGTTAAATTTAACACCAGCGCGTTCTGCTCTATCATCGTAAAGAACTTCATATCCTGCTGCTGTTAATTGAGCATATAACTCATCGCTAAGTTTAACTTGATCTTCTTTCTTAACATCAACACATACTAGGTGGACTTGGTATGGTGCTACTTCTTTTGGCCAAATGATACCTTTTTCATCATTATGTTGTTCGATAATCGCTGAAATACAACGAGTTACTCCAATACCATAACATCCCATGTAGAAGTGGTTTGCACGACCATTAGCATCTAAGTATGTAACATCCATAGCTTCTGAATATCCTTTGCCAAGTTCGAATACTTGTCCAACCTCGATACCTTTAGCAAATTTAACTGGTCCTGATAAGTCTTCTGCTAAATCACCTTCTTCAATCATACGAAGGTCATAGTGAGCATCGATTTCATAATCGTCTGGGTTTACGTTGATGTAGTGGAATCCTTTTTTGTTAGCTCCACAGCTGTGGTTATACATATATTTAATAGCATTATCACCAATTACTTTACAATTTTTAATACCAAATGGTCCCATGTAACCTGCTACACTTCCCATGACTTCTTCGATTTCTTGTTCAGTAGCCATTTCAACTTCAGAAGTTCCTGTAGCTTTCATAAACTTAATATCGTTAAGTTGATCATTACCGCGCATAAGAACTAAGTAAAACTCTCCATCAGCTTTTAAAGCTAATGCTTTCATGGCACGATTAACTTCTACACCACAAAATGCTGCAACATCATCGATTGATTGTTGATCTGGAGTTTCTAATAAACTACGTTCTTTTTTCTCAAAACCTGTAGGCATAGTGTAATTTTGTTCAACAACTGCTGCTGTTTCGATATTTGCTGAGTAGTCACTCTCTTCAGTATACACAATTGTGTCTTCCCCTACTTCAGCTAATGCTTGGAATTCATGAGTATAGCTTCCACCAATATTACCAGAATCAGCTTGTACTGCACGATACTTAAGTTCAAATCTATCAAAGATATTACTATATGCTTGATAATAATCATTATACGTTTCTCTTAATGACTCTGGTGAATCATGGAATGAGTAAGCATCTTTCATTATAAACTCTTTACAACGTAATAAACCTAAACGTGGACGAATTTCATCACGGAATTTAGTTTGGATTTGATATAAGTTCATAGGTAATTGTTTATATGATGTAACCATATTATTAACTGTTTGACTAATAATTTCTTCAGCTGTTGGACTTAATGCATATCCTGCATTTTTTCTGTCAGTTACACGAATAAGCTCGTCTCCCATCTTGTTCCAACGGCCAGATTTTTTCCAATATTCATCTGATTGTAAAATAGGCATTAAAAGTTCTGCAGCTCCAATTTTACTATGTTCTTCTCTAATTACTTTTTCAATTTTTTGAATTACACGAGTAGCCAAAGGAAGGTAAGTATAAACTCCCGCAGATACCTGCTTCACCATCCCCGCTTTAATAAGCAACTTATGACTAATTGCTTCTGCAGAGGACGGCACTTCTCTTGTTGTCGGAATAAATGTTTTTGATTGTCTCACAACAATACCACCTCTCATATTTAAAATTTCTATACTATTATACCATAAATTATAATATTTTTTTCAAAAAAATTATTTTTTACTAAGATAATACTAAAGAATAATAATCTTATTATTTCTCAAAGTGAATTATAACTTATGGAAAACTAACCTTTCTAAAATTATATCAATTTTTCAACTATTTGTATTTCAAATTTTACTTAGAATATAGTATAATAAATAAGATAATTATTTATGGAGGGATATATGTTTAATTATCCTAATAAGAAAAGTAATTTCATTCAAAAAACTAAGTATTCTAATCGAGGTATGGAACTCGAAGAAGATATTAACTTTGCGAATAAGTATTACTTAAATAATGACATTGCAGTTATTCATAAAAAACCTATTCCTATTCAAATAGTAGAAGTAAATTATCCTAATAGAGCGAGTGCTATGATTACTAAAGCATTCTACAAAACTCCGTCTACTACAGATTATAATGGACTTTGGAATGGGAGATATATTGATTTTGAAGCCAAAGAAACTAATTCGGCTACTTCATTTTCTTTGAATAATATTCATGAGCATCAAATAAAACATATGCAAAAAATTTTAAATCATGGTGGCATAACTTTTATTATCGTCAGGTTTAAAAAAATCGATAAAACATTTTTGCTACCATTTAAAAATTTTACATTCTTTTATGAACGTGCTCAAAATGGTGGAAGAAAATCAATAAAACTTAGTGAATTCGAGGAAACTGCATTTGAATTATCATTTAACTATAAAATAAGATTAGACTATTTAACTATTATAAAAAATAATGAAAGTGAGTTTTAGCAACAGATGAAATCTTTATTCAAATACATTAGTTCCATCTTTTTCACAATCTGCTTAGTATTATTCTTTATTGTTTTAATGCTATTTGCTCGTGAATTAAAAGATGTACCAGATATTACTCAAGCTAATTTACAAGATCCATTATCATCAGAAATTTATGATAAGAATCTTAACTTAATAGCTACGGTTGGAGCTGAAAAAAGGGAATATGTATCTATAAATGACATTCCAAAAAATATCACAGATGCTGTTCTTACTACAGAAGATTCAAGATTCCAATCTCATATCGGCTTAGATCCTATTCGCCTTATCAAAGCAGTACTTGTAAACATTCGTTCTAATTCTGCACAGCAGGGGGCAAGTACAATTACACAACAAGTAGTAAAAAATTCATTACTTACATCTGATAAATCTTTACAACGTAAAATTCAAGAAGCATATCTATCTCTTAAATTAGAAAATAGATATAGTAAAGATGATATATTAGAGATGTACATGAATAAAATTTACTATTCTGATGGACAATACGGAGTTAAAACTGCTGCTAAATACTTTTATAATAAAGAATTAAATCAATTATCACTTCCACAAGTTGCGCTTTTAACCGGAATGCCTCAACAACCAATTTTGTATAATCCTTACGATTATCCAAAACAAGCAAAAGAGCGTCGAGATACAGTATTATACGCACTTCTTAATAATGATAAAATTACAGAATCAGAGTATAATGATGCTATTAACACACCAATTATGGATGGGATAGTTGAAAAAACAAAAGAAGAACGTGCAAACCAACATACCTACAATCCTAAGTTCGCTGCTTACATAGATCAAATTACTAAAGAACTAAAAGAAAATCATAACTTTGAAAATATTAAAGATCCTCTTTCTATGGGGTTAAAAATATACACTAATTTAAATCCTGAATTACAAATATATGTTCAAAATATGTTAGATAATCAAAGTTCTCCAATGAAGCCTCACGCCTCTCAAGCTGCAATATCTGTTCTAGATACTAAAACAGGGCTTATTGAAGCAATCGGTGGTGGAAAAAATTATAAAGCAGGTGGCTATAACTTTGCTGTTGATGCCCGCGTCCAACCTGGTTCATCAATTAAACCTTTAATTGACTATGCTCCAGGGATTGAATACTATGGATGGGATTCTCAAACAACATTTTCAGATTCACCTTATCAAATTGCTGGAACTAATTTCTTTATCCAAAACTGGGATAGACTTTACCATGGAACAGTTTCTATGAGTAGAGCGTTATCTTGGTCTTATAATATTCCTGCTGTTCGTGCCTTTGAAACAGTTGGTTATGAAAGAGCAAAACATTTTGCAGAAAAACTTGATATACCTGTAACAAAAGACGAACCAACTACTGCCATTGGAGGTAACGTCGATGGCGTATCTACTCTACAAATGGCAGGTGCATTTGCATCTTTCGGTAATAAAGGATACTTCAATAAACCTTCAACAATAGTTAAAGTATTTAACGCAAATGGAAAAGAATTACCTAATATAAAAGAAGAACCTGTT
Source organism: uncultured Gemella sp. (assembly GCF_963525165.1). Lineage (GTDB taxonomy): Bacteria > Bacillota > Bacilli > Staphylococcales > Gemellaceae > Gemella. The sequence goes on from NZ_CAURJN010000030.1 coordinate 12,678, forward strand.
AAAGCAATGTCAGAAGAAACTGCATATTTAATGACAAACATACTAAAAGGTGTACTTACTAGCAATGGTACTTCTCCAAACGGTAAAGTGGCTAACTTCGACATGGCAGGTAAGTCTGGATCTAGTACCTTTGATGAATCTGCTTTTTACAACCTTGGAATAGACGTTGTAAATTCTACAAAAGATAGTTGGATGATAGGGTATACTACTGACTATACTGTTTCCGTATGGCAGGGAGCTGATATGGTTGATTCAGCTGCAAAAGCACTGTCACCAGAACAAGCACAAACTACACAAGTTATAATGGCAGATGTTATGAAAAAGGTATCAGATAAGAAAGTACCTGCTGCATTCGAAAAACCAGCTGGTATTGAAACAAAAAATGGTGTTGAATATTCTAAAGAAAGAAATACAGAAACAGATCATATGTATGCCGGTACTGATAAAGATGCTGTTTATCAAGCTGCTATTGCACAAAAACAACGTGATAGCCGTTCAGCGCTTACAACAGTATTTAATTCATTAACTAACTCTACTTCCACAACAACTCAAAACCAAACAACTGGTAGAAATGCTACTAATAACATTACTAATACTAATAGACTTACTAATCAAAATACACGGCGTTAAAATAAAAAAGAATCGCGATACTTTATTTCGTGATTCTTTTTTATTATATATATTTCATGTACAAACTTTCACAAATTTCAAAATCTAGTTCATCATCTATATCAAAACTAAATACTTTCTCCATTTCAAAAACTTTTGTTCTACTAGTATAGAATGTTTTATCCTTCAAATATCTATTTTTACTAGAAATCCATATCGATACTGAGAAGCAGTTGTGGTATCCTGTGAGGAAAATGTGGTAGTGCCACTTTCCCCACATTAAAAACCACACCGATAGAGGCTCAGTGTAAAACAAATTTTTAATACTCATAAAACGCTAATTTTCTCTCGTTAGGAGTCATAAGACCTAATAAATAATGTAATCTTTTAAGATTATAAAATCCCTCAATGTACTCAAATAAAGAAAGTTTTAATTCTCCAATTGAGTGATAATTTTCCTATTACACTCCTCTTTCTTTAGATACTTAAAGAAAGACTCACAACAAGTATTATCGAAAGGATATCCTTTTTTAGAAAAAGATTGAACTACGTTAGATTTATCCAGAAGCTTTCTAAAGGGAGATGCTATATACTGAGTACCACGGTCAGAATGAAACATAAGACCAGTAGGACAATTTCTCTTATTATAAACGCCATTAAATGTACTCATAATAAGGTTAGAATCAGCTTTATTGGAAATTCTCTAGAAAATAAATCCATAATTATACACAAATAAAACTAAATACCATTTACTTTTATATAAGTAAAATCGCTAGCCCAAACCATATTAGGTTCAGGGGAATTAAATTTTTGTTTTAAGTAGTTATATAGCTTAGCATCCTCAGAGTTTTCTTTACTCGTTTTGATAAAAGGTTTAGAAGTAGACATAGTAGGGAGATTTAATTTTTGAATTAATCGATATACTCTTCCAACGCTAACTTTAATACCATAATCACGCTCCAAAATATGAGTAATTTTATATACACCAAGTCTCTTATCGTAGTATCCATGAATTTTTAAAATAATTCTAGAAATCATTTAATTTTCTTCAATTCTAGAGGGATAATATATCATATTTCTAATATACAACCTACTAATTTACTTTAATAGTATTGTATAATTTTTACTTAAAATTAAATTAACGTCTAAACACAATAATTCAATTTTAAGTATTCTAACTTATATAACATAATTTTAATTCAAAAAAATCTTTAGAGATATATTCTAACTCTAAAGATTTTCAATTATTTTTTAGGTCGCGTCTCTGGAAATGTGAATACAAAAATAATATACATTACACTTCCTAATAAATAGAATATTATTGATGATTTATATCCCAGGTGATTTAAAACTAAACTCCAAGTAAAGTTAAATAGTGTATAAATTGCATATCCAAAAGCCCAAAATATTCCAAACATTATTGTTAATCTTTGTGAATTCATATTTGGTAACTCATATGGAAGGTTTAAGTATACTGGATATTGTGAATACATGAAAAATCCTGATAAACTAAACATAGTATATGCTAATACAACATTAGTAGACACAAAACCTAATCCTAATGCCATGAATCCAATCATTAATACTCCATGAGTGATTAAAAAAGGTTTTCTTCTAAAGTTTAATTTTCTAGTAATCATTAAGCTAAATAAAGTTCCAATTATTCCACCAAGTGTTACAGTTAATATCATGAATTCTGGTTTAAAGCTAGCATTATGAGAATGCTCCGCTACTATCCTTGGTAATGATACTAATGGCATAACATATAGGAATAAAAAACCACCAAATCCTAATGAAAATACATAGATAAATTTATCTTTAAATCCATCGGCATAAGTATATTTCTTAACTTCTTTTTCATGCAATATTTCTTTTGATTCAATTAACAATTTATAAACAAAATAATTCGGATGTTTCCAAGTTATTGTTGGTTCAAAATCATGAGAGAAAATTAACCAACAGATAAATAAGATTATACTAAAAATACTAAACCCTATCATAGTATAACGCCAATCTTCTATAAAATGCTCTTTAAACAGTAAGAATAAGATAGCGACTAATGCTGCCCCAACATTATACGCTGCTGTAATAATTGCACTAGTCATTATTTTTTTGTCATTTGGTATAAATTTAGCTACAAAAGAATTTATGAACACGATAATCATTGATCCCCCAAATGCCATAATCATTCTAGAGAATGTATATAACAAGTAATTATGGGTGAAAATAGCAAAAAAAGAAAAACATAAACAAAATAATGCTAACATTGCAGCTTTCTTAGGATGTAACTTAATTAAAATAAACGCAGCAAGTAGATTAGCAATAATCCTCGCTATAGTTATAGTATAATTAACTACTTCTGATATTATAGGGGATACCTTTTCTCCATTAAAATAGTGATCTGTGATTTGTTTTGATAAGTTTGATCCTGCTACCCAGTTTGTAGCAAATACTACATATGCAGTAATTAGGATAGCAAACATTATAATTCCTTGTTTTCTTGTAGGTGAGTTTGCTGATAATTCCATTTATACATACCTCTTTTTATAATTTAGTAATACAACATTAAACTGTTATAATACTGATTTTCTTTTCAAGTATATTTTAATATAAAATATGTGAAAATACAAGAAAAACTTAGTTATTGCAATGCGTTTTCATATAATTATTTTCAAAAGAAAAAGGGAATGACTCAAAAATCGTGATTTCAGTGAAGTGCGATTTTATTGAATCATCCCCGCAAAGTTTGTTAAATATCTAAAAAGCTTTTATAAAGCAAATTTAAATATCAATAAATCACTGCGTCTATGAGTTCTCATATGAACTTTATTATAGGACTTTTGATCCTAATTTTTCTTTTTGAATAAATTTTTTAAAGATAATACTGGCTTATTCCTTACTATCTTATCATTTCCAATAAATTCTCTCATTTCTTTTAAACATTTTCCAGAATTTTTTACAATAAAGTTAAAACTCCCTGCACTTTTAGTATCTATAAAAAATCCTCTGATATATTTATCTCTAAAAAACATTTGAGCTCTAACTTTATCTATTTCTGTCCAAGGTATTTGAATATAATCTTCTGGATTTCTATGATTATAAAACTCAAAGGCCTTATCTCCTACCATTACATCTCCATGTTTATTACCAATTGATCCTGTAAGACAATTAGCTTTCGTCGTGTAAATCACTTTAGTATTCATCGACATCACCATAACTTACACCTCCTATAGATTTTCCATAATTAATTTTAAAAAGGAAGTTGAGACCATTTCGACTCAACTTCCTAAACTTTATTACATTACACCTATTCTGTGAGCAATTACACCTAAAGCGAATAATCCGAAGATTATTACTACTGGGCTTACCTTACGTTTTAATAACCACATACATACGAATGTTAATAATAACGCTGCAAATCCAGGAATAAGTTGGTTTAAGTTATCTTGTAATGTTATAACTTTTTCTGGTGTTAATGAGAATTTACCACTTGTTGCTTTTGTAACAATATCTTGTAATACTTCACCAGTAATGTGTGTGCCTTTTTCTGGGAAATGAATAAATGCTTTTTCATCTAACGGTACTTTAGAAACTACCAATGGGAAGCTGATGTTAGTCCAACGTTGAACTAAAATCCCCATTACGAACATACCAAGGATTGAAGCTCCTTTTGTAATTGTTTGTAAAATACCACCTGAAAGGTCACTTGTAATTTCAGAACCTTTTTTATAACCAAATTCTTGTGTATACCATAAAAATCCAATACGGATTAAGTTCCATGCGATAAAGAAGAATAATGGTGCAATAATTGAACCACCAGTTGCTAATGAAGCTGCGATAGCTCCAAGGATAGGACGAACTGTAAACCAGAATACTGGATCTCCAATACCTGCTAATGGTCCCATCATACCAACTTTAACACCTTGAATTGCTGCATCATCGATATCAGCTCCATTTGCTTTATCTTCTTCTAAAGCAAGTGTAACCCCTAGAATAGGTGCTGCAATATATGGGTGAGTGTTAAAGAACTCTAAGTGACGTTTTAATGCTAAAGTAGCATCTTCTTTATTTGGATATAATTTTTTAAGCGCTGGGATTAAAGCAAATGCCCAACCACCATTTTGCATACGTTCATAGTTCCATGAACCTTGAAGGAACTGAGAACGTAACATAACGCTACGACGATCTTTTTTACTTAATGTAATTTTTTTCTCTGACATTTGTAGTTCCTCCTTATTAATAATCATTTAAGATATCGCCTAGTGGATCTCCAGATGAAGTATTTCCACCACCGCCACCTTTATTTTTAGAAAGGTTTAGGTAAATAATAGCTAAACATAATCCGATGATACCAGTTGCGATTAATGTTAATTGGCTAATTGGTGCTAATGCAAATCCTAAGAAGAAGAACGGCCATACTTCTTTTGTTGCCATTAAGTTAATAACCATTGCGAAACCAACTGCAACTACCATTCCTCCACCGATTGCCATACCTTCTGTGAACCATTTCGGTAATGATTCAAGGGCTTTTTGAACTACTGATGATGGAATGAACATTAATAATCCCGCTGGAATAGCAACACGTAATCCTTGAGTTGCAAGTGCTACGTAGTGCCAGAATTCAACTCCACGGAAGTTACCGTGTTCTGCCGCGCGGTCAGCTTGGTGAACAATAACTACTGATAGTGTACGAACAACCATTGTAAGTACAAGACCAACTGTAGCTAATGTAACAGCTGTTGCAATAGCAATAATACGTCCTTCAGCTGAGAAATCTCCAGCTTTAATAAAAATAATAGCAGATGCTACTGATGCTAACGCTGCATCTGGAGCAACCGCTGCCCCAATATTAGCCCATCCAAGTGCTAATAATTGAAGAGCCCCACCTAAAATAATACCTTCTGATAAATGTCCTGTTGCTAAACCGATTAATGAACAAGCAATAATTGGTTGATGGAATTGGAATTGGTCTAAGATACTTTCCATACCAGCTAATAACGCAACAATTAGGACTAATATAACTGTTAGAATACTAAATTCCATAGTGTCCTCCTAATTTCTATTAAATTATAATTTTAAACCTTCACTTGATTTAGCTTCAATAAGTTTGAATAAATCTGATGGAGAATCGTTAGATACTTTACGAACATCAAATTTAACACCTAAATCACGAAGTTTTTTGTATACTTCTACATCTTCTTGATCTAATGATAATACGTTGTTAATTTGAACTTTACCAACTGAGTGAGCCATAGATCCGATATTTAATTCTGGAATCTCTACTCCTTTTTCAATTACTGCAAGTGCATCTTGTGGTGTTTCAAATAATAATAACGCTTTTGTATCACCAAATCTTGGATCGTTATAAACTTGAACAAGTTTATCTAATGGAATTACGTGTGCGCGTACTCCTGGAGGAGCTGCTTGCTCAATAAGTTTTTTACGTAATTCATCTTTTGATACTGAATCTGAAACTACAATAATTCTATTTGGATGAGTTGCTTTTGTCCAGTTTGTAGCAACTTGTCCATGTAGTAGACGAGTATCTATACGGGCTAATACAAATTCTATTTTCCCGTTTCCTAATACTGTACCTTCAGGAATTTCTCCTTGAGGTGCAGCTTGTGTACTTTCAGCTACTTCTGCTTTTGGTTGTAGTTCTTCAGGGCGAACTTTAACTCCATCAATAGCTGTTGGTGTGATTGCTTTTGCAATCTCGTGAGCTGTTGTCATAGTGAATCTACTAGCATATGCTTCGATAAGCATTGGTAAGTTTAATCCTGCTACAATTGCTCTCTTCTCTGGTGCTTCTTCAAATAACTTGTTAGCTTGGTTAAATGGACTTCCACCCCAAAGATCGACAAGGAAAAGAATTTCTTCAGAATCTACTTTAGCAATAGCTTCTTGAAGTTTTCTTTGCAAGTCTTCTGGTCCTTCACTCGGCATAAATACAACTGCTTCTACTTTTTCTTGTTCACCAAAAATCATAGAACCTGATTGTTTAATTCCTGCAGCAAATTCACCGTGACTCGCGATGATAATTCCTACCATCTTAGTACCTCCTTTTATTTAATTCTTATTTATTATGACGTGTATACCTTTGCATACAGATAGATTATATCATTTATTATTTTTTTTGTAAATGTTTTAGTTTCTTACTTCACAAACAATGCAATCGATTTCTATCTTTTTGTTTTAAATGTGTTTTATATATTTTTTTACGATAAATATATAAAACAGTTTAATTAACTTATGTAAGGCGAATTTTATTATATTTCTCTTGTTCGTTATCTTAATTTTTATTTTTAAAAATATAATATGAAAATATTTTTTTCATACTTTCATAAGATTGCAATTGTTTTTTTATTAAATAGTACAGTAAAAAATAATAACGTAACAGTCGATTGACACGTTACGTTATTATGTTGTCATTTAAATAATTTACTTTATATTCTTTTCTGGAAATAACATTTTTAGTACATTTAGCGATAATCTTCTAGATTTACCTGAATGTGGGTAAATATGCATCATCATCATAGGATTAAAATTGGCTTCGATAACTCCATAATTAGTTGTACTAACTTCTTCTTTTATATCTGAAATTATTAAATCTACACCACAAACCTTAGCCATCATAGCATCCGATATTCGAACAGCTAACTCTTTATAGCTATCATGAACCTCATCAGTCATATCCACAGAGTCTCCTCCTGTACTGATATTTGAATTTTCTCTAAGATATGCTACTTCATTCACAGCTAATATAGAATCAAAATTTAACCCTTGTTCAGATAATTGAAGTTTTTCGATTTCTCCAAGTTCAATTTTTTTCAGAGGAGTTTTCTTTGCATCTCCTCTTAGTGAATCCGAATTTTTTTGTTCAACCAATTCTCTTATTGTATGTTTACCATCACCTACAACATTTGCAGGTACTCTTAATAATACAGCTTCGGTTTTTCCTTCAATAACAAAGAATCTATATTCTGTTCCCTCAATAAACTCTTCAATAAGTATATCTTTATCTTCTTTAAGGGCAAACTCTATAGCCTTAGAATAGTTTTCTACTGAACTCGTCCCTTTTTTAAAAATAGTTATTCCTAATCCAAAATTAGTACTCTTTGGTTTTATTACAATTGGTTTGTTTTTTATATAATTAAACTTTTGTAATGCTTCTTCTAAACTAGAAACCTCATATCCCTTTGGAACTCTGAGCCCTTTTTCTGCTAATACTTTTTTAGTAACAACCTTGTTTTCCATAATCAACGGAGAAATATAACTATCTTTACTTGTCATATTTCCATTCTTTACATATTCTACATGTTCACTACTTTCTAAACGAATAAATTGATCATTTTCATCAATAACAGTAACTTTAATACCATTTTTAATTGCATCTTCAATTACAGCTTGAGTAGAAAGTTCCATATTAGAATACGCACTTAGTGAATAATACTCTCTCAATGCATCTTCTTTATACATTTTTGCTAGTTTCATCCCTACTTTGGCCATATCATTTTCTTTTTGATATTCTTTTAAAAGTCTAGCTCCTATTGTAAGTTCAGGATTTTTTAATTGCTCAATCTTTTCATTTATTAAATCGATATCACTATCTAGCAAACCTACTTCTCTTACTAAGTCTTTCATTTGATTTAATAGCCATAATCCCTCTTCTGCGTACTTAACTTTTTCCATTGGATGCGCAAGAGCTACATTCTCACTATATTCATACCCTAAAGATTCAGAAGTATTTTTATCCTCTTCTTCTAACCAAACTAGAGTTTTTATGAATAAATGGACAAATCTAATATCTTTTTCTAAAATTCCAAATGGTGCAAATGGGTTTAAATCAAATAATCTAAATTCAATATACTTAATTCCTTGATCTGGGAATTTTTTGATAGTATCTGCACCTCTAAAACGAACACTAGAGTAAAATTCTTTTTCGGCTATTAATTGTTTATTTTCTACATATCCTGTTATATCTTTAATATATCTTTCTAACGAACTATATGATACTTTAATATCCTCTTCATTTACATAACCATATCTACTAGTTCTTAAACTTCTTACAAAATCAGTTGGTTTTATACCATCTGTAAAATATTTATCCTCTGCTAATGGAGAAGCTCCAAAAAGATAAATTAAAAGCCATTGATATCTTAAAAATTGTCTGGCAAGTTTCAAATAAACATTGTTTTTCACATTTACTATATCCTTGCCAGTAATTTCTGCAATTTTCTCCATTAACATATCGTCTAGTTGAAAATTATAATGTATACCTGATACCATTTGTTTATATTTACCGTATTTTTTTACTAAATATTCTCTATATTCTATGTCAAATTGCTTTTCGAATTGTGCAACTCTTATATCTTCTTCATTAGGTAGTATAGCAGGTACACTTAAAGGCCAAATATATTCATCTTTTGGTAGGTTTTTTAAAGTTACTTCATGAATAGCATTTAAAATCCTTAAAACATCTTTTTCATTATTTTCTGGTGTTGTTATCAACTCAACTTGTGATTCAGCAAAATCAGTCTGAATGTATGGATGCTCGTGTCTTACTCCAAATATTTTTGGGTGATCAGTTTTAGTTATTTTCCCATTTTCTAAAACACGTTGTCCTTCTTTTTCTATACCAATTTTCACATTAGCAAATAATTCTTCTAAATTATTATTTTTTATTATATCTTTAATTATCATATTACATCACTCTCTACAAACAGTATAGTTATCTTCTATCTTATCATAAATATACAATTAATAATAGAAATTGAACTCAATTCACAGTGAAATTCTGTTACTCTCTTACAATATTCTTATATATATGTTATAATCAAATTACACTTAAGAAAGGGGATAAATACGATTTACTATCGTATTTCTAAATTTTTTATGATTAAATTAATAGCTAGTGATATGGATGGAACTTTATTAAATCATAACCATAAAATTCCTAAAGAAAATGTAAAACTTATTAATTTTGCTAAAAATCAAGGAATAGAATTTGTAGTAGCAACAGGGAGAGCCTATTATGAAGCTTTACCTGCATTAAATGAAGAAAATATTAGTTGTGATGTAATTAGTTTTAATGGTGGTATCGTCTATGATAAAAATGGAAATATCATCAGTATTACCCCAATGGTAACCAAAGATTTATATTATACAATTGAAATATTAAAAAGTTTTGATATAAGTTATCAACTTTATACAAAAAATACTATATATACTAGAAGTATAGAAACTGATATAAACGCTTATATAGATTTAATTAGGTCTAATGGATATGAACCAGATGTTGAGCATTTACGTGCAGAAGCACAACAAAAACTAGACTTGGGATATATTACTGAGGTTGATAATATAGAATTATACCTTAACGAAGAAGAAAATCCTCCAATCAAAATAATAGCAATATCTAATGATATATCAAAACTAAAAAATGCTACCAAACTATTATCAGAAAATACTAATATAAGTGTTACATCATCTGGTGCGAATAATATAGAAATAATGCATAAGAATACTACTAAAGGCGAAGCCTTAAAAGAAATAGCTAAAATCTATGGAATTAACTTAGAAAATACCTTAGCTATTGGAGATAATCTCAATGATCAAGCAATGCTAGGTATTGTCGGATATAGCGTTGCTATGAAAAATGGTAATACAATATTAAAAGAACAAGCAAAATACGTAACAGAAAAAACAAATTCTGAAGGCGGTGTTGCAGATACAATATTCAAATTAATAGAACAAAACAATGAAATTAAAGAAGATATAAATGAAGTATTAGTAAAAGCAGCAATCGATGCAACAAAATATGCTTACGTTCCCTACTCTAATTTTAAAGTTGGTGCAGCAATATTAGCTGAAAATGGAAAAATCTATACTGGTTGCAATATTGAAAATGCTAGTTATTCTCCAACAAACTGTGCAGAAAGAACAGCAATTTTTAAAGCGGTAAGTGAAGGAGTTACAAAATTCAAAAAAATCGCAGTAGTAGGTGGTCCTAACGGTAATTTAGAAAATTATTGTCCTCCTTGTGGAGTTTGTCGACAAGTAATTTCTGAATTTGCAGATGAAGATTTTGAATTAATCTTAGGGACTTCAGAGAATACCTATGCTATATATAACTTTTTTGAAGAAGTATTACCACTAAGTTTTACAGCAAAAGAACTAAAAAAATAAAGTTAAATGGTCATTAGAAATATAAATTCTAATGACCATCCTTTATATAGTCTACTACTTTCAATTCTACAATTTAAATAAAAAAAGTCGTAACAAAAAGTTACGACTAGGTTAAGATGACCCGTACGGGATTCGAACCCGTGTTACCGCCGTGAAAGGGCGGTGTCTTAACCACTTGACCAACGGGCCAAAAATATAAAAGGCTAAATAATTAGCCTTTTATTCAATTAATGAGCCATGAAGGACTCGAACCTTCGACCCTTTGATTAAAAGTCAAATGCTCTACCAACTGAGCTAATGGCTCATGGCTGGGATACCTGGATTCGAACCAGGGGAATGACGGAGTCAAAGTCCGTTGCCTTACCGCTTGGCTATATCCCAATAATATAAAGAATGGTGGGAAGAAGTGGATTCGAACCACTGAACCCGAAGGAGCGGATTTACAGTCCGCCGCGTTTAGCCTCTTCGCTATCTTCCCGGCTTATTAAAAATGGTGGAGGTTAACGGGATCGAACCGCTGACCCCTTGCTTGTAAGGCAAGTGCTCTCCCAGCTGAGCTAAACCTCCGTTCAAATGGTGACCCGTACGGGATTCGAACCCGTGTTACCGCCGTGAAAGGGCGGTGTCTTAACCACTTGACCAACGGGCCAAAAAAATGGCTCCACAGGCAGGACTCGAACCTGCGACCCTCTGATTAACAGTCAGATGCTACTACCAACTGAGCTACTGTGGAATAATAAGTCTAATGCTTTAGCACTAGACCTCAAAAGCCTGGCAACGTTCTAGTCTCACAGGGCGTAAGCCCAACTACATTCGAC
>NZ_CAURJN010000031.1:0-23326 GCF_963525165.1 uncultured Gemella sp.
CCTTTACTCCATTCTCCGTATGTAACTTTTCCAGTAACTTTGTTTGTTGTCTTCGTTCTTGTTAACGTCACTGTTTTAACTGTTGGATCTTTCAAGACTTTGTTCGTACCTTTTTCTAAGTAGTTGATTGTTCTCGTTACTGTTTTTTCTTCTGTTTCCTTTTCATACAAGGTATCATAAACATAAGTTACAGTAATTTCTTCACTGTTAACAACACCTTCAACCGGAGCCGAAGTTTCTTTGACTCTCATATATCTATAAGCTATGTCATTATATGTAAATTCATCAGGACGATATTCTTCTGTATCTACATTATAATCTTTTGTATAAGCTCTTTTTTCAATAGCTGTTATTGTTGGTTTAATCGTATTTCCTTGCATATCTTCATATGCAATTTTGACAGCTCCATTTTTTATATTTTCTATTTTAATAGTAACAGAAGCTACATTCGCCTCATTATATATTTCTTCTGCATTTGTTTTTGCTGCTGCTGAAATATAAGCTACCTGTTTATCTTTTGCATCTTTAGAAATTCTTGCTGGTACTAAAAATTCATTTGATAATCCCGGATTTAATGTAGTTCCTTGATTAGAAACAAACTTAACTGCTGTAACCTTGCTCCAATCTGTCACTTGATCAGCTGTTAAAGTTGTTGCTGCAGCAACTTCATTTGCATTTCCATTAATTGGAGAAGTTAAGTAGTATGCTGTCCATCCTGCAGGAGCTATTGCTTCTCCTGTAGCTTCCACATCAAATGCAGAATTACGAGCTATACTTGTATCAACAATATTCTTGTCGTCTTTTTTAGGTAATGTCACAAGCACTTCATTATTCGATAATTTTGAATTATCTGTATTTGATAATGTAAAACGATATGTCACATCTGTTTTTGGAGCTAAATTCTGTAACGAAGTTGTGTACCCTTCTCGTTGATCATTTTTATCTGTTACATCTACGTGTAATCGTGTCGCTGATGTATTACTTACAGGAATTTCATAAGTGAAAGTTGATGTATTGATAATTGTCTTATCTCCATCAAATTCATTATTAGGATTTAATCCATGTAGGAATCTATTTTCATCCCAAACTAATGTATATTTCAAACGATAACTACCTGTTTGAACCCACTGTGCTACATTAAACTCTAAATCTGGAGTTACATTCTCACGAGTATTTGAATCCTTCGGATCAATAATCAATACACGTTTACCAGTATTTTGATAATTATCATCTTTAGTTACAAGCGGGCTATTTCCGGCGTAACTAAAACCATCTGGTAACTCTACAATAATTTTAGGATTTTGTGTACCTAAATAATCTAATTTTTTATCTGTAGTAGCACCATGTGAAGTATATGTACTATATACACGATTCCCTAAACCTGAAGGTGAGTAATCATAAGCTTCTATTCCAGAACTTAATGATTGTGTTTTATTCCCTGCTAGAACCGTTTCTATCTTCCCAGTTCTCGGTGTCAATTTTAAAGCTGTTCTAGCATCTGCTAAAATTGTTTTAGAAATACTTGTATTGACCACATCTGTATCTAGAGTTGAAATTTTTGCAGTAACAATACTCTTAGCTTCTTTCCCTTCCGCTACCATTTGTTTAGCTTTTTCTAAACCTTTTAAGTTTTGATGTAAATAAATACCTGCTTGACTTAATATATTACTTGTAAAGTTCATCTCACCTTTTGGTTTTAACACAACTTTAGTTGTTCCTTCTGGTAAATCTATAGAAGTGCCTCCATTCTTTTTAAAAGCAATTTCCCCTAACTTCGTTTCCGTTGTACCATTTACAGTATACACTTCAAATGTATTACTAGTTCCTAGATTATCTGGTGCATACCAAGCTGCATATGCACCATTATTATTCCAGATACCATAAAATTCAATTGATCTCTTTTGATCAAAGTCACTATCAATCGTTAATTCAACTTCCTTAACTTTTGTTGGAGTATCTACACTTCTCCAGAAAACAATAATTCTCTTATCATCTGTTTCCGTATTAATTCCAGGAATTGCAATATTCACTCTATTTTCATGATTTTGTTCATTAGTATAGTTATTAATTACTAATGGAGGTTGTGCTCCTGCTGCATTTGGCGTTGCTCCATCTCCGTTATCTTTATATGGATTCACAGCCTTCACAACTAACGAAGTTGTCCCTTGACTTGTATTCGTTTCTCCTGATTTATCTGTATAAGTTACATTATCTGTAAAAGTAAATTCTTTTCCTTTTAAAAACTCTTCTAATGTGCCTGCTTGGCGCATATTAATACGAAGCGTATCATCACTAGTATTATTCCCTTGATCAAATACAGGCTTTGCATCTGTTATTGTTCTTGTATAACGAGCAATATTCCCATCTTGAGTCCACCCAGCATCTATAGATGTTTGAGATAAAACTGCACCAGTTGGCAATGTAACAGCATGCTGTATTTTATTAACAGCAGCTATTTCTTTATTTAAAGTAGTTAATTTTAAGACTAATTCTTTATTCTTGGTTTCATCAATAGTATCTCCCGGTGCATTTGTGTTAAATAAAGCTAAATCTCTAGCACCACTTTCACTATCAACGCTTATATTTGCATATCCACTCTTATTTGTATTTGTTACCACTGACCTAGTAGTCTTCTCAGGTGAAATTGGATTCCCGTTTTTATCCATTACTTGAGAAGTGATAGAAGTTTGAGAATTACGTCCTGTTCTATATTTATCAAACTTGTAACTAATATTGAAATTACCATAAGAACCACTTGGAACTTCTCCAGTATAAATCTTATACTGTGTATCCGTTACTTTTTCCACTCTTAAAGCTGTACCAAATTGTACATCAGTAATAGGTTCATTCTCAGGTAAATTCACTAAAATATAAGAACCTTCTTCTAATTTTGAAGGTGCAGATACATCTAATCTAAATGTTGAGATGATCTGTTCTCCTACATTATATTCTGTTTGATTTCCTACTAAATGGCCTTGTAAACTAACTTTATTTTCAGTTGTTGGTTGAGTTTGATTAGTAGTTGCTGATGTACTATTTGAAGTACCAGTATCTCCTGTATTAGCTGCAGATTCTGTTGTTGAACTCGGTGGGTTGGTTGCAGCAATTGGTACATATGTAATTTTATATTTATTTGTTCCAACAAGTTGTAAGCTTGTCGCACTAAATCCTGGATAATCTTTCTTTAATTGTTCAAGATTTTCTGAAAATTTTGATTTTAAAATAGCAACATCTTCTACTACTCCACCTGGTTTCTCATGAGTTACCATTACAAATTCTTGAGTATCTGCTACCGTTGAGTTTCCAGTTTCCGTTCTATTAAAACCTGAATCACCTTCTACTGCATAGGCTAGATTAGTGTTTCCAAGAAACATCATCCCTGCTATCGCCACAGAAGATACAGCTATGCTAGCAACTCCAACATTAAATTTCCTAATACTAAACCTATTGTCCCTCTGATTAATGTTAATCTTGTGTTGTTTATTTATCATCTTTATTCTCCTAAATTTATACCGTCTTCTATAATTCCCACTTAACAATATTTTTTAAAACTTAACATCTCTAACGATATATTTTATCATTTTTCTTATCTTCTTTCAAATATTTTAATATATTATTTCTACAAAGTGTCCTCAAAAAAAAAAAAAAAAAAACTGTTTTATCAACGATTAACTAATCTTTATTTATTATTAAACCTCAACCTCTTTTAACAATCCAATTGATTAAATAATTCAATATATGAAGATATTCTATACATTACCTCTTTTATAAATAGAAAAAAATTCGAAGCTAGGTCTTCCTAAGCTTCGAATTTAGTACATAATCAATATTATTATTTGTAGTCTGGTAATTTGTTAAATTCAGCTTCATCAACGTTTGTTAATTTAACAATCCAAGACTCTTCTGGATCAGCTGAGTTTAATACAGTTGGCTCTTCTTCAGCCTTTTTGTTGTATTCTACTACATCACCAGCTAATGGTGCGTTAACGTCTAATACAGTTTTTGATGCTTCTAAACGTAAGATAACATCATCTTTTGCTAATTTTTCATTTTTTGAAAATTCTACGAATCCTACAGTACCAACGTCATCTTGTAATTCAGCTGTTGGTCCAACAATATAAACTCCTTCGTTCTTTTCAATCCATAAAGCTTTTGCTAATTTTTTCATTTTACAACCTTCTTTCTTTCTTTTTTATAAGTTTTCTTGAGAATTGGCGCTATAATTCAGCACTAATTTTTTACTCAAAGGTATATTATACATTCTAAATAAAAAAAAATCAACAAAAACTTTAATTCTACAGAAATTGATTTTTAATTTCAATTAGAAATCAAAAACTAATTTAACACTAGCTTCTAAAATTTTAATCATGTCCTCTTTAATATTAGCATTAACGGTACATATACGCTATATTTAAGTAACAACACAAGGGGGCATATAATGGGAAACCGACATAAAAATATAAAACCAATTTATAATTTAGTGGGAGTGAACAAAAATTGTAATTTCAAAGAAACAAAATTTTGTCGAGTCTTCCCCACACAGTTTATTAGATATCCAAAAGTTTACTTAAAGTAAATTTGGATATCAATAACCCACTACGTCCAGATATTAATTCAGATATTATTTGATATTCACTTTAACTCAATATCAAATCTACCAATTCTTGTGATTCTACTTTTCCGAAATAATGTGCCAAGTCGACACTTTTTAACACTTCTAGTAAGTCTTCTTCTTTTACCCTTACTCCGATTAATCTTTCCTCAACATCACCGACATTGCCTTTCCCAAAAAAGTCTCCATAAATTTTAGCTTTTGTTATTCGCCCTGCTTCTACTTCCAGATTAAACTCAACAGTTCCTATCCCTAGTCTCGCATCTCTATTGTAATTATAACGTGGAGATTTCCCGTAATTCCAATCCCAGTTTTGATATTTTTTACGAAGTAAATGATCAATTTCACACCAATCAGCTTCTGTTAGTTCATAACGTTTTATATCTTCTATTCTCTCACAATCAAACAAACGACATAGGTATAAGTCTTTAAAATCTACTACAGATAAATCTCTATATTCCTCATCTAAATATTCTCTAAGACCTGTAACTCTACTTCTTACCGAATCTATTCCTTTTGATTCAATTTTTTTACGATTAGGTGTTAGCACATTAACCATCGCATCGTAATCAATATCTAGAAGTAGCGTATATCCCCCGTAAATTTTCCCATTAACAAGAGTCATCGCAGCTCCGCTAACTTTCTTTCCATCAACAACAAGGTCATTTCTCCCTGTTTGCTTAACCTCACTCACACCTAGATTATGTAGGATATTTACCGCAGGTTCATAGAACTTTTTAAAGTTGCCATAAACATTACTATCACCTCTCATAATAAGACAGATATTCACAGCTCCCTCATCTAAAAATACCGTACCTCCTCCTGTATCACGTCTAACAAGGGTGATTCCGTGAGATTTCATGTACTCATGGTTAATCTCTTTTTCGGCATTTTGAAAAAGACCTATCTGCACTTTCGGTTTGCAACAATATGGAAATATTATATCTTCATCTAAATTCAATTTATTCAACACATACACTTGAATCGCTAGGGCTACCGCTCCATCATAAATATACTCTCCATTTCTTATCGGCTCTATTAAATACATAAGCACTCCTCATTTTTCACATTACAACATAAGCAGCTACCATTATTTAAGTTAAACCCTAGATAACAGTAGCCGCTTCACCTTAATAGTTTTCTGTTTTTTCTCTATAAATCAAAGTAGTATTCTTCTACTTTTCTAAAATATTCTTCAGATATTAGTTGCTACGTCTCTACAACCTACACTTTATCAATATTTCATTTTCAAAACCACTACTTTTACATCCATATCATAACAGTCTTCTTAGTAATTTTCTTCTAATTTTCTAAATTCATCTCTCGTGTGTTGTGGCAGACTCTTACCATAATCCATCATAAGTACGATATCTTTAAACGCAGCTTTTGGTATTGCTAGACTTTCAATATCCTCCACACCCACATCTAGATTAATATCTTTCTCTCGATTTTCTCGGAATTTAGCTACAAAGTCTGGTTCAGCAACAAAAACACTAGATAAACCTACCATCTCAGCGTGCATAATAGCTTCACGACTTTTTTCTATACTATTAATTCCACCAGTCGCCATCAAAGGAACACGTCCTGCTAGATGTTCATGGACTACTTCATTAATCAAACGACCTTCGTTAAGACCTTCAGCACGAACTTTATTCAGATAAATATTTTGCCCCCAACTGGCTATCGCAATGTAAGATAATGGCACTCTCTCTAGTATCCAATCTGTGAGTTGATTGAACTCCTCAACAGTATAACCTATTATCGCACCACGTGTCTCTTCTGGGGTCGCTCTATATCCAAGAATAAAATCCTCAGGTGCTTCATTTTTTATAACTTCATACACCGCTTCAAAAACTTCCAGTATAAATCTAGCTCT
Organism: uncultured Gemella sp.; assembly: GCF_963525165.1. Taxonomy (GTDB): domain Bacteria; phylum Bacillota; class Bacilli; order Staphylococcales; family Gemellaceae; genus Gemella. The sequence continues at coordinate 6,489 of NZ_CAURJN010000031.1, forward strand.
ATTTTCTAGTGAATCTACACCATATTCATCATGGCGTTTATTCGATACCGTTGAGAAAAAGGTCTGCAGCATTAGCTTTTGTGCTGTTGATATTTCTATCCCTGCAAAGCCTGCGCATATCGCTCTTCTCGTAGCATCTTTATATTTTTGTTTAATCACATTAATCATCTCATGAGACAACTCTTCTACCTCATGTTCAAATGGAAGGTGCAATTTCAACTTACTAGGACCATAAACTTTATGATGTACTCCGTAATAATTAGCACCCGCTCCTGAATAAGTCAGTTGCAAAATAGCCTTTGCTCCAGCATCTTGCATAGCACTAGCCATCTTAGTAAGTCCTGGAATACAGCTATCATCATGTGCCCCGAATCCAAATTCAAACAACTGCCCATCAACATCCACATAAGCCGCACCAGTTACTTGTAGCGGTGCCGACTTCGCGCGTCTTAAAGCATAATCTAAATCCTCTTTTGTGATAATTCCATCTTTTGTAGAAGAATTAGTCGTCATCGGTGACAGTACGAATCTATTTTCTAACTGCACACCGTTTGCTAGTTTTATGGGAGTTAATAATTTTTCCATAAACTCACACCTCTTTTACATAGTTTGTAAAACTAGCTTAAAATTAAGTCTACTAATTCTTTCGCTTCTACATTTCCGAAGTAGAATGATAGATCAATACTTCCTAATACTTCAAGTAAATCTTCTTCTTTTACTCTTAATCCGATAAGTTTTTCTTCTACATCACGTACGTTACCTTTTCCGAAGAAGTCTCCATAGATTTTCGCTTTTGTTATACGTCCTTCTTCAACTTCTAAGCTAAAATCAACTGTTCCGATTGCAAGGTGAGCATCACGGTTGTAGTTATAACGTGGTGATTTTCCGTAGTTCCAATCCCAATTACGATATTTCTCATCTGCTAATTTTTCAATTGCAGCCCAGTCTTCATCAGTTAACTCATATCTCTTAGCATCTTTAATGTCTTCAATTCCCATTAATCCACAGATAATTAAGTTTTTGAACTCATCGATTGTTACGTTTTGGTATTCAGGTTTTAATAGTTCACGCATCCCCATTACACGTGCTCTTACTGATTCAATACCTTTTGATTCAATTTTCTTACGGTTTGGTGTTAAGGCATTAACCATCGCTTCGTAGTTTACATCAAGAAGTAATGAATATCCTCCGTAGATTTTACCACGTACTAATGTCATCGCAGCTCCACTTACTTTTTTACCACGAGCCGTTAAGTCATTACGACCTCTTTGTTCAACTTCTGTAGCTCCTAAGCTGTGAAGTACGTCTACTGCTGGTTGATAGAATTTTTTGTAGTTTCCGTATACATCAGTGTCTCCTGGCATTAAGAAACATACGTTAACAGCACCGTTATCAACGTATACAGCTCCACCACCTGTATCACGACGAACTAGGATAATATCTTTTTCTTTCATATATTCATGGTTTACTTCAGTTTCAGCATTTTGGAATAATCCGATTTCTACTTTTGGTTCACAGTAATATGGGAAGATTACAGTCTCATCGATATCGATGTTGTTAAGTACGTAAACTTGCATCGCCATTACTAGCGCTCCATCTGGTAAATATTTTCCGTTTCTAATTGGTTCTATTAAATACATAATTCTTTCTCCTTTATTTTTAAATTTTTGTTAATGTATTTTTTTGTCTAATGTAAATTGTATCGCGCAAAATCTATGCGCATTGTACTATATTTAGAGTTCTCTAATAGAAATTCTAATCCTCTCTATTTTTTCAGCAGTTCATCAACTTCCAGTGTCAACTCTTTGCTATTTTGATTAAACCACAGTACTCTAGAAGCAATCCTTTCTGGGAATTGATATTTCTTCTGATTCATAGTAACCATTAACGCATTAGGATTTTTATCAAGTTCTCTATAAAATGGATATTTTATAAATTGCGGTGTCGTAAATCCTACCCCTATTTCTATAAACAATGTTTTCTTATCACGATTATTTTCTAAAAATTCATTGTATTTATCTAGATGTTCGAAAAAGATTGGGTCTTCTACCATTCCTTTTTCAGCATTCCGCTTATTAACCTCAAGCGGTGCACCACATTCTGGACATAGTGGAATAGACCTGTAGTCAACTTCCATATTCTCCTGTTCTACAGCCAATCTACGCATTAACGCTTCATCTTGGTATGTCTTCGCATGACAATGTTTGCTGCACTGCATAAGCCCGTACTTTCCCTGAATATGAAAGACTTTATCCATATCATAACCCGCAACATCAAAGGCATTATCGGCATTTGTCGTAATAATATGGTAATTTTTATCCTTTGAGATATTTTTCAGTGCTAGATAACTATCTCCGACAGGTTGATCAAAGTAATTCAACAAGACGAAACGACTTTGAAATGCCCAATATTCCTGTGAACTCGGAAAATCAAACAAACTCGCCTGTAACATATCTAAAAACTTATATTTTTCTACAAAATCTTTAAAGTTACTCGTAAATCTCTCTCCAATATAAGTAAAACCATCTGCAGCTGACATTCCAGCTCCTATTCCTATGACTATCGCCTCGGCTTCATCTATTAGCTGTGCTAGTTTTTCGGCATTGTTTTCTTCTAACTCTATCGCCTTCCAAGTCATTAATTTTTCTCCTCTTTTCCCATTAGCTCTTTAGCTAAAATCTCAATAATATTTTTTCTTCTTTCTATTGTTGGTACTAAAGGTATGCACATCAACTCTTCTAATTCGAATTCTGCTGCTAAGTTTTTTAGTTTTTCCACTACTACATCCTTCGTACCCCAAACTAACCTTGTTCTATTTTTTTCTACTTTTTCTATATCCGCTTCGGTAATCTCGTAATCTTTAGCTGTTTGTATACTAGGGAATCTATCAAACTCTGTAAATTCTTTTTTCCCAAGAAGCCAAACATCTAAACAGCGCACTAAATCTTTCGCTTCCTGTTCGTCTTCTCCTATCGCAATGAATACCGCAACCACATCTTGTGGTGTTTTCTGTTGTTCACGCATTTTAGCGCGATAAGTATTTAAGCATCTTTTAGCTATTTCTATATAATCTACAGCCTGATTAAAGAATAAACCATAAACATAGTTTTGTCCTAGCTCCGCCGCTAGATTCGCACTTTTTTCACTAGTAGATAACAACCACATCGGACTCACCTTCGCTTCTGGCGGTTGAACAAGTATCTCATTTTCTGTAAGAAGCTCTAGTAATTCTCTACAGCTATCATTATACTCTTCTCTAGTAATCGGTGTCGTCTCCATTAAATTCTGAACTACTTTAGTCCCCGGATTATTCCCTATTCCTAGATTCACCCTATCTGGATATAATGCACTAAGAAGCTTGATCCATTCGCTAATTTTATATGATGAATAGTGAGGAATCATTATTCCTCCTGAACCTATTTGTATCTTCTCTGTATTTTGAAGAAGATGTAACATCAATAACTCAGGACTACTACTTGCCAAAGCGGGTACCTGATGATGTTCAGCCATCCAAAAACGACTATAGCCTAGTTTTTCGGCTAGGCGAGCTAATTCAGTACTCTCTTCTATAGCCTCTATCGCACTCTTTCCTTCGTCTACAATGGCATAATCTAAAATACTAAGTTTCATATTATTGTCCTCTTATATATTACTTTAATTTCCATAAATTCTAACTCTAATTTTTTCCACAAAACTTTTAAAACTTCCTGCCAGCAAATTATTATACCTTATTATCAATGTAATAAATCAGCATAATAAATCACGAGAAAACCTTTTCTGAAATTACGAATTTATTATAACACATTTTCAATAAAAGTACACATACATAGCACAATTACTTTAAAATTTTATAAAAAAATTATGGTGATTTAATCTGTTGTGTTTCTTATAGAGGTTATGTTGTCTTAGTTAATTAACTATTCCATGAAGAATAAATTGTCGTTCTCATTATTTTACACCTAAAAAGCTATTTTTTTATATTTTTTAGTAGTTTCCTCATTTTCTTGAGTTTTTACAAAATATAATAAAAAATTAAAAATTGAAAACAAAAAAGTTATTTTTAAGATCATATAAATAAAAAATATACTAATATAGCTCCTCTTCCGAATTAATTGACAAGAAGAATAACCACGTGTTAGAATATAGTTAAGTGAATTGGATGATTATATTCACATACAACCACGAAAAGCAACTGAAGTGTTGGTTCAGTTGCTTTTTTATATGTATTAGCTTACTCATTTTAGTACTCTAATATATATTCATACGTAAAGTGAACTACGTACGTCGTGCCTAAATAAGACTACTTGTTCTCGTTGTTTTTATCATTTAGGAAATAAAAATATTCTATAAATAAGAGAATAACCCCTACAAATAGTTCAACAAGAATTTGGATGATTATATCATGCATACGTCCACCTCCCTTCCGGGCAAGTAGCCTACTTTTATTATAACACTAAAAAATTATAAAACAAAGTTCACCACATAAATATTAAAATAAAAATTTTATTTTTAAGATTATGTTAACAAAAAAAATTAGTTAAGTTAAAAATACTAAGTTTCAGTACGGAAACTTATATACGAAACGATATAAGGTTGACTAGGAAATCCTAAATTTTAATAATTCATATACACTTTGTTAAAATTTAGGACTTTTAGTTCAGCCTCTTATTTTTATTTTTCTATGATATCCTCATAAAATTTGACACTTTTCCCACTACAAGAGAATTAACACAACTAAAATTAACGATACATAAAGCTCAAACAACACCTCTTTTATTCTCTATTTTTTAATTATAAAAACTATTTTTCTTATCACATCTTTTTATTCATCTAATTATCTGATATAATAAATTGTAAGAAAAACTTTTCTGAAATCACAAATTTATTATAAATATTTTTAGTAAAAGTATATACACCTAGCACCACTCCTTTTAAATATTATAAAAAAATTAGGGTGATTTAATCTATTAGATTTTTTATAAATTTACATAAATCAAATAGAAGCTACTTCATATTTTAATTTTATCTCTTAGGCATTGGTTCTAGTTGTATGTTATTTACATTACTTAAAGGGGTATTTTTTATGAAATCAAAATTATTAACACCTGTTAAATTGGCTAACGGTATAGAATTGGAAAATCGCTTTGTTCTTTCTCCTATGACTACGAACTCTTCTACTGCAGAAGGTTTTATTACAGAAGAAGATCTACTTTACGCCAAAAGACGAAAAAACACCGCACCTTTACAAATTACAGGAGCTGCTTTTGTTAACCTTGAAGGGCAACTTTTTGAATACGGCTTTAGTGTTCATGATGATGCGTGTATTCCTGGACTTAAAAAAATGGCACAGGCTATGAAGTCTGGTGGTGCAAAAGCTATTCTTCAGTTAACACATGCTGGGCGTTTCGCTAATCACTATGTTACAACTAATAAACGTGCTGTCGGTCCAAGTTATATGGAACTTAATTCACCTGTAGAACATATCGTTCATCCTCTTTCTATAGAAGATATACAAAAAATAAGAGAAGATTACAAACGTGCAGCAAGTCGTGCTATCGCAGCTGGTTTCGATGGTTTAGAAATTTCTAGTGCACAACGTCTTCTATTACAGACATTTTTCTCTACTTTCTCTAATGAACGTCACGATGAGTATGGAGTTGATACATTAGAAAATCGTTCACGCTTCATCCTTGAAGTTTTTGAAGATGTATATGAAGTAATTAAAAAAGAAGCACCGAAAGATTTTATCTTCGGTTATCGTGCAACACCTGAAGAAACACGTGGTGAAGAAGTCGGCTATACAGTTGAAGAATTTAATCAACTTACAGATTGGTTATTAGAAAGAGTTCCTCTATCATATATGGCAATTGCCAGCTGGGGGCAAAATATTTATTTAAATACGGTACGTGCAGAAGGTCCTCATCACGGTCGCCTTATTAATGAAGTTGTCTATGAGCACTTAAATGGAAGAATTCCATTAATCGCATCAGGTGGTATCAATACTGTCGAAAAATGTGAAGCAGCTATACTACATGCAGACATGATTGGATTATCTTCACCATTTGTCGCAGAACCAGACTTTGTAGAAAAACTAAGATCAAATCATGTAGAAGATATAAATCTAAATGTCGGTGTTGAAGACATAGAACGTCTAGCTATTCCACAAGCAGCATTTAAAGACATCGTTCTAATGATGGACTATGGTAAGAGTTTACCTCAACACACTAGAGATGAATTCAGAAAATTAGAAGAAAACTATTAAAATAACTCTCTTTATTATTAGGAGTATTACCCTTTATATAAAATAATCTATTACTATGGATTTTTTTAAAGGAATACTCCTACTTTTTTATAAATTCAGTATAAAAACTATGAACAATATATTAAGTATTTTTTGCTTTAGTTACACGCTATTATTATATTAAAAATCTTTCACTAATATATTTTCTTTAGTTACAAAAATTATATTTTTGCATTAAAAACCTTTTGTAATAAAAATGTAACATTTATTTTTTAACACAAATATTTTTATAGACATTGGTTATTTTTAGAATTTTAATTTTTTATGTGAAGTTAAGGTTTTAGCTTTATCATAAGTTTTCATTTATTTTAATTCTTGATTTCATACTTACGTATAATAAAAATATTTCACCTTGTAATTTATTACAGTAAGTTTACATAACTGTCAGTATGTTAAATTAATTCCCTAAAACCTTGTTTTATAGCTTTTTTTCTAGTATAATTATAGTTACCAATACACTAATTATATCTGAAATTATTCTTAATTCATTTATAGTTTAAGAATAATTAGAAATATAGTCAAAAGTCATATTTATACATAAAAAAGGAGAGATAGAATATTATGACAACAGAAAGAAAATATTCATTACGTAAGTTTAAAGTTGGTGTAGCGTCTGTACTTGTTGGTATCGGTGTTGCAACTACTGGTGCAGCTGTAGCTCACGCTAGTGATGCTGATGTAGTAGTTAAAAAAACTGCTGACCTGGAATTACAAGTTGATAAACCAAAAGAAACAACAGAAACTCAAACAGTTAACGAGGCTGTTAAAACTGCTGAAGCTAAAGTTACGGAGGCTCAAGCAAAAGTAGATAGTGCTACAACTGCAGCTACTAATGCAGCTACTAAACTTGAAGCTGAGAAAAAAGAAGCTGCTGATGCTAATGCTGCTAAAACTAAAGCAGAAGAAGCTAAAAAAGCTGTTGTTACTGATTTAGAAGCTGCTAAAGCTAAAGCTGCTGAAGCTGACGCTAAAGCTAAAGAAGAAGCTAAAAAAGAAGCCGATGAAGCTAAAAAGCAAGCCGATACTAAAGCTGAATTAACAGCCGCATTAGAAAAACTTGAGAAAGATGCTGTAGATAAAGTTAACAATAACGCACAAATTTCAGATAAAGCTAAAGCTATTGAAGAAGTTAAAGCTACTATTGGTAAAGAAGACTTATTAAAAGCTATCGAAGCTGGTGATATTAAAGCAACTGATGCTGCAGATGCATTACCATCAGAAAATGATGCGAATGGAGTTGAAGGACCTACTACACCTGCACCTTTTGGTGATAAAAACGCTCTTCCTGCTGATTTAAAAGCAAAAATCGATGAAGCTGAAAAAGCTGACGCTGCTCGTCCACAATCAGAAAAACTTCAAGATAAAGCTGATGATTTAGGTGAAGAAATCGAAGCTCTTACAGAAGATGCTAACGCATTAAAAGCTGAAGAAGCTAAAAAAGCTGCTGATTTAAAAAAACAAGAAGACACATTAAAAGAAGCTAAAGAAGCATTAAAATCTGCTACAGATAATGGTTTATCTAATGATATCGTTACTTTACTAGATAAAGCTGTAAAAGACATCACAAGTGCTAAAGATGCAGCTGAAGCTGCATTCAATAAAGCAGCAGCTAATACTGAATCTTATGCTGCTGAACTTAATAAACTAACTGAAGAGTATAACAAAGCTCTTGATGAAGTGAAAGCTGCTAAAGCAGAAGAAGCTAAAAACCCAACTAAACCAGCTGAACCAGCTGAACCAGCTCCAGAAGCTCCAAAAGAAAAAACAGAAGCTGAAAAAGCTGCTGAAGCTAAAAAAGTAGCTGACGCTAAAGTTGTTGAATTAGAGAACAAAGTTGCTGAAGAAACTAAAAAAGTTGAAGAAGCTACAGCTAAAGCAGAACAAAAAGCTGCTGATGTAAAAGCTGCTGAAAAAGCTAAAGCTGATGCTGATAAGGCTAAAGAAGACGCTAACGCTGAATTAACAAAAGCCAAAGCAGAAACTGAAAAAGCAAAAACTAAAGTTGAAGATCTTAAAAAAGAAGAAGCTGACAGTCTTAAAGATATTACAGATGCATTAACTGAACTTGAAAACGATGCTATTGCTAAAATCAAGTCTGATGATAGAATTACAGATAAAGAAGAAGCTATCCAAGAAATTAAAGATCTTTTCGGTAAAGAAGATTTATTAAAAGCTATCAAAGCTGGTGAAATCTCAGCTGCTCAGGCTGCTAAAGATTTTGAAGACGCTGTAGCTACAAAAGATTCTACTCCAGTTGCATACCAAGCTAAAGAATTAAGCCCTGAAGATAAGAAAATAATCGACGCTTTAGATAAAAAAGAAAAATCTAGACCAATAGTTGAAAAACTTAGAATTATGTCTGATGTTTTAACTGAAAAAATCGAAGATTTAGAAGCTGAAGCTAACTATATTAAAGCTGAGTATCAAGAAAAACTTCAAACAGCAGTACAAGAAGCTAAAAAACTCTTAGATGAAAAAACTGCTGCATTAGATAAACAAAAAGAAACTTTAGAAAAAGCTAAAACTGCTCTTGAAACCGCTAAGACAAACAACGCTGATAAAGCTATCCAAGATGGATTACAAGATGCTGTAAATAGACTAGAAGCTTCTGTTAACTCAGCTAAAACTGACGCTGACGCTGCTAAAGCTGACGCTGATAAAGCTAATGATGCTAAAACTAAAATTGATAATATACTAAAAGATTATGCAGATGAAATCAAGAATCTAACTGATGATAAAAACGAAATTTTAGGTTCTATCGAAAACTTAAAAGAAATTCCTAAAGGTGAAGAACCTAAAGACTTTTCACGTGGAGTAAATGATGATGAAGCTCCTACTGAACCTGCTAAGGAAGCTGACGAAGTTCCAACTGCTCCTAATGCTCCTGAATTTAGTGGTGGAGTTAACCCTAGTGACTCTCCTTCTGGAGACAATGGATCTGATTTTAACGGTGGAGTAAATGACGATAACGCTACTACTCAACCTAACAATCCTGATTTCAACGGTGGAGTAAACGACGATAACGCTACTACTCAACCTAATAATCCAGAATTTAACGGTGGAGTAAACGACGATAACGCTACTACTCAACCTGATAAACCTGATTTCAACGGTGGAGTAAATGACGATAATGCTACTACTCAACCTAATAATCCAGAAGCACCTCAACCAGCTGAAAAACCTCAACATTCAAATGGACAAGAAGCACCAGTTAACTATGTTCCTGAATTAGGTAATGTTGATAAATTAAAACTTGAAGCTGAAATCGCTGAAATTAACGAAGCATTAAAAACAGCTGATCCAGTTAAAGCTAAAGAATTAACTGATAGATTACAAGATCTTGAAGAAGCTCTAAAAATCTTATCAGCTCAGTTATCACCTGTTCTTGAAAAACCTGAATTTGATTTATCTACACTTTTAGGTACTCCTGCTGGAGATGGTAACAGCTTCGGACCAAAAACTCTAGAAGCTAAACCAGAAGCTAAAGCTGGTAGAGTATTACCAAACACTGGTATGAACTCATCTAGCACTGCTGCATTAGGATTAAGCTTAATCGCACTAGTAGGTGTCGCTGTAAGACGTAAACTTTCTAAATAATTAAGTTAATTAGTGTATAAAAAACTTAAAGAGTATGGAAAAATCCATACTCTTTTCTTTTTCTAAAAAATCAGTTGAACACCTGTAAAATCAGAAATAAAAATCAGACCTTTCCTAAGCGGTACTTTCTCGACAAACCAAAATCTTGATTTTCAAGTCATACCCTTCTTATTCTAAGTCTGATTTTCTTTTATTAAACTCTTGTTAATTTTTTCGCTTTAGTTTGCACTACATTTAAAGGTACTGCTTCTTTGGTTATAACACTCGTATCTAAACCAAACCATTTTTCCGGAGTTACTGTTATTTTTTTGAGTTTTAATCGTAATCCCATAATGAAGTTATCAAATGAAGATAAACCATTACTATTCCCTAAGACTTCCTCTATTAATACGAATCTAAAGTCTCCGACCGTCTCTGCTTTTCCTCTTAAATTGTACTTAGTTGGTTGCAATTCTAACTCCTTATTTTCTAATAAATCTGCGATTACTTGACGCATAAACATATTGACCCTTTGACCTTCTCTAAATCCAAGATTAAATGTAATTTTGAATATTTTCTTATCACTAAATTTAGTAACCTTATACTCTCTTTTATATGGTTCATCTAGTACATTTATATGGACAAAGAAGTAAACATTAGCTCTTTTAGGTTGTTTATTTAAAATCGAATATAATACCGCGTAATCAACATCTTCTTCTTGTTTTGCCCCTGTTAAATATACTAGGTTTGTCGCATATTTTGGGATATTTTTATCCATGCTTAATTGCAGTAGTTGTTTTGTATAATTTTTCACTGTTAAATACTGGCTTTCACGCTCTTTGATTTCTGTTCCTTTATACCAAATAAACATAATCGTAAATATTAATAAGGCTATAATTACAGTTATGTATCCTCCATTTACGAATTTCAAACTATTTGCATATAGGAATAATAACTCTTCTATTCCGAAAAACATCAAAAATATCAACGCGAAAAATTTATTATTTTTCACTTTGTATAAATATATACTTAATAACAACGTCGTTACAAACATTGTTATACTAATACTTAATCCATATGCAGCTTCCATATTACTACTTGTTCTAAAGAATAATACTACACAGCTACTACAAATAAATAATATTATATTAACCGCTGATACATAGACCTGACCTTTTAATTCTGTAGGATATTTTATCATTAATTTCGGGAAGAGATTTAATTTTATAGCCTCCGATATTAAGGTAAATGATCCTGTAATTAGACTTTGGCTCGCTATTATCGCAGCTAGTGTCGCAAGTACTACTTGGAATACTATAAAACTATCCGGAACTATCGCGAAAAATGGATTTTTTACAGTACTATAATTTGTTGATAATAAATACGCAGCCTGACCAAAATAATTCGCAAGTAGGCATACTTTTACAGAAAACCATGCCATTCTAACATTCTCTCTACCGCAATGCCCTAAATCTACATATAAATCCTCGGCGCCCGATACGCATAAAAATACCGCACCTAATAAAATGAAAACACCAGGATAGTTGATTAGTAACTGAAGTGCATATTTTGGATTTATTGCTTTTAATATTTCTGGTTTAGTACTTATAGACTTTATCCCCCAAAACAGTAACGATAAGAACCATAAACTCATTATCGGACCGAACAATGAGCCAATTTTTTTTGTCCCAAAACGCTGAAATGAAAAAATAAATATGAAGATTATAAGCACTAAGACAATTACATCGTTAGTATTTATAGAAGGCATAATATCATGTAAGCCCTCAACCGCAGATGTTACCGTGATTGCTGGGGTTATTATTCCATCCGCAAGAAGAGTCGCTCCACCTAGCATCGCTAAAAGAGCTATACTGCGTCTTGTTTTATTTTTTATTAAAGCAAAAAGCGAGAATACCCCTCCTTCACCTTTGTTGTCAGCTTTTAGTGCAATCATTACATATTTTGTCGTTGTCTGTAGGGTCATTACCCAAAATATTAAACTAACAAAACCTAAAACCAGATTTTCATTCATCGTCGTATCAGTATTGTTAACAAATGATTTCATAACATATAAAACCGACGTCCCTATATCTCCGAATATTATTCCTATTGTTATTATTACACCAAGAAAAGTTAATCTTGATTTATCCATATTTTTGTCCTCTTGTAAAATAAGTTAAAATCATACCACATCAATAAAATCTGCAATATAATTCTTACATATAATTATATTACTCTTATAGTTAAAGTCAATAGTAAGTATATTGTATTTTTATCATTACTATATATATTCTTTTTCATAGAAAAATCTATATACTCAGTATATATTAAGGAATTTTCCCCTAAGATTTTCTACTTTATTATGAATTTACATAATCATATAGAAATTGATGTTAATTTTTGTTTTTTTATAGTCTTCATTATTAATATTTAATATTAACATTTAATTTTTTTACTTTACCAACTTCTTTCTATTATATTTCCTTGTAAATTTAGTATATAATAGTTTTATAAATTGATTAAAGTTAGCAAGGTGACATATGAAAAATTCAACAATAACGTTCACAAAAAACTATAAAATACCATTATTTTTAATAAATACTCTTGTTGTATTTTTAGGAAGTATTATTTATTTTAATGTTCTTCATGATGAACTTATTCTTACATTATTTCCATGGATTTCTTCCATTTTAATTATTATAAATGTTTGGATTTCATTTTGTTTTTTATCAAGTGATATAATAAGTATTCTTAATATATCATATAAGCGATTAATTCAAGATATGTTTTTAATACTAGTTATTTTTTATAATACTATTCATGTGTTACTATCTCTATTTTTTAGTATTAGAGTATAAGCTTTTTGGTATTTTTTCTATGGAATATATCATCTAATTTTCGCTCTTGCTTTATACTATGTATTTAGATACTACAAAACAAAAAAACTTAAAAATTCATTAACAGTATTTAGACATACTAGTTATTTTATTTTTAGCGCTGCTTTAGTATTCTTAGTTATTATACGATTTGTATTAAGAGAAGAAGAACGTATTCGAATTTCTAGTCAAGGATTAATCTACTCTTTTTCTTTTTTAACTGTATGTAACCTGATTTTTTCTATTTACTATCTATTTAAGTTAAAACATGATACTTCAACAAATTTTATTGCACATAAATATATAAATACTGCAGCGGGAATTTTTTCAATATTCTTTGTTCAAACAATTTATCTTAATGAATTTTGTGAGCGTTTACTAATTAAGAAAATGCAAATGATTTCTCTTTCTTTAGGAATTCCTTATTTTTTAGCATTATTACTACTTAGTATAAGACTATATAAAAAATCTAATAAACAAAAAATAAATATTCCCCACTAGTAGGAGCGATTCAGACAGTTTAATTTTTGAATTGTTCCTTTTTATTAAAAATAACACCTTAAATTATTACAGCCTTTTATCTCTATTTTCCTCTCAAATAAAACATCACAAAAATACCTTTAAATTAATTTTGAAAACTTTTACTTTTATACTTTACAAACCCATTTAAAAAGTGTTAAAATTAACTTAAAGAGGATTTAACACATTAAATTTAAAGATGGAAATTTTATATAAAAAGGGGTGCTATTATGCTAATAAAAAGTAAAAAAGTTTGGTCAAGCGGGCAATTTCTTCCTCTTATTTTAGAAGTTGAAGATAAAAAAATAACTGCCGTTTATGACTATGATGCCTTCGATAAAGTAGATTATGATTTTGGGTCTAATCGCATTTTACCAGGATTTATAGATGTTCATACTCATGGAGCTTATGGTTACGATACAAATGATGTTAACGAAGAAGGTCTTCGTAATTGGACAAAAAATGTAGTTTCTGAAGGGGTAACTTCATTTTTACCAACAACAATTACACAAACTGAAGAAGTTCTTCTAAAAGCTGTAGCAAACGTGGCAAAAGTTTATGAAGAGGGATATGAAGGAGCTGAAATTTTAGGAATTCACTTCGAAGGTCCTTATCTTGACGTAGAAAAACGTGGTGCTCAACCTAAAAATTGTATCCAAACACCAAGTGTTGAACAATTCAAAAAATTCCAAGCAGCTAGTAATAACCTAATTAGACTTATTACTATTGCATGTGAAAAAGACATTGACTACAAACTTACTAAATATTTAGTAAGTCAAGGAATTCGTGTAAGTTTAGGGCACTCAGCTTGTAATTATAAAGAAAGCTATTTAGCTTTCGCTAATGGTGCAACTTCTCAAACTCACGTTTATAACGGAATGGTTGGTTTCCATCACCGTGATGGTGGTCAAGTTGGTTTTGCGCTTCGAGCTCGTGATGCATATGGGGAAATTATCTGTGATGGTATTCACTCTACTACAGATGCTTTAAATACATACTTCACAGCAAAAGGACGTGATCACGGAATTATGATTACCGATTCACTTTGCGCTAAAGGATGTGGTCGCGGTTCATATATCTTCGGTGGAGAAAATATGGAAATATATGAAGATGGTAGTGCTCACCGTGATGACGGACGTCTAGCTGGTTCTACACTTAGAGTTATCGATGGACTACGCGTCTTAATAGAAGATGCTTTAGTCCCTGTCGATGCTGCAATTAACTCATGTACAAAAAATCCTGCGGAAATGTTAGGTTTCGGAGATAGAAAAGGAAAACTTAAAGTTGGGTACGATGCTGACTTCGTAGTTATCTCTCCTGCTTACGAGGTATTAACAACATTTGCGCGTGGTAAAGAAGTTTATAAAAAAGAAGTTTAAAAAGTAAGGGGTAATTCTATGAAATATTTAGTTTTTGATTCTAAAAAAGAAGCTTCAAAAGAAGCATACAAAATTTTAAAAAGTTTGATTAATGAAAATTCAACACTTGGACTTGCTACTGGTGGATCACCTATAGCTTTATACGAAGAAATGATTGCTGACTATAAAGCAGGTAATTTCAGCTATAAAAATGTAAAATCTTACAATTTAGATGAATATGTAGGAATCAGCTATGAGCATCCAGAAAGTTACCATAAATTCATGGAAATTAATCTATTCGATCATATCGATATAGAAAAAGCAAATACTCATGTGCCTGATGCAAGTGCTGAAGATTTAGAAGGTGCTCTTAAATCATACCAAGAAGCATTAAATAACGCTCATGTTGACGTTCAATTACTGGGAGTTGGATCAAACGGGCATATCGGATTTAACGAACCTGGCACACCTTTTGAAAAAGGAGTTCATGTCGTTGATTTAAAACAAGAAACTATCGAGGCAAACTCTAGATTTTTTAACAATGATATTAATCTAGTACCAAAACAAGCTGTTACTATGGGAATAAAAGACATCATGCGCGCTAAACATATAATCTTATTAGCATTTGGAGAAGCCAAACAACACGCTATTAAGAGTTTAGTAGAGGGTGATGAAATAACTGAAAATATTCCATGTACTGTTCTAAAAAATCACCCTAGTGTATATGTTCTAGTGGATAAAGAAGCAGATTTCAAATAATAAAATTAGTGGGAGTGGCATTCGACTATAACTTCATCTATCGAACCCTCCCACTATAAACAACAAAACAATGTAAGCGTTTGATTTTAAAATAAAATTATTAGGGAGGTACTAAGATGAGTACAAAACTAAATTGGATAAATATAGCTACTGTAGCGGCTCAAAAAGGCTACGAAAATAATATTGGTACAGCAGGATTAGTTAAAGGAGGATTAGGCAATAAACTAATCTTTGGTGGAGGTGCTAACTTCCCTGGTGGACTTCCAGTAGATGGTGGAGTTAAGGTAAACCATAAAGATGTATATCTATATGAAGAAACAGCTGACGGAGTAACATTATTAGATCAAATTCAATTTGACTATCCTCTAGCATATGGACCAAGTGCAGTACATAACAATACTTTATACTACATTGCGAATAAAACTGAAACATCATCAGAATTATTAGCATTCACTGTAGTTGAAGATAAATTAAAAGTAGAAGTTGTTGATACACTTCCATTTACAGTTGAAAATATTATTGCTAAAGTTAACGAAAATAAATTATACTTCGGTATCGGATCTATTAATGGATCAAATAACAATGAACTTTATGCATATGATCTAACAACTAAGAAATTCGAAGTATTTTCAGAATTTCCTGGGAAATTACGTAATCAAGCAGTTAGCTATGTATACAATAATGAACTGTATGTATTCGGTGGTGGCGCTGCTGAAACATACAGTGATGGATATAAAGTTAACTTAGAAACAAAAGAATGGACTCAACTTGCTGATGTAGTTATCGATAATGAAGAAGTATCTCTACTAGGTGCTGATTGGGCTCCATTAAACGATCATGAGCTTCTAGTAATTGGTGGTTTCAACAAAGATGTTTGGAAAGATGCAGTATTCAATTTAACAACTTTACAAGGTGAAGATCATGCTAAATATCGTGACGCATACTTCAGACGTCCTGTAAGTGACTATAGATGGAATAAAAAAGAATTAGTCTACAACTTAAAAGAAAACCGCTGGTACCAATTAGGAGAAATTCCTTTTGAAGCTCCTTGTGGGCATGCTTTATTAGCTACAGAAACTAATATTTATTCAATTATGGGTGAGATTAAACCAGCAGAAAGAAAACCATATATCCATAGAACTAAAAAATAACAATAATTTAGACTACCCTACAATTTAAGTTGGGTAGTCTAATAATTTATTTTGTAAAGTTACAAATTTAAAATACTTTATTAATTGCTTAAATAAACTCTAATTAGAAAGCCATTAAAAAAGCCATGAGTTTTATTCTAATGGCGGAGATAGTCCATAATGCACAGAAGAAAAAAAGTATACACAACATCATTATATACTATTTTTTTCAGTCAATATTTTTATAAATTAAAAAAAGAACCTTCCAAAGGAAGGCTCTCACTGTTGCCTGGCAACGTTCTAGTCTCACAGGGCGTAA
>NZ_CAURJN010000032.1:0-21349 GCF_963525165.1 uncultured Gemella sp.
GAGCTTGAACTACTCTTATTTTATCAAGAAAGGATGATTTTTCAATTGTTTAACTCTTGACTCGCACCCGCATAGCAGGTGGTTTTTTATTTCGGAGACTTCGCCTCCTCAACTGACTAAAGTCAGTAGAAAAATGGAAAGCCGAACACTATCGAACGGCTTTCCTATAAGGTTTTTAAAAATTATCTTCTTAATCCTAGAGATTTAATTAATTCACGGTATCTTTGGATATCTTTCTTAATTAAGTAATCTAGTAAGTGACGACGACGGAAAACTTTTTTAAGTAATCCACGACGACCTGCGTGATCTTTTTTGTGAGTGTTTAAGTGCTCAGTTAAAGCATCGATTTCTGCAGTTAATACTGCGATTTGTACTTCTGGAGAACCAGTATCTGATTCGTGAGTACGGTATTGAGCGATAATTTCTTGTTTTCTTTCTTGACTAATTGCTGCCATTGCAATTTCCTCCATATAATTTTATTTTTGCGACCTTAATCCTAGTGAAGAACCTGGAGGGTTTCTATACCACGAATAAGGAACATTAGTTATTGTACAACATTTTTTAATATAATTCAAGAGATAACATTTAAAATCAGTACAATAATCAAGATTTTAGTAATCTTTTTCTTCGCAAGTTTTTTTATCTAGCTTTAGTTGTTCTTTTAAGTGATCAAAACTTTCGAATTTTTGTTCTTTTCGTAAAAATTCATAGAAGTAAATTTCAATTTTTTCTCCATATATATCTTCGTCAAAATCTAAAATATGTGTTTCTATAAATTTTTTATTTTTTTCATCTGAAACCGTTGGATTATAACCAATATTTGTAACAGATTTATAAATCTTATTATTAACTTTAATCTTAGTTATATAGACACCATTCATCTCAGGTAAAAGATATTTATCGTCCAATTCAAGATTAGCAGTCGGGAAATTAATTGTTCTTCCCAGTTGCCTACCTTTCACTACTAAACCAGAAATAGAATAAAATCTTCCTGTATATTCTTTATATTTTAAAAATTCACCGTTTCTAACGAATTCTTTTAATACAGTCGTAGATATTTTTTCCTCATCTATTTTTTGTTTTTCTTGAATCATTACTTCTATACCACTATCTTTTATCAAATCTGGTGTTCCTAATCCTTTGAAACCAAATCTATAATCAAATCCACAAAAAACCTTGTCTACATTTAATTTTTTCAAGATATTATTTATAAATTCTTCAGCCGATAGATTTTGTAAATGTTCATTAAATTCTAAATAGTAAACTTCTTCAACACCTAATTCTTTTAAAAGCTCATTTTTTTTATTTATCGGTGTAAGAGATTCCTCGCTAGTTTTACCAAAATATTCTTTTGGACTTTTATCTAAAGTTATTACTACCGATATAAATTCTTCTCCTGCTTCTTTCACAGCATCCCCAATTATTTTCTGATGCGCTTTATGAATACCATCAAAAAAGCCCAATGCTGCAACTCTCTTTTTATTTTCTTCCTTAATCTCACTTATATCTGAAATATTAAATATTTCCATCTTCATCTACCTACTCTATTATTTTTGGAAATGTTGTTTTTACAGATAATAACTCATCATCTTTATCTTTTAGATGATAAATTGCAATTGCCTCATTCTCATATGTAAAAACTATTCCATTTGTAAAATCATAATCCGGGAATTGATTTTTTCTAAACCTTAATCCGTTCATTACTTGTTGCGCTCTATACTTTGGTATTTCTACAAATTGATACTCTTCTAGAGCATATTCTTTTCTTAAAAGACTTTGTTCTAAATTTCCTTCTTGAACTTTTTGTTCAACTTCAGATAGTTTTAAACAATTTTCTAAAGTTATTTCACCGCTTCTAGTTCTTGTTAATTTACTCATCGTACTAGGCAAATTAAGCTTTTCTCCAATACTAGTTGCAATTGTTCTAACATATGTTCCTTTACCGCAATCTATATCTATTGAAAAATAAAACTTATCATCTTTATAGTATTCACTATTCTCAATAAAAGTAATATCATATATATTTACTTTTCTCGTTGGAATTTCTACATCAAATTGACCTCTTCTAGCGTACTCATAAAGTTTCTTACCATTAACTTTAATTGCAGAATAAATAGGTGGGGTTTGTTCTATTTCTCCAATCATAGAAGATAAAATCTCCTTTATCTCATTAACGTTAATATCACTTACTTTACATTCTTCTATTACTTCACCAGTAAAATCTTCAGTAGTAGTCTTAAGTCCTAGGCAAACTTCTGCTCTATAGCTTTTCCCTAAATCCATAGCATAATCACTTACTTTTGTAGCTCCACCAAGTAATAGTAATAATACTCCATCCACTTCAGGATCTAATGTACCCGAATGCCCAATTTTTTTCATTTGAAGAATTTTCCTAGATTTAAACACAACATCGTGACTTGTAATTCCACGTTCCTTGTAAATTGGTAAAATACCTTCAAACATTATTTCTTATCCTCTTTTTTCAAACAATCAGGACACAAACCATAAACTTCAAATTTATGACCATCAATTTGATAACCTTTCAATTCTTCTATTTCTAAATTATCACATACATGGACATGAATTATTTTTGCCTTACCACACCCTAAACATATATGATGATGATGGTGATGATCAGGTTCTAAACAACCTATTTTAAAATATTTTTCACCTTTAATTTCTGTTGTTTCTAAAATTCCTAATTCTTCATATGTACTTAGATTTCTATATATTGTATCAAAACTCAATCCAGGATACATCTTTCCAACTGTCTCAGATACATACTTTGCATTGATATATCTATCTTCTTTAACTAATAGTTCTACCATAGCTTTTCGTTTATCTGTATATTTATATCCTTTTTCTTTTAAAAGCTTCATTATTTTATCAACTTTTTCTTCTGATGTAATCATAAGTAACCTCCTGTACTTTTTATTTTTTAAAGTCCACAAATGCCTTATTTCTTAACATTGCTATTTCATCTTTATAAGGTGCAATATCTTTCTTCTCACCATACCAAGGCGTCTCTAAAATTTTAGGAATATTAGCAAATTCCTCTAGGTGTATAATTCTATTTATTGCATCAAATCCAATTCCACCATATCCAATATTTTCATGGCGATCTTTATGCGCACCTAATGTATTTTTACTGTCATTGATATGTAAAACTTGAATTCTATCTAATCCTACTATCTTATCAAACTCAGTAAGTACCCCATCTAAATCATTAACTATATCATATCCGCCTTCAAAAACGTGACAAGTATCAAAAGTTACTGTTAGTTTCTCATTTAATGTAACTCCATCAATAATTTGAGCAATTTCATCAAATGTTCTACCACATTCACTACCTTTTCCAGCCATAACTTCCAGAGCGATATTAGGTTTCATATCTTTTGTTAAAACTTCATTTAATCCCTTAACAATACTTGCTATACCTACATCAGCTCCCGCCTTAACGTGTGACCCTGGGTGTAGAACAATATTTTTAGCACCAATTTTTTCAGTTCTTTCTATCTCTAATCTCAAGAAGTCAACAGCAAGTTGATAAATTTCTGGTTTTATAGTATTTGCTAAGTTAATAATATAAGGTGCATGCACTACAATATCACTTATATTTTTTTCTTTCATTAGCTTATGAGCTTCTTCTATACGCAATTCCTCAATTGGTTTTCTTTTTGTATTTTGAGGAGCTCCTGTATAGATCATAAAAGTATCGCTATCATAACTAGCTGCTTCTTTTACAGAACCAAGCATCATCTCTTTTCCTGACATTGATACATGTGATCCAATTTTTAAGTTCTTCATTATTTACCTCTATTTGCTCTATTGCTGCGTTTAGCAAATTTTCTTCTTTCTTTTTGTTTAAGTTTATCCATTTTATATTTATATTTTTTCTTATATCCTGGTTTAACTTTCTTAGATACTTTAACTTTTGATTTTAATTTCTCAGTTAAGTTGTGATCGGCTACGACTTTCTTCCTACTTTGACGTTTATTTCTGTCTTTAGCTCCAACAAACTCACCATTTCTAATATCTTGGTGATTAAATTCAATACCACGTTTTTCTAAATCTTGTAGTTTTTCTTCATCTTTGTTGTTATAAATTGTAATACAGTCTCCACTTAATCCAGCACGACCAGTACGACCCGCTCTGTGAATAAAGAAATCTAAATCATTCGGAATATTGAAGTTAATTACATGACTCACTCCTTCAATGTCAATTCCACGACTCATTAAATCACTAGCTACAACATAAGTGAAGTCTAGATTATTAATTCTTCTTTGCATTTGCTTACGTTCACGTGGTGTTAAATCTCCGTGAAGTACACCTACATTTAATCCTTTAGAAATAAGGTAACTACTTACCTCTTCTACCTCAGTTTTCTTATTAGCAAAAATAAGCGCTAAGTATGGGTTAATAACTGTAGTAATTTCATGTAATTTTTCTAAACGAGATGAACTTTTCTCTGGAATTAAAATATATTCGATTTTTCCAAATTTCGCATTATCTACTTCGATATACTGTGCATTCTTTAAATATTTTTTCAAGAAATGATTCATTTGTGTTGGAATAGTTGCTGAGAATACTAAAAATTGACAGTTTTCCGCTGCTCTTTTAGATATTTTATCAACATCTTCCATGAATCCTAAATCGATCATCATATCACATTCATCGATTACAAGACTCTCAACTTCTTTAATAGCTAAAGCACTTGCTCTATCTAATTCTAATACACGTGTAGGTGTTCCGATAATAATATGTGGAGCATTTGATACTCTTTCAATATCTCTATTTAAATCTTGCCCACCAATACATAATGTAATCTTAATATCTTCTTCACTAAAACTAGCAATATGTACTGCCATATCATATAATTGTCTTGATAGTTCCCTAGTTGGAGCTAAAATAATACTTTGTGTTTTTTTCTTAGTTACATCTAATTTACTAAAAATTGGTAGTAGGAAAGAATGACTTTTCCCGCTTCCTGTTTGTGATTTTGCTACTATATTCTTCCCTTTTAGTACTGGTGAGAATACTCTCTCTTGAATTTTTGTTGGATTATCAAATCCTAAATCTATTACTGCCTTATTTACAAATTCATTAAATTTATATTGTTCAAATGACTTTGGTAACATTTAAAATCTCCTCTATAATTTTTTATATTATTATTCTACAGACTCTTTCTATATAGTCCACAATCTCCTGCGTGTGCATATCTAAAACAATAATGCTTGCTACACACCATAATAAACCATCTTTTATTATACTATAAATAGGTAGAATTATCTATAAAAAACACCGTTCACCTACTTATTATTAGTTTTCAAGGTAACTTTCTCTTTAATTACTTACTAAAATTTACTTTTAAAATTCATCTATTACTCGTTCTCTTTAACTTTTATTAAAAATTAATAATAAAACAATAAAAAAAGAAATGACTCTACAAAATCGATTTTGTAGAGTCACCTCACGCAATAATTTATTAGATATTCAAAGAACTTTTATAAAACGAATTAAGATATAAATATCCCTAATGTCTATAGATTCTCTTATGAATTCGAATTCCTTTCAATAGAGTTCTTATAAGATTAAATTAATCTATGAATAAGCTCATTTCCTTATTTAAAAATATTTTCCGTAAATCCATCTGTAACTTTAAGAAGTTGTTTAAACACCTTAGTTTTAAGTGAAACTGTATTTCCATAATATTCTTTACCAGTCTTAGTCATTTGGTCTAAATCTTTTTGAACTGCATCATTAAACACTTGTTGTAATTGATCATAAGAGGTCACATGTACATTATCAATATCTATCTCAGCAAAGCCATGTTTTGCTTTCGCTAAGACTTCTCCATACCAATGTTTTTTCCATGCTTCAAGGGTTTCAAATGTTCCTTTAGAAACTTTTTTAATAATGTACTTATCACTTAATGTTGGTAATTTTTCTTTATTAGCTGCATCTTTGTATTTATTTGAAACATAACTAGTAAATCCATCTTCATAACCATAGTACCCCCACATACGGAATGCATTATGTTTAAATGATAATGAACCAGGTGCTCCATCGCTTGAATTACCTCCATAGATACCTGCCATCATATTTACATTTACATAAGCAGAATTTGGCATCAAGTCTTCAGGTCGATAACGCCCATTTCCAACACCATGCTTAGTCGCAAAGTTATTGTCTACCAAATCATTAATAGAAGTTAATTGTTTAGTTTTTTCTTCATCTCTCAAATCTCGTACTTTATCCCATTGATTTGGTTCTGTCAATTTATTATATTCATCTTTATAACGGTATTCTTTATCTATTTTTCTAAACCATTTACTATTATCAGTTAGTCGTTTACTAATAACTGCATCAGCTTCTAATTGATCTAGCATCATCATAGCTTCATTGTAACGTTTCATATAGTCATCTATTTCTTGTCTGTTTTTTAATTTATTAGGATCATAATTATACCATTGATCTCCATTGTTTGGTCGAACATATGCCATATTTAACCCTAGAGCTCCGTATTCTCCATTTGTCGTAGAACTGTCAGGTGTTTGTAGCATACCTTGTGCATACGCCTCAAGATCTGTACCTTCACGATGCCAATTTCCTCCATAATACACCAAGCGGTCATTTACATGGGTTGTTTCATGAGTAAATGCCGAAATACCAAATTGACTAATCATATCTGTCACCATAAAAAACACTGCATCATCATTGTTTGGAGATCCATAGATTCTAGCCATAGCACCCATGTTTCCATTTGTATTGTGATAACGCCATGTTGGTCCATATAACTCACGTACAGGAGCTACTACATCTCTACCATTATTCGCAAATCCATAACGGTTAGAACCACCATTATAATTTTGGTTATCCCAAACTGCAGTTGGTACCATATTATCACTCTTCAATAATCTATTTCGAACTGATGACAATGCTAAACGAGACCAGAAGTCTAAGTATCGTTGTTGTGCATTTGCAACTTCATCAATTTTTGCTTTAAATTTATTTCGTTCTTCTTCTGTATATTTTCCATATTTTTCAAAAGAACTGTACGCTAAAGTATTATATGTTGAAATCAAGAATATATGAGCATTTTTTAAATTCAATAACGGTAAAATCATACGCCCGTGTATACCGTTGTTTAAACCATCATAAACTCTATGTTTTTTGTTTACAAAGTCTTGAGTTGTGGTAGTAGGTTCAGATATATAAACATTATTTTCTGTTGCATGTTTAAACCAATCATTTAAATTTGTATCCGCTGTGAATAATTTCATATTATAATTTAAAAATTCATGTAAATTACCTTTTCCAGTACCACCAGCTATAACTTCACGATAGGCGTCATTTGTACGATCACCTTTTATATAACTTTCTTTAGAACCAATTTTGATAAGTCTATCAAGTACATCAACATTTTTTCCATAGAAATCAGGTTTGAAAGTCATCATATCTTTTATATTCACACCATTATATTTAATTCCGTAATATCTATTTAGATATGTTAATCCAAGCATAATATTAGTTTTATTTAATTCTACTTTTTTAATTAATGCTCGTTTTGCAGATTCATCATCATTTAATTGATGTTCTTCATTTTCTACAAGTTTTTTAACAAACTTATCAATATTATCCCTGACTTCCTTAAAGCTTTCTTCTAAGAATAAATCACGAATATATCCATTTTGACGCGCTTCACTATTAGCTGTAGGATCATTTCTAGTATCTCTCTTTTCAAGTATATTACGAACAGCTTGAGACTGTAACTCAACAGATAGCAATAATTCTTTCACTTTAGCTTCTAAAGTATCTCTATTTTTAATAACTATATTCGGCGTATATACTATATCTCCTAAGTTTTCTATACTATATTCTTTCACTTGAGCTACTTGAGAATCTTTTACCGAAATATTAAACAATTCTTTTGTTCCATCAGCATAATGAATCATGATTTTATTAGCATTTTCTGAATCTGTTACAAATTCTGTATCCTTCATAGCTGTTACCGATAAAACTCTCTTAGTTACAAGATTAGAATTTTCATCTAATTTATTACCTTGGTTTACAATCCAATCTTTATTATAAAATGGTTGTAGTTTTTCTATATTACGATATGCCTGATCACGCTTATCTTGGTAATCTTGAATATTTTTATATTCATTTTCATAAGAAACCTTGTTGTTAAGCTTATCTACAATTGGTTGTGTACTAATTAATTTATCAGCAGTGATCATCATAGCTTGAATTTTCGCATCTGCTTCATCTTTAGTAATATCTTTGATTCTATGAGAATTTCTATGAGTTTTTCCACCTTTACTAATACCTGTTACAGTGAAATTCTTATTAACAACCCAATCAGTAACATATTCATTGTCCATGTCATTTGATCCAAAGAACACGTCACCTTTCTTAACATCCATCATTGTAACGGTATTTTCAATGACAGCCCAAGGCCAGTTTTTACCTATAAGCCCACCATTTTCTCCGCTATTAGGAACATCAATAATACCTTTTGCTACGGAATTTCTTATATATCCCCATCTACCTATACCATCAGAATTTAAGCCATGACTTATGTTACCTGCTATTCCTCCTGTTCGTGATCTATCACCCGTAATTTCAGCATCAACATAGGCTTTTTCAATATTACCACGCCAAACATCGCCTGCTATTCCGGCAAGGTTCCAACCTTTATTACCAGTAGCATGTACTTTACCAATGTATGCAATATTAGTCATTTTCCCTTCATCTAGCTTATTAACAATACCAGCTACTTCATTTGCTCCAGTGACACTACCCGTTACTTTAATATTTTCAATAGTGCCCCCTTTTACTATCTGAGCAAGTGTAGCAACGTTATTTTCCCCTGGTAGATTAATATTCACATTCTCTAAGTTTATATTTTTAATAGTTGCATTTTCTAAGTTACTAAATAAAGGATGCACTAAATTATGAATAGAATAATGTTTATCATCAACACTTGTTAATGTTCCTGTAAATTTCTGAGTAACATAAGATTTCCCTAGTGGTTTTATACTAACCGCGCTTAAATCAGCCCCAAGTTTGAATGTTCCTGCAGGAGTTTTTTGCATGGCTTCTATTAAATCTTTAAAATCATAGTACACATCACCAATATGTGGTTTTGGTTTCGCAATATAATAAGAATAAGTATCTTCTATTTTATTTTCACTCGTTCTTCGCACTAAATCTTGAGCTTTTGCACTAACTTTATAAAACCAATCTTCTCCAACTTTTACTTCTTCTATTTTATCAATAGCAAGCTTGGTTGTTTTATTATCACGAGAAGTCACTTTCAAATAATATTCTTTTATATTTTCTGGAATAGCGTTTAATAAACTACTATCAGATTCCTCACCTTGTTCGTTAACATGTATCAAACTTGTTTCTTTGATATTTTTAACTTCAACTTTTTTTAAATCAAGCCTTAGTGGTCTCTCTTCTAATACTGAAGTCTCATCTACTTTTCCTCGATTATAAACCATAGTTGTTCTAACAATATAGTCTTTATACAATTTTAGATTATCTGCAATATCTTTTAATTTAGATGTAGTTAAATCTAATTGTTTAACTACATTTTCACCATCACGGACTTCTGCAACAATTGATTTAATCTCTACTGAATCCTCATTTTCTAAGGTATATGTCAAGTCAGCAGAACGATTAAGAGTATGTTCTTCAATCTTAGATAATGTTAATACAGGTATTTTTTTCTCTTTTGGAATTTCTTTTACTGGATTCTCTGGCTGAACCAACGATTCGCCTTTCTCACTTACTATCCCTTCCGGATTCTCCGGTTGAACTAGCGCCTCGCCTTTTTCACTTACTACCCCTTCTGGATTCTCTGGCTGTACCAATGATTCGCCTTTCTCGCTTACTACTCCTTTCGGATTCTCCGGTTGCACTAACGATTCACCTTTCTCGCTTACTACTCCTTTCGGATTCTCCGGCTGTACTAAGGATTCGCCTTTCTCACTTACTACCCCTTCTGGATTCTCTGGTTGTACTAACGATTCGCCTTTCTCACTTACTACCCCTTTTGGATTCTCTGGTTGCACTAACGATTCGCCTTTCTCACTTACTACTCCCTTTGGATTCTCTGGTTGTACTAACGATTCACCTTTCTTGCTTACTACCCCTTCTGGATTCTCTGGCTGTACTAATGATTCGCCTTTCTCACTTACCACTCCTTTCGGATTCTCCAGCTGTACTAGCGATTCACCTTTCTCACTTACCACTCCTTTTGGTTTTTCTGGCTGTACTAATGATTTACCTTTTGCTACTTCTAAAGTACCGACAGCAATAACTTTATTGACAACATTCTTGGTAACAGAAGATTTAATGATTTTACTAATTTCTTTCCCATCAACTGTAGTTACTTCGCTAAATACCACTTTCTCCCCATTAACACCTTCATTAGTAACTTTAGTAACCCCTTTAGGTAATGTATTATCATATCTTATAATCGTTTCATAAGGGATAACTTCAACAGTTGATCTTAGTTCTGGTTTATTTACAGATACATTGAGTACTCCTTCTTCAGGTGTTATTTTATATTCAATCTTTGGTTTTGAAAGTTCTGTACCTTGTTTGTGGGATTCAATTTTAGGTACCTCAATTCCCTCAACTTTTTCTTTTTTAATTAGTGATTTATCCTGCTTAATTAACGATTCTTTCGTTTCACTTGGAAGAATTTTTTCTGTAACTCGAGAATGTTCTTCTAAATCGTCTTGCGTGAAAAATCCTATATATCTATATCCTACTATTTGAATTACACCTTTAGCAAGTTCAGAAGAATTGCTTATAGTTGCTTTTGTATTATATTGAACTAGGTCTTTGTTTTCTAAAGCAAAAGAATGATAAGGTACTATAGCGCTCTGTCCTAAACTACCAATCAAAACAACACTAAGTACTTTATTTCTATGTTTTTTTGATATTAGAAATACCACTAGAACTGCTGTTCCTAGACCTAAGCCAGCTAATGGGAGTGAACTTTCTCCAGTATTAGGTAATGATTTCGCCTTTGGTACAACATCATTAGACAGTTGATCTACTTTTTTGTAAATCATATAATATGTTTCGCC
Source organism: uncultured Gemella sp. (assembly GCF_963525165.1). Lineage (GTDB taxonomy): Bacteria > Bacillota > Bacilli > Staphylococcales > Gemellaceae > Gemella. The sequence continues at coordinate 11,109 of NZ_CAURJN010000032.1, forward strand.
GTTTTTCACATCGCTTGGTACAGTATTTTTAATTAAACTTTTTTCCGATTCTGTAAGTTCATTTTCAGTTAGATATGTATAATTAACATTTATACCATTATCACTCGCATGAATATCAGTTGGAGCATAACTACCGAAGAAAAGAGCTCCAATGACAACAGGTGCTGCACCAAATGATAATTTTCTTATTGAAAACTTTAAAATTTTATTATTTTTATTTTGTGCTCGCATAAAACATTTGCTCCTAAATACATATTATTACAATTTTATTCTATCAAAATAATATTTCTATTACAATTTAATAAACACCCCAAAGTAAGGCTACAAATAATAATTTTTCTTATTTACAGACAGTAAAAATGATGTTCTATTTTTCCTGTTAATATATAAATACAATACTATCACTTTTAGAAAACACAAAGATATACATGTACTAAATAATTAACACCAAATAAAAAAGGAGTGTTCCCCTAATAATATGATTAAAAAAATCATTACTAGTAAATCGCTCCTTATTATATTTATTAGATATCAAATAAACTTTTATAAATTATACTCTGAGACTGATTTAAATTGTTTGTTTATGTTAATCTGAGCTTTTTTATCTTCTTAACAGTTTAAATTAATTCTTTTTATCTTATCTATAGAAATTTCTTAATTACAATAAGTAAAATAACATTTTTATATTTAGACCCTTACTAAATTATATTATTTTACAATCTCTATTCCTGAACTTGTTCCTAATCTTTCTGCTCCAAGATCAACATATTTTTGTGCAGTTTCTTTATCTCTAACTCCACCACTTGCTTTAACTTTTGCATTGTCACCTACAACAGATTTCATCAATTTTACATCTTCATAAGTTGCTCCATCAGTTCCAAATCCTGTTGAAGTTTTAACAAAATCAGCTTTAGCTGCTAGTGATAACTCACAAGCTTTAACCTTTTCTTCATCAGTTAAATAACAAGTTTCAATAATAACTTTCAAAACATTGTCACCAATTGCCTCTTTTATTTGACGTATTTCATTTTCAACAAATTCAAATTCTCCATCTTTTAATTTAGCAATATTGATAACCATATCTATTTCGCTTGCTCCATTTTCGACAGCTTCTTTTGCTTCAAAAACCTTTGCTGCAGTAGTCATTGCACCTAACGGGAAACCTACAACAGCCGCAACCTTCACATCAGTTCCTTGTAAAAGATGCTTGGCATCTGAAACGTAACAACCATTAACACAAACACTATAAAATTCATGTTCAATTGCTTCTGCGCAAAGTTTTTTTATATCAGAGCTACTAGCAGTAGCTTTTAAAATCGTATGATCTATATACTTATTTAATCCCATTTTTTACCTCTATTCTATTACTTCTAATATATTTTTTGTATTTTCTGTTTTTTCTTTTCCAATAACGTAGGCATCTAATACCATATTTTTACTAGATTGAACATTTTTTTCATCATTATAGTAGATTATTGCAATAATATCACCTTCTTCTACCTTATCTCCAACTTTTTTCTTAAGCTTAATTCCCACAGCATGATCAACCTCATCTTCTTTAGTAGCACGCCCAGCTCCAATTACCATCGCTGCTTTACCAATTTCTTCTGCTTTAATTTTTGTAACAAAACCTTCTTCTTCTGAGAATACCTCTAATACCGATTTAGGTGCCGGTAGTAATTCATAATTATTTACTACTTCACCATCACCACCACTTAATTCAATAAACTGTCTTAATAATTCTAAAGCACGTCCATTAGTAATGACTTCGTCTATTTTTTTAGCTGCTTCTTCAAATGTCTTAACTTCACCTTTGTGTTTTAATGCTAGATAAACAATTTCGTAAACAACTTCTTTTAGGTCACTAGACCAGTTTCCTTTTAAAGCCTCTATTCCTTCAATAATTTCATTAGCGTTACCAATATTATATCCTAATGGTTCTTCCATATTAGTTAGAACGGCTATCGTTTTTCTACCTACACTATTTCCAATTTCAACCATTCTACAAGACAGTTCTCTTGCATCTTCAATAGTTTTCATGAAAGCACCGTCACCAACTTTAACATCTAAAATAATTAAGTCAGATTGAATCGCCAGTTTCTTACTCATAATACTACTTGCAATTAATGGAATACTGTCTACTGTAGCAGTGACATCACGTAATGCATAGATTTTTTTATCTAATGGTACAATGTTATCACTATAACCCATTAATCCTACTCCAGTTTTACTAGCCACTTCCACTAACTCTTCTTTGGTTGTACTAAATTTAAAATTTCTAATAGCTTCGAATTTATCAATCGTTCCTCCAGTATGACCTAAACCTTTACCAGATAACTTTGTCGCAGCCATGCCTAAAGCTGATAAGATTGGTCCTAAAACTACCGTAACCTTATCTCCTACACCACCTGTAGAATGTTTATCAACAAGATAGTGATCTAAATCATCAAAATAAATAGTGTCTCCAGAATCTCGCATAGTTAATGTAAAATTAGTAAGTTCATCTTTTGTCATATTATTAAAATAAACAGACATTAAAAATGAACTCATTTGATAATCAGGAACAGTTCCTTTAAGATACCCATCTAGTAAAAATTCAATTTCAGCCTTTGTAAGTTCTTTATTTTTTTTCTTCTTATCTATGATATCAACAACTCTCATTGTTTCTTCTCCTTAAATTTACTAATTTAAAAGATAGAAATTAAAGTAAATTCTATCTAAAAGTCTTTACAATAAAAATTAGTCATTCTATATTTTTCATTTTCAATATAAATATTATTAGATACTTCTATTATCTGCAAATTCTTCTTATCTTTTAATATTTTATATATCTCTTCTTGACTTTTCTTGCTATATACTATTTTATCACGAATTATGTACATTTTGTAGCCTAATAATATTAATGTATAATTTTTATATTTAAATAGCATTAATGATAATGCATAATATATAATTACCAAAATTATTATTTTATATAAAAAATGTATTTTATTATTAATAATCAAAAAGTTAACTATTATCATGAGTACTAAATAATATTGATCGATACCATTTTGTTTGGATATTTCTTTTTTTCCACACACGAATATATTTGTAGGTTTACTATTAACTTGAAGCATTAATACAGATATTGATACAATTATAAGTACTATTGTTAAAAGTAAAGCTTCCGTATCCTCTTTTACAAATGTGTATATAAGCAAAACAAAATAAAGAGGCATAAATGAATAAATACAATAACTAATATAGTTAAATGGCTTTTTCATATTACACCTCCTATTTATTATCTTTTACTTTTTGGTTTTGACAATACTTCTGAAAAAATTATATCGTTAAGAATTCTTTCTTTATCAAAAGTTAAAGTGTTTGAAACTATTTCTTTTTCTCTATCAACTATAACTCTAGGCTTTCTTTCTAAAGGTTCTTCCTTAATTCTAGGATTATTGCTACTTACCTTGTTAGTAGAAATTTTCACCTTTTTTTTCTTTTTAGGGATTTCTTCATTTTTTACTTTAGCTTGTTTAAGCTTATCAAAAACTAATGAGAGAATAAACATTACAAAAATGAATATTAATGAGTTCATTATCGTCCCCTCCTAGTATTTCTATTAAGATACTCGTTAGCTAATATCCCACGAACAAGATTCTCTTTAGAAAATTCTAGTTTTTTTGTATCCTCTTGTTTAATTGATGTTTGCTGAAAGTTTCTTTGTATATCAAATCTATTTTTTCCTCTATTATAATTTTCATTATAATACTGTTGGTATTTATTTACAGTAGAACTATCAACCTGTTGTTCATATATATCTTCCTTATAAACTTGTTGATTCTCTAATGCCTCTTCTTTGATTTCAGAATCATTTAAGCCATTTCTTACTGCCTCTTTGATTCTTTTCATTTCTTCCACTACTTTTAACGCCTGCTCTCGAGCATTGTCTAATTCCATCTGTTTTGAATTATCTAAATTTTTTCTGTATCTTTTACTGTCAGAAGCGAAGACAACTGCGAAAATAGCAAAAATTATGATAAATATTATTGGCGCTGCGAAAATTAAAAACGACATTTCACACCCTCCTTTTTATCTAATTATTTACCTGCTCCTGCTTCAGGTTGCGACATACGTTTAATTGAATCTCTCATACCTGTATCAGCTTCGATATTTTTATAATTCATATAATCCATGATACCTAAATTACCTTCTTGAAAAGCTTTCGCCATAGCAAGTGGTAATTCAGCTTCAGCTTCTACAACTTTAGCACGCATTTCTTGAATTCTAGCCTTCATCTCTTGCTCAGCTGCAACTGCCATTGCTCGACGTTGTTCAGCTTTCGCTTGTGCTATATTCTTATCAGCAATAGCTTGTTCAGTTTGTAAATTAGCACCGATATTTTGACCGATGTCAACATCCAGAATATCGATCGATAAGATCTCAAATGCAGTACCTGCATCTAATCCTTTATCCAAAATTGTTTTAGAAATTCTATCCGGATTCTCTAAAACTACTGTATGTGATTCAGAAGAACCAATTGTAGAAACGATACCTTCACCTACACGGGCAATAACAGTTTCTTCTCCAGCTCCCCCTACAAGTCGCTCAATATTTGCACGAACTGTGATTCTCGCTTTCGCTTTAACCTCAATACCGTTAATCGCAACCCCAGCAATATATGGTGTTTCAATAACTTTCGGGTTAACACTCATTTGAACAGCTTGAAGAACATCACGTCCTGCTAAATCAATAGCCGCACAACGTTCGAATGTTAAACTTACTATATTAGCTCTATGAGCTGCGATAAGAGCATTAATTACTCTATCCACATTCCCTCCTGCTAAATAGTGACTTTCTAGTTGATTAATAGTAACTGCCAATCCTGCTTTGTGTGCTTTAATCATCGGATTAATTACTCTACTTGGAATAACACGTCTCAATCTCATACCAACAAGTGTGAAGATACTTACCTTTACACCTGCTGCAATCGCACTGATCCAAAGACCAAGTGGAAAGAAAGTAAAGAAGATTGATAGCACAATCAGCACTACTACCACAATTATACCTGTAAATACTAATTCTGGCATAATACTACCTCCTTATTTTATTTATATTTTCTTAACTACAATACGCATTCCTTCAACACGTATAACTTCGATTTTATTACCTTTTTCTATAAAATCCCCATCAGTAACCACGTCTAACTTCTCATTATCTAATATAGCTACTCCTGCAGGACGTAAATCTGTATATGCTATTAATTTCTTCCCTACTAACTCTACTCTACTCTCGCTAGCTACATAACCATCTTCTGTAGAAATAGAGTCATTCAAGACAAGTCTATCTAAAAACATCAGTTTTTTATGGAAAACATTTCGATTTACATAATATAGTATCACCGCAAGAATTAGAGATACTATAAGTATAAAAGCAATATAATATGTTGATTTATTCACATAAATTATTGCATATACTACGGTAATAATTCCTACAGTCCCAACTATTCCACCAGGTATAAACATTTCAAGCCCAATTAGAGCTATTCCTCCAATAAAGATTAGAAGGATAAAAATACTTAACCTTGTCGAGTAAGAATGTAAAGCAATATATGTCGCTAAACTCAGCAATGACAGTACTCCAAAAAAATTGAATTTTTTTGAAAACAACTGCTGACAAAAAGCTAGTGACATCGTAATTAAAAGAATCCAATCGAGAGACATCATTAAATTCATATAAAATCACCTCATTTTTGCATATTCTTTTTCTAGATATTCTAACAATTCTTCTCTTGAAAAGATATTTCCATGTCCAGGAACAGCATGTTCAAAATCAAGTTCTGTTATTTTATCTATATAATCGCGAAGTTTTTGTTTATTATATGCCATAGGTTTTGTATAATAATTTTTAGCGTGGCTGTCACCTAAAAATAACACTTTTTCTTCTGGAATATAAATTAAAAATGCATCATTAGAATGAGAATTATCATTATATAAACAATTTAATTTAATCTTCCCTAGATTCAAATTAAAATCCGCCATCTTCGGCATATCTGGAATTCTAATTTTTATTTCATGATTTTCATAAACTCTTCTTATAACATCTGCACTATATTTTATTTCAGTTCCATCTTTTACTCTTTGATACAAACTTTCCTTATCCCATTCTAACTGAGATAATTCAATTAAAGAATCTCTAGCTCTATCAGTCGCTATTACTGGAATATCCAAATAAGCAGCCCCAAAACTATGATCCCAGTGATGATGGGTTAATATCACATAACTTGGCATAGGAAGATCATTCTCTTTTAACTCATTCAAAAAATTCTCCACTTGAGCAGGCCCATTTCCTGAATCTAACATTACAGAAAAATATTCTCCTTTTACATAACCAAGAGCTGGTTCTAAATACATATATCGTTGTTTTGTATAATAAAATCTATCTGAAAATTTAATTAGCATCCTTATTTCTTCCTTTTGATTATAGGTATATTATAACATACATCTTTTAAATTTGAAATATAACGAACTATAATAGAAATATAAAATGTATATTTATCAGTATATCAGAGTATATTAGATGTATTTCAAAATATAACAGAAGTATTCAAGAAAATAATAGAATTTAACAGGTATTTAGATACTTTTCCCATAAATTTCCCAAAAAAAAGGGCTGTAATAATGATAAAATAAAAATATGAAATTTAGTCTAAATAAAAATATACAAAATAATATAAAAATTCTCCTATATAATTTATACTTCATAATAAAAAACCTAGAAAATCTAATCAACTTAATTTTATATATATAAAAAGAGCCAAGAAAACTTGACTCTTTGTGGATTTTAACGATTATTAATTGGCTGGTCGGTGTATCCAGCATCTCAGGTACCTTTTCAGGTGCGGCAGGAACCCTTTCTGCCCTCAATTAATATCATTTACTATCTACATTTTACTATCTATCTATTTTTTTGTCAACTTTTTTTAATCGTCCGCTAAATAAACGTGATTGCAATTTATAATCAGTTATCGTGTACATACTAGGAATGTAATAGAATTCTTCTGAACTATGTATTTTATTGCCACTAAAATATTTTCATCAAATACCTTAATATATTCTAAGCACTCCGATTTTTCATTAGGATTAATTCCTACATAATCAGGCTCTTCTAAAATATCTTCTATCTTGTCAAAATACTTTAAAGCGTCAATATGATTCCTTTTAAGTAAATGTTTCTCTAAATTATTTTTTGAATACTTTATAACATTAACATCACTTTGAATTCCTAATAATTCCTTTATCTGTTTTTTTTTACTTTCATCGTTAAATTCTCCACGTTCTTATTATATCTCATTACTACAGTGATTCCTTCAATTTGTTTAGTCGTTCATTCATTATCAAACAAACTTACTTGATTAGGATTCTCTTTTGTTTTTCCGAAGATTTACCGAATAATTTTCTCTTGAAAAATTCTAACTGTTCTTTAAGAAGGAAATTTTCATGGTCTAACAGTTCAACAGTTTTGTTAAATTTTATTTTATCTTCTTCGTATCTATTTAAAAGTTTTTCAAATTTACTTAATACTTCTTCAAGTATTACTGCTTCATTAGAAATCATATAAAATATCTCCTCTTTTGTTTGACTCTATTATACTATAAAAAGATAGTATTTTCAGTAAAAATTTCAACGGTTAGTATCTTTTATTTTGGGATAAATGGGAAATGAAAATGATATAATAAGAATGTACAGTTTTAACATTTTATTTCCTCTATTTTTTCTTTATGTTTATATTATAGAGGAATTTATGTTTGGAGGATAGATACCTTGTTATTGGACGCTTACATTCTTCCCAGACTACAGATTTAGTATACAACCAAAAATTCTAGGTAATATATAGATACTACCTAGAATTTTTTTTTATTTTTTAAAGTATGCTTACTTCAGTTTTCTATTTGTCTTTACGACGTTTAGTTGCAGCTAATAATCCACCAAACAATGCTAAACCTAATCCAGCTAAACCTGTATTAGTTTCAGTTGTTCCTGTGTTAGCTAAACGTTTAACTTGTCCTTTAGCTTCTACTGAAGATACTTTTCTGAAGATATGACGGACATTTCCATTGTTATCTGTTACTGTTCTTACGTACTCATATCCCGAGATTACTCCGTGTTCACGAGTTCCGTTTTCAGTTACTTTAATTGAATTTCCTTCTTCATCTGTCCATGTTGTAACTTTTCCTACTGTTGGAGTAGATGATATTGAAGGTGTTGCTTTTTTGAAGATATGGTGAACATTTCCATCTTTATCTACCACTGTTCTTACGAATTCATATCCTGAAACTTTTCCATTTTCTATTAATCCGTTTTCTGTTGGTTTTAATGGATTCCCTTCTTCATCTGTCCATATTGTAGTAGCATTTACTTTTTCGTAAATATGCTCTGTATCTCCGTTTGGTAGTTTCTTAGTTCCTACTAAACTATATCCTGGGATTGCTTGGCTTCCCTTAGTTCCTTTTTCTTTCGGAGTTACATTTGGAATTGGATTTCCATCTTTATCTTTATGTAATGTTTCTACTCGTCTGTAGATATGTCTTACTGTTCCATCAGGATCAGTTACTGTTTCTACATATTCATACTCTGGAATATCCAACACTGGTGATAACACAGCATATTCAAATCCTGGAATTGGATTTCCTTCTTTATCTCTGATGATTCCTTTTTCTGTAGTTACTTTTTCATAAACGTGTTCAATATTTCCATTTGGAAGTTTCTTAGTCTCTACAAATTTGTATCCTGGGATTGCTTTATTTGGTTGCTCTCCTGCTTCTGTTGGATTTCCTGGAATTACATTTCCTTCTTTATCCTTGTATGAAGTTGTTACTTTTTCGTAGACATGTTCTGTATCTCCATTTGGAAGTTTCTTAGTTTCTACAAATTTATATCCTGAGATTGCTTTATTTGGTTGCTCGCCTTCTTCTGTTGGATTTCCTGGAATTACATTTCCTTCTTTATCCTTGTATGAAGTTGTTACTTTTTCGTAGACATGTTCTGTATCTCCATTTGGAAGTTTCTTAGTTTCTACAAATTTATATCCTGAGATTGCTTTATTTGGTTGCTCGCCTTCTTCTGTTGGATTTCCTGGAATTACATTTCCTTCTTTATCTTTGTATGAAGTTGTTACTTTTTCGTAGACATGTTCCGTATCTCCATTTGGAAGTTTCTTAGTTTCTACAAATTTGTATCCTGGAATTACTTTATTTGGTTGTGTTCCATCTAATTCTGATACTACTGGAACATTATTTTTATCAACTGTTATTGGATTTCCTTTAGCATCTACAAATGTTGTAACTGGACGAACTGTTGGTGTATATGTCTTAGTTAATACTGTTCCATTCGTATCTTTTACTTGTACTGTTACTCCTGAAGCTTTTCCTACGAAGTTTGGTTCTGGTATGAATGTTATAACATTATTTGCTAATGTATAAGTACCTTCCCCTGAAACTTTCACTTCTGTAGTAGGTTTTCCATCTTTTCCAACTAATGTTGTCGTTGTTGGATCTAATGCTACATTTTCATGTCCTTTATCGAAGTTTACTGTAGTATTGTCTTGATCCTTCTTATCAAACACTATTGTTGATGTTTGTGGCTTAGCTTTTGGTCCTTCAGTTTCTGAGTTCTCACCTGTCGGTGTTACTGGTGTAACTGTTGGTGTGTATTTAGCCGTTACTGGTGTTCCGTTCTTATCTACACGTTTTACTGTTACTCCTTTTGCTGTTCCTGTGAATTGCGGTTCTGGAGTGAACGTTACTTTACCGTCTTTGTCAACTGTGTATGTTCCTTCTCCTGGTACTACTACTTTTCCTTCAGGAGTTGCACCTTCTAATGTTGGTGCCACCGTTTCATCGATTGGCACATTAGGGTTTCCTGGTTTGAATGTTGGTGTTCCCTCTTGTGTTGCTCCTTGGATTCCTGTTGTTTCTGCAGGTGTTCCTTCTGGTGTTACTGGTGTAACTGTTGGTGTGTATTTAGCCGTTACTGGTGTTCCGTTCTTATCTACACGTTTTACTGTTACTCCTTTTGCTGTTCCTGTGAATTGCGGTTCTGGAGTGAACGTTACTTTACCGTCTTTGTCAACTGTGTATGTTCCTTCTCCTGGTACTACTACTTTTCCTTCAGGAGTTGCACCTTCTAATGTTGGTGCCACCGTTTCATCGATTGGCACATTAGGGTTTCCTGGTTTGAATGTTGGTGTTCCCTCTT
>NZ_CAURJN010000033.1:0-19645 GCF_963525165.1 uncultured Gemella sp.
TATCTGAAACTTTTGGTGTTTCTTCTTTTTGTTTTTCCTCAGCTGGATTTGTTGGCGTTGATGGTTGAGCTGAATCACCTTGTTTCCCTAATGTCTCTGGTTGTGTTGGGGTTCCTGGTTGTACAGGTTGCTCTTCTTTTGGTTTCTCCTCTGCAGGTGATACCGATGTCCCTTCTTTTCCTGAGTTTTCTGGCTGAACCGGCTTTTCTTGTTTATCTGAAACTTTTGGTGTTTCTTCTTTTTGTTTTTCCTCAGCTGGATTTGTTGGTGTTGATGGTTGGACTGAATCTCCTTGCTCCTCTTTTGCTTCTGGTTTTACAGGCATTGACGGCTGAGTTGAGTCACCTTGTTTCCCTGATGCCTCTGGTTGTACTGGTTTCTCTTGTTTCTCTGGAACTAATGGCTTCTCTTCTTTTGTCCCTCTTACTATAATTTTATCTATTTTTTCCTTGTTCTCTACAGTTATTTTTTCTATAACTTCTCCCGTCGTACTATTTAAAATATACGTCGTTGTCGTAATATTTTTACCATCTTCTCCTTCTGTTTTTACAAACTCTTTACCTTTATCTAACAAAGCATCTTCTTCATAAACAACTTCTCTTGGGATTTTAATCTCCTGTATTTTAGACTTAAGCCCTTTTGTAATAACTGTATTTGAGGCTTCTTTTCTTACTGAAGTTCTACTCATTTCTTCTACAATATTCGTCTTTTTATTTAATCTTGATTTTATAGTTGTAACAACTTTACCATCTTTTCCAGTAAATTCACTGATATAACCATAATCTCTTGTTTCATCACCAATGTAAGTTACTTTTAATGGAAGCTTTTCTTCTTTAGTTGTTGTAATTATTTCTCCATACAAAGCTTTAACATTAACGTTTACATCTACTAAATCAAAACTGTCATCATTATATACTACTTTTACTCTTCCCTCTTTATTTCCAGAACTTGAAGTACTTACTTCAGTTTCCCATATAATATTTTTTATAGGTAGAGTATTTTTCTCAATAGATAATTCCGCGTTAGGCTTATCTCCTTCATAAAGTTCATAAGATTTCTTAATTGGTTCATAATAATCTTTTTGGGTTTTATTTAAAATAGATGAAGCTTCACTTATTTCTTTTTCCAAATTAGCAAATTTATTTTTTTCTTCCACTAATTTATCGTAAGTTTCTATTCCGTCTAAATTCCCCTTAACTTCTTTTAAAAGATTATTATAGTTATTCAACAATTCATCTTTTCGACCATTAAACTCAGTTACTACTTCTACTGGTTTTAATAAAGTATCTGTATTTTTAAACATTTCCAATTTATTCGTTGTTTTTGCTATCTCATCTGTCAATAAAGTTTTATCTAATTTTAAGCCACTAACAGACGTTTTATATTCTTCTAACAACGTCTCTAATTCTTTAGTTAAAGCTTTTATATCTGATTGTTTGGCAGTACTATTTTTTAACAATTCTTCTACTTTTTGCAGTTTAGTGTCTAATTCTACTTTTTTTGCATCATAACGATTTTTTGTTTCCACAGTTTTGTGCTCTGTGTCTACTTTCTTCTCTTTCTCCTCAGATGCTTTTTGTTTAATAGCTTTTAACTCCTCAAAATTTGGTAATACTTTTACTACTACACTTATATTAGGATTTACCGTTTTTCCTAAATAACTTATTGTTACTGGTAAAACATGATTTACCGCTGTTGGTTGAACTTCACTAGGAATATTTATATTCAATGTTGCTGTATTAGGTAAATTATCTAAATTTAATTTTTTTAATACTTCTTCTCTTGATATTTTATTTAACGCTAATATTTCTACTGGATTTTGATCTTTCAATGAAATTTTTATATTCTCATTTACTATTTTTCTTACTTCTTCATCCGTTGGTTCTGCTATTTTTAAATTTTTCAGTATTAGATTTTCTTTCCCTTTACCGTTTACTCTAGTTCTTTCACCTATATTAAAATTATCATCATCATTCAACATTGCTGTGAAATAAGCATTAGAACTATGTTCTCCTCCCTCTATGTAGGTCATAACATCTTTATCATTATATAATAATCCTACTAAACTATCTCCCCTCATTCCATAATGTTTAATTTTTCCTTGTCTTGCTAATTGCTTACTTAAAATACTTTTCTTATATAAATCACCATTTGTTCTCGAAGCATTGATTTTTGGAGCATTAAACGTTGTAGCTTTTTTAAAAACATTATTGTAAAAGTTTCTATATTTTTTAGCCGCAGAATCAATCCAATACCCATTTTCCTCATTAGCTAACCTATTTAGCTTGACTACAGCACGTTGAGTCAAATATCCTCCTAAAGAATGTCCCGTAATATAAAAATTCTTAATGTCTTCTCTTATACCTATCTCTTTTATTATTTCTTCTATTTCTTGACCTTGCTTTGGATCTTGTCCTACTGCAATAACCCCGTCATTAGTAACATCCGCACCACCCTTAGTTCCTCTTATCGCAAGAACATGAACTAAGCCGCCTGGTAAAATCGGCAACGCACTTTTACTTTTAAATAATACTGCATCAAGTCCACTTGCATTATGATAAGTCTTATCGATTTCCCAATATGGAGAAAACTCATTATGTATAAGTTCATACACGTTTCTAGCATTTGGATCATCTTTTACATTATTATCAGTGGCAGTCCACTTATAGTCTTTATTTAAAACTTTTTTAATATACTCATCATCACGATATACTAATTTCATAAACATAGCCATATCACGATCCGTTACATACCACTTGAAATTATCATCATCCCCTGATTTACTTAAATCACTTTGATCATGATCTGTAATTCCATCGCCATCGGTATCTTTTAAAAATGGATGTCCATAATATCCATAATATGTTTTTCCATCTTTTTCATAAACATAGATTTCACTACCATTCTTCGCACTATCTCCATCCTTATCTTCATTTGCTTTTAATGGCGTTTTTCCAAAAAGTAAATTATCAATTCGACCATCTTCTGTCGTTATTAAACCTTTTGAGATTTTCACAAAATCATCATCAGTTGCAAATCGCTTTACAGATTCTCTTTCTGAATCTGTAGATCTTTTTCTACGAGCTTTTGTCTTTTCAGCAACAGCTTTTTCTATAGAACTTTTCTCTTCTATTGATTCACCATTCTTTTCTGTTAAATAATTTTTTTCTCTATTTTCTAAAACAGCTGTATCTATAGGATTTTTTTCTTCTATTGTATTACTTTGCTTTTCTGGTGAATCATTTTCTTTTGTATCTCTTGAAGCTACTCTTTCCACATCTCTAGTTTCATTTGTCACATTCACTTCATTTTTATTAGTTTCTTTAGGTTTTTCCTTTTCTATAATAGTGTTATTTTCTTTATGTATATTTTCACTAGTATTCGCTTCATTTGCTAAAGCTGGTGATGCTAAAAATATAAACGCACCTACTAATACTGAAAATGTTCCAACACTAAATTTCTTAATCGAATATTTTAATACTCTTTTTTTGTCTTTATTTACCATAGGTACTCCTTACTATTATAATTTTTTATACTAAATTGACAGATAAACATAAAAAATCAAATCAATAAATCTAGTTTTTATATCAATGCCTACAAGATACGAAAAAAATCGAAAATATATATTGAATATATAAGGTTGAACTAAAAGTCCTAAATATTAAAAAAATTTATATAAAAACTCATAAATACAATGGTTTATTAATATCTAACTTCAATTTATGAAATTTTCTTAGATATCTAATAAATTTTACAAGACGAAATCTTGTTTCTCCGAAATCATGGTTTTTGAGTCATGTCCATCTAATGTGCTATATTATAAGCTAGATTATTCTATGAAATTTTAATAAATATAACTATACTTAATTAGAAATCTTCATAAAAATACATTACGATTATTTCATACTCATTTCCCTATTAAATAAAATAACTTCTGTAAAATAAAATTAATAAACTATTAAAAAATAAAAGATATATAATTAATTATATATTTTTTCATCAAACACAATTTCCTTACCTATAACAATATCCATTTTCCTCTTAAATGGATTATATCCCTTAAACTCTATTTTAGAGTTTTAATATTTATTTGTCAAGAGTTTATAACAAATACTAGCTCTGTCCAAAGTCACAATATTATTATATTTATACCATGAATTCTTTCTTGATAAATAAATAAAATTATAAATAATAAAATATAAAACTATCTACTATGATACTGAACAAAAAGTCTCAAATTTTAATATAAAAACTCATAAACATAGTGGTTTATCAATATCTAAATTCGCTTTATGACAAAACTTTGGGATATCTAATAAGCTTGGCTGGGATCTCAACGAAATCACTTTCTTCAAAATTACAATTTCTTTGTCACTCGCTTTTCATCATTATATAAAAAGACCCATCCAAAAATGAGCCTCTATTATACTAATTTAATTTCTATATCCTAATACCACCAAAGTTTTTGATATCTATGTCCTATTTGTAGTGAAAGATCTTTTTTATTTTGATCTGCACCGTTAATATATAATTTACCAGCTTCATACATATCAATCATTTCATTTGGTACACTAGAAATAACTATACTTCCATTATTATCACTTTCTACTTGTGAGAATTTCACACTATAGTCTCCTGCTGGAAGATCATCGAAATACCAACGAAGAGTATATGTTTGTAGTGGTACTTCCCAATACAATTCACGATAAATAAATTCATGTTCTCTTACAACTTTATTATCTTTTTTATCTATTATCTCTACTTTATACTTCGAATTATTTTTCTCATCATATGAAGAAATATATCCACGAACATAATTAAAACTACGATTAGCCTTGAATGTTTGTTCAACTTCTGTATCTTTATTAACTCTAACTATTCCATCTCTTAAATAATTGTCCGTTGCATAAATACTAATACCATTAATTACACGTGAATCATAATCTAAATTCATCGAATAAGATGGTCTTAAGAAACTATCGCTTCCTACTTGAAGAGCAAATACTACTCCAAAAGCAATATAAAGTTTTTTCTTGTACTTATCAAATATAGTCGTCTCATATCTTTCAGAAAATAGTATTATACCTTTTGCTCCTAGAATGAAAATTATCGGCATCCATGCATAAACATATCTTGGTTTAGCTTCCCAGATTAAATGGAACATAAATACCCCGAAGATTATTATTTGGAATAAGAAGCATGAAGTTATATACTCTTTTCTACGTTTATAGATGTAATATACCATACCAAAAATAATCACAACATACATCATTTGAGAAAGATATATGAAGAAACTATTATTACTTCCATAGAAAAGTTGCCATAAGAAGCCATCTCCATCTCTTAGTGCACGCGTACCATTCGTATAATTAATAGTACCATCACTCCAATTACCTCTTACTTTAAAAACTACCATAAGTAAATTAAGGAAGATTGGTCTATGAGTTAATCTATTAAAGAATAAGCCCAGGTCATCTGCTATCTTATTTTGACTAAGATATGTAAATTGGAAATCCTGCCAATTATAACTTCCACCTTGAATACTCATTCCCATCATTACCCAGTGTAACATCGGGAATTTATAGCCATCATCTTTCCAAAATCCATAGTGTGCCCATAGCATATCGAATCCTTTTCCAAAGAAGACAAATGCAATTCCAAAGGTTACTAATAATATAACTAAATTTTTATACCATTTAAAAAATAGTAAGTACACTATTAACGCTGGTAAGATAATGATAATATTAGATCTTAAGTTCCATGCAAATGCAACTAGAATAGCTACTGCTACAATATGTTTTGTTCTAAAGATAAAACTTCCATCTGATGGTATAAGAACATATATTATTAAAGCAACCATAATTACCATTAATGTATCAGAGTAATAGAATAAACTATACATTTGGAAAGGAATATATAATATCATTAATCCAAAAATTATCGTTTGTTTTTGTTTTGTAAGTAATTTTCCAGCTGTTTTAAATGTTAAAAATATTGTCGCTGTTGTTACTAAGAAACAGAATATATGTAATGTCCACACTTCTGATATATGTAGAAATCCAGCTATACGATATATCCAGTATAGAATAATTGTCGGTGTAATATTATTCGGATAAACTAAAAAATATCTTTCACCAGAGAATTTTCCATAGTTTAACATATAATGTGCTTCGTTTTCTATCTCAGCACCATCTGAAAAGTTTAGTGTATCCATAGATAAAATAATCGCCTGAAATACTAAATATACTAAAATTATAATTCTATTATACTTTTTCAATCCAACTTCGTCTGTTACTAACACTTTTTTTACTGCATAAATAAACAGTATGAAAACCACGGGAACTCCTAACAGAAGAGCCAACGGATTTAATATTCTTTCATACACAAATGGTGCAACATATGCCCAGGTCAAAGCTATTGTGAATAAAGCTATGAATGCATATGAAAACACATTATGTAATATTCGCCTCATAACTATCTCCTATCCTTTCTGTTAAGGTGATTTGCAAACATTATCGGAGACATTGCTATCATCGTTTTATTTATGAATGTATCACTCTCAAAATAATCTTTTCTAGATTTTATTAACTCTAAAATTTCTATTTCCTCGGACATATTTTCATACATTCTAAGTACATCAAAAAGTAAATATCCACATAGTAAATTCAAACTATCTTCATACTTTTTATCCTGTTTAAATTCTTCTATTTTATTAAATGCAATCATTATTCTTCTTGTTGAAGCTTCAATCATTGCATTATTTCTTACAGATTTATTTTCTTCTAAATCTTTATAACCAACTTTCGCTATTTGACTTACTTTTCCTGCAACATCAAAGACACGTAATTTGAAGTATAAATTCTCTAAAGCTAACATATCCTCTTGGAATCTTAAACTATAGATATCTAAGAATTTCTTCTTGAAAATACAAGAAGTAATATTATAATTCAAATCACTTTTCAATCTTTTTATTTCCTCAACTAGATAGTTCTGTCCTGATGAAATTTTCCCATCTAGAATGCTTGGATACCCATCTCTAGTTAACATTGCAATGTCAAGATTATTTTTAGAAATCTCATTATATAAAATCTCTAGGTAATTTTGTTTTAATTTAGAGTTTTCTTCTACAAAAACTACATATTCTCCTTTTGAACAGTCTAACGCACAATTTTTTGCCGAAGAATTAGAACCTAACTGTTTTTTTATGTAGTTAATCTTATTATTATCTAATGCAGCTACCGCTTCTTCTATCTCAGAACCTGAAAGGTCGTCAACTACTATTATTTCAAATTCTTGAAAACTTTGATTAAATATATCTTTTACAATACTTTCTAGTCTATCAACACTTCTATATGCCGCTATGACTACTGTAATTTTTGTTTTATTAGTTGTTTTTATTTTTTTCGTTAATATTTCATTTCCCAAAAGCATCGTATCTAAGAAGATGTCTTTGGTTCTATCTAATGTTTTAACCATAATTTATCCTCTATATTTTAAGGTTTTATCATTTTATTATATCATAAATACTAAGTTTTTTCATTTAGTATGAGAAAACAAATAAAAGAAGTGACCCAAAAGCCTTGACTACATTAAATCAATTCCTTTGAATCACTTCCTATTTTACTTTTAAAACATTCTCTATTGTATCTGTACTAAATCTACAAGAACAATTTAGAACGTTCTCTTTCTCTACTCAATTTAGCAGAACGTGCTTTTAAACTAACTAGAATTGCTCCACCTACAAGAACGATAATTAGATAAATAAATAATATCTTAATATCACGTTCTACAGCTGGAATATATACACCACCTACCGCTTCACGTAGTAAGCCTATAGAATATGTAAATGGTACTTTTGGATATAACGCTTGGAAGAATTCTGAAGTCATTTGAATTGGGAATGTTCCTCCCGAACTTCCTAATTGTAATACTAACAGCACTATACAAACTGCTTTTCCTACATTTCCTAAAATACACACTATTGTATAAATAATTGAAGAAAATAGCAGCGATATTAATAATGCATAAATTACAAATCTATATGGCGATGTCGCTTGCGTTCCAAGAACATACATATCCCCTAATGTAATTATTAATGTTTGGAATAACGATATAATTACAAACAATAACCCTCTACCAAAATATTTTTGATATGGTTTATATTTTTTTTCCTCATCTTCTACCTTAGTAGTTAATAACGAAGACATTAATAATGAACCAACCCAGATAGAAAGAACTGTATAGAATGGTGTCATAGCTGAACCGTAGTTTTCTATATGGTAAAGCTTATTTTCTTGAAGTTTAACAGGATTTGCAAAAAACTCTGCTTGCTTCTTATAATCAACTTTTAATAAATTAAATAGTTGGTTTTTATCTATCCCGCTATCAGCTTTTTTAATTTCATCTGTTAGCTTTTGAATTTTACTCTTTACAGATGGCATTTGGGCTTGTAAAGATAATAGTTTTCTATATGCATTACTAATTTTTACCTCAGTTTCTGATAATTTTCTTTCTACTGCTGGAAGCTCTTCTTGAGCCTGAGTTATTATTCCACTAACTTTATCAATATTAACATCTGCTCTACTAAGAACTTGAGATATTAACGGTGCAACTTCAACGTTTAATTTTGAATTCATATTTGAAGAAACTTCATTAATTCTAGCAGATTTATTTACAAATTCTTCTTTTACAGTATCTGCTATTTCATCATAATGATCCATTTTATTATAGATATTATTATTTACTTCTTTTATCATCGTAATATCATTTGATAATGTCGTTACTCTATCAAGTTGACTATTAAATAATCTTTCATTTGATAGATTATTAAAATATTCAAAAATATTCTTTACAAGTTGCAGTCTCTCTCCACTCGCTTGAAGTCTGCTATCTAAAGCCTTTTGTCTAGCTTTTATCTCTTCTATTTTATCTGGTTTTTGCTGAATTTCTTTTGCTATAACATTAACTTCTCTAGATACTTCCTCTACAACATTAAGATAATTATTAATAATCGGCAATAATCTTTCATTGAATCCCTGAATATTATTAATAGTAATTCCAGCCTTATCAGCAATCATAATACTATTTGTAGCTACCCTATCTATTTCTGGAAGTGTATTTTGAACATTATTCAAAACATTTGAACCATACTCTACCTTAGCAATTAATTCACTTACAACTTGTTCATATGTAGAAAAGTTATCATTTAATTTAAAGATTTCCTCTTTTGCTTTTTCAATTGATGGAAGATTTTCTTCAAATTTTATCCCCGCTTCATGCAGTTTTTCAAAAATTATACCATTAGCTGTTTCTACAAAGTTTTTACTAATATTATTAGCTATTGCAGAAGCACCACTGTTTGTTATTTTTGGACTAATCGCATTAATTTTTTCATTAACCGTATACTCAATAGTGGCTCTCTTAGGTTCTGTTCTACTAACAGATGTCATATCTTGACTAAAATTTTTCGGTACAACAATACTCGCATAATAGTCCCCTATTCTTACTCCATCTTCAGCTTGTTGTTTATTAGAGACAAACTGCCAGTCAAGATTTTTATTATTTTTCAATCCTTCAACTAAACTTTTACCTAAGTTTAACTCTTTTCCTTCAACAGTAGCACCATCATCTTCTGAAGTTACAGCAACTTTTATATTGTTAGTATGTCCATACGGATCCCATGACGATAGTATATTCGGCCATGCATACATTGATGGTAAAAATATTAATCCTACTATAATTATCCACGTATTAGTTTTTCTAAATACTTCTTTTATATCATTTCTAAAAATCTCTATAATATTTTTCAACTTTTAATCTCCTCTCTATAAATTAATTAACAAAAACAATTAGAGATATCATCTATCCCTAATTGTTAACCTAACTATTATATCATGAAATACCTACTAGTTAAAGTAATTTCATTATATTCGAACTTAATCCATATACAGAACTACATTATCTTTACTAGAATGTTTTATATCTATAATTCTTTGATTACTACTTCCTCTAAATCTAAGGCTTAAATCTTTTAGAAAAATCATAAATGGGCCATCTACCAAGACATCACACAAGCTTAATAATTCTTTTTTATCCTCACTACCATTTAGGAGTTGCTCATATGTGTAGCCACTATATACCCAAATATCTTTTGTTGAACCGAACTCATCTCTTACTCTTTTCGCTAAAGATTTAGCTACCTGAGTATTAAGAAACGGCTCTCCACCCAAAATCGTTAGTCCTTGCACATAAGAATTACTTAAATCCTGAATTATTTGATCTTCTAT
Source organism: uncultured Gemella sp. (assembly GCF_963525165.1). Classification (GTDB taxonomy): domain Bacteria; phylum Bacillota; class Bacilli; order Staphylococcales; family Gemellaceae; genus Gemella. The sequence continues at coordinate 10,287 of NZ_CAURJN010000033.1, forward strand.
CTCTTTCGTATATAATTGACCCGCATTAAAATTTTGGATACTTTCGTTAAAACACTCTTTGCAAGCGAATAGACAACCACTTAAATATATTGAACACCTTACTCCCTCTCCATCAACGAATTGAAATGGTTTATAATCAGCATATTTTTTCTTAGAATAAGCTTCAGCTAGCCAAGTGTCATTAGCTTCTTTAAATGTTCTCATCATACACTTTTTATTAGTAGTTTTCTTAGTAGCACTATATTCTGAATTGTCTATCGTGCTAATAATAGTTCTTAATTTTTCTTCTCTTGACATAATCCTCACCCCTTATATTCATATAATATCACTTTTAAAAATGAATTACAATTTATCTTATAAAGAGATCCTCAAAAATCTTTATTTTTGAGAAATTGATTTTATCGAGTAACAATAATACAGTTTGTTAAACACCTAAAAAGTTTTTATAAAGCAAAATTAGATATCAATAAAGTACTATATCTAAGATTCTCATATAAACTTTCTAAAATTTGAAATTTTTGATTCAGCACCTTCAAAATATATCTTACATAAAACGATAAAGAAAGACTTAGGAAAATTAATTTTTATAAAATCAAAATTCTAAGTCACTAGTATCTAACTCCATGTATAAGTATTACTTATCTGCGGTAATATTTATAATGTTGCTCTTACTCTTATTTAATTTCTATGATATCTGTAGCAAATTTATCAAATTCCTTACTATGAGTTATTATCAAACTTGTAATATTGTGTTCTTTTAAGTAGTTAAAAATATTTTCTACTATTAATGCACTCAAATTGGTATTCATAGCACTTGTCGGTTCATCCAAAATAATAAACGCAGGTCTTCTTATTAATATTCTAGCCAACTCTAGTCTTTGCTTTTCTCCACCACTTAAGTTTTTTCCGTTTTCTTTCAATAAATAATTATATCCTAATTTATCAATCAATTCTTGCAGGTGTAATAATCTAACTATCTCATCAAGTCTATCCTCGTATGAATCACCTAAAAGAATATTATCTCTTATTGTAGCTTCATATATGTATGGTTCTTGACTTACTTTCAAAAATTCTCCTAAAACTTGAATATTATTCTTATATATATCTTTTTCATTGATTAAGACTTCCCCATCTAACTTATATGCACCCTCTTGCAAGTTTCTTAATATAAGATTAGATACTGTCGTCTTTCCTACACCACTTCTTCCTTTTAAAACTAGAAAATCACCCTTATTAATTTCTAATCTAAAATCAGATAAAATCAGATTGTCTCTAAAATAAAAACTAGCTATATTCATATTCACACTGTTAAATTTACTTATTTTTAATACTTCTTTCTCTTCATTGCTTTTATTATTGAAAGTCTTAGACAACTCACTTTCTATCTTATGAGCGGTCTGCCTAACAGTTATTTTATCTGATATAGAATTTATAGGTTCATCTAACATTCTAATTGTAGAAAATATTGCAATAGCCGAACCTATGGAAAAATCTTTATATATTATAAAATACACTGAAAGTAATAGAGACACAATAGGTAGTATAAATGCAACAGTAGCAGATATACCTACATATAACGAAAAATACTTTGCTAAGGCAGTATTGACCTTTATTCTCTTATTTATAATATTTTCTTTAAGATAATCTATAAAGTACTGTTCTTTATTTAATTGCTTTAAATCAAAATAACCTAATATTGACTGAAGTATATATTGATTAGTTTCACCTAATAATTTCTGTTCACTCTTCATACAATTCGAAAGCTTCTTACTTATTTGTTTTATAATAAAAAAGCATACCAATATTACAGAGAATAATATAAGTGTTATCATAACATTATACCTACACATAAATATCAATATAGAAAACAAAATAAAAGACTGCGTTACTAAAATAACTTTACCTTGAGAATACCAATCTGATATCTTAATACTATCTGACGTTAACTTAGATAATATTTCACCACTTTTTGCTTCTTTAAAATCATTATATTCACTTTTTAAAAACTTATCATAAAAATACTCTAAAACAGAAAAATTTCCAAGAAAAAAAAGTTTTCTTAAAAAATATTGAGAAAGAAATAACAATAAAAAATAAAATACTAATACTACTATCAAGTATTTAACAAAATGATAAACTCTCTCAAAATTTTTAGATATCAAACTATCCAAGATAACTTGAATAATAAAAATTGATGTTAAATTTACTATAGTTCTTAGTAATATAGAAATTATAGTAATAAGTTGAACAATATACAACTTATTATCATAATATTTTTTTTGTACCATACATAATCTTCTCCTCCCCATTTATTACACATTACTTCACATATCCTTGTTTTATTAGCCAACAATAAAGTAAAACTTATCTTTTTAAAAAATACATCTTAGAGAATAAATAGATTATATCATTTTTTCAGAATAATGTAAATTTAATTATTAAAAATCTGAAAATTAATTTTAAAGAATTAATGATTTATTTTACTACGATTTACAATTTATCTCCTAAAATTACAAAAATACTATTTTCAAATTTTCTAAACTGTTTTATAATTATTATAATTTAAAAATTTAATTAATTGAGATGGGATAGTTACCATAGAATATTATTAAGTTAATTATTACAATATATTTTTTAAAAATTACGAGGTGCTTTATGAGAGTATTAATAACTGGTTTTGATAAATTTGGTAGTGAGAGTATTAATCCTTCTAATTTATGTGTTAATAGCTTACCAGATGTAATAGATAATATAGAAATAAAAAAAATCACCTTACCTACAGTCTTCAAAGATAGCTCACGTGTCTTAGAAGAAAATATAAAATCATTTTCTCCTAACATTGTTATATGCGTTGGTCAAGCTGGAGGAAGAAGTAAAATTACACCTGAACGCATCGCTATTAATATTGATGACGCTAGAATCCCAGATAATATTGGAAATAGCCCTATTGATGAAACTATAAGAAAAGATGGTAAGAATGCATATTTTTCTACACTACCAATAAAGGCTATTGTTGATGAATTGAATAAAAATAATATCCCTTCTGCTATTTCTAATACTGCTGGGACTTTTGTTTGCAATCATATTATGTATGAATCTTTATACCTAACTTCAACAAAATATCCACATATTAAAGCTGGATTTATTCATATCCCATATATTGAAGAACAAGTTTTAGACAAGCCTAATATGCCTTATATGAAAAAAGAAGATATTATCATTGCTTTAGAATTAATAATAAAAACTGCTGTGACTTATTATGACAAGGAAGATACAAAATTAACAGGTGGTTTAGAACATTAATTATTTCTAAATTTCTTTGTCCGTTCAAACAGAAGTAAATTTTCATAAACATTAAAAAGCACTGAAGATAAAGTATGAAACATATTATTTTTAGTGTTTTCTTTTTTGTGTTGACAAAATAGTATACTAAGTATATAATATATTAGCTATATTATTTTTAGGTGGTGAAATTATGTTAAAAGATGCGTTAGGTTATAAGCTTATTACGCTATTAGAGAACATGAGAAGTTATACTAAACAACCTCTAGCTGAGATAGGTATTACACATGGGCATTTCATTACTCTTATTTACATTTCGGAAAATGAAGGTGTTACCCAAGCTCAACTTGCTGAAATACATAGAAAAGATAGAAATATTGTTGGGCGTAATATCGATGCTCTTGAAAAACAAAATTTTGTTATTAGAAAACGTGGAGTAAAAGATAGACGTTCTTTTACACTACATTTAACTGAAATAGGTAAAGAGGTTTTATCAACTTACTCTAATCTACTAAACACAGCTGAAAAAGAGGTTCTTAAAAACTTAACTGAAGAAGAAATTTCTACTTTCTTCACACTATTGAATAAAATAACTTAAGGAGGAAATCATATGGAAAAAACACAAAATTATATAGAAAATCCGCTAGGTACAAAACCTATAAAAAAATTACTTATATCATTTGCTTGGCCAGCTATTACAGCGAATATTATTAATGCGATGTATAGTGTAATTGACCAGATTTTTATCGGTCAAGGTGTTGGCTACTTAGGTAATGCTGCAACAAATGTCGCCTTTCCCCTTACAACTATTTGCCTAGCTATAGGTTTAATGATAGGAATTGGTGCTGCCTCTAACTTTAATCTTGAGTTAGGTCGTGGTAATCCTGAAAAAGCGAAATCTGTAGTTGGTACTGCAGTATCTTCATTATTTATTATAGGTATTATTATCACAATTTTAGTTCATATATTCTTAAAACCTCTTATGTATGCATTTGGATCTACAGACGAAATTTTAGAATATGCAATGACATTCGCTGGAATTACATCTTTAGGGATTCCATTCTTACTAATTTCCATTAGTACTAACCCTATTGTTCGTTCGGATAATAGCCCTAAATATTCAATGTTTGCCATTATTTTTGGTGCAGTACTTAATACAATTCTTAATCCAATTTTTATCTTTGGATTTGGTTGGGGAATTGCTGGATCAGCTTGGGCTACAGTTATAAGCCAATTCTTATCTGCATTGATTCTTGTTTTATATTTCCCAAAATTCAAAAGTGTTAAATTTACTAAGCAAGACTTCATACCTAAGATACCTTTATTAAAAGTCGCTGCAGGATTTGGAATGCCTTCATTTGTTTTCCAAGGTTCTAATATGATAGCTCAAATAGTAACAAACAATTTATTAAATATTCACGGTACTAATTCTGTGTACGGGAATGATATTCCTATAGCTGTAGCTGGAATCGTAGCTAAAATTTATATAATATTTATAGCTATTATTATTGGATTAATTCAAGGAGCTCAACCAATTTTTGGATATAATTACGGAGCTAAAAAGTACGAAAGAGTTCGTACTACAATGAGATATACCATGAAGTATGCAATGATTATCTCAATTACATTCTTCTTAATCTTCGAGATTTTTCCTAAACAAATTATTAGTCTATTTGGTAATGGTAATGAACTTTACTTTGAGTTTGCAGTTAAGTATATGAGATTCTTCTTGTTATTTACATTTATCAATGGTGTTCATATTTCAAGCTCTACTTTCTTCTCTGCAATAGGAAAACCAAAAATTGGAGTTACTATTGCCTTAACTAAGCAAATTATAGTGCTAATACCAATGTTATTTATTCTTTCACATTTCTTTGGTATCGAAGGAATAATCTATGCCACTCCAGTAACTGACCTTTGTGCAATTTCAGTTTCACTATTCTTCTTAATAAGAGAATTTAGAACTATGCCAAAACAAAATATTATTTAGATAAACTAAAAAGCAATCTAGTGAATTTAATCATTAGATTGCTTTTCGTTATTTATTATCTTGTAGCTACATATTTTAATTCATCTTTATGTTTAGCTAAGAAATCGTTCATTTCATTATCTGGAATTTGACGTAGGTACAGGTTAGAACGAATTGTTTCGTCTTCTTCACGACAAGTAGATAATACTAAGTATTTATCATTTCCTTTAAGCTGAACGCTATCATTTTTAGTTGTTGCATCTTTCTTAACATTTGTTAATTGGCTTAAGAAATCTTCATCATTTTCAAAATCTAAACGATAGAATGAAGTTGTTTCTGGTACTATTGTTAAGAATGCTGCTTCGTAGTAGTATTTTCTCTCTGGAGTTTCAATAACTACGAATTTGTGTTTATCCATGTATTCTTGTTTGTCATAGTAGTTAACATCGTTGAACATACGGTGATCTCCAACTTTACTTCCACGAGCATGACCGAATAACCATGTTAATCTGTCATGGAAGTCTTTTTTGTTATCCATATCCATGAATACAGTACCAAGGTAAGGAACATGCCCACCTTCAAAAGTTTTATCTAAGTATGTTTCATTGTCATTAGTTTGAACTACTGGTTCGTCTAACTGAGTTCCTGGAGCATAAACATAAGCTACAGTTTCGTTATTCGTCTTAGATAATTCTGAAAAACGTTTTGATAAATAATCTTTCTCTTCTTTACTTACTGTGTAAGTTGCTTTTGATGATGAACTAGAACTTGTTCCTTTATCATCACTACATCCAGCTACGAATACAGCAGATGTTACTAAAGCAATTGCTAAAAGTAAAATAGAGAAAAGCTTTTTAAAGTTAAATACTTTTTTCATTATATTTTTCCTCTCTATTAAAAAATTAATAACTGTTTATCATTATACAATATCTTAATAGATTTTTCTATTACTTTTATTTTACAATTATATAATTTTTTATCTTACTACTACAGCTGTTCCTGTAACTGTTACTAAAAGCATGTTATTACCGTTACTTCCTAGAGCATCGAAGTCTATTCTAACTCCGATAACCGCATTGGCTTCCATTGCTGCTGCACGAGCTTCTAGCTCTTTTAAAGCTTCTGCTCTTGCTTGAATAATTTCATCTTCATACCCTTGGCTTCTTCCACCAAAGAAGTTTCGAAGTCCGGCTCCTAAATCTTTAATGAAATTAATCCCAGCTACTACTTCACCTGTAGCTAATCCTTTATATTCTACTATTTCCATTCCTGGAACAGTATTAGTTGTTGTGATTATCATAATACATCCCTCCAAAATTATTTATTAGTCTACTAAGATATCTACTACTTCTTCTAATGTTGCCCCTAAGAAGTACGAATTAATATCAATTTGCTCTAAAACTTTTTGAATATCTTCTTTTTGGTATTTTACACCTACTAATTTTTTGGCGATATCTTCTACATCCATTACTCCGAAGAAGTCTCCGTAGAATTTGATATTAGTAATAACTCCTTGTTCTACCATGATATTAGCTTCAATTTTACCAGTTTTAAGTCTTCTATTACGTTTAATATTGAAGTCAGGGTTTTTACCATATACCCAATCCCATGAATTATTTTTTTCTTCTTGGATAGCTAAGATTGCAGCTTCATCTTCTTTAGTTGCAACAAAATCAGTCATTTCGTATTTTTCACTCATATATTTTTTAAGTGCAGCTACGAAATCTTGAACTGTCATATCTTGGTTAGGAAGATGATCTTTAATGTTTGTTACACGTGAACGTACTGATTTGATACCTTTTGACTCAATTTTATCTTTAGATACTTTTAATGCATCTGCTAAAACTGATGTATCAACATCAAACATTAAGCATCCGTGGTGCATAATACGCCCATTACGTACGTATTGAGCATTACCGCAGAATTTTTGTCCATCGATTTCTAAGTCATTACGTCCTGTAAATTCAGCTTTAACTCCTAATGAATCTAATGCATCTAGCACAGGTTCTGAGAATGATTTGAAGTCAAATTCTTCACCACTTCTACCATTTGAGATAATTGTGTAGTTTAAATTGTTTAAATCGTGGTAAACTGCTCCTCCACCACTTACACGACGAACGATTTTGATATCTTTGTCATCACAGAATTTTTGGTTTACTTCTTCTGTTGTGTTTTGGTTTTTACCAACAACGATACATGGTGAGTTTATCCATAACATAAACACATCATCTTTTTCTGCAAGTTCATTAAAAGCATATAGCTCTAATGCTGTGTTGTAGCGTGGGTCATTACTTTTTGATTCTATGTATATCATATTAATCTCCTTAATAATTAACTATTTCTTTTTCTTTTATTATACCATTTTTTGCTGATTAAAACACTTAATTTTTATCCAAATTAATATTTTTTTATATTATTTCAAACAAACTTCAGCTATATTATGGTATAATTATTAAGAATTATTAAAATTATTTTAGAGGAGTTACCCTTTTATGACAAAAATTATTTTAACTGGAGATAGACCAACTGGAAAACTTCACTTAGGGCACTATGTTGGTTCTTTAAAAAATCGTATAGCTTTACAAAATGAAGATGACACTGAAGTATTTATTATGATTGCCGATCAACAAGCTCTTACTGATAATGCTGATAATCCTGGAAAAGTTATCGAAAATATTACAGAAGTAGCACTTGATTATCTTGCGGTTGGAATCGATCCTAAAAAAACTACTATTTTTATCCAATCACAAATTCCACAACTTGCAGAATTATACATGTACTATATGAATTTAGTATCAGTTTCTAGATTACACCGCAACCCTACTGTTAAACAGGAAATTAATGACAAAAAATTCGGTGAAAGTATTCCTGCAGGATTCTTTACTTATCCTGTAAGCCAAGCTGCGGATATTACTGCTTTTAAAGCAACACACGTTCCTGTTGGTGAAGATCAAAAACCAATGCTTGAGCAAACTCGTGAGATTGTTCGTGACTTTAATAGAACATACAATAAAGAAGTTCTAGTATTACCTGAGATTGTACTACCACCAAAAAATCATGCTCGTCTTGTAGGTATTGATGGACAAGGAAAAATGAGTAAAAGTTTAAACAATGGTATATATTTAGGGGATAGCGAAGAAAACATTAAGGCTAAAATCATGAAAATGTATACTGATCCAAATCATATTAAGATTGAAGATCCAGGTCAAGTTGAAGGAAATGTAGTATTTAAATACTTAGACATTTTCGATACTCGCGCTGATGAAGTTGCAGAACTTAAAGAACACTACTCTCGTGGTGGACTTGGTGATATGAAACTAAAACGTCGTTTAAATGATGTAATGCAAGACTACTTACGCCCAATAAGAGAACGTCGTGAAGAATTTGCAAAAGATAAAGCTGAAGTATACAGAATGCTTAAAGCTGGAAGTGAAAAAGCTGAGAAAGTTGCAGCTGCTACTTTAGATGAAGTAAAAGATGCAATGGGAATTAATTACTTCAAAAAATAAATTTTTTATAGGGGAAGAGCTCGACTCTTCCTCTTCGTTTGAATTATTATAAAAAAATAAGGAGGTCCTATGGCAAAAAGAAAAAAACAACAATTATCATTGTTTTCATTAATTTCTATTGCTATAGTAATTTTAGCTGCATTTGCTATTACATACTATACCAATAAATCGGCAAATAAAAGTACGAATACTGCAACTTTTGCTAGTGTTTCAAAAGTACCCAATGATATACTTAACTCACTTACAGCACCTAAAGAAAGTGAAGCAACTGATAATAATAAGTACAAAATATTAAATAATAATAACCCATACTTCGCTAAAGAAGACTTATCTACTACATCATTTGAAAACTATAGTCCTTTAGATAAGTTAGGTCGTGTTGGACAAGCAAACGGAATTATAGGTATTGATTTAATGCCAACTGATAAGCGCGAAGAAATCGCACATGTTCGCCCTAGTGGATGGCAAAGTAACAGAGGAACTCATGTTTACGATAGATCGCATTTAATTGCTTTCCAACTAGCTGGAGAAAATGATAATGATAAAAACCTTATGACAGGAACAAGATTTATGAATCTTAATATGATTCCTTTTGAAAA
>NZ_CAURJN010000034.1:0-19005 GCF_963525165.1 uncultured Gemella sp.
AAGATTCACAAACAGTACAACCAAAAGATACATTAGTTGGAACTGCTTATGATGCTTCAACAGAAACTATTAAGTCTGAACGTATCGAAAAAGATGGTAAAGTATATCTATTGAAAGAAACAAAAGCTGGTTCAGCTTCTGAAAAAGGTAAAGTAAGTGATAAAGAACAAACAATTACTTATGTTTATGAAGAAGTCAAAGAATCAGAACCAAAACGTAATTACGGAAGTGTAGTAGTCCTTTATACTGATAAATTTGGACGTCCAATTTCAGGTATTACTGATACAGGTAAAGAAGTAGGAAATACAGTATTGGATACATCAAATGCACCATTAAATACTAAATACGATACAACTGACAATAGACCACAAACAATTACTACAAAAGATGGTAAGGTTTATACACTGAAGAAAGTTACGAAAGACTCTGATGCTGAACAATCAGGTGTTAAAGGTAGAACTTCTGTTGTAACTTATGTTTATGAAATGTTGAATAATACAGAAGAATTACCAGAAGCACACGTTGGAGTAGTATTAGTGAATTATCAAGATGAAGATGGTAACTTAATCTCAGGAAAAACTCCAGAAGGAAAAGATGTTCCAAATGTAGTAGTAGATACTGATGCAACATTAGTTGGTGAAAAATATGACACAACTGACAATAAACCTACAGTTATTATTGCTGAAAATGGAGATGTATATGAACTTGTAAAAACTTCAGATACTTCCGTTGAAAAAGGTGAAGTTGTCGAAGGTGCTACAATTGTCGACTATGTATACCGTAAAGTTGAAACGAAATTCGTTGATGAAAATGGTAAAGAGATTAAATCATCAGAAAAAGGAACAAAATCTAAAGAAGAAATCTCAGAATACGTGTTCAAAGAAACGAAGAAAGATGAAAAAGGGAATACAATCCATGTATATCGTCAAGTCGTAACAAGTTATGTCGATAAAAATGGTAAAGAGATCAAATCATCAGAAAAAGGAACAAAATCTAAAGAAGAAATCTCAGGATATGTGTTCAAAGAAACGAAGAAAGATGAAAAAGGAAATACAATCCATGTATATACTAAGAAATCTTCTTCAACAGTTTTAATACCTAATACTGAAAATGGTCAAACAACTATTTGGAAAGATGTAGACGGAAATATTATCAAAACACAAGAAAATGGTAAGAAAGAACACTCTGTAATTAATGGATATGTGTATGATCATTCTGAAGAAGATAAAGATGGAAATACTACTCATATTTATCGCAAAGTAAATTCAACTACTTCTGAAGTGAATGAAAAACAAACTTCATATGTAGATGAAAATGGTAAGGCTGTTCAAACAACAAAACAAGGTCAACATCCTCAAGATAATATTGCAGGATACGAATTTGTTCGTACAGAAACAGATGCAAATGGCAATGTACGTCACGTATATCGTCAAATAGCTCAATTACCAGCAACAGTAGAACAACGTAAGAATGAGTTACCAAATACTGGTACTGGAGAAGAAGTAACAATCTTTGGAGCTGCAGCAGCTTCAATTCTTGCAGGATTGGGAATTGTAATGCCTGGTAAGAAAAAAGAAGAAGAGTAATATTTTTTCTAAAACTAAGTATTTGTATTGATTTATTTCAAAGACAGATTAATCAATCAAGACACTAAGGGAGCTCTCCGAATCATTCGGAGGGCTTTTTTAGTACGAATAGAAAAAAATGGTTATCAAATATTGGAATATTCCATTCTATTGTTTTATAATAGAATTTAATAATAATGGAGGTGTCATGTGAAAAAACATTCTAAAAAGAAATATCTTAGTAAAACAAAACAAAGATTTCAGATAGGATTGTTAGTTACTTATATAATTTTATCGATTATCTTATTAGTATTCATATTTAGTTATAAAATATTGGCATTCCGTTATTTAAATATTTTAGTAACACTATTATTAGTATTTGTTGCAAGTTTTAGTATTAGAAATTTCTATTTTTCAAAAAAATCAAAGAAAAATACACGTATTTTACTAATAATTTTTAATGTGTTAAATCTTATTGCAATTTTTTCAATTTATCAATTTGTTGAATTTGCAAACCAGATGAATGAATCAGCAACGACTTCAAGTTACTCGATGAGTGTTGCAGTATTAGCAGATAGTCCTATTAATGAAATTAATCAACTAAAGAAGGTCACTGCTCCAATTGATATTGACGAAGAGAATATTTTAAAATTTGTAGATGAGATTAAAATAAAGCAAAATAAAATCATAGAACTTGAAAAAATCAGCTCCTACTTAGATGCATATAATAGTTTGATTGCTGGGAAAACAGAAGCAATTGTACTCAATGAAGCTTTTGAAAAAATTATTGAAACAGAGCATCCTGATTACTTATCAAAGATTAAAAAATTATATGTTAAAAAATTAACGAAAAAAGTTAAAGGTCCTAAAATGAATAAAGGAGATAGCTTTAATATTTATGTTAGTGGGATTGATACCTATGGTTCAATTAATGAAGTTTCTCGATCAGATGTGAATATTATTTTAACAGTTAATACTAAAACGAAAAAAGTGTTAATTACTACTACTCCAAGGGATTCTTATGTTCCAATAGCGATTGGAGGTAATAATCAAAAGGATAAATTGACTCATGCTGGAATTTATGGGGTAGATGCTTCTATTAAAACATTAGAAAATCTTTATAATATTGATCTTAATTATTATGTTCGATTGAATTTTACTTCGTTTCTAAAATTAATTGATTATTTGGGTGGAATTGATGTCGATAATGATAAAGCTTTTACGGCAGAACATAATGGTCAATATTATGCTGCCGGAAGAATTCATTTAAATGCAGATCAAGCGTTAGGATTTGTTCGTGAACGTTATGCACTAACGGATGGAGACCGTGATAGAGGACGAAATCAGCAAAAAGTAATTACTGCTATTATACGTAAATTAACTTCTACTGAAGCGCTATCGAATTTTAGTGAAATTATGCAAGGGATACAAGATTCTATTCAAACAAATATGCCGTTTGTTACGATGATGAATCTTGTAAATAGTCAGTTAGAAACAGGTGGCTTATATAGTGTGGAATCCATTGATTTAACGGGAGTTGGTCGAATGGATTTACCTTCATATGCGATGCCGAATAGTCAGTTGTATATGATGGAAATTGATGAAAATAAGTTACAATCGATTAAAGATGCCATGAAGGCTATCATGGAGGGAAGATAATATGATTGATCTTCATTCGCATATTATTTTTGGTGTGGACGATGGACCAAAAACATTAGAAGAAAGTGAACAGCTTTTAATAGAGGCGTATCATCAAGGCGTACGAACTATTGTTGCTACATCACATCGTAGAATAGGAATGTTTGAAACTCTTGAAGAAAAGATTCAATTAAACTTTAGGCGTGTACAAGAAATTGTACAAGAAATTGCACCAGACTTAACAATTCTATATGGTGCAGAAGTCTATTACTCAAACGAGATGCTTGAAAAATTAAAAATTGGAGAAATTCCATGTATAAATAAAACATCTTATGTACTAATTGAGTTTGGTAGGAGCACATCCTTTTGGGAGATTAGGAATGCTTTAAAAAATCTATTAATGTTAGGATTAACACCAATTGTAGCACATATAGAACGTTATCATGCGCTTGAAAATAATGAAAAATATTTGAAAGAGATAATTGCTATGGGGTGCTATACCCAAGTCAATAGTTCAAGTATATTAAAGCCAAGATTTTTTCATGATAAGCATAGAGCTTTGAAAAAACGAGCAAAGTATTTTCTCGATAAGGATTTGGTGCATTTCATAGCTAGTGATATGCATAATCTTACAAAAAGACCTCCATATATGAAAGAAGCATATGATATTATCTCAAAAAAATATGGTTTAAAAAGAGCGAGAGAGTTATTTGTAGAAAATCCAAACAAGATTATTCAAAATCAGATATTATAGTAATAAAATAGTTGGGTAAATATGATTAATGTAGAAGAGGATAATATGAATAAATACAGAGGATTAAAAAGATTAACAGATTTCTTTTTTAGTATAGTTTTACTAGTACCTGCAATACCAATTTGTTTAATAAGTGCATTTTTCATAATTTTAGAGACAAATGGTAATCCATTGTATATCCAAGAAAGAGTAGGATTAAATGGAAATAAATTTAAAATCTATAAATTACGTTCTATGTATAATGACGCAGAAAAGGATGGACATAAATGGGCTGAAAAGAAAGACTCACGAATTACAAAAGTAGGTGCAATTATTCGAAAAATTAGAATTGATGAATTACCTCAATTAATTAATATTATTAAAGGAGAAATGGCCATTATTGGTCCTCGTCCAGAAAGACCTGAATTTATTGAGGAATTTTTAAAAGAAATTCCAGATTTCAATGATCGATTAGCTGTTAAACCAGGTATTACTGGATGGGCTCAAGTAAATGGTGGTTATGAATTATCACCAAAAGAAAAATTAAAATACGATCAATATTATATTGAACATGAGAATTTCAAATTAGATATATTAATTTTATTTAAAACAATAAAGGTTGTATTTACGGGTGAAGGTTCTAGATAATAGAATGAAAGGAAGAGGAGTATAAAAAATGGATATTTCTAATAATATGACAAAAATATATAGTGTAATTAAGTCAAAATTATTATTTTTAATCATATTTATTTTATTGGGAGTAGGAGGAGTGACATTGTATACAATGTTTGCAATTACACCTGTTTATAGTGTGTCTTCTACTCTTATTTTAAAAATTATGAATAGTGAGAAAAATGATTCTCAAGTGATGGAAGCATTAAATTTATTTCAGAGACAAGCAAAAACATACTTAGAAATTGCAGCATTATCCCCTGTAAAAGAAGCAACAGATAAAGCTTTAGAATTATCTTCGGAAGATGCTTCTAAAATTAAAAGTATTAAATTAACCAACGATTCCGGATCGCAATTAATGACATTAACGATTAAGGCGAGTGATAGAGACTTAGCAGATCAATATATTAAACAATATGTGAAGCAATATAAGCAGTTTACGACAGAAAAATTTGGTCGTGATGATTTAGCAATTGTATCAGAAGCACAAGGTAGCTTAAGACCAATTTATCCGGTTTTATGGAAAAATATGTTGATTGCATTTGTTGTATTTTCATTTATTGCTTTTAATATTATTTTTATTCGTTATGTAATGAGTGATTCGATTGATTCTTCAGATGAGTTAGAAGAATTAACGGGTGTACCGACACTTGGAATGATTCCAGTAATAGAGAAAAAAGAGAGAAGGTAAGAAATATGTATATTGAAGTTATTCATAATAATAAGTCAATAGCATCAGAATCTTTTAAAACATTACGAAGTAATATTCAATTTTCAAATTATGGACAGAGTATTAAAACGATTGTTGTGACCAGTTCTAATCCAAATGAAGGAAAAAGTGAAGTAAGTATTAATCTTGCAGCTTCATTGGCTCAACAAAAGAAAAAAGTTTTGATTATTGATGCAGATATGAGAAAACCCACTCAACATAAAATTATTGGAACAAAAAATACTGTTGGATTGAGTAAATTCTTATTGAGAGAAGTTGGTGCTGAAGCGATTCAACGTTTAAATATTTTAGATGTAAATTTAGATGTTCTAACATCAGGTCCAATTCCACCTAATCCATCGGAAATGTTGGCAAGTACCACTATGGAACAATGTCTTAAAGCATTTGTGGATTATTATGATTATGTGATTATTGATACTCCACCTCTACTTGCAGCTACTGATGCTCAAATATTAGCTAGAATTGCAGATGCTACAATTTTAGTTGTAGATAATAAAAGAACTAAAAGAAGACAAATTATTGAAGCAAGAAAACGATTAGATAATGTTGGAGCTAGATTCCTAGGAACAGTTATGAATAAATTAAAATTAACTGATGGGGATAATTATTATTACTATTATGAATATTAATTGATAATACAAACAAAGAAAGGAAACCATATGCTAGTTTATATTTTTATATTTATTTATCTGACTTTTTTGGCGTTCCTCTCTTTGTTTTTTGAGGATAAAAAATCAGAACTTAAATTTTTTATATTTCCAACTTTTATTTTGTTTTTAGTAATCGATGGATTTAGAAAATCTAGTGTAGGAAGTGATTTGCATGTTTATGTATCTATTTTTGAGAAAAATGCTTTGAAACTCCCTGGCTTCTCAAATTTTTTTAAGTCTCGCTTTGAATCTGGATATATTTTAAGTAATCAAATTATCCGTAGTTTGACAGATCAATATACCGTATTCTTATTTATTTTTGCCATTATTACCTTATTGATTTGGTTCTATGTTCTGTCGAAGTATTCTAAAAATATATATATTAGTTTAATGATTTATTTTAGTTCTTTAGGGATGTTTCTATATTCCTTCTCAAATATTCGTCAAGGTTTAGCTGTTGCTATTGGTTTCTTAGGATTTTACTTTTTGTTTGAAAAGAAAAATATTAGAGGAATAATTTGTATTTTATTAGCTCCATTGTTTCATAGTTCTGGAGTGATTTGTATTTTATTTTTACTTTTTAAAAATGTAAAACTGAATTATAAATACTACAGTGTTCTGCTTTTAATCACTTTAGCGTTATTACCATTTACTAAAATACTTTTTGCAACTATTATTAGTGTTTTTCCTCAATATATCTCATATTTAGAATCCTCTTGGTTTATAGAAAGTAATAAATGGGCTCCAGTGTTATTAACCATTCTGTATGGGTTGATATTTGTATTTGGTGAGTTAGTTATGAAAAACCAACTTTTAACGAAACGAGAAGAAGCGATTAAAACATTATTTTTTATAAATTTAATACTGACAATGACGACATTACAAACGGCATTATTAGAAAGATTTGTTTTTTATATTTCTCCAATCGTAACATTATATATTCCAATGGTTTTGTATAAGATTACAGAGAAAAAGTTAAGATGGATATTGTTCTATGTTACTGTTATTATTTATTTCGTAATTTTATTAGTATTTATTTATTTTAAACCGGAATGGTATCAAATTGTTCCGTATCGTTCGGTTATAACCGATTGGTTGATTGGAAATTAAGAAGAGGTGTATAAATGGAATTTTCAGTTTTAATAACCGTTTATAAAAAAGAAATTCCGGAAAATCTGAGAAAAAGTATCCTGAGTTGTTATCAACAAACTATAAAACCTAAGGAAATTATTTTAATTTGTGATGGAGAATTGACAGCAGCTTTAAATGAAGAAATTGATCTACTAAAAAAAGAAATACCTGTTTTACTAGTTTATCAATTACCTGAAAATTTAGGATCAGGACCAACGTCACGCTTTGGTGTGAAAAAATGTCAAACAGAATTAATTGCTAGAATGGATAGCGACGATTACTGTGTAGCTACAAGATTTGAAAAACAATTAAAAGTATTCGAAGAAAATCCAAATCTTATTATGGTTGGTTCTAATATTTTAGAGAAGAATACAGAGTTTACTGCATTAAAGAAAGTACCTGAAACTACGGAGGAAATTCGTCGGTATTCGAAAATGAGAAATCCCTTTAATAATCCTTCTAGTATGATGAAAAAAGAGTATATTTTAAAATCGGGTAATTATCGTGAATTTCGATATTTGGAAGATTATGATCTAACGATGAGATTATTACATGATAATCCAACCAAAGATTTTTATAATATTCAAGAACCTTTAGTTGTGATGCAAACAAATGATTCTAGCTATCTAAGAAGAGGCGGATTATTGTATGTGAAGACAGATTTTATTCTACAATTAGATTTTTTTCGTAGAGGAGATATTCATTTATTTGAATTTGTAAGAAATGTTTTTATTCGAAATGTAATTAGATTGTTACCGAATCAGTTTAGAAAATGGATTTATAAGAGAAGATTACGAGAAGAAGTATAGAGGTGAGTAGATGAAATATCGAGTGATGCATGTTTTAGGAGCAGTTGATGGAAGTGCAACTGGAGTTCAAAGTTTTATTAAAAATCATATTCAAGTAGAGGATGAAGAATTTGAATATATGGTTGCTGAATCGAATGGAGATGCTCATTTTCCTTTTAATCAATACTTAGATGGAATTGGAATTGAACGGATTGTATTTCCTGAATTAAAGATATCTAAAGTATTCGATTATTTTAGAGAATGTAGAGAGTTTTATAAAACAAACACTATTGATATTTTACATGTGGATAATCCAATTACGGCTTTTATCCATAATTACTATGCTAAAAAAAATGGCGTTCCGGTTCGAATTTATCATAATCATAATAGTCAGTTTTCAGATACTTGGGTAAAAAGTATTCGAAATCGATTATTAGTTTTTTTAGCATTAAGAAATGCAACGCATCGAATTTCTTGTGGACAATTAGCTGGAGAGAAAATTTTTGGAAATAAATCCTTTCAGATTATTCCGAATGCGATTCAGATTGATACATTTAAGTTTTCTACTATGTATCGAGAAGAAATTCGAAAAGAATTTCTAATTCCTGAACATCAAAAAGTAGTTGGGATGGTAGGAATCTTAGATACAAGAAAAAATCAGAACTTCTTAATTGAGATTGCTAAAGAGTTACCCGATGTTATTTTCCTATTAGTTGGAGAAGGTCCAAATCGTTTGAAGCTGGAAGAAAAATGTACGGGCTTGAAGAATGTTATATTTACAGGAAACAGAAATGATGTATATAAGTTTTATTCAGCTTTTGACATTTTTGCTTTTCCTTCTTTATTTGAAGGTTTTCCGATGGTTTTAGTTGAAGCACAGTGTGCTGGGCTAAATGTTATAATGAATGAAACCATCGATGTAACTACTCAAATAGTGGATAAACTATGTACTTCTATGCCTTTAGAAAAAAATAAATGGAAAACTTATATTGAACATACACCTGTTTTAGCGAATGAAAGACCTCTTGGAGAAGAATTACAACGATTTAATATCGTTGAAAATTTTCAACAATTAAAAGAATTGTATAAAAAGGGATTGAATGATGCTAAATAATTATTTGAAAGGAAATGACTTATGATTAGTGTAATTGTACCCGTTTATAATGTAGAAAGATATTTAGAAGAATGTCTCAACAGTATTCAACAGCAAAGTTACACAGATATCGAAGTTATATTAGTGAACGATGGATCTACAGATCATTCTAAAATAATTTGTGAGAGATATTGTGAAGAGGATAGTCGATTCTATTTACTGAATCAAACTAATCAAGGTCAAAGTTCTGCAAGAAACGTTGGTGTAGCAGCTTCAAAAGGGGAGTTTATTGCATTTGTAGATAGCGATGATATCATTCAGAAAAATTATTTAGAAAAGTTAATGCAATATATGACTGAAGAAGTAGATATTGTTGAAAGTAACTTTACTGTATCTAAAAAAGATTTTCTTGTTGAAAATTCTAAAGAAACAACGATTCTATTTGAAGGGAATTCAAATGAAGCGGTAAAAATCTTTCCGAATCATGTTTTAAGTGTTAATCCAGTTACTAAACTTTATAGAAGAGAAATTGTTGAATCACTACCTTATCCAGAAGGCTTAATTTTTGAAGATATTTATTGTGGTATTGGAATGTTAAAATATATTCGAAAAATTATAAAAATTGATTATATAGGTTATTATTATAGACAACATCAAACTAGTACGATGCATCAAGATTTTAGTACAAAAAAATTAGATGTATTTACTGTTTGTGACAAATTAGTTGAGCTGTATTCTGATAGGGAGGAACTTCTTCCTTATATTGGAAGTTTTTTAGTACATAAAGCAACAATGCATTATCAGAATGATATCAAGAGAGGTAATCCATATGCAAAATTCTACAATCAGAAATTAGCAGAGTATGTAAATTTGACAAAGAAAAATCCTGAATTAGCTAGAAATACACGTTTTATTAAGCTTTATAATATATGTCCAAAATATTATAATTCGCTAATTTTTCCAATTTATCATTTTCTTTGGAAGTTAAAAAATGGTGTTAAAGAAGTAGAGATAGAAGAATAATAGTGAATGAGAAGGAAATTATTTTATGATTAGTATAATCGTACCCGTTTATAACGTAGAGGAATATTTAGAAGAATGTCTAGAAAGTATTTGCAAGCAGACTTATACAGATATCGAAGTGGTATTAGTTAATGATGGTTCTACTGATGGTTCAAAAGAAATTTGTGAGAGATATTGCCAGAAGGATAGTAGGTTTAAGTTGATTAATCAAGAGAATCAAGGACAAAGTGCTGCTAGAAATAATGGAGTAATTGTTTCGACAGGTGAATACATTACTTTTGTGGATAGTGATGATGTTATTTCTACAAAATATGTAGAAATTTTAAATCGCTATATGACTGAAGGAATCGATTTAGTTGAGTGTGAATATAGAGCTGTTAGAAGTGTTTTTAATAAACTTAGCCAAAAAGAGAATATTCAAATAGTATTTGAAGGGAATTCGGAAGAGGCAATTATAGAATCTTGTAATTACGGCTTATCATATAGTCCAGTTGTTAAATTATATCGAAGAAATCTATTAGAGAATTTTCCATTTTTAAATGGTGTTATTTTTGAAGATATATATCATGGAGTAGGAATTCTAAAATTTATCCGTAAAATGGTGAAAATTGATTATGTAGGATACCATTATAGAGAACGTTCAAACAGTACGATGCATAGAAAATTTTCCGAAAAAAATCTAGATGTTTTTATTAGTAGTGATAAATTAGTTGAATTGTTCTCCTCGGATAAAAAATTATTACCCTATATCGGAAAATTTTTAGTCCAAATTGTAACGACTCATCATAATTATTTCACTGAAAAGATTAATCCATACCAATCGATGTATGAAGAAAAATTGAAACAGTATGTCGCAATTGTGGAAGAATCTCCTGAAGTAGCAAGGAGTAGTAAAATGATAAGAATGTATAAATTAGCACCTAGTTTATATCTTCGATACACTTTTCCATTTGTATATAAAACATGGGGAAGGCTGAAACATCTAAAAGAATTAGTGATTAAAGGAGAATAAAATTGGATGTTCATAAATTGATCAGTGTAATTGTACCTGTTTATAATGTGGAAGAATATTTAGAGGAATGTTTAGATAGTATTAAATATCAAACTCATAAAAACATTGAAGTCATATTAGTGAATGATGGTTCAACTGACGGTTCAAAAGAAATATGTGAATTGTATTGTAAAAACGATAGCCGTTTTAAGTTGATTAATCAAGTAAATCAGGGATTGAGTGAAGCGCGTAATGTAGGACTACAAGAATCAGTAGGTGAATATATATTCTTTGTTGATAGCGATGATGTAATTAAAGTCGATATTTTAGAAACGTTGCTAACATTTATGATAGATAATGTCGACATTGTAGGATGTAATTTTTCTTCCAATAAAGAATATTTAACACTCCAAACAAATCCAAACATCGTATTTCAAGGAAATTCTTCTGAGGCTCTTTCAAACTGTCTGAATTATGGAGCAGTTCGCTTTTTTGCGTGGTCTAAACTTTATAGAAGAAACATTGCAGAGGCTGTTCCATTCTTAAAAGGTCTTATTTATGAAGATACTTACACAGGATTTACCAATTTAAAATATATTCGAAATATGGTCGTTATTGATACAATTGGCTATTTTTATAGAGTACGTCAAGATAGTATTATGAGAAAAAAATATAGTGAAAAAAATCTGGATGTTTTTAAAATATGTGATTCATTATTGGAAGAATTCCAAAATCATGAATTATTTCCATATATCGGTAGGTTCACATTTTTGGTAATAATTGAACATCTCCTTTTCTACAACATTCGAAAGAATCATATTTATTATAAGTCTTATTGCGACCATATAAAAAAATATGCAAATATTGCAAAGAAATCATCCGAGGTTCTCAGAAGTTGTAGAATTTTAAGATGGTATTTAAAATGTCCAAAATTTTTTTCACGATACCTTTTCATTTTGTATTTTAAGTACATATCTATTGTGAATAAGAAAAAAGCGAATATATAAGGGGTTATAAATTTGATTAGCGTTATTGTACCAGTTTATAATGTTGAAGAATATTTAGAAGAATGTCTTGAAAGTATTAAACGTCAAACCTATACCGATATTGAAGTGATATTAGTCAATGATGGCTCAACAGATAGATCAAAAGAAATTTGTGAGAGGTATTGCGAAAAGGACAGCCGTTTTAAGTTAGTTAGTCAGGAAAATAAAGGACAAAGTGTAGCGAGAAATCTTGGAATGGCTGAATCTAAGGGTGAATTTATTTCATTTGTTGATAGTGATGATGTTCTTAAAGAGGATATGTTGGAACAATTGCTGAAACAAATGACTTCTGAAGATATTGATATTGTTGAGTGTTGGTATACGAACGAAAAACAAGAATTAGAGTTATCAACACCAAAAAATGTGAAAATTATTTTTCAAGGGAACTCTAAAGAAGCTTTGATTTCTTTATGCAGAGATAATATTGTTCGATTAAATCCTGTTGCTAAACTTTATCGAAGAGAAGTGATAATCAATTTTCCATTTTCGGAAGGGGTTATATACGAAGATGTTTTCGCTGGTATTGGAATTTTAAAACATATTCGTAAAATGGTGAAAATTAATTATATTGGCTATTATTATCGTGTTAGACAAGGTAGTACAATGAATCGAGAATTTAATATAAAAAATTTAGATTTATTTACGATTTGTGATAAGTTGGAGCAATTATATCAAGGTGATACAGATTCACTTGCGTATATTCATCGTCGCTTATTCCACTTAGTTTTGATGCATGTTGTTGATTATCACATATTTGAGGGGAATCCTTATAAAGAAAAATATGTAGAGTATTTAAATCGATATGCAAAAGGATCAAGTCGTTCATTGGTCATGCGAGCGTATCAGTTATTCCCTCAAAATATTGTTTTTATTTCTAGAGTTGCTGGAGCGATTCAATGGAGAGTAGAAAAATATTTTATAAGAGGTGTATGGAAAGGAATGAAGTAGCATGAAATATTACTTAAAAGAATTTTATGCGAAGGAGAATCATGCAGGATCTAAAGCTAGATTAGATGCTGAAAAAATAATGATAGAAGCAGGATATCATCCTTTTTTTCAAAATAATGATTCAAATTCTATTACATTGACTGAAAATGATGTACTAGTTTTACAGTTTCCATTATTATGGCATTCATTAAAAGCGTTAATTTTAATGAAATTATTGAGAAAACGTCAATTCAAAGCTTATCTTCTTATTCATGATATTGAATCACTGAGAAACAGATCTATTAAATCTTTCCAAGATGTTAAATATGCGTTTCTTCATTTTTTGCAAAATAAGACGGTACTAGAAAGAGTGGATGGAATCATTGCACATAATGATAAGATGAAAGATGTACTTGTTCAATTGGGAATACCAGAGAAAAAGATTATTTCATTAGAAATATTTGATTATCTAATTCCTCATTTTGAAGAGAAAAAAACTTATGAGAAGCGTACGGTGGTAGTAGCAGGAAATTTTGATATAAAAAAAGCAAAATATGCAAGACAATTACCTGATAATCCAGAATTTTCAATTTTTGGGATTAACTTTGAAGAAGAGAAACTTCCTCAAAACGTCCATTATAAGGGAGCTTTTTCTCCTGAAGAACTTCCATATTATTTAGAAGGTGGTTTTGGTTTAGTATGGGATGGGGATAGTCCTTATACTTGTAGTGGAATGTTTGGAGAATATTTAAAAATGAATAATCCACATAAAGCTTCTCTATATTTAGCTTCTGGATTTCCAATTATTGCGTGGAGACAGTCCGCTCTTAGTGACTTCGTGACAAAAAATAATTGCGGAATATTAGTGGATTCTTTATTTGAGATTGCAGAACGTTTAGACTCTATTAGTAATGATGAGTATGAAGAATTGATAAGAAATAGTAAAAAAATAGGAGATAATATTCGTAATGGACATTATCTAAAAGTAGCATTAGAAAAATGTGAAAGGAAATTGTAGAAATGTTGAAACTACAATCGTTACAAGAAAAAATCACTCGATATCATCAGATTTTTAGATACTATGGTCCTAAATTAACGTTCACGTATTATCTTACACAACAATCAAATACTCAATACTATGATTTTAGTAAAAGGATTCTTTTAGATTTTGTACTTAAACTACGAAAAGAATCTAAAATAGACTATTCAAATGATGAGTTGTTAGAAGTGACTTCAGAATTTCCAAAAATGATTTGGACAATGTGGCAACAAGGAGAAGCTAACATGCCTGAGGTAGTAAAAGCTTCAACGAAGACAATAAAGGACTTTGCAAAAAGAAATGGTTGTGAATTTATTTTGTTAACGGATGAAAATCTTGTTGATTTTATAGATATTCCAACCGATATCATAGAAAAGTATAAGAGAAAAGAATTAACTGCTGCGCATTACTCAGATATTATACGATTTAGTCTACTTTATCAATATGGTGGAATATGGATGGATGCAACATTATATGTATCTCCTTATGCAACATTAGAAATGTTTGAAGGAGAATTTTTTAGTATGAATCATCCACCGATATTGCCAGAGAAATGGGAACGTGCTATTGGAGATTATAAATGGTCTGGTTTCTTACTAGCAGGGAAAAAAGAAAAATTATATTTTAAACATATTCGGGATTTATATATTTACTTCATCCGCAAATATCCGGTTTTCATTCATTATTTGATGATGGACTATTTTATTTTATCTGAATATGAATTAAATGATGAACTTAAAGACCTAGTGGACGAATTACCAGTCTTAGCTCCTGCTGAGAGAGTATGGTTTTTAAGAGATCATGCTAATGATATTTTTGATGAAAATGTATGGACAGAAGTGTTAAAAACAACACCGATTATGAAAACTACATATAAAATTAATCCAGAGGAATTAATTCCTCAATCTTATTTATATAAGCTTTTTTATGGAGAATTAAATGAATAGAGGGAATGCATGAAAAGAAGTAGAACAGAATTTGCCACTTTAAATACAAGTATAGCTCTTGCCATTCAACCATTTTCAGTTATTATTGGATTTATTAACCGAACAATTTTTGTAAGTATTCTTGGGGTAACTTATTTAGGATTAAGTAGTTATTTAACTAGTATCGTGTCTATTTTGTCTTTAGCAGAACTAGGAATTGGGGAAGCAATGAGTTACGCTCTTTATTCACCATTAGTTAGAGAAGAACACGGAAAAATTAATGCCTTTATGATATTATTCAAAAAATTATATAGAATAATTGGTGTTTCAATTTTCGTTTTTGGTGGTATTTTATCGCTATTTCTTCCTAATTTAATTAAGGACTATACAATTAATAGTGAATTGTACTGGATCTTTTTTTTATTTATCTTTAATTCGGGTTCCAGTTATTTTTTTGCCTATAAGCGAACATTACTTTATGTAGATCAGAGAAATTATGTTATGAATTTAATTAATTTCGGATTGAATACGCTTCGAGTATTTTTACAAATAGCTATTCTTATCTTTACCCAAAATTTTATTTTCTATTTATTAATAGAAACTATTCTAAATATAATTGGGAATGTGATTATGTCGTATATTGTGGATCGATTATACAATTATTTGTATAACGAAGAAATTACCCCTATTAATCAAGAAGAAAAAGAAAAATTTATTCGAAATATTAAGGGAAATACCTTGGGGAGTATTGGAGCAAAGATTGTTTTTCAAACAGATAGTATTTTGATGGCAAAATTTATTAATTTGGCTGCGATTGGTATTTACGGGAATTATACATATGTTTTAGGATTTGTAGCCATGCTAGTGAATACAGTGATGGGTTCCATTACATCTTCTATTGGGAATCTCATTCATTCAGAAGATACAACATTAGAAGCTAAAATCAGTTTTCTAAAAAAATATCAATTTATTGCATTTAGCCTAATTTATTTTGCAAGCATTGGCTACTTATTATTTGTACATCCATTTATTATTATTTGGTTAGGAGAAAACTTATCTTTTAATCAGTGGACTGAAATAGTAATCGTGATTAATTTTTTTCTTACAGCTTATAGACAACCGAATTTAGTGTTGATTTCAGTACATGGATTAAGTTATGAACAAAATAAAAAAGTCATTGCCGAAATTTTACTAAATATTTTTCTTTCTCTATACTTTTTAATAGTTCTAGAGTTAGGAGTAGCCGGAATATTGTTAGGAACAATCGGATCAACATTACTGACTTGTACTTGGTATGAACCGTATAGCGTATTTAAGTATGGGTTAAAAACTTCCTCAAAAGAATATTTTAGAACGATGATCCAACATTTCATTTTAGCGGGATTAAGTATTTTATTTTTTAGTTTGTTGGATTATTATTTTTTAACCCAATTAGATTTCATTTATAGTTTGGTCATAAAAATTATTCTTTATCTAATAGTATTGGGTATCTACATTCTCATATTCAGAAATCATGAAGGTGGAAGACAAATTATTCTGATGATTCAAAAAGTATTAAAGTTGAAAAAATAAGGAGAAAATTTATGAAAAGAATATTAGTTTGTGGTTTAATTCCAGATATTGGAGGATTAGAAAAAATTGTTGTAGATTTTTATAATCATATTGATAGATCAGAATTTGAACTGGAATTTTTATTACAAGGTCCGGAAGATGTTGATTTTAGTGAGCATTTTAAGAAACTTTGCCGAAATAAGATAGTTTTTCATAGAATTCCTAAGTTAAGACCTCATATAAAACAGGCATTAAAAGAATGGGATATTTTCTTTAAAGAAAATGCGCATCGTTATGATATTTTATGGTCGAATCAAAATGGCTTGACTCACTTAGAATTTTTAAAATTAGCTAAAAAATATGGCATTGAAAAAAGAATTGTACATGGACATTGTGCCACAGCTGATAAATTTTATCGTTTTATTCATCCTATTAATCGACTTTTTGTTGGAAAATATGCAACTGATTTTTGGGCATGTGGTACAGAAGCGTTGAATCATTTTTATCACGGTCGAGAACGGGAAAAAGCCTTAGTGATTCATAATGCAATTGAAGTAGAAAAGTTTTTATATGATGAAGAAAAAAAAGTTCAACTTCGACAGGAATATCATATTCCAGAAGATTGTTTAGTAGTAGGACAAGTTTCTCGTTTATATGAAAAACAAAAAAATCAAAGTTTTTGTGTTAAGGTTTTTTTTGAATTAGTCAAAAAAGAACCGAATTCTCGTTTAATTTTTATAGGAAAAGGAGATACTTCTTTTTTACAAAATTTGGCAGAACAATATGGAGTAGCCGATAAAGTCATTTTTACAGGATTGAAAAGCAATATTGGTGAAATGTTAAATTTACTAGATGTCTTCTTCTTTCCATCTAATTTTGAAGGATTACCCATTGTATTAATTGAAGCTCAAGCCAATGGATTACCCGTTGTCACAGCAAGTCATTTACCAGATGCGAAGATTTTGGAGAATTACGATAATAGCTTGTCGTTAAAGGATTCTCTTGAAAAATGGGTAGATAAAATTTTAGCTGTTCGCCATAGTCGAGAAATGGATACTGAAAAAGTAAAAAATCAAATTGTAGAAGCAGACTATGAGATTGAATCTGCAACTCGGAATTTAGAAGAACTATTTAAGAATTAATGAGTTGAAACAAAAAAATAGCTGTATTGAGAAAAGCTTGTTTACGATATATCGTGAGCAGGCTTTTGATATAAAAATATTTAGGAATATAAAAGTTATCTAGTAATACTGATTTGCTACTTTTTACACATATGGAGATATGCTAAAATGAAATAAATATATTTAGGGAGTATTTATAAAATGGGGATTAAAACATTTGAAACCAGGCAAAATCTAATTAATAAATTAAAATCCAGAGAACTTCAATTTGATGATAATAAGATGGAAGAAGTGTTAATAAAATATAATTATTTTAATTTATTTAATGGTCTAGAGAGTTTATTATTAACTTCAAGGGCTCCTAAGAAATATAAAGGAATCAAGTTGAATGATTTTCTGAATATATATAATTTTGATAAAGAACTAAATTCTATTATAGTAAATAAACTCAATTATGTTGAGCAAAGATTAAAAAACTCTATAGCTTATCATTTTGCAAGTCAATATTGTAGTTCCTTAAATGATACAATGCAGTATACAAATAAAAGGAATTATATGGATCCGGCAAATTCAAGAACGTGTCCCTATTCAACAAGATATCCATTTGTTTCTGAGCAAAATTATGCTATTTACCATCATTTTAATGATTTCATTTTATTTAAACCTTATTTTTTATCAAATCTAATAAATAAAAATGATTATATTGAATCAGGATTTTATACAGACTTATCTTATACACCTCCTCAAGGGGTAGCAGTTTATCGGAATTCTGATAATGTAGATAATTTTAATGTTGCAGTACCCTTTTGGGTAGCAATAGAAACTTTAACTTTCGGGGAAAGTATACGATTGCTACATTATTTAAAGGATTCGACTATGACTGAAGTAATGAAAGACTTTGGACTTCCATTAAATAAAAGGGCTGCTTTTTTAAATATGTTTGATTTTTTATTATGTTTAAGAAATAGTTGTGCTCATAATTTTTTAGCTAATAGATTTAGAACACCAACTATGTATTGTGTTAATAATCTTTTATGTACTGTTTTTAGACTAACCCCTAAAAATACTGGAAATAGAATTTCAGTTTTAAAGTTATATGATGTCTTAAAAATTTTGAGTTTTTTTGTAGATTTGTCTGATTTAAAAATTATTTTTAGAAAAATTTGTTTAAAAAATATTTTTTCTTTGGGGATTTTAAAGGGTAAACATTTGAATTATTTAATTTTAAATAGAATGGGATGTCCTAAATATACATCATGGATGAAGATGCTGTCGGGAGAAATATATATTTTGTAATCCCTTGACATAATTTAAAAAAAACTATACAATCCGGAGTTTGACACTTTACAGAAGTCAAAAGGCTCCTAAACGTTGATATAAC
>NZ_CAURJN010000035.1:0-18954 GCF_963525165.1 uncultured Gemella sp.
TTGGTGTCAATACATCATTTGTTACAGTTGTTGTACCATTATTACTTGATGTATCGGTTCTAAACCCACTCTCATCTTTTCCAGGAATGGCTTTCCCATTTCTAGGATCTTGGTTTTTGTTTACTTTCTCTTCTGTAGATTTATCAGCTTCTTTAGCAGTTGCTTTTTTCATACTTTCTAATACGAATGCTTTATTTTTTAAAGCAACTGTTTCTCTATCAACTTCACCTTGAGTAGCTACTTCACTTCCCTCTAGTGCCTGTGCTTTAGCTAATTCTGCTTTAGAATCCTCTATTACTGATGCTGTTTTTTCTGTTACTCTAGCATTAGCAATCGCCTCTTGAACACGTGCAATAGCTGCGCTTAAATTAGTTTTATTAGCTTTTGCTGGTGTAGTAGTAGAAACTTCTTCTTTATTTGCTGTTACATTATTATTAACAGTCTCTGTATTAGTTGTGGTTGCAGGAGCATCATTACTTGCTAATGCACTTCCTCCACCTAAAAATGCAAATCCAGCAGCAATTAAAACCGATGCTGTACCAGCATTAAACTTCTTAATACCATAGTAATTTATTTTCTCTTGTTCTTTTTGAACAATCATCTTCTTATTATTCTTACTAAACATCTTTTCCCCTCCTAATCATTAATATAATTAAAATTTATTTCTGAAAAATAGTAAAAAATTTATTTTTTTCAGTTTTTTTTTTTTTTCAAAAAAATTATTTTATAAAAATAATCCAATACTAATTTTAAGCTTTTATTCAACTTTTGTCAAGTTTTCGAAATAAATTTTAAGTCTATTTTAATTAACTATAAAAAAGCTATCTATAAAAATAATATTATGCAAATTAGTAATAAAAAATAAAACAATAGCTATATCAGTAATTGATCCCAACAATTTATAATTTAGGTGAACAGTACTGACTTAGCTATTGTTCTATTAACTATCTTAAAATTTTTTCTTCTAAATAATCACAATATTTCATTTCTAGATTTTGAACGTATAAATTTGGTGCTTTATTTTTTATTTTTCTAGCTTCAACTATTAAACCTAAAGCTTTCTCATCATCTAAGTTCACACCATATTCATATGTTGCTAAAATATTCTTCGTTTGTGGATTTTTTTGTTTAAGTCGAACTTTTAAACTCTTATCATTCATAAGTTCTTCTAGTAGCTCATCTTCTGGATTCACTAAACTTATTAATTTTACTAACAATGCCATAAGTTCAACTTTATAAACTGGTAACAAATTATCTCTTTCTACATATAATTTTCTTGATTCATTATATAAAGCATCAAACTCAAAGAAATATTCTAGTCCATCTAACTTAATAAATTCTAGTGAATCAGTTAAATAATTAGTATTAGTTATTTCCATTGAATTTATTTTCTCCACTACTTCTGGTCTTTCTATTAATAAATTTTTACCAATACTTTGATAATATATGTATTCTAATTGTAAGTATAGAACAAATCTAGTAGTTTCATCTTTACTAGTGTGATAAAAAGTCATACCATCATTGAATCCCATCGGAATCAAGTTTAGAAAAGCTAAAGCAAATCCTATTAAAGCAAATAATAATGTATAATAACTTGGTAGGATTAGCCAAAAAGCAATAGAAAATACAATATTAAATATAACTCCACCTAAAAGATATAATTTATACTTAAACTTCCCTTCAACATATTCAGATGCTCTCATCAGACATTGACCACCTGTTCCTGCTATTTTTTCATATCTGAAATTTAACTTTCCATTTTCATCTTTTATAATTTTAAAATCAAATACTCTAAAGCTTATAAATTTGTATCCTGATAGTAATCCAAAAACTAAATGCCCCGCTTCATGAATTATGACTTGTAAGATGAATACTACTACTCCTGCTATTAATAACAATATTATATTTGGCGTATCCACTTTCGAAAGTGAATCTCCTGCTATCTTACCTATAGAATACCCTACTACAGCACCGACTGCCATAATTCCAATTAATTGTAAAATACCTTGAATAATCTTATTTTTCACAAACAATCCTCCTATTCCCCTTTTTCATGAATATAATTCATCATTTCATCAAGTTCCTCACTCTTTTCAACTACTAATATAAACATCCATTCACCCATAGCTGTAGCAAAGACTCTCGGTACACTCTCGATAAGTCTAATATTTCTATTATACTTATCTTTGATACTTTCTAGACTGTGTTTATAGCTATATTTATCTCTTCGTGAAAGAGCAATTCCGAAGAAATTATTATTTACTTTTTCTATATTTTCACCTAGTACTACCTTAGAATACATATCGTATAAATCACACTCGTAAGTATGATTGTATAAGTCTATTGTATATCCTCCTGCCACACGATTATTATATTCTAATGCAATATAATCTCCATTAGGTAGCTTAAAAAATTCAATATGGAAGAATCTTTCCTTCATTCCAAACTCTTTAACAATCTTTCTACCATATTTTTGCAGTTTAGGATCAATTTTCTTTTCTATGATATTAGCATAATCTAGACCACCGTTAAGTAAATCTAAAGTAGGTTTTGTATAATAAAAACTTGTTTCAAATACAATTTCCCCATTAGAATCAATCAGTCCATCATAGGTGCAAAGAATACCATTATCTACATAACTTTCAATGAAGTACACAATCTCTTGATTCCACTGTTTTTTAAATTCTTCAACATCTGTATTTGATAATAACTTATATGTATTACTCGCCCCCACACCATTATCAGGTTTAGCAATAACAGGTAATTTAATATTCTTAATAGCAGCGTTTAATTCACTTATATTCGAAACAGCAACACCTTCTGCAACTGGTACTTTAGAATTTTTGAACTTTTCTTTCATTCTAGATTTATATTTTGTGAAATCAAGTTCTGCTGGCTGAACACCTTTAATATTAAATTCTTTTCTAATAGTCGCATCTAGCATTAACCAATGTTCATTATTCGATTCAACTCTATCTATAATTCCGTGCTTATAAATTAGGTATGCTACTCCTCTAAGAACATCTTCATAATTTTCTAAATCATCTACTTTATAATATTCACTTAAAGAACTTTTTAAAGAATCCGATAAATTATCATAACTTTCACTACCTATACCTAATACTTTTACACCTTTTTCTACTAATTTTTTGGCAAAAAATTCTTGCATTACTGGAAAATTTGGTGATACTAATAAATAATTCATAATAATTCCCTCTTTCCTAATTTTATTTACTAGTTTAACATAAAAATAAGTAATTTTCTATTTAAAACATAAAAAAATACGAATCCACTCCGAAATGTTCGGAAAAAGATTCGTATTTTATATTATTCTTTTACATTGACTGTTAAATTTTGCAGATATGTTTTAAATGATGAATTAACTTCCTCACTTAAACCTTTAGTAGCATTTAAATCAACTACTATTTCCACTTTTTCATTATATGTTTGTGTCATAATTATATTACTTAAGACACAAATATTCGATACTAGACCACAAAATTCGACTTCTTTATAATCACTACGTGAAATGAACTTAGCTAAGTCTATACTTCCAAATGAAGTTTTATTAAATACCTTTTTAGCATATTTTTCATAACTTGCAACTTTTCCATATAACTTATGCCCTTCACTATCAATTATGCAGTGTTCAACTGGTAAATGTTTACCTTCTCTTGTAGTTAAATAATTTGTATAATGAGTATCTTTTGTGAATATCACGTCTTGTCCAGCTTTTATATATTCATCAATTTTATTAGCAATGACCTGATCAAGTTGATCCGCAGTTTCAAAACCTAATGCTCCGTCTACGAAGTCTTTTTGATAGTCAACAACTACTAATAATTTTTCAGTTGTATCATGTTTTAGCGTTACTCTTAAGTATGCTAAAAACGCAACAAAAGCTAAAAATGCTAAACAATAAAAGATTACTTCCGATTTAAACTTCGGATGGGCTTTAGGGTCTAAAACTACAAACTTCACCAATACTGCCGCTTCTACTAAAAGTAATACAACAATATATTTAATATTCTTTTTAAAGTAAGTAGAAAAGTCTTTCGCACCTAATTTTTTATATATTAGATAAACAAATAATACTGTAATTCCTAATATAAATATCATCGTACCGTACCTATGCATTAAGTGGAATACATGATGTGCACTAGGTCCAAGAACATAACCTAGAGTAATAAATACTATTACCCAAAATACACCACCTAATGTAGAATATATATGGAATCGTTTTGCATCTATACGTGAAATACCTGAAAAGTATCCTAAAATATGTCTAACTCCCGGTAAAAAATAGGCTATAACTATAACTATATTTCCAAATTTGTTGAAAAATTCTGCCGCTTTCGTCATTCTATATGGAGTTAATCCTATATATATACCATACTTATCTATAGCCTTTGTTCCTAATCTTCTACCTACTTCGTAAGAAAATTGCATCCCGATTACTGTTCCTAGGGCACTTGCTATTATCATCCCAACGTAGTTACCATGACCATTATATGCCATAATTCCAGCAACAACCATCATAGTTTCACCTGGTAATGGTAGAGCCGCAAATTCCAAGATTAGCGAAACAAATAATATAATATAAACGTGTTCAGCTAATAGTTTAAATAACATTTCCATATATAAACTATTCTCCTTTTTTATTTATTTTCTAGTAAATTATACCATATTTCTCAACTAGTTAAAAGCTAAATAGTTAAAATTTATTTGATATAGATAATATTGTAAATTATCTTATCATACAAAACTAATAATTAGTTAAAAATTATACCTTACTCTATCTTACTTAATAGATTTTTTTTAAAACAATTTTCTTCTATTTTTGTAACACCAAAATTTTTCTTCCCTGCATCCTTAATAGATGCTCCTATGTGATAAACTTCGTTACTATCTAAAATTAAAAATCTATCATGAAAATCTTTATTTGTTTTTACAGTTAAATTTGTATACTGCTCG
This sequence comes from uncultured Gemella sp., assembly GCF_963525165.1. GTDB lineage: Bacteria > Bacillota > Bacilli > Staphylococcales > Gemellaceae > Gemella. Next base: position 4,975 of record NZ_CAURJN010000035.1, read on the forward strand.
TTAAATTTTTCAATATCTTTTGTCGTCAAATTTCCTTTACCTGCAGTATATATTTTAACTTTTACGTTGCTGTTTTTTTTACACAAAATATTTAAAGTATAAATATCTATATAATTATCAATCAATATAATCTCTCTATTAGCTTTTTGAATTATACTCACAAGAAAACTAAATGCATCATATATTTGACCATTAAAAAATATTTTTTGTTTTACTTCTTTATTTCCAGCAATATAAGTAAATACTTCTTCTAATTTTTTGTCAGTTTCCAATTGCTTCAATTCTACTCTATCTAATCTTGAATACAATTCTTGACTAAACATCAAAAAATTTCTCATTTCTACAAAGCTATTAATTATTTTAATACTCATTTCAATAGCAATATCACTTTTTAATACAGCTGAAAGCATAGCAATTCCCTGTTCTGTAAACACATATGGCATATATCTTCTCCCACCATGTGTATTTGAACTTGAGGTAACAGATTGTGACCTCAAGTTATTAAATTCTTTTTCTGTAAGTTGAAAACGAAAAAACTCAGGAAATCTTTTGATATTCCTTTTTACCGCCTGATTAAATACTTTAGTTTCCACTTGATACAAAGAAGCCAAGTCACTATCAAGCATAACCTGCTTTCCCCTAATATTATAAATCATATTTTTTATTTCTATACTATCTGAGATAATAATATCCGTATTTTTTTCATACAAACCTCCTATAATTAAACTTAAAGAACTATTTCATTGTATTTGAGCACATTCCCTATTAATACCTTTTAGCAAATCGAAAAAAACGCTAAAAACTAGAGTCTAATATTCATTAAAACTCTAGTTTTTAGTACTATTTTCTTTCTTCAATAACTCTTACTAAGTCTTTAATTTCAACTATGCTTTCAGCATCTTCATCAGAAAATTCAAATCCATATTTTTCTTCGATATCCATTACTACATCAGCAATATCAATAGAATCTGCATCTAGATCTTCATTTAATTTAGAATCTAATGTAATTTTATCCGCATCTATTTTAATATACTTTGTAATAATTTCTTTTACTTCTTCAAAAATCGCCATTATTTTTGTTCTCCTTTTTCCATTGTTTCTATCATTATATCATAAAGTTTTGTTTTGTGTATTTGTTTTGCTTGTTGAACAGCATAATATAATGCATTTTCATCAGCTGAGCCATGTACTTTTATACTTGGTTTTTTTATACCTAATAAGAAAGCTCCACCATATTCACTATAATCGAATTTTTTCTTGAATGCTTTAATTCCTTTTCTCACTAATAGTGCTGAAATTTTAGTTCTAAAATTTTTCAAGAAAATCCCCTTAATCATAGCTCCTAAAGAACTCGCTACACCTTCTATTGATTTCAACAGGATATTCCCCGCAAATCCATCAGCTATAACTACATCAAATCTATGTTCTAAAATATTTCTAGCTTCGATATTACCTTTAAAATTAGCTACCTCTTCTTTAATCATTTTATGAGCTTCTTTATAAACTTTATTACCTTTAGTTTCCTCAACACCAACATTTAATAAAGCAACTGAAGGCTCATCTATTTTATAAATATACTTCATGTATAACTGCCCAAGTTTAGCATAGTTTACTAAATCATCAGCTTTAGCTTCTACATTAGCACCTAGATCCGTTAATAAGAATTTATGCTCAGAACTTGTCGGTAATAATGATGCTAATCCTGGTTTTGATATACCTTCAATACGACCTAACATAAACAGTGAGCTAGCCATAAAGGCACCTGTACTACCACCCGAAATTGCAACATCAATGATATCATTATTTAAATCAGATAGCATTCTAATCATAGAAGCATCTTTTTTCTTTCTATGAACACGTGCTGCATCATCTGACATTAGCACTTCTTCTGTACAAACATTTTTAACAATATTTTTAGTCTTAGTTATTTTGTCTAAGTTCTCTTCTAAACTATAAACATAGAATTCTACTTCATTATCATCGTAACTATTTACAAAATTTATGATTCTATCAGGTTCGTCTACACCTAAAATATCTATACCTATTTTCATAATATTATGCGCTTTCTTCTCCTATTAATTTAGCCTCTACTACAAAACGACTTTCCCATTCACCTGTTTGCGGATTAAAGTTATCACAAGTGAATAATTTTAAGATTTTTGGTTCGTTTTCATGTTGTTCTAAAATTTCTACTTGAGTTGGTACTACATCGTACAATTTACTTACTTCATATGTACGCAATTTGTCTTTTGAAATAATCTGTATTTTAGCACCAGTTTTAATCTTCGTTAAATTGTTAAATCTTATTCCTACACCTTGAACACTATGCCCAGCAATTACTACGTTTTGAGCATCTAAATGCGAAGGTTCTTGTGAAGTTGCTACTCCATTAATTAAATTAATCTCAGTAACATTTTCAAAGATAGGTTCTTCTATCTGTACACTATCAATTTTTAAAATTCCTAACATTGAATCTGTTAATTTAATCTTTGATTCGTTGTCTGTAAACATTTTTTGCCACCATGGTATATCTACTTCATCTTTACCATTTTTATAAGCTGTAATTATTTTGTCATTAGCATTCCCTGTTAAAAATTCTCTAATTTGATTTTTGAATATTAACACAACAGATGTACATAATAATACCACTATCAGCACATTAAGAAATGCATTTTTTAGTTTCTTATTCATTATATCCTCCTAAATTATCGTTTCTTCTAATCCGACATATTGTAATAAACGTTCTTTATTATCAGTAACTTCTATAATTTTTACTGCTAATCTTTTAGCCAAGTACATTAAATCTACATCGTTTATTAAATCTGCTACTTTAAAACTCGGTACACCACTTTGTTTTGTACCAAAGAAATCTCCTGGTCCACGTTGTTTCAAGTCAAACTCTGCAATTTTAAAACCATCGTTTTCCAAACACATAATGTCTATTCGTTCACTTTTTGAATCTGTAACTAATATACAATATGATTGAAATTCACTTCTTCCAACTCTTCCTCGAAGCTGATGTAATGTAGCAAGTCCAAATCGATGTGCGTCTACTATAATCATAAATGTTGCATTCGGAACATTCACCCCAACTTCGATTACTGTTGTTGAAATAAGTATATGTATTTCTTTATTTAGAAATTTTTCTACAATAGCATCTTTTTCTTTATTACTCATTTTACCATGTAATATTGCAATTTTGTAGTCTTTTGGTAAATAATTTTTAATATTTTCGTAAGTTTCTTCTACATTTTGAAGATCCATTTTCTCTGATTCTTCAATTAATGGACAGACTACATAACCTTGTCTACCATTATCTAACTCCATACGAATATTATCTAAAACTTTGTAGAAACTTTTATTATTAGCCTTATAAGTTTGAACTTTTTTTCTACCTGCAGGCAATTCATCAATTGTCGACACCTTAATATCAGTTATTAATGTAATCGCCAAACTTCGTGGTATTGGGGTTGCAGTCATCATTAATGAATTAACCGCCTCCCCTTTATTACTTAATAATTGTCGTTGTTTTACTCCGAAACGATGTTGTTCATCAGTAATTACATATTTTAAATTTTTGAATTTCACATCTTCTTGAATTAAAGAATGTGTTCCAATTAATAATTCTATCTCACCAACTTCAAGTAAACTTAAAATTGTGTTTCTTTCTTTCTTTGGTGTGCTACTCGTTAAAAGTGCAACTGAAATATTCAAATCCTTAAAAAATTCAAAAAAAGTTTCAAAATGTTGATTCGCAAGTATTTCTGTCGGTGCCATTATCGCCGTTTGATACCCAGCTTTTATAACTGAATATAACGTAGCAGCAGCTACAGCTGTTTTACCACTACCTACATCACCTTGTAACAATCTATCCATCTTATAAGGTTCATTCAAATCTTTTACTATCTCTTCGATAACTCTACTTTGTGCTCCCGTTAATTTAAATGGTAGACTATTTTTAAATTCTTCTACATAAAAATTATCTATGCCTATGTTATACCTTTCATCCTCTATTCTACTATTAATATTTTGAAGTTGCAGTTTTAATTGGTAGTTAAATAATTCATGAAATGCAAACATTTTTCTAGCTTTGTCAAATTCTTCAGGATTTTTTGGATAATGTAGGGTAAAAAGAATTTTTTCCAACTTCCAAATTCCCTTGAAATTTTCAGGCACTAAATCGAGTATTACGTTTTCTCCATCTATCATCTTAAATGATTCTTCTACAAGTTTTATAAATTTTTTCTGAGTAATTCCTTGCTTTAGATGATAAAAAACTTCTATTGTATCTCCTTTCGGATTTTCCTCGACACTATTAAAGCTTATACTAGAGGCGGTAATAGTGTTATTTGTAGCATTATATGTTCCCTTAACTACTACATCTCTACCCTCTATTAAGTTTTTCTTTAAATAATGTTGATTAAAAAACACGATTTTAATACTTCCAGATGAAGTCGAAAGTGTAAAGAAAGATCTGCTCCTCCTATTACCATAAAATTGTGTACTTACTCTTGTCTCGATTCTCCCAGTTGTAATTACTTTTTCATTATCCTTTACAGATGAAGAAAAATCAGTGGAACTAGATACTCTATAGGGAATATTATACAAAACGTCACGAATAGTATATATCTCTAATTCGTTTAAAGTTTGTAAATATTTCTTCCCTACGCCTTTTATAGTTCCTACTGATTTCTCTAAAATATTAATCATTACCGAATAATAAACTCCTATATTTTTCTCCAGTTTTAGTAATTGCTAAACCGCCTTTGGCTGTTTCTTTTAATGTTGTAGACATCTCTAATCCTATTTTATACATTGCTTCTAACACTTCATCAGCAGGAATTCTACTTTTTATTCCTGCCAATGCTAAATCCGCTGCCATAAGAGCTATTGAAGCACCTGCTGCATTTCTCTTAACACAAGGGACTTCTACTAATCCTGCAACTGGGTCACATACCAAGCCTAACATATTTTTTAGGGCTATAGCAAAGGCATGGGCGCTCATCTCTGCATCTCCTCCCATTGCCTCTACTATAGCTGCTGCCGCCATTGCACTAGCAGATCCAATTTCAGCTTGACATCCACCTTCCGCTCCTGAACATGAGGCATTATTAGCTACTACAAAACCAAAAGCTCCAGCTGTAAATAACATTTTCAACTGTGTTTCTTCGTCTATATTGAATTTTTCTTTTAATGCGTGAATACATCCAGGAAGCACCCCCGCTGATCCTGCCGTAGGTGTTGCACAAATTAGCCCTAGTGAAGCATTTACCTCATTAGTAGCTATTGCTGCCGCTACACCGTTTAAAAAATCACCACCTGTAATAGATTTTCCACTGTTAATATACTCTTGCAATTTCTTAGCATCTCCTCCAGTAAGTCCAGTTTTCGAACTTACACCTGCTAATCCTTCATCAACAGCTTGCATCATTACATTTAAATTTCTTTTCATTAATTTTTCAACCGCAGAACGTGTTACACCATTTAACTCTATCTCTTGTTCAATCATTAACTCAGAAACTGGTTTATTTTCTAATTTTGATTTTTCAACTATTTCTGCTAAACTAGTAAACATTTTTGTACCCTCTACAATCTATCTGCAAATTTTACTTCATTAATATACTCTAGTTCAGTTAATTTCTGCATATTTTCTTCATTTAATTCTTCTAGTGATTCGACAACTAATAAGTTAATTCCTTCTAAGATAGAACTAGAATATTTTTCATTAACTTTTTTGTCTCCGAAAATTTCTTCGATTTTTACTAAAAGATCTTTTTTATTATTGTCATTGAATTTATAAAATATGAAATAACAAGGAAAATCTCCTGAAAGATTTACATCAAATCCAAGGAGTTCAAAAATAACCATTTTTCCTCCACCTATTGATTTTCCAATAAGATCTAAATTATGTCTTCCCGCTTCAACTTCTATTTTTGCTGTATTAGGGTGGACATGTTCAATTTCACTTTCTACAAATTCAAATTCCATACCTGCTAATTTAGCATCTTCCATACTAGTTCTAATACGTTTATCTGAAGTATTATATCCCAATAATCCTCCTATCAACGCGATGTCAGTTCCATGGCCTTTATATGTTTCTTTAAAAGAGCCGTATAATGTTATTTTTACATTTTCAGGCTGTCTTCCAAAAATATATCTTGTAAAAAGACCAATACGAACTGCACCTGCCGTATGTGAACTAGATGGTCCTACCATTACCGGACCTATAATATCAAATACACTTCTGTATTTCATATTTACACCTCCAATATTGTTGGTAAAATAACAGGTTTTCTTCCTATTTCACTTTCTAAAAATTGTCCAAGTGATTCTAAAATTTGTTGTCTTACTTGGTAAACACCGCAATCATCACTTTCTAGAACTGATAATACCGCGTCTTTAATGACTCCTTTAGCTTGCCCAAATAATTCCATCGATTCATTAACATTTACGAATCCTCGGCTTATCACATCTGGATTATTCATTAGTTTTTTATTTTTAAAGTCAATTGCGATTGAAACTACAATAACACCTTCTTCAGAAAGCTCTTTTCTATCTTTAATCACAACACTACCAATATCACCAATTCCAAGACCGTCTACATAAACGTCAGAAGCTTCGAACTTTCCGGCAATTCTAGCACTATCACTTGTTAAAGCTAATACTTCACCGTTTTCCATGATAAATGAATTTTCTAAAGGAATATCACATTCAGCCGCAGTTTGAGCATGAATAACCTGCATTCTATACTCACCATGAATTGGCATAAAATATTTCGGCTTAATAAGTCTGAACATTAGTTTTTGTTCTTCCTTAGAACCATGTCCTGATGTATGAACATTATTAACACTTGATGTAATAACATTGGCACCCAATTTTGATAATAAATCTATGTTTTTATTTATTGAAAGTGTATTTCCTGGAATTGCAGAACTCGCAAAAATTACCGTATCAGTTGGCATAATCGTAATTTTTTTGTGTGTACCATTAGCTATTCTACTTAAGGCTGCAAGTTCCTCACCTTGAGTCCCTGTACATAGTATTAATAATTTATTAGGATCTACCTGGTTAAGATATTTACTATTAACAAAAGTTTCTTTAGGGGCTTTTATATACCCTAACTCCGTACCTATTTTTATAGCTTTTTCCATAGAGCGACCGAATACTACAATTTTCCTACCGTGCTCTATACAAGCTTCAACAACTTGTTTAACACGATATACGTTAGAAGCGAAAGTAGCGAATATAACTCTATGTTTTTCTTTACGAAGTATATTAGAAATGGTTTTTCCTACTTCTTTTTCACTTTGAGTAAATTCCGTTCTCTCTGAGTTAGTTGAGTCAGAAAGTAAGCATAACACACCTTCTTCTCCTATTGCTGCCATTTTATGTAAGTTTGATCCTTGTCCTACTGGTGTAAAGTCAAATTTAAAGTCTCCTGTATGAACAATATTTCCTTGAGGAGTATTAACAATAACACCAAATGAGTCTGGAATAGAGTGAGAAGTATTATGAAATGAAACCTTTAAGTATTTAAAACTCAACACTGTATCTTCATCAATAACATTTAACTCAGCTTTTGCTAATAAATTATGCTCCTCTAATTTTGATCTTATAAGACCAATCGCTAGTGGTCCTCCATAAATTGGAAGATTTACCTTTCTAAGTAGAAATGGTAAACCACCAATGTGATCTTCGTGACCATGAGTAATTATCAATGCTTTAATTTTATCAACATTTTTTTCAATATATGAATAGTCTGGAATTACATAGTCTATCCCAAGGATATTATCTCCAGGGAATTTAACTCCAGCATCGATAATAATAATCTCATCACGATACTGAACCGCATAGGTGTTTTTTCCGATTTCGCCTAGACCACCAATAGCCGCAACACCTACTTCATTTTTTTTGATGATCTTATCCATTAACTTTCTCCACTTTAAAGTCTTCAGATTGTTTTTCAAATTCTAAGTATGCTTCGCTTAGTTCTTGAACTAGTTCTACATTGTAATTTCTATCATCTAAATACTTTCTTACTGCTGGTACTCCATCAGCCTCTACATATAACACTTGAGTGTTTTCTCTTACTGGAATTTCCTTTGAATTTTCTTGGTAAAATACTTTAAATACTGCCATTAGTAATCTCCTATCATTTGTTTTAATATATTTAATGTATAATCTATTTCATTTTTTGTTGTATTAATATTTATAAATGAAAATTGTATAATGTTTCTTTCTTGTAAATATGAGCTCTTATAGTGGATAAAAATATTATTAATTGCTAATGAAGCTCCTACATTAAGAGAACATATAGTTTTTGGAAGTTCTACTGTAATTATTACAGGAGATACTTCTTTATCTTTAAATTTCATAATTGGAAGGTTTAATTCTTTTAATCCTTCTTTCATATATGAGTATTTTTCTTGTACCTTTTCATATCTTTCATCTGTTTTAAAGGCATCTAAAGCTGTATTTAGCGCCTCCATTAAAATTGATGGTTGCGTAAATGGTATTGAAGTCATTTTATTAGCATAGTGTAAATCTAAGTATAATGGTGTATTTTCTAAAGGAACTAATTCACAATTAGATCCAACTATCGCTAATCCAGCAACAGAACAAAATGCTTTTCCTGATGAACAAGCTACATAGTCAACATCTTTATAACTATATTTTACTGCTCCTACTGCTGATACAGCATCAACTGCAAGAACTACGTTATTTCCTTTAACAATTCGAGTTATTTCATCCAAATCGTTTAAGATTCCCACACTTGTTTCATTATGTACTAAATAAACAAAATCGTAGTTACCAGACTTAAGCTTTTCAGATAAAATATCTAAATCAAAACTTTCTCCAAATTCTACAGAATAACTTTCAATATTAAGTCCATGTCGTTTTGTTTCTTTAACTAATCTACTACCAAATTCACCATTTGTAAGAATTAAACCATTTATAAGATTTCTACCTTTCAATTGCGCCATAATAGCTTCATTAGCTAATGTCGCTGAACCGTGAAGAATCGTTGCTTGTTTAACGTCAAGTATTCTTTCCAATTTTGATAATGTATCTTTTGTTAGACTAACAAATTCACTACTTCTATGTGAGTAAAGTTGTTTAGATAACTTCGCAAGAACATCTTCAGATAAATCTACTGGCCCAGGTAAAAAGTTTACCCTTTGAGCTTGTGACATTCTTTCTAAAACTTTATTACCTGAATCTAATTTTAGGTACATTGGCATATATTCTGCATCTTTTGTACCTACATTTTCATGAAATTTCACAAATCCTAAGTGATTGTATAGTTTTTCTTGTCTTGTAGTTCCCGATATAAACACTATGTCATACGCATTTTGAATTATATAATTAAAAGTTCTTTGAAGTAACTCTGTAAAGACTTTAGTTTTTCTATATTGTTCCTTAATCGAAAGTAATCTGATTTCTACAGGCTTTTTGTAATTTCCTTTGTAGTACTTATCAATATCATTTAATTTTAAATCTAGCGAAAAAGGTCTTTGATCTGATAATGCAATCATTCCTACTACATCATGTTTCTTTTTCGCTATAATATATATATTTTTATCATGAAATTTATCTTTTAGTTTTTTAGTTTCATTCTTTTCATGTTGAGGAATTTCTTCAACGAACGTTTCATAATTCAACTTGAATATTTGATCGTATTCTTCCTCTGTATTTGCTATTTTATATATCATAATTTTTCCCCATAACTTTATTTGGTTAAATTTTCTCTACACTATATCTTACCATAATTACAACTTTTTTTCAAATTAACATGGTTGAAAACTTAGGTAAATAAGAAATTTATGGGAGTGACTCAAAAATCGTGATTTTGAAGAAATGATATGTAACCCTTTCACTGGTTTGTCCAGTAAAAGGGGTACATATAAAAATCAATTTTGTTGAGTCACCTCCGCACAGTTTATTAGATTTCAAAAAAGCTTTTATAAAGCGATTTTTGAAATCAATAAACCACTGTGTCTATGAGTTATCATATACACTTTTTTAAAATTTAGGACTTTTGAATCATCCCCTTTTATCCGTTTTCAAAAAAAATTAAGAAGACTCAAAACGATTGAGTCTTCTTTAAAATCCTTATATAATATCAATACTATTAAAGAATACGTTGGTTTTTCAACGCTGTAACGAAGTCTGTTAATTCATAAATTGCTTTTGCTTCAATGATTTTTTTAAGTTTAGCAGCTTTGAATCCTTTAGATTTTTTACCACCCATAACATCAGCAATACCGTCTTTGTGTCCTAATGAACATACAACACCACGATTAATGTATTTGAAGTCTCCAACTTGTTTTCCACTAATTCTAGCTCCTACATAAGCACCCATTTGGTTTGCGATTTGAGCAGTTGTTGGATATGGTCTTTCTTGTCCTGTTTCGATGAACGCAGCACAGTCTCCTACGATATAAACATCATCAAGTCCTGGTACTGTTAATTGTTGAGTAGTTACAAGACGTCCACGTTTAGAAAGCTCTGGAAAAGCTTCATCCATAAGTTTGTTACCACGAACTCCAGCAGTCCATACCAATGTAGATGCAAATAATTCTTTTCTCTCACCATCAATTTCAATAGTAAAGCTATCTTTAGTTGCACCTTTTATACCAGCACCTAAGATAATTTCAATTCCGTTATCTTCTAAATATTTTTTAGCATAGTCACTGTATTCTTTAGTAAACATTGGTAATAAAGTTGGACAAGCATCTAATCCATAAATTTTTACTAGTTTTTCATCAATTCCGTATTTAGAACATAATTCTTTTTTACGGTGAACTAGCTCACCTAAGAATTCCATACCTGCTAATCCAGTACCACCAACGATTACAGAGATATCTTTAACATCTTTTTCTTCACTAGTAGCATATTTTCTGAAGTTATTTTCTAATGTAGCAGCAATTTTTTCTGCAGCATTAACATCAGCGATTGGCATAGCATTCTCAGCCATTCCTTCAATTCCAAATGTTTCTGGTTGGAATCCTAACCCTACTACTAAAACATCATAGTCAAGTTCATGTTTTTTAGTTAATACTAATTTTTTCTCAGTATCAATTTTAATAACTTCATCTTGAATGAACTCAACACCTGGAGATACTACATCTTTAATATCGATACAAATATCTTTTGCTGAAATATTTCCTGCTGAAACCTCATGTAAGTTTACAGTATCGTAGTGGTAAGAGTTTTTATTTACTAATGTAACTTTTACCTCTCCAGCTTTAGCAGCTTTTTTTAATCCTTTTAATGTTGTTAGTCCTGCATATCCAGCACCTAAAATAACTACGTTTTTCATAGCTTAAAATTCTCCTTTTAATGTTATTGTATAATTTTATCCACAGCAGCAGCCATTTCCACAGCATCCACCGTCTTCATCACCATAAATTTCAATCATATTTGGATTGTGTAATGTAAACTCACTTCCAAATTCATCTTGAACATAGTCTATTTCAAGACCTTTTAATAAAAGTTCATCCTCTTCATTAACAAGAACTTTTAATTCTCCGAAGCTAAGTACTTTATCTCCAGCTTCTAATTCATCCTTAATATCAATTGCATAGTGCATTTGAGTACCTTCTAAAGCAATAGAAATTTTTAAAAAACTATCACGCTTATCAGCATCAAATAACATTTCTTGGAACTTACCAACTGCTACATCTGTTATTAAGATTAATTGGTTATCTGTATTAGCCATAAAATGTTTCCCTCTTTATTTTTATTTTCTAATTACTATTATAACTTTTTTTAAAACAAATTAATAGTATCTTGCTTACTTTTTATAAAATTATTTGTGAAAATTTTATGAATAATTTAAATTAATTTAAATATACAAAACTTTATACTAGCAAAAAGTATAAGTTAGTATTATATTTACTATATTCTAACTTTTAAATAATCATCTAATTATATCTTAATTGTTACATTTGTAGACGTTTAAATTTTAAGTTTTGAAAACGTTCAATCGAGTGAACTTATTAAATATTAATTATACAATATTTATTTTTTATATTTATATTATATATATACATAATCTCTTCTTTTAATAAAACTATATTTTATTTTAATACTAATATGTAAACCTGAGATTATTATCAAATAAAAGTCTGTTTAAAACTTTAAATAACCTTATTAGAAATAATAGCTTTATTGACTTTTTCAATTCAGAACAGTATAATACTATATAGAGAGGTGTTGGTATGTTGAATAAAGAGCATTATGAAACTGTAGATAAAATAAAATTTGAATTAGAAAAAATACGCCCCAAACTTATTGAGGATGGTGGTAATATAGAATTTATAAACTATAAAGATGGTATCCTTAAGGTTAGATTTTTAGGAGAATGTGCACACTGTGAACTTTCACACATTACCCTTAAATATGCCATCGAGAAAAAGATTAAAGAAAAAATTCCAGAAGTAGAAAAAGTATTAGAAGTAAAGATGAGCATTGTTTAAATGCTCATCTTTCTATATTTTCAAAACAAAAAAGAGTAGAAACGAATCTACTCTTTTTTATGACGTCCCAGAAGGGATTCGAACCCCTGACCGACGGCTTAGAAGGCCGTTGCTCTATCCTGCTGAGCTACTGAGACATATTAAATACTACCTCTCTGAAGTACTTTAATAGTATATCAATTTTTTCATATTATGTCAATACTTTTTTTAAAAGATAAATATAATATTTTTTCCTTTGTTAATTCCCAAAGTAAATTCCAGTTCAAATAAATAACTACAGTTTAACCTAACGTTATATTTCTTATAATTACATAATTAAAGATAAAAGTAATAAATTATCTCTTAATTTTATCTAAATTATTCAAAGTTAACTATTTATATCTATTTCATTTTCAACACAATAGAATCAAATGATTAATCTGATAAGACTTTATAATTAAATCTAGTTTTTATTCTGGTAACAATCTCCTTTTCTATTTTTATCAACACATTTTGATTTTAATACAATACTATGACGGTTATGAACCCCTTTCACTAGTTTTATACAGCAAAAGGGGTTCATACCATTTTCTACAAACCTAATCTATTTGAGAACCATTATCCGTTATTAATTTTTTCTCTATATTTTCTTATAACAGCTAATAAGCCTCCAAATACCGCTAATCCTAAACCTGTTAATCCTGAATTAGATTCAGTTGTTCCTGTATTTGCTAAACGATTAGAAATTTTTTCTACTTTAGTTGTTGATACCTTATTACTACTTTCATCAATATTCGACAACATTGAAGATTGCAGTATGTTATAATTACTTTCTACATTATTATTTCCAATTTTTGATGTAACTTTTTTAAAGATATGTATCACAACTCCTTCTTCATCTACAGATTTTGTCTCAATAAATTTATATCCTGGAATTTCACCATGAGCCAATGCTTCATTTTCTACACCTATTTCAAAAGGTATTTTCACATCATTTGGTTTTAATATATTACCATTTTCATCTTGCCATTTAGTAACGATAAGCTCAGGAAGTTCTAACATAGTAGGTGCAGTTGCCTCTACAGAATTAATTCTTTCTATACCTTCATTTTTTTCAGATTCAATATCATAATTATTTGTTACTGCTTTTATTTTTAGTATAGCTAATATAGCTAATTTTCTAACTTTTTCTTTAAGAAAATCTTTCTCTTTAACTGTGAATTCATTACTTAACTCTATAGATTTCACCTTAGCTTCTAAAGCTTTGTTCACCTCAGTAATAGCATCTGATTTTACGTCTTTTACCGGTGTAGTTGTCTTGCCTGGTAATGCAACACTTGCTGCTGTACTTGCGTCACTGTTTCCGTGTTTTGCAGTTGCGCTGACTTGTGTTCCTGCACTTGCTGCATTGTGTGCTACTGTGATTACTCCGCTTGTTGGATCTACACTTACTCCGTCTTTAGATGGTGATAGACTCCATGTTGAGCCAGTTTTCGTTGCGACTACTGTTGAGTTTCCT
>NZ_CAURJN010000036.1:0-18931 GCF_963525165.1 uncultured Gemella sp.
CTCACACAGTAGAATCAAAAACATATGGAGACAACGTTACTTATAATCAAACAGGTAGTTACTTAAACAATATTGGTAAAGTTACATTAAAACCAAATAGTTTATTAGGAACTCCAAGTTTAATTAAAGCTTCAGAAACTACTAATGTAACGCCTAATCCAGAGGTAAAAAAATTAGTTGATGAAATTAAAGCGAAATATGATGCAGAAAATGCTGTTGTAGTAGTTAAAAACAGCCCAGTTGAATTAAGTGGTACTCGTGAAAATGTTCGTGTACGTGAAACGAACTTAGGAAACGTAGTAGCAGATTCACTTTACGAATATGGACAAACTGGATTCCAAAATAAAACAGACATCGCAGTAACAAATGGTGGTGGTTTAAGAGAAACTATCGCAAAAGATAAACCTATCACAAAAGGTAGTGTAATTGCAGTTCTTCCATTCGGTAACACTATCTCTCAAATTAAAGTTACAGGTCAAAATGTATTAGATATGTTTGAAAAATCTCTAGGTTCTATTTTACAAGTTGATAAAGCTGGGAAAACTGTCTTAGATGAAAATGGACAACCATTATTAGAACCAAGTGGAGGTTTCTTACACGTATCAGGAGCAAAAGTTTACTATGATACAAACTTACCTTCTGGAAAACGTGTATTACGTGTAGAAGTTAAGAATCATGATACAGGTGCATACGATAAATTAGACTTAAATAGAACATATTACCTAACTACAAATGACTTCTTAGCAGCAGGTGGTGATGGATATACAATGCTTGGTGGAGAACGTCAAGAAGGACCATCTATGGATGAAGCATTCAAAAATTATTTAGAAAAAGCTGATTTAACTAAATATGCTGTAGTAAATCCAAACTCACGTACAATTTCTGTAGATTCTAAAACATATAAATTTGAAGCTGAAAAACCTGAAACACCAAGAAATGAAGTGCCAAAAGGTGAAACTGCTCAAGATGCTCCAGTCTTAGCTAAAGATGAATTAGTAGTAACACGTCATATTGATGCAGCAGGAAATGAACTTGCGCCAGAAGAATTAGGAGATAAAGAACCGAAAGTTCTTAAAGGATATAACTCAGTTGCAACATCTAAAAAAGATGGAATTACAACTCATGTGTATGGAGTAGAAAAAGCTAATGTTACAAATAGTGAGAGAAAATTACCTAACACAGGTATGAACTCATCTAGTACAACTGCGCTAGGATTAAGTTTAATTGCTCTAGTAGGTCTTGCTGTTAGACGTAAACTTTCTAAATAATAAAGTTAATTTGTTAATAAAAAAATTAAGAGTATGGATAATTCTATACTCTTAAATTTTTGCAGTTTTATTATAATTATTCCTATAGTACTGATATAGTAAAATATTAGCGAAAACTAATTTTTTCTGTAGTGTCGTAATTAATAGTGTAATGTAATTTATTTTTTATAATGTGCTTTCTGTAATAATTTTACTATATCGTTTCTAAAAAAAATATTGACAAGGGTTTCTTATCTTGATATACTTAAATCACAATAAAAAATTACACTTTGAAAAGAAGAGTAGTAGTTGATGTTTGCTTAGAGAGTCTCGGTTGGTGAAATGAGATCAAAGATGATACTATGAAGATGGTCTTTTCGTGTTAGTAGTTGAATAGTTAAATTACTACGGGATAGCCCGATACAGCTAGGAGTATTAAAAAGATATTTTAGTACTTTTTAAGATAGTATTTGTGAAAATACTATAAATCAAGGTGGTAACACGTCTATAGATACGTCCTTGTGGAAGATAATTACTTCTACAAGGACTTTTTTCTTTGTGTAATGTTATTGTTTCATTTTAAGAAATGATAAAGAGGGAGTGACTCAAAAATCGTGATTTCGAAGAAATCGATTTTGTCGAGTCACCCCCGCAAAGTTTATTAGATATCTAAAAAGCTTTTATAAAGTGAATTTAGATATCGATAAACCACTGCGTCTAGGAGTTATTATATGAATTTTGTTAAATTTTAGAACTTTTGGATCAGCCCTTTAGAGGAAATTTTGTGAATTTGAATATAGAATATTTGTATATCGAGATTAAATAATACTTGTAAGAATAGACCTTTGATAGTTCATTAAATGAAGTATTAAAAGTTCTAATTTCCCCTAAATATTATACAAATTTTAAAAATAATAAAATAAAGGTCTGTATCAGAAAAAATTATGAAACAATAATATTTTTCTAGAGTTATTGTATTGATAATAAATATTATTGAATGGAAAAATTTTCTTAAATATGGTAAAATAAAGTATTGAGAAATCAACGATTAAATTTCTAATGAAAGAGATTAAAGGAGATTATATGATTAATAAATTAGGATGGAAAATTGGTGGAGAACAAGGTGAAGGGCTAGAAAGCACAGCCGAAATCTTCTCTACGGTAATAAATACACTAGGCTACCACATGTATTCTACAAGAGACTTCGCAAGTAGAATTAAAGGTGGACATAGTAATAGTAAAATTTGTATTTCAGAAGAAAGAATTAATGTTATTGACTATAAGACAGACATTCTTATAGCCTTTGACCAAGCTACATTAGATAGTTATATTCCAGAATTGGATGAAAACAGTATTATTATTGCGGACGCTAAAATTAAACCAGAAATTTCAGAAGAAATTAAAGGATTAGTTGCGGTATTCCCAATTACTGATTTAGCAAAAGAAATTGCAAATCCAATTATTAAAAACATTATTACACTTGGGATTTGTTCAGCATTATTAGATATTAATTCAAAAATATTCTACGATATGATTGAAGCAAAATTCTCTAGTAAAGGTGAAGAAATCGTAAATACTAACATTCAAGCCTTCGATAAAGGTCGTGAAATTATGAATGATTTCATGGCTGAAAATAATATTAATGATAAGTATTATCTAAAAAAATTAAATCCAACTCACAAGAACATGTGGTTAGTTGGTAACCATGCAGCGGGTCTTGGTGCACTAGCAGCAGGATGTAGAATGTATGCAGGATATCCAATTACACCAGCTACGGAAATTATGGAATATTTATTTGATAAACTTCCACTAGTAAATGGTGCATATATCCAAACAGAAGATGAGATTGCCGCTTTAGGTGTAGCTATTGGAGCGAACTTTGCAGGAGTTCGTGCTATGACAGCTACTTCTGGACCTGGTATCTCATTAATGACAGAGTTCTTAGGTATGGCAGCGATGGCAGAGCAACCAGTTGTTATAGTTGATGTTCAAAGGGGTGGACCTTCTTCAGGACTTCCAACAAAAACTGAGCAATCAGATATTTTCCACGCAGTTTATGGTGGAACAGGGGATGCGTCTCGTATTGTATTAGCTCCAACATCTGTAGAAGATTGTTTCTACACTATGATTGATGCGTTCAATATGGCAGAAAAATACCAAACACCTGTTATTGTCTTAATGGATTTACAATTAGGTATGAACAAAGCTACAGTACCTAACTTTGATTTTAGTAAGGTTCAAATAGATCGTGGAAATCTATTGAAACAAGAAGAAATCACTGAAGAAGATATTATTTACTTCAAACGTTATGCGACTGACGTATTAGTTTCAAACAGAACTATTCCAGGTCAAAAAGGAGGGATTCATAATGCGAACAGTTATGAACACTCGGTTGTAGGATTACCTTCTGAAGTTAAACGTAACACAGTACGTCAAAAAGAAAAACGTTCTAATAAGATTGAATCTGCATTAGTAGAAAAACCATTTGAACTAAATGAATATAATGAGGAAAAAGATATTCTATTAGTAGGTGTAAATTCAACATATGGAGTTCTGAATAAAGCTGCTAAGCAATTACAAGAACAAGGTATGAAGATTGATACTATGCATATTCGTCAAATTTATCCAGTGGCTCAGCCTATTCGTGATGCATTTGATAAATATAGAAAAATCTATATTGTAGAACATAACCATAATAAACAGTTACGTACGGTGATTGCAAGTAAATATCATAATTCAGAAAAAATTGGTAGTTTACTGAAATATGATGGAGACATCTATTATACTCACGAACTTGTTGAACAATTACTAGAGGAGGAGAAATAATTTGAAAGTAACATTAAAAGATTATAAAAACGATGTTAAGCCCGATTGGTGTGCCGGTTGTGGAGACTTCTCGGTACTTGCGGGTATAAATAGAGCTGTTGTAAATCTAGGGATTAAACCTGAGAATGTCGTAATCTCTGCAGGGATTGGATGTTCTGGAAAAATTAGCGGATATACAAGAGCATACGGAGTTCAAGGATTACACGGACGTTCATTACCGGTTGCTCAAGGGATAAAACTAGCTAACCAAGACCTAACAGTTTTCGCTATGGGTGGTGATGGTGATGGATATGCTATCGGGATTGGACACGCTGTTCATGCTATGAAACGTAATGTAAATATGACATACGTAGTAATGGATAACCAACTTTATGCCTTAACAAAAGGTCAAATGTCACCTAAGTCTGATGAAGGTTTAATAACTACGACAACCTTAGAAGGTGTAATGGAAAAACCATTGTCAGCTATGAAAATTGCCTTGTCTTGTGAAGTTACATTCTTAGCACAAGCATTCACTGGTGATATGAAAGAGATGATGCAAATCTTTGAGGAAGCGGTAAATCATGATGGTTTCTCATTAGTTAATGTCTTCAGCCCATGTAAAACATACAACTACAAAAATACACCAGCGTGGTATAAAGAACACTTAACAAAACTTTCTGATATTGAAGGTTATGATAATACTAATAAATTAGAAGCGTATAGAGTCTTAGAAGAATACAACGACCTTGTAACAGGGGTAATCTACAAAAATGAGAAAAAACCTCATTACGAAGATACTTTACGTAATTATAAACGAGATGAACCTATTGCCCATCAAAATCTAGAGCTTAGTGAGGAATTATTTAACTCGTTATGTGATGAATTCAGATAAGAGGTAAAATATGAAAATTAGAAAAATATTATTACCATTAGCTGCAGCTTATGCTGGGTATAAAGTTTATCAAAAAACAGAAGAGCAAGAATTAAATAATGATCACATAGATAGGTGTAGAAACAAATTAATCGCATTAGGTTACGATGTTATAGATAGCTATACGCTAAACTTAAAAGAAAACTCATATTTAATGTTCTATTTTGACAATAACAATGTCGAATATGAAGTACGTTATAATAAAGAAAGTGAAACAATAGAGTACATAAAAGAGGTATAAGAAAATGAGTAAATCAATAGAAAGATTCAGAGAATTAACAATGTTAGACGGAACATCAGGATTTGAAAGTGAAATTTCAAAATATTTAGAAGAAAACTTATCTAAATATGCTGATGAGATTAAGTTCGATAATCTTGGTGGAATCTATGCTATTAAAAAGTCTAAAAAAGAAAATGCTAAAACAGTTATGATTTCAGCTCACATGGATGAAGTTGGATTTATCGTAACTAAAGTATTACCAAATGGTATGCTTAAATTTGAAACACTTGGTGGTTTTAGGGAAGATGTTCTTTTAGCTCAAACTTACACAGTAACTTCATATGAAGGAAAAAAATTCACTGGAGTAATAGGGTCAATTCCTAAACACTTCACTGCAGGAGTAGCACAAAATGTAAAAATTAGCGATATGACTATAGATGTAGGTGCAGCTTCAAGAGAAGAAGCTTTAGAAATGGGAATTCGCGAAGGGGCATTTGTTACACCAAAAACAACATTCGAACAACTTACTGAAAACAGATTTATGAGTAAAGCCGTTGATAACCGTTACGGATGTGTAATTATTACAGAAATCTTAGAAGAATTTGCTGAAAAAGAACTAGACTTCAATTTAGTAGTTTGTGCAACTGTTCAAGAAGAAGTAGGTCTTCGTGGAGCAACTGTGGCAGCAAATATGATTAAACCTGATGTATGTTTCGTTGTAGATTGTAGTCCAGCAAACGACATGGATGGAAAAGAAACTAGTAACGGACGCTTAGGAGAAGGATTCTTAGTAAGATTAGTTGATAGAACTATGGTACTTCGTGCTAACATGAGAGAAAAAATCGTTGCACTTGCTGAAGAAAATGGAATTAAATACCAATACTTCACTTCACCAGGAGGAACAGATGCTGGTAATATTCACCAAGCATTAAATGGTATTCCAACAACTGTAATCGGTATTTGTGCACGTTATATTCATACTCACAATGCAGTATTCGATATCCGTGATTACTACGCAGCTAAATCAATTTTAGGAAAATTATTAGAAACTATCGATGATAAATTCATTGAAGATGTAAGAAAATAAAACGAAAAATGAGGATAGAAATTTTTCTATCCTCATTTTTTTATCTTTTTCTTTTACTTCTTCTATATTGTTGAGGTTCTTCCTCATAATAGTTATTCTCGAATACAGGATCTAAAGAATGAGAATCATCAATATATTGATCTTCATCATATTCTTCTTCGTAGTTTTTATAATATTCATCTTCCATATATTCTTCGTGTATAGTAGCATTTATTTTAACGATTATCCCGAAAAGAATACTGTTAGCTATTAATGAACTTCCACCATAACTTATAAATGGCATGCTTATGCCAATTACAGGAATAATACTAAGTGTTGAAAAAATATTGATGAAGAATGAGAAACAAAAACTACAAATAGCTAGAAGAATAAAGTAATAGCTGTAGTTACCTTGTTCACATTTTTTCATTATATTGAATAATCTTAGTATAAATATAAAGAAAATGAATAAGAATATTGAAGCTCCGATAAATCCAAAGTTTTTAGCAACTATAGAAAAGATAAAATCATTAAATTGTTCATCTATATAGTTTTTATTTTTAGCGAATGTACCTGTAAGTCCACCTAATTTAATCTCGCTAAGAACTTGAGTAATTTGGTAAGAATAATCAAGTTTATAGGCTTCAGGATTTAACCATGAAAGAATACGATTAAGCTGATAAGATTTTAATCCAACTAGACTAAGAAGTCTTGGGAAGTATAAAGCTGCAAGAATTATAATTGCTAGCCCAGCTATTACTACAGAATAGATTCTAAATAATGTTTTCCCTTTATTACAGACTAAAAATACTAAACCTAAGAATAAAAAAATGAAAAATAAGCCATTACCTAAATCATTTTCTCTTAAAACTAGTACGAAAGGTATAGAGATTATTAAAGCTAGTTTTAAAAGTTTAACCGTATCTGAGTTGTCTTTAAAACTCTTTTCTTTTATTAGCATACTAATTATCGCTACAGTCGCTATTTTACCAAATTCAGATGGTTGTAAGGTGAAAAATCCGAAGTTGTACCAACTGCGAGCACCATTTACAATAGGTGCAAGACTAGGCGGAACTAAGAAGATACCGACCAAAAGAACTAGTGCGAGTAAATAGAAGAATATAGAAAATCGTTCTATATAATCTATTGGTATTTTTTGAAGTAAATATATTATTCCAAGGCCAACAGCATAGAAAACAAATTGCTTAAGGAATAATGTAGGTGTTTTGTTGTTGTTATATTCAGCTAGTAATATAAATAATAAACTAGAAAAACTAAATATAAAATAAAAAATCAATATCGATAAATTTGTTTTATTTTTTATGAAATTTAACATAAGTCAACTCCTTTGATGTAATTATACAATATAGAAAGGATATACGCAACTTATGAGAAATCTATTATAGAGAGTTGAAATGCTATTGAGATATCTATTGAAATTAAAAAAGTAAAAGGAAAATTTTATGGGATACTTAATATGATAATAAAATTATTGCTTTCTTATCTTATATATGCTAAGATATAATCATAGAAAGAGAGAGCCGTTTGACACTGACTTTACTAATAATTTCTTAACTCACTATGTTCGTAGAAATTATAGTAATCGTAGTATAAATTATTCGTAGTATTTTTCTTCAGTCTTTGACTTTGAAAAATAAACGACTAACTTAAAAGACGGTGACTTTGATTAAAATGTTAATAAAAAATAATCATCTTAACCCGTTCAAAAGTTTTAAAGATGGTTATTTTTTATTGTCTTTATTAACGTTATAATATAAGTGCTAACTACTGAAACAATGAAAATATTTATTTGAAAAATAGTATATAGACTATACTTTTTTCCGTAATCTATTTTATCTTTTATATGTTTTACCACACGTCCCACTACTAAAAAATAACGTTTTATGCTAAAATTATATATGTTATAAATATATGGAAGAAATAAAGAGAAAGGAACTTTTGAGATGAAATATACTCCAATGATAGAACAATATCTGAAGATAAAAAAAGATTATCAGGATGCGTTTGTATTTTACCGTCTTGGTGATTTTTATGAGATGTTCTTTGAAGATGCGACTAGAGCGTCAAAAATATTAGAAATAACTTTAACTGCTCGTGATGGAGGAGCTGAAAAAATTCCTATGTGTGGAGTTCCATTTCACTCATCAGCAGCTTACATTGATACTTTAGTTAATAATGGATATAAAGTAGCTATATGTGAACAAGTTTCTGAACCTGGTCAAGGGAAAATCGTAGAGCGTAAGGTGGTTCAGGTAATCACACCAGGGACGTATATGAACTACAAAAACTACGATGAGAATAACTACCTAGGTAGTGCATATGTTGAAGATAATAATATCTACTTCGCGTTTTGTGATATTATGACAGGTGATAGTCGTTGTACTGTACTTAAAAATATGACTGACCTTCAGGATGAAGTACTGAAGAATAATATTAAAGAGGTAATAAGCATAAAAGATCAAGAGTTGGATATTAGTGCTTATATTACTGAAGTTGAATTAACTAATGACATTACTAAGGAAAAAACGAGTAATATTACTGATAGTAATCTACGTGTAGCATGCGATGTTCTTTTAGATTATATTGAAAAAACTCAAAATAAAGATATTTCAAGCCTTAAAGATTTTGAAGTATATTTCAAAGATAAGTTTGTTTATATGACGAACTACTCGTTAAAAAACCTAGAAGTTACTCAAAACATGGCTAACGGAGGGAAGAAAGGTTCTCTTCTTAGCATTGTGGATAAAACATCAACAGCTGCGGGTTCAAGAAAAGTAAAAAAATGGTTAGAAAATCCATTGCTAGATCTTAAAGAAATTAAAAAACGTCAGGAAATCGTGGAAGATTTTACTAAACATTATTTTGAAAAAGCTGATGTTAAAACTAGTTTGAAAGAAGTATATGACCTTGAGAGGATCTCTACAAAAGTTTCTTATAATATTGTAAGTCCCAAAGAATTATTAAACCTAAAGAAAACATTGGCTCAAATACCAGAAATTAAGAAATTGTTATTAGGATTTGAATCTAATAAACTAAAAGATATCGCAGAGAATATCGATGAATTAACAGATTTATACGATTATCTTGAAGCAACAATTCATGAAGAAGCTGGTCAAACAGTTAAAGATGGAAATGTAATTAAATCAGGCTTCAATGAAGAGTTAGATAGTTATAAGAATGCTAGTAAAAACGGAAATAGAATATTATTAGAAATCGAAGAACGTGAAAAAGAGAGAACTGGGGTTAAAAATCTAAAAGTTGGATACAATAAGATTTTCGGTTACTTTATCGAAGTATCTAAAGTAGGGCTTAAGACTATAAATCCAACAGAACTAGGTTATCATAGGAAACAAACACTATCTAATTGTGAGAGATTCGTATCTGAAGAGCTGAAAAAAGTTGAAGAACATATCGTAAACTCTAAGACAAAAATTGAAGAGTTAGAATTACAATTATTCCAAGAAGTTAAGACGAAGATTCATAATTATATAGTAAGATTACAGAGGGTAGCGAATACTTTAAGTGATATTGATGTGTTCGTTTCATTATCTGATGTAGCGGAAGAATATGGTTATGTGAAACCTGAATTCAATGACGATAATATTATTGATATTGTTGATGGTCGTCATCCGATTGTTGAGAGAAATGTGAGTGCTGATAGCTATATTAGTAATGATTGCAAAGTAGATAAAGATAATAATATCTTGCTTATTACAGGACCTAATATGTCTGGTAAATCTACTTATATGAGACAACTTGCTCTTATAGTGATTCTTGCACAAATTGGATCTTTTGTTCCAGCGACTTCTGCAAATTTACCAATTTTCGATAAAATATTTACGAGAATTGGTGCGAGTGATGATCTTGCTGGAGGTAAATCAACGTTTATGGTTGAGATGATTGAGGCGAAGAATGCTTTAGTCGAATCTACTGCAAATTCATTATTAATTTTTGACGAGATTGGTCGTGGAACATCGACTTATGATGGTATCGCCTTAGCTCAATCGATATTAGAATACATTAATAATACTATCAAATGTAAAACATTATTCTCAACTCACTATCATGAGCTTACAAAGTTAGAAAATATTACCCAGGGAATAAAGAATATTCACGTTTCTGCAAAAGAAGATCATGGAAAACTAATTTTCTTATATAAAATTAATGAAGGACCTATCGAGAAGAGTTATGGTATTCATGTAGCCAAGCTTGCCCATCTACCAGAAGATGTTATTGTAGGTGCTAATAAGATCTTAAGAGAATTAGAAAGTGGTAATAAAGGTAGTGAGGACCTTGTTGATAATGCTAGATATAACAATGTATTATTAAATGATGCTTCATCACAAGAATCTGAAGAAGAACTAAGAGAAAAAATACGTAAAGAACTTGAACAAGAATATAGCAGTCGAGTAGTTAAAGAAGAAGTTGTAAAAATAGACGAGGAAGCTTTAAGACAACAACTTCGTTCTGAACTCGAAAAAGAATATAGTAGCAAAGTAGTTAAAGAAGATATTGAAAAAGTAGATGAGGAAGCTTTAAGAGCACAACTTCGTTCTGAACTAGAAAAAGAACTTAAAGAAGAGTTAGAGAAAGATATTAGAAAACAATTAAAAGCTGAAGAGAAATCAGGAAAAAATTATGCAAAATTACAATTGGATTTCGATGGTGATAATGAGAAATTTGATGAAATCAAAAAGCAATTAGAGAGTGTAAACTTCTTAGAAACAACACCAATGCAAGCATTTAATCTTCTTTATGAATTACAGAGAAAAATAAGTGAGGATGTGAAATAAATTAAATGGGAAAAATAAATATATTATCTGCAGAATTATCAAATAAAATAGCGGCAGGAGAAGTTGTTGAAAGACCTTCTTCTGTTGTTAAAGAGCTTGTGGAGAACTCTATCGATGCAGGGAGTACAAATATTAAAGTTATAATCAAGGAATTTGGTATTCAACAAATTAGAATTATTGATAATGGTAGTGGTATTACTAATGATGATTTGGCACGCGCATTTTTACGCCATGCGACTAGTAAAATAAGTGCTGACTATGATTTATTTCACATAGAAACTCTAGGTTTTAGAGGTGAGGCGTTAGCGAGTATTTCATCTGTGAGTAAAGTAGTAATTAAGAGTTGTGCAGGAGAAGCGCAAGGAAAGATGTTGGTTCTTGAAGGTGGAAAAGTAGTTTCTGAGGAATATTACGCACCTATTAAAGGAACTGATTTAAGTGTGGAAAATTTATTCTACAATACACCAGCAAGGTTAAAATATCTACGTAATCCTCATACAGAACAAGCCAATATTACTAATATTATTCATAAGTTTGCTCTATCTTATCCTAATGTAGCTTTCGAACTACATGTAGACGGAAAGATCACTTTTAAAACTTATGGTGATGGTGATGTTCATAAGATTTTATCTAAAATCTATAATATGGGTGTCGCTAGAAATATGATAGAATTTAGTGGTAGTAACGATGATTACAAAGTATTTGGTTATATCTCTGTACCAGAAGAGACAAGAGCTAGTAAGAACTATATAAATATTTTTATCAATGGTCGTTATATTAAAAACTATGGAATTCAAAATGCTATTATTGATGCGTATGGTACATTATTAATGATAAACAGGTATCCATTATGTGTAATTAATATAGAAATGGATCCAATTTTATTAGATGTTAATGTGCACCCAACTAAGCAAGAAGTTAGGTTATCAAAAGAAGCGGAGTTAATCCGTCTAATAAAAGAAGTTATCGCAGAGAGATTAAGTAATTATACATATATTCCACAAGGAATGAATAATGTTCTTACGAAAAAAGAAAAAGCGAAAATCGAAAAAATAAATTTCTTAGATGAACTTGATAATAAGTTTGGAGATGTAGAAGATAACGCTATTTTTTCAGAAGAGAAAAAAGAACCTGAAGCAAATTTTGAAGTTGAACTTAGTTTTTCTGATACTCAAGAAGAATCTACAAGTTATATAATTCAAGAAGATGAATTTCTTTTTGGAGGCGATTTGTTAACTAATTCTGGGGAAGAAAAAACTTTGGTACAAAATAAAGAAAGTATATTTAACCAAAGAAATAAAACTCAGAGAATTAAGAGTGACTTACCGGATTTATCTTACAGTTCACATCCTCGTGATAATAGAAATAAGTTCGGTGATAAACTAACTAAAAAAGAGATTGAGAACTTCATGAATTTCTCTAAAAAAGAAGATAACTCGAGTTATGATGATCGAACAGAAAAAGTAGTTTCTAATGTAGTAAAAGATGATAGTCATTTTAATGAGATTAAAGATGCGAAAATCGTTCAAGATTATGATACAAAAGTTAGAACTTTACCAGATTTAAAAGTATTAGCACAAATCTTTAAAACATATATTCTATCAGAAGCGGATAATAAGCTATTTCTAATAGATCAGCATGCTGCAGCAGAAAGATATAATTATGAGAAATTACAACGCGAATTTATCGAAAGAAAGAATTATAAAAAACAGATGTTAATCCCACTTATGTTTGATTTTTCTGTAGAGGAAGCGGTTGAGATTCGTAATAATTTAGAAAAATTTGAGGAACTTGGTATTGTATTTGAGGAGTTTGGAGATAATTCTTATGTTGTTCGTGAGTTTCCTGGTTGGATAGAAGAAGATGAAGAGCAAATGATAAAAATTATTGTTGAGAAGGTTCTTAGAAATAACAATATAACTTTCAACGAATTAAGAAATGATGCAATTGCTATGGCAAGTTGTAAAATGTCTATAAAAGCAAACCAAGTTCTTACAGATGTCGAGATGAATAAGGTTATTAGTGATTTATACGAATGTAAGAATCCATTTACGTGTCCACATGGACGTCCGATAATTACAAAAATGGAGAAAAAAGATTTAGAAAAAATGTTTAAGCGTATAGTGTAGGAGGTAAGATGGAAAAAATACCTTTAATAGCGATAGTAGGACCAACCGCAGTTGGTAAAACAGCACTTAGTATAGAACTGGCAAAAGAGTTCAACTGTGAAATAATCTCTATAGATAGTGTTCAAATTTATAAAAAGTTTGATATAGGTTCTGCAAAGGTGAAAAAAGAAGAGATGGATGGGATAGTTCATCATCTAATAGACGAATTAGAACCTACTGATACTTGTTCTGTCTACGATTTTCAAAAACTAGCACGTAAGAAAATTGAAGAAATACATGCTCGAGGGAAGATGCCTTTATTAATCGGTGGAACTGGTTTTTATATGAATGCTGTTCTAAATAATTATGAGTTTACTGATTTAGAGGAAAAAACTTATGATATTGATGTTGATATGGCTAGAGAGTATTTAAAAGAAAACTATCCAGATACATATAATGCGATTGATATAGAAAATCATCGTCGTGTCATCAATGCATATAATTATGTAATGAATGAAAAAAAATCTGTAACGACAAACAACAATGGTGATACTGTTCTTGATTGTTATAATCCATTTTTAATAGTTCTTAATACCGTTAGGGAAGTTCTATACAATCGTATTAATAAGCGAGTTGAGCTAATGTTTGAAGAAGGGCTTGAACAGGAAGTTAAAGGGATTATAGAGGTGTATGGTTTTGAACTGCAAGCTCTAGGAGCAATAGGATATAAGGAGATGATTCCGTATCTTAATGGTAATGTTTCTAAAGAAGATACTATTGCAGCTATTTCTCAAAATTCACGCCGTTATGCTAAACGTCAGTTAACATGGTTTAGAAACAAAATGGATGGAACGTGGTATGATACTGCTAATAAGGAACTTTTGGTAGATATTATAAGTGATATCAAGGGGAAGTTTAATTGGGAGTGACTCAAAAATTCTAAAATTTAACAGAGTTCATATAAGAATTCATAGACGCAGTGGTTTATTGATATCTAAATACGCTTTATAAAAGCTTTTTAGATATCAATAAACTGTGTGGGGATGACTCAACATTGAAATCATGATTTTTGAGTCACTCCCTTTTTAAAAAATTTATAACAAATAAATTTATTATATAATAGATTGAACTCTAGTTGTGAGAAGATATATTATGAAATTTTAAAATATTTCAAAAGTATTTCTGATTTAACTAGAGTTTTTCTTCGTTATGTGCTAAACTAGTAATACTAAAGATTCTCAGGAAATAGGAGGAGAAGATGAATTCATTTAAATATCTTAAGCCGAAGTTGTTTAGTGTAATGAAAAATTATACAAAGGAACAATGCTTGAAAGATATAATTGCTGGTTTGATAGTAGCTGTTATAGCATTGCCTTTATCGATTGCTTTGGCGATTGCATCTGGAGTGAATCCGGAACAAGGTCTTTATACTGCGATTATAGCAGGTTTTTTTATTTCATTTTTAGGTGGGAGTAGGGTTCAGATTGGTGGACCTACTGCAGCATTTGTCATTATTATTTATGGAATTATAGCAGAACACGGAATTGCAGGATTAACTGTTGCAACACTGATGGCAGGAGTTATGTTAATCTTGATGGGATTATTTCATTTTGGTGACTTGATTAAATTCATTCCCAAAACAATTACTGTAGGTTTTACTCTAGGGATTGCAATGGGAATAGTTGTAGGTCAAATTAAAGATTTCCTAGGATTAAGCATGGGAGCAGTCCCTGCAGAGTTTATTGGAAAATTAGTAGCCTATGGTCATAATATAAAAAGTATTAGTTTCGTCACTTTAGCTATAGGATTACTTGCGATATTAATCCAAGTATTTTGGCATAAGGTATCTAAGAAAATACCAGGTTCTTTAATCGCAATATTGGTTACAACATTTTTAGTAGCTATTTTTAAATTACCGGTAAAAACTATTGGTGATTTATATATGATTAAAGCAGGGCTTCCTGGTTTTACAATGCCTACAATTTCGTTCTCTCTAGTTAGGGAGATGATGTTACCTGCATTTACGATCGCAATATTAGCTGCAATAGAATCATTGCTATCAGCTGTAGTGTCTGATGGTATGACAGGTAGTAAGCACAAATCTAATGCAGAATTAGTAGCCCAAGGTGTTGGGAACTTTATGTCAGTACTTTTCGGAGGAATACCTGCAACAGGTGCAATTGCGAGAACGGCAGCCAACGTAAAAAATGGTGGTAGAACGCCAGTAGCTGGAATGGTGCATGCATTTACTTTATTATTAATACTATTATTTTTAATGCCATATGCATCTTATATACCTATGAGTTGCTTGGCTGCTATATTAATAATCGTAGGATATAACATGAGTGGATGGCGTACTTGTGTACGTATGGTAAAAACTGCCCCTAAGAGCGATACTGCAGTGTTGATTATTACTTTTTTATTAACGTTATTCTTTGATTTAGTTATTGCAATAGAATTCGGTATGGTATTAGCGGCTTTCTTATTCTTAAAACGTATGTCTGATATTGCAGAAGTTAGACAATGGACATATAAAGGTTCGTCTGATGAAGATAAACTGTCAGAAGAAGTTGATTTAAAATATGTTCCTAAAAATACTATTGTTTATGAAATTTTTGGAGCATTATTCTTCGGAGCAGCTAACGTATTTACTAACTTTGAACATGGAGAAGGAAAAAATGTTTTGATTATACGAATGCGTAATGTTCCTGTTATGGACATTTCGGGATTAGAAGTATTAGAAGAAATACTGGAAACTTGTAAAAAACGCGGGCTAACACTTATCTTATCGCATGTTAATGAACAACCTTATCAAGTTATGGAAAAAGCAGGATTTATAGAAAAAATAGGTAAAGAAAATCTATGTGAAAATATCGATGCATCTTTAGAAAGAGCAGAGAAGTTAGGGAAGATACAGGGAGTATAGAATTAAAAGAATTTCACTGTGTGAATTTAGTATGAGAATATTTTTTTCAAGAATATAATAATTAAAATAGGTTAAACCTAGAATGATATTTTAAGTAAATTTTAATTATAATTTTAATTTCATATAAGGTTTACAATGTAAAATATAACCATACGAAACTTAATAATATTTTTTTAAAAATATATGGGACTGATAATTTTATCAGTCCCTTTCTCTATTTTTAGGGCGGCTTAGTTTTGAACAGGTACAGTATATGTCGAAGATTAATTTATAACAATAGTAAATAAAGGAGTGTTGATAGGTTTCTTTGGTGAAATACTAAATAAAGTGATAAATTCAATTATTATTGTAATTATATTATTACCACACTTATTGGAGCGTATTCATGTTATTCGTTGGTATAATAAGGTGAAACAAAAAATAGAGAACAAATAGTAGTGTATATTTTTATATGTAAACTGTTATAATATTTTAAAGGGGTGAATCGATAAAATTGATTTTTTTAAAATCACGATTTTGTTGAGTCACTTATTTTATTGAAATAAATATGTTTATACCATGGTTGTCATATAATAAATAAAGTGTTAAATTTATAGTTTATATTATTATAGATTTAGTAATTTTTTTAGTAAAAGAAATTTTTTAAGATAGTAAAATTTTATTTCATTTTTTTCGATATATTTATCACAATATATATATATATATATATGGCAATGCGAAAGATGATATGATATAATATTATAATACAAATACGAATTAAATATTATTTTCATCTAGAGAATAATAGATTAATTAAAGTATATTTAAAGTATAAATAGTATAATGTATAATTGGAAACATGGGTAAATAGGGTGAACTGTTTATAAATGGCTATTTATCATGTATAACTATAGTTATATAATTGTTTTTATTTATCTTTAAGCAATAAAAAGGAAGGAGAAACGTAAGTGATAGGAAAAAATAATAAGTATCTGAGGGATACGAAAAGTGGAGTAAAAGTAGAAACTTACTCTATTAAAAAGTTTAAAGTTGGTGCAGCTTCAGTTGTTATAGGAGCTAGTATCTTCTTTGGTGCAGCTGGTATAGCTAATGCGGGAGAAGTACCAGGTGAGAAAATAGAAAAAGATACTAGTGTTGAGAAAGTAACTAGTTCAACTGATGAAAAAACAGATGTTCTAAATAACAATATCTCAGCAGAAAAAGAAGTTGCAAAGCCAACTAAAAAGGAGGAAGTGTCAGCTGATGCTACTCCAACAGTAAAAAATGATGCTAATGCCGACAAAAAAGTAGAGAAAAAGGCATTAGATAAAAATAAATTACAAACTAATATTGAAAAAGTAGAGGAACTGCTAGAAAAAATCAATAAAGATAAAGCACCAGCTTCTACTCTAGCAGCTATTAAAATAGATTTAGAAAATGCTAAAAATATACTTAATAGTAATAATGCTGAGTTAACACAAGCCGAAATTGATGTATTAGTTAAAAAACTTAATGAGAAAATCTCTGTATTATCTTCAATGCCGAAGGCTAATGCTCCTGAAAAAGTAGTAAAAGAAGGAAAAAATACAATCGCTAACACTGGATCTCGTGATTCACGTAATGGGAATAAGATTGAAGAAGGAACAAATGTAAGAGCGGCTTCAATTTCTCCAACATGGGATTCAAGTGACAACTTATTAATTTATCAACGTCACCGTGCGAGTGATGGAAGCAGAGTCGTTAGAAATGGATTAACAGAATATACCGAAAAAAAAGTAGATATGTTCGCTAAAACGACAACAATCAACGGAGAACGTTATGTAGTTTATGATGTTTTCTTCAATAATGATGGTGTCTCAATGGCTCACCTAAGTAGGTATCAAATTTATCGATTAATTTTACCACCTCAAATTTTAGATTTGAATAGTGATGGTACATATAAAAATAACACTTTAAGAGATTTAAAATTTGAATCTTATACGAGAAATGGTAACTCTGGAACGCTTTCTCAAAATCCAGAGAATTTTACTAGAACGGCTTCTCATAATGTTAATTTCTTAAATAATTCAGTTGATTATGGTTCAGGTTGGAGAAAATTAACGTATTTCAACGCACTAGATATTAGACATGGTAGAAGTTATAACCAAGACATGAGTGAAACATTTAAAGGGAATAGCAATGATCCACTTTTAATCCATGCGGTAACAAGAACGGAGAGCAAATTTAATCAATACTCTTATGGTTTTGGGGTTAAAACAGAGGATAGAGATTCTGCGATTCACATGCAAGTGAAAGCTAAGCTGAAAGCTGGAGTAACAGATGATCAGGTAAGAGAGGCGTTTGCATTAGCAGTTGCGGGTACATTCGGGAAAACTACTAACCAAGCATATACATTTGTTTCAGGAAAAGATGCGAATGAACCGAAATATACAGATTATCCAGACCAACCAGTACAACCAACCTTAAGAGAAAAACAAGCAAAACTATATCCTATCCAAGGTAGCACACATAACAAAACAGTGGGAGATACACTTCCAAACCCAGATAATCCAGTAAGTGCTAAATATATTACTCCTAAAAATGGTGGAGAGTTTCCAGGTGGAATGACTTGGAGTTGGAAAAATAATATTAAACCAAGTACAGCCGAAGCCGGAGTGTTCAAATATACTGCTGTGGCTACTTATCAAGATGGTTCAAAATCAGATGCTGCAAACTCAGGTTCAGACGGAACAGTTACATTAAATGTTAAACCAATTAAACCTACGATTACAGCAAGCGATGTGCAACATAAAAAAGGATTAACAAATCAAACAATCACGGTAAATGTTGGTA
>NZ_CAURJN010000037.1:0-16870 GCF_963525165.1 uncultured Gemella sp.
AAAGAAATTCCAAACTATCCAACAGAAGAAGGAAATCAACCGAAGAAAGATATCCTAGGATACAGATTTGTAACAACTAACAAACTTCCAAATGGAGATGTAGAGCACGTATACGAAAAAGTTAAAACTTCATTCAAAGGAAAAGATGGAAAAGAAATTCCAAACTATCCAACAGAAGAAGGAAATCAACCGAAGAAAGATATCCCAGGATACAGATTCGTAACAACTAACAAACTACCAAACGGAGATATCGAACACATCTACGAAAAAGTAACTACTCCAACAACAAATGTAATTACTTCATGGGTAGACGAAGATGGAAACCCAATTAAAGTATCTGAAAAAGGAACTCATAGACATGAAGAAGTTCCAGGATACGAGTTCGTAAGAACAATCGTAGATGGAGATGGAAATATTCGTCATATCTTCAGAAAAGTAACTGCTGAAGCACCTAAAGCTCAAGTTAAACGTTTAGCTAACACAGGTAGCGAAACAAATAACACAGCGGCAGCAGGATTCGGTGTGTTACTTGCAGGTATTGCAGCAGCAATCAAAAAACGTAGAAGAGAAGACTAATATAAAGTATTAGCTAAATAACATAAGATCACTCTCGAAAGTATTTTCGAGAGTGATTTTTTGGTTCTTTGAGGTAGTTATAATCCGTTATAATAAATGGTTGTATAATAAATCCGGGGCAGGCTTCGTTAGAATCTTTGCCAAGTACGTGGTATACGAAGATCTCACTAAAGGAGGTTGTTATAATGGTTCTTTAAGGGATTTCTTTAAAAGTTCTAAATTTTATATGAGAACGAGTAGTGGTAGTGTTTATTTGATTTCGACTTTGACAGTTTCAGTCATGATATAACTTCCATGAAAGGTGTAGTTATTGTGTTTTTCTAGGATTGATTTGGAGCGTTTTTCCTATATACATTTTATTGTATCAGATGAAAATGACAAAATAAGAATGTGTAGTTTTGACAAAATCGTTTTTCCAAACATGATTTTTTAGTCAATCCTATTTTTAAATGTGAGTAAAGAGGAAATGATATTGTTATGGATGTGTTCAAATTGATAAAACTTAAATATGTTCAAATTATTATATTTGATATAAATGGAAATTTTAAGTTGTTTTAATATATATATATATATATGGTATAGTGTGAAAGTATGATTTAAGGAGTTAACATTATTTTAATTACATTTTAAGTAAGGGTAAAAGTTTATAAAAAATAAAATTTATTTAAAAAAGTGATTGACATAATTTCATGGTTATGATGTTATTATTTTCGGTAAAGATGCATGGTTAGGTGGAAGCATCAATCATGTATTAGTTATTATAATAAAATATATTTAATCAAGGAGAAAACAATGTTTAAAAAACTATTAATGGCATTATTGCCAGTCGCATTTATTTTTACAGTAGCTAACTTTAGTGGATCTGAAGCTCAAGCAGAAAACCAAAAAATCCACATTCGTGTTGATTTCTTAGAAGAAGGGACTAACAACCGTCTAGCAGAATCAACTAGATTAGCAGGAGATGAAGGAGTTTTCGCTAAAATTTCTATCCCTCAAAACTTAGTTAACAATGCTATCTTAAAACGTGACTTCTCAGCTGAAAGTAAATAACTTATCGCAGCTAACAAACTTTACGATAAAGAATTAGTATACCAAGTATACTTTGCTAAAAAAGCTAACACATCAGCGAACAACGGTTCTTACTCATATACTGTAGTATTATACTACACAGCTCAAACTCAAAAAGTTCTAGTAGCTCAAGCAGTAGTCCAAAAACAATTAGTAGCATCAGGAAGTTTTGGATATTCAACAACAACATCACACGCAGTGGTAACTAACCACAAACCAATTGTTGTTACAACTTACAAACTAGCAGCTCAAAAACCAGTTGCAGTTGCTCAAAAACCAGCAGTTCACAGACTAGTTGCAGTTGCTCAAAAACCAGCAGTTCACAGACCAGTAGCAGTTGCTCACAGACTAGCAACTCACAGACCAGCAGCTGTTCACCACAACACTTAACCAACAAGAAAAGCGTCAGCAACAGCTAAGCGTCGTGGAAGATAATATAATTTTAAAAAGAACTTCGAATATCTTTCGAAGTTCTTTATTTAGTGGTGTTAGCCAGTTGATAAGTCTAAATCTCGAAATAAAAAGGAGCTGCCCCAAAAATCCTAAAATTTAATAAAGTTCATATGAGAACTCATAGACATAGTGGTTATTGATATGTAAATTTACTTTATAAAATTTTCTTAGATATCTAATAAACTGTACGGGGGAGGACTGTTGCAGAGAATCGATAAATTGATTTTTCCTAAATCACGATTCCGGCGAGAAGTTCCTCTTTAATATAATCTCCTATGACAAGGTGATTAACCAATTAGATATATAAATTATTATATGTTATGGATAATTTATGGTATAATCAAACAATAAGATTAACTAAAGGAGAATTTGATGAAACCATTCAGTAGAAAAATTGAAAAAATATTGGCTTGGATAGCGAATACTATTATGATACTTATGACAGGATTAGTATCTCTTGGAGCATTTTCTGGTCAACTAGAAACAGTATTAAAACAACCGCAGATTGAACCAATGCTAAATGCCTTAATGATGGACCAAGGAGTTTCGACGTTTCTTGCAAGTTCAGGAATGTCTATAACAACACTTTTTGTGACTGCGGTGAAAATATATGCGGTGATGGGAATAATTACGTTAATAATCGCTTTAATAGCGTCATTTACTATGAGATCGAGAATCGTCTCAGGAATCTTATTCCTAATATCAGCTGCTCTGGTTGGGTTAATGACAGCGGGTGTTATGATTCCGGTATATTTACTATACTTCATAGTGGCAGTTATGTTGTTCGTTAGAAAAGCCCCTAAAAATAATGATACTACCGACTTCACGCAAACGTCTGAAAAACCAGAAATAGATAGATTAGAGTACATGTAAGGGGCTGACCTAAAAGGTCTAAATTTAAAAAAAGTGTATATGATAACTCATAGACGCAGTGGTTTATTGATATCTAAATTTGCTTTATGAAAGCTTTTTAGATATCTGATAAACTGTGCGGGGGGCAACTCGACAAAATCGATTTCTACGAAATCACAATTTTTGAGTCACTCCCTAGGAAACTTATAAACTATTTTATCTAATGTGCATCATCGAAGATTAAAGCTATCTTCAAGTTGCTAAAGATAAGATAGTTTTTTGTTTTACAATATTTTTGTTATTATAATAAGCGAAGTAAGAAAATAATTTTAAGCGCGAGGTAAGGTGTTAATTCAAAAAACTAAATTTTAAAAAAGTGTATATGATAACTCATAGCTGCAGTAGTGTCTTGATATCTGAATTTACTTTCGAGAAGTTGTTTAGATGGTTAATAAACTTTGCAAGAGGTTTGACAAAATTAAGTTCTCTAGAAATTAAGATTTTTTACTTCTTTTCATAAAAATATAAAATAATTTTTCTCGATTGAATTTTATATGAGAATTTTAATAATGAGGTTGGAGAGTAAAAATGCATATAATGTGATATTCTGAAGGGTTTTAAATAGATAAATCTTTGATAAATATTGCTTTTTATAGTATAATTATTTAGATAAAGTATTTTCTGTATAGGATTGGAATATGATTGAAATAATAGTTAATTCTAGAAGTAAGAAAAGTCTTATTGAACTTGATAAAATAGAACGAGTTTTGCAAGAAAAGAAGTTGCCTTACAGAGTTTTAAAAACATCAAAGAACAATAATGCAGAAAGCCTTATGAATAAGATTCGTGGGGATGAGTTGATAGTCATCGGAGGCGATGGAACTATTAATGAAGTGATAAATAACTATCATGGCAAAGAGATTATTTATCTTGCGTATGGTTCGGGTAATGATCTTGCGAGATCTATAAAGTTCAAAAAAGATGTTGAAATAAGTCGATTATTAGATTCAAAGAGGTTTATTGAATATGATGTAGGAGTCGTTAACGATAGAAAATTCTGTTCAGGATTTGATATCGGATTTAATGCTGATATTATAAAAAGAACTGATGGTTCAAGGTTAAAGAAATATTTAGGTAAGTATATCTATCTTCTTAAAGGAGTAATAGGTATTTTAATGCTGAAAAAATATAAAGCGAAAATCTCATGGGACGACGGAGAAATCGATACGGATAAGTTGTACTTACTAAATGCGATGATTCAACCTTATGAAGGTGGCGGGATAAAATTTGCACCGGATACGACAGGTCAAGATGGAAAGCTTCACGTTATGATAATGGAAAATATATCTTTAATAACTTTTATTTATAACTATGTATGTATACTTTTTAAAAAACATAATAAACTGAGGAAAGTTAAACAAATAACGACGGATAGATTGATTATAAAGACAAATCAGAGATACTTTCAAATTGATGGAGAATTAATAAACAGTGAGGAAAAATTAAATCTAAGCTGTATTAGCAAATTTTATAAATTGAAGAGGATGGAGAAAAATGAGAAGAAATTCAAGTAGTCGAAATAAAAGACACGAGGATAGCATAGGAGCTTTCGAGATTGTCAATGGGATACTGACTATTTTACTGATTATACTTGGAGGATTAGTAAGTTGGACGATGCTAAAATACGACTTTCTAAACTTTAGAGGTATCAACTACGGGATAATAGGAGTAATAATCTTAGCGATAATACTTGCGATATTCCTTGTAATTAAGAAAAAAGCGAGAATATTCAATGCGATAATGTTGATTGTTATGAATATAGCCTTGACATTTTCTTACATGCAGTTTAGAACAGCAATTGGCTTATTTGATAACTTAAACAGCAATGCAGCGGTTAGTGAGTACACGATGAGTATTGTCGTGATGAAAAACGATGCAGCTGAAAAACTTGCAGATTTAAAAGGAGAGGCAGTGGCAGCTCCAGTATCTGCAGATGGTGAAAACATTAATAAGCTGATGAAAGAGATTCGCGATAAAGAAAAACAAAGTCTAAACCTTGCGGAATCTAAAAACTATATCTCAGCTTACGAGGAATTAGCCGCAGGAACTAGTAGAGCGATGATACTAAACAGCTCATTCGAAGATCTTATTACAAGCCAATATGCAGATTTCAAAGATAAAACGAAAAAAATCTATGAATTTAAAATAACAAAATCAGTGAATGCTAAAGCAAAACAAAATGCAGGTGACACATTCAACGTGTATATAAGTGGTATTGACACATATGGACCGGTGTCAAGTGTTAGCCGTTCAGACGTTAATATTATCATGACAGTAAACAAAAAAACTGGAAAAATCTTATTAACGACAACACCACGTGACTCTTATGTAAAAATCGCTGATGGTGGTAATAACCAATACGACAAACTTACACACGCAGGACTTTACGGTGTAGATTCTTCAATCCATACGTTAGAAAATCTATACGGTATTAAAATAGATTACTACGCTAGACTTAACTTCACATCATTCTTAAAACTTATTGATACAGTTGGTGGGGTAGATGTGTATAATGATCAGGCGTTTACATCGTATGGAGGGAAAAAACCTTTCCAACCAGGTTTATTACATATGAATTCTGAAGATGCTTTAATGTTCGTTCGTGAAAGATATGGACTTTCTGGTGGAGATAATGACCGTGGTAAAAATCAAGAGAAGGTTATCACTGCAATAATTAAAAAGCTAACTTCGAAAGAAGGTTTATCAAATTACCAAAGCGTTATTAAAGAACTAAGTGAATCGATTCAGACAAATATGCCGATAGAAACGGCTATGGGACTTGCGAATGAGCAGCTAAGTGCAGGTAAAGATTATAATGTAACCTCACAAGCATTAACAGGAACAGGAAGCATGGGCTTACCTTCATATGCAATGCCTGGAGCTAGATTATATATGACACAAATTAATGACCAAAGTTTAAGAGAAGTTACAGAAAATATTAAAGAAGTATTGGAAGGTAAGTAGATGAGAGACGGAATTAAAATGATAGACATACATTCCCATGTAGTCTTCGGAGTAGATGACGGTGCAAAAACTGAAAAAGACACGCGTGATTTACTAGAAGAAAGTTACAGACAAGGTGTTAGAACGATTATCGCAACACCTCACAGAAGACGCGGAATGTTCGAAACAGATATAGAAATAATAAGAGAAAACTTCAAACGAGTAGAAGAAATCGCCGCTGAAGTAGCCAGTGACCTAAGAGTTTACTTAGGTAGCGAAGTCTACTACAAAGAAGGGGAAATCGCTAAGATTGAAAGTGGAGAATACCCTCGATTAGCGGAAACAGACTATGTACTTGTAGAATTCCCTTATGAAATGCGTTATAAAGAAATCCACAGAGCATTGAACAAGGTTATACTCCTTGGATTAACTCCAGTAGTAGCACACGTTGAAAGATATAACGATGTAGATGAAAAAGGTGTTCAGGAGCTAATAAACATGGGTGTGTACATCCAAGTTAATGCTGCAAGTGTTCTTAAACCGAAACTTATTGGCGATAAACATAAGAACTATAAAAAACGCGCTAAAAAATACTTAGATGAAGAGTTAGTTCACTTTATCGCAAGCGACATGCACAATATGGACACTCGAAGAACGTATATGAAAGAAGCATACGATATTATCGAGAAGAAATACGGGCCAACAATAGCTTACGAACTATTCGAAAAAAATCAAGAAAAACTACTAATGAATAAAATAATATAAAGAGAGGAAAAATATTATAATGGATAATCAAGAAAAAGATTTAATACAGTTAGACATTATGTTGCTGTTAAGAAGAATTTGGGAGAAGAAGGTATTAATAGTATTAGTAACATTAATATTCACGGCGGTATCACTTGCAGTTAGCATATTCTTAGTAACGCCACAATATTCATCTACCACGAAAGTATACGTAGTTAACCAAAAGAAAGATGATAAAGCAATCACAACACAAGACGTTCAATTAGGTTCACTATTAGTAAAAGACTATAAAGAGATTATTCTTTCTAACAGAGTTATGGAAGATGCGGCAGATAAAAGCGGAACAGGTATCACAGCAAAGCAATTAGCAGGGAAAGTTAGTGTAAATGCACCAAAAGATACTCGTATTATCTCAATCACTGTGCAAGATAAAGACCCACAAGTTGCGAGTGACTTAGCTAATACTGTAAAAGAGGTATCAGCAGATCAAATCAAAGAAATAACAAAAATTAATGATGTAACAACATTAGAAGAAGCTAAAGCGGCTAACTCTCCAAGTTCTCCAAATATTCCTAGAAATGGAATTTTAGCGACAGCATTAGGATTTATCTTAGCTATAGCTGGAGTAGTGTTATTTGAGTTACTAGATGATAGAGTTAAACGAGCAGAAGATATTGAAGAAACAATGGGATTAGTACTTTTAGGTGTAGTTCCAGATACAAAAACAGGAAAGAGATAAGGTGAAAATACATGGCACAAATTAATTTACTAACAAACCAAAAAATAGTAGATCCTAAAAATGATGAATATTTTAACACCTTACGTACAAATATCCAATTTTTAGGGAAAGACAAAAAAGTAATCGTGATAACGTCAACTTCAGAGAATGAAGGAAAGAGTACTGTATCGACTAACCTAGCAATCTCATTAGCGAAGCTAGGATTAAAAACTATGTTAGTTGATGCCGATACTCGTAAATCAGTTATGGCAGGACGTTTTAAATTTAAACACAAAATCAGCGGATTATCAAATTATCTATCAGGGGTATCTCCAATAGAAGACGTTATTTATGAAACTGATGTGGAACATCTTAATGTTATTCCAGCTGGTCAAGTACCACCGAATCCAACAGGATTATTACAAAACAAGAACTTCAATATTATGATTGAAGTATTCAGGGAATATTATGACTATGTAATTATCGATACACCACCAGTTGGTCAGGTAATAGACGCGGCTATCGTGGCACCTAAGACTGACGGAGTAGTAATGGTAGTAGAAGCAAACAAAGTTAAGAAAAAAACTCTAGAAAAATGCAAAGAACAACTAGAAA
This sequence comes from uncultured Gemella sp., assembly GCF_963525165.1. GTDB lineage: Bacteria > Bacillota > Bacilli > Staphylococcales > Gemellaceae > Gemella. Next base: position 8,030 of record NZ_CAURJN010000037.1, read on the forward strand.
AAGGTGGAGCAGAATTCTTAGGAGTAATCTTAAACAAAGTTAACTCAAATGAACTTGGTTATGGCGGTTATTACGGTCACTATGGTAGCTATGGAGAACATGGAAAAAAAGGTAAAAAATAGATATTAAATTAAGAGGAGAACAAGATGTATTATATAAGAAGAAATAATAAGTTTTTGTTCTTGGTGACCGATTTAATAGCTTTATCTTTAGCCTATATCCTTAGTTTTGATTTTCAATCGAAATCAAAAGATAACTTATACTTCTTTATTGCTATGAATATTATCGGTATTCTTGTGGCGCTTATGTCGGAAGAATACTGGACAATATCTGAACGAGGTTATCTTAAGGAAGTTAAGACTACATCGTTATATGTCCTAAAAGTTGTTTCATTATTCACATTGTTTTTAGTGGTAATTAATAGTAATGATTTCTTTAACATGATGAAGAGTTTTGAATGGATTATTTATTTAATTTTATCTTTTGTTTTTATTTATTGTGTAAGAACTATTTCTAAAAGAATAAATAATCAATATCGAGATGATAGTCGTAATATTATAATATTATCTGACTTTTTTGATTTAGGTACAATTGGTGAACTTCCAGATAATTATGAGGTGTTGGCATACGCTAACACTTCAAAAGAGGATTTTTATAATGATAAGCCTGTAGTTCATAATATAAGTGAAATTAGAGATTTTTTATCTTGTCACAGGGTTGATGAAATATATGCCAATTTATCATCACAGACTAGTTTGGTCGAGATTTTTAAGATTTTTGAAGTGCTTGGTATACCTACAAAAATCAATATCACCCCGATTATAAAAGAGGTTGGGGCGAATACAGTGGTTACCTTCCAAGGGGATAATATTTACCTAACATCAGCTATAAAAATTGCAACACTGCGCCAGGTAATTCTGAAGAGAGTTATGGATATAGCAATTTCAATAGCGGGAATACTATTAACAATTCTTGTTGGAATAATAATACTACCAATAGTGAAAAAACAAGCCCCAGGACCACTTATATTCACTCAAACGAGAATAGGTCAAAATGGTAAAAAGTTCAAAATATATAAATTTAGAAGTATGTATATGGACGCAGAGGAAAGGAAAGCAAAATTACTTAGTCAAAACGAGTTAGAGACGACGTTAATGTTTAAAATGGATAATGATCCTAGAGTCTTTCCATTTGGACAAAAGTTAAGAGATTGGTCATTGGATGAACTTCCACAGTTTATCAACGTCCTTAAAGGAGATATGAGTGTTGTAGGGACACGACCTCCGACAGTTGATGAATATACGCAGTATGATCTTCATCACTTCAAACGTATGCAGGTAAAACCAGGTATTACGGGAATGTGGCAGGTTAGTGGAAGAAGTAATATTCTTGATTTTGAAGAAGTAGTCAAACTAGATATGAAATATATCGAAAATTGGTCGCTAAGACTGGACATAAAAATTATAGTTCGTACTATAATGGTTGTCCTAAAAAGAGAGGGAAGTAAATAATACGGGAAAAGTAAAAATAGGGAGTGGCTATATAAGTATATACAACCGCTCCTTGTTCTGATAAAAATAAAAAAGACTGTGTTTCGTCGCCAAACTAAAACACAGACTTATATAAGTGAATATGGATATATTAACATAAAAATTGATAAAATGGAAGTGAGAGGATTAAATTTGTCTACAAAAATTAAAATATTAATAGCAACGCATAAAGAGTTTACTCCTCCTAAAGATGAAATATACCTACCTATTCATGTAGGTGCTGAAGGTAAAGGAGAACTAGGTTATCAAAAAGATAATATTGGTGAAAATATATCATGTTTAAATCCATACTTTTGTGAATTAACAGGTGTATATTGGGCGTGGAAAAATTTAGATGCAGAGTATATTGGATTAGATCATTACCGTAGATATTTCAGTACTAAAAAAGTGAAATATAAAGAGGGTATGGATATAAATGAAATAGTTCTAGATAAAGAAAGTACAGAACGATATCTGAGGGAAGCAGATATACTAGTTCCAAAATTAAGAAAATATTATATCGAAACACTTTATGATCACTATGCAAATACACTTGATGGTAGTCATCTAGATAAAGCAAGAGATATCATTTCAGAGATGACACCAGAGTATATTGATGTATTTGATAAAGTGATGAAACGAACTAGTGGTTATATGTTCAATATGTTTATTATGAAGAAAGAACTACTTGATGAATATTGTGCATGGCTATTCCCAATTTTATTCGAATTACAAAATAGAATAGATGTTTTTAATCTTACAGCTTTCGAAGCAAGATTATTTGGAAGAGTGAGTGAACTTCTATTCAATGTTTGGTTAGTAGAGAAGAAATATAAAGTTAAAGAAGTACCATTTTTTGATGCTTTTGAAGTGGATTGGTTAAAAAAAGGTGGGGCATTCTTAAAAGCAAAATTTTTCAAAAAGAAATATAAAGAAAGTTTCTAGAGAGAGGGTATAGAGTTGAAAGTAAGTGTGATAGTCCCTGTATACAATGTAGAAAAGTATCTTAAGCGTTGCTTAGATTCAATTATCAACCAAACATATAAAAATATAGAGATAATACTTGTTAATGATGGATCAAAGGATAATTCTCGTGGTATTTGTGAAGAATATGAGAAAAAATACGAGAATATATCTCTTATCAATCAAGAGAATGGTGGACTAAGTGCAGCAAGAAATACAGGTTTGAAATATGTAAAGGGAGAAGCTGTTACTTTTGTGGATTCTGATGATTGGTTGGAATTAGATGCGATTGAATATTATGTTGAGTCTATGAAAAAGAATAATGTAGATATGGTTGTTACAAATAACGTGAGAACTAAAGCTTATCAAGAGGAAATTGTGCAACCTGTTAACATAAAAGAAGAGGTTTTGACACAAGAAGAATATGCAAAAAAATTCTTTAAAATTGATGGGAATTCTATTGAATATTACGCCTGGTCAAAACTGTATAAAAGAGAAATAATGGGAGATGTCGAGTTTCCAGTTGGTCTATTTGCAGAAGATGTTTTGGGAACATTTAGATATATGAAAAATGCTCAAAGTATATTCTATAGTAATAGAGTAACATATAATTATTTTATTAATGACAACGGATTAACAGCCAAATTTGGAGATAAAGATTTTGATTTAGAGAAAATTTGGGATACAATTGAAGAAGAGTCAAAAGGATACGAGAATCCAAACTTCTTAAAATATGCCGTAATAAATAGAAAAAGAATAGATTTCAATTTATTATGCAGAATAGCTTTAGCAGAAAATAAAGAAGAAAATCTAAAAAAATATGATTATAAAATAAATGAATTGTTAAAGAGTATAAAAGAAAATAAACAATTATTATTAGAGTACTTACCATTTTCAAGAAAAGTAATTTTAATATTATTTACATTAAACTATAGTTTAGGAAGTAAAGTATTAAATATCTTAAGAAAAATTAGTGGGAAAACAATATAGTAAAAAAGGAGAGTAGGCCTGATATTGTGTGTAAATTAGTTAGTATAATAGTACCAGTATATAAGGTAGAACAATATTTGAAAAGATGTATGGATAGTGTATTAAATCAAACATACAAAAATATTGAAGTTATCTTAGTAGATGACGGAAGTCCAGACAACTGTCCTGCATTATGTGACGAATATGCAAAAATCGATAGTAGGGTTAGGGTAATTCACAAAGAAAACGGGGGACTATCTTCTGCAAGAAATGTAGCTTTAGATAGTGTAAAAGGAGATTATATATTCTTTGTTGACTCAGATGATTGGTTAGCTTTAGATACCTTAGAAGTACTGAATGAGTATCTAGAAAAAGATTACGATATGATTTCATTTCAGAGAACATATCTTACAGAAGAGAAAGTTGTTGAAAAAGGTGAAAAAAATCCTAAAGATATGGATGTAAGTCAATATATAGATGCATCTTTCTTGGGTAGATACGACTTTTTTGTAACGACAAAGATTTTTAAAACAGAAGTATTTAATAATGTTAGATTTTTAGAAGGAAGAAACTATGAGGATTTAGAAATAATGCATAGATTATTCCTAAACATGAAAAAAGTAGTAGGTTTGGATTATTTCCTTTACTACTATTGGAAAGGAAATGAAGGAGCAATTACTAATACGATTACTATGAAAAATATACAGGATCATTATCTATCAGCTAACGAAATATATCACGCGAGTAAGAAATATTTAGAGGATAGAGGTAAAGATTCTTCAAATATAGTAGCTTGGTATAAAGTAGAGTTAGTTCAACTATATATAGATTATTTGAAATCTATGGAGAGGAACACAGAAATATTTAATAATATAATTTTAGGGATTATTGAAAGTAGAGTTGATTTTAATAGTATACTTAAGCAACCACGATGTTTTAAATATTTATTATTTAAATTTAGATTACTTAAGCCAATTATAAAAATGAAATATAAGATTAATAAATAGATTAGAGGTAAATAAATGAAAAAAATGCTAATTTGTATACCTAGTTTGATTACTGGTGGTGCAGAAAAATCACTTTATAATTTCATAAATCATTATAAAAATAAATTTGAAATATCATTGTTAGTCTATAGTGAAAGAAATAATCATTATGGAAATATAATTAAAGATATAAAAATAGATTATTTTATAAAAAAAGAATGGCCATTCTTTTTCGAAAAGAATATCGGTAGAATCTTTAGAATATTACCTGCTAAATTAATATATAAAATAGTCAAGAAAACATCAATTTTTAAAAGAGAGAGATATGATATAGAATTTTCATATTTAGAGAGTATTTCTACAAAAATAATAGCTGGATCTGATAATAAACATAGTAAAAAGGTAGCCTATATTCACTGTGATTTTAGCACACATTGGTATTCAAGAAAAAGTTATTTGAATTATTTTGAAGAATATAAATGTTATAAAAAATTTGATAACATACTAGCAGTTTCTTCTGAACAAGTACAACCATTTATTAATAGATTTCCAGGAATGGAAGTCTCAGTGATTCCGAATATTATTAATGAAGATGAAATCTTGCTTAAGGCGGAGGAACCATTAGAGGTGTATAATACTCCATATTTTTGTGCAGTAGGAAGACTTGAGGAAGTAAAAAATTATAAGTTATTAATTGATGCTTTTCATGAGTTTCATAAAATTTATTCTAATTATAACTTGATGATTTTAGGAGAGGGAAAATTATTTGAAGAGTTAAATAACTATATTAGCGAATTAAGGGCTGATAAATATATATATTTAGTTGGATTTAAAGAAAACCCATATAAGTATATAAAGAATAGTGTTGGATTGATACAGAGTTCTCATTCGGAATCGTTTAGTTATGTTTTAGCTGAGGCAGCTATTTTAGGAATTCCTTCTGTATCAACAATAACTCAAGGATCAAAGTTTATGAGTAAATATTTTACTATAAAAGAAGTAGAACATAATAAAGAAGCCTTGATAGAGGGGATTAAAGAAATTGTTAATAAAAAAATAGATTATGTAACTTTTAAATTGAACGAAGACATAGAAAGTAAATTTAATGAAATATTTAACATTGAATAGTAGAATTAGGAGGTAGAGATTTTGAAAATTATTTTAACAATTGCAGTACCTACATATAATATAGAAAATTATATATCTAGGTGTATACAATCATTTATAAGTGTGAACCCTATATATTATAATGACTTCGAATTATTAATTATTAATGATGGAAGTAAAGATAATTCAGTAGGTGTGGTAGAGGAGTTGATAAAAGAATCAAATCTAAATATTAGAATAATAAACAAAGAAAACGGCGGACACGGTTCTGCAGTAAATAGAGGTATCAGTGAAGCCAAAGGGAAATACTTTAAAGTAATAGATGGTGATGACTGGATAAACAAACATGATTTTGAAGAGTTTTTACAGAGATTAAAACATACAGAATCTGACTTGATTGTGACAGATTATACAGAACAACATATATATAATGGGAATAAAGTAAAGATAAATGTATTAAATAAAATGGATAAGTTCAAATCTAGAGAATTAACAAATATATTTCCGATGCATGGAATAACTTATAGGACGAAATTATTACATGAAAATCAGATTAGGCTTACTGAAAAAATATTTTATGTAGATACACAGTACGCAATATTCCCAATGAAATATGTTAAAAGCTGGGAATATTGGAACTTAGATGTTTATCAGTACTTTTTAGGTAGACCAGATCAAAGCATGGCTTTAGATAGTAGATTAAAAAATATAAATCATCACAAAATTGTTATGGAGAGTATTATAGAGTTTTACAAAGAATTAGAAGAAAATGAGTTTAAGAGAACCTTAGAGAATATTGTTAGAGATTTAATAAATACAAGATATCTATTAGCATTTTTATCAGAGAATAGTTCGGATTTATTAAAAGAAACTACTAAGTATGTTGAAGAAAATAAAATAGATTATAAATTTAGATCAGATAATAGAACGAGTTACTTAATATATTTTAATGAAAAATATAATAGGAAATTTAGTAAAATTATTAATCCAATTGTGAAGTATAAAATTAATAGTTTGAAAAAAAGAGGAATTTAAAATATGGTAAGAGTAAATATATCAAGGTTAATATTTTATATCTCTTTTATATTTATTGTATTTGCAAAATTTATTCAACAGACAGTATATATAGAAAAACTTGATTTTCTAAATATTACTACCAGAATTATTATAGTCTTTGCTTGTGTTTTTCTTATATTTAAATACATTATTGATAAGCACTCTACTGAGTCTATAATTTACTCTACACTTATACTAGTTGTAGCAGGTTTAATATCATATATCACATCAGGTTGGTATGTGATAATGGTATTAGCAATTTTATTGGTAAACATGAAGAATATTAATATAAGAAAATTAATTATTATATGGATTATTGAGATTTCTATTTTAATGTTGTTCATAGCGATTAGTTATAAGATAGGAGTAATAGGAGAAACAACGATTTCTTGGGATAGAGATACAGGAATCGAAAGATATACATTAGGTTATAACTATACTACATTCAGCTCTAATTACTTTTTTCATTTAACCATATTTTATTTGTATATTAAAGGGAATTTAATAAAATATTTAGAATTAGGTGTTTTAGCATTATTAAATATATATTTATATAATTTTACTAATACTAAGGCCGCTGTTATTTATAGTGTCTTAGCAATTATATTGGTAATCCTTATGAAGAAATTTAACTTTAGTAAGGGTGTCTCATATATTAATAAATTTAGTATGTTTGTTGGAGGATTCGTAGCAGGTTTATTAACATACTTATATAAGTATGACTCGGCAATAATATCGGAGATAAATGTTATATTAAGTGGTCGACTGTATTACGGATATAAAGGTATTGAAGAGTATGGTATTACATTGTTTGGACAGAAGATTACCTGGATAACTGAAGTAATTCTTGATTCCGAATTACAGTATAACTATATAGATTCATCATATCTAAATATTATGTTTAATTACGGAATTATTATGTTATTATTTGTTATGTTAGGATATTACGTTTTGGGGAAAAGAAATATTAGTAATGATATTTATTATTCAATATTAATTTTAATTATAACATTACATTCAATGTTTGATCCTCAACTAATAGAGATAATGTATAATCCATCAATATTATTATTAGGTTATGTTATTACTAAATCTAGTTATATGGATAGTATGAGTGGGATTAATAATGCGTAATATAGGGTTAGATTTATTAAAAGTATTTTCTTGTGTGGGTGTAATAGCGTTATACTCAAGTATAACGGGTTTTACCTTAGATACTTTAATATTAGTGCCTATATTTACTACTTAGGAACATATTCTATTCCTTTATTTTTTATGGTAAATGGATACTTTCTATTAAATAAAAGAGATTTAAGTATGAATTATATAAGAAATAAAATTATAGCAATTTTATATGTTGTATTATTTTGGAATATATTAATTTGGATATTAAAAGGGGATTTTTATTCAAATCCAATTAGAAAAACCTTAGGATCACTATTGCAAAGAGGATATTTTTATCAATTCTAGTTTTTCGGCTCACTAATATTAATATATCTATTATTACCTATAATTAAGAAAAATACTGAAAAAAACAATGGTTATATTATATTGTTGTTGAGATTAACAATTATTGGAATATTTATTGAAATAATAAATACATTTATTTTATATAAACCATTACAACAGTATATTCCACAGACCTTTAGAATTTGGACATGGTTATTTTATTATATAATGGGAGGTTTTTTCGGGGAGATTAACATAAGAAAAATAGAAGTAAATAATATATTTAAAGGAGTAATAATATCATTATTATTATTTATTTCACCACTTATTTTATATCTCAAAAAATATTTATCATAACATTTACGCTGAATATTTTTATGATAGTATTTTAATAAAAGTTCTTAGTATAGGATTATTTATAATTTTCGTAAAAAAGGGTGAAGAATATGGATTTAAGCATAGTAAACTAGTAACTGAAATATCTGCATTAACTATGGGGGTAATTTATTATACACACATATATATTAGAGCTAGTATGGAAATATGTAGACAATAAGATATGGTATAATGCTGTAATTGTCTTCATATTCACATTGAGTTTAAGTTTTATAGCCTCTAAATTAATATGGAAAATGAAACAAATTAGAATATTTCTAAAGATATAGAAAGTATATATAAGGAGGAAAACATGTACGATTATTTAATAGTTGGAGCTGGATTGTCAGGAGCAATCTTTGCTCATGAAGCAACAAAACAAGGAAAAAAAGTAAAAGTAATAGATA
>NZ_CAURJN010000038.1:0-16526 GCF_963525165.1 uncultured Gemella sp.
TTCATCGTAATTTAATTTTTTGGAATTTATTTTCCGTAATAATTTGACTTTAACTGTCTTAGACTCACTCCAAGATAAACTTCCTATCAACAACTATGCTAATTATGATATAATTAAAGAGAATTAGAATTAATCAAATTAATAACTAGGGAGATTAAAGATAATGGAAAAGTTAAAAAATAAATTTATTGAAAAAAGTATAGAAGCTTTTATACTAGGTTTAGAAATATATAATAAACCTACTATTAAATATAGAATAGAAGGATTCAGTTTTTTCATATGTAATGCCTGGGAATTGATGTTAAAAGCAGAGTTGTTGAATCGACAAATTCCAATATATTATAAAGATAATGAGTCTAGAACATTAAGCTTAGAAAACGTTGTGAAAAAAATATATTCTGATAGTAATACTAGGATAAGATTAAATCTAGAGAAGATTATAGAATTAAGAAATATAAGTACTCACTATATAACCGAAGATTACGAGCTAAAATATGCACCACTTTTTCAAGCTTGCGTTATTAATTTCACAAATGAATTATTAAGATTTCATAATCAAGATATTACACAGCACATTGCACAAAATTTTCTTACTACTTCTGCAAGTTATGAGCCATTGAGTAATGAAGAAATAAGAATAAAATACCCAGCTGAAATCGCTGAAAAATTTATTCAACAAGCTAATGAAATTGATATACTATCTAATGAATATAATTCAGATAAATTTTCTATTGAAATTAAACAAAATTTGTTTATTACTAAGAAAAAGAAAGAAGCAAATTTTACTGTGGCTATATGTAAAGAATCTGAAAACAAAGTTGCAATTATCAAAGATCCAAAAGATCCTTCTCAAACTCATAAATATTCATATGCAAATGTTATTACAGTAGTAGAAGAAAGATTAAAAAAACAAAATATAAAATTAAATTATAAAAAGAGCTTTAATCAGTATATATTAAACCTTATTATTGACTTTTATAAAATAAAAGATGAGCCAAAATATTCATACTGTCATAGAATCGGAAATTCAACTCATTATACATACTCCGAACAATTTATTGAATTTATTCTTATTGAAATAAAAAAAGATCCTCATAATTTTGTAGAAAGTTTAAAAAAGGTATAAAAAAAAGATAACCCCAGGCACATAGGAATGCTCGGTTATTAACCTACCCCATTTTGGGACCCAGCGTTTATCCTTCACAAGTTATCTAATCTATAATTTATTATATCCTATATTTCTGAAAAATGCAATTAATAAAATAAACTAACATCATTTATAAATATAAACAAAATAGAGCAAACTATCATATAAATTAAAATTCTATTAAATAAATCATAAAATTATAAAGGAGGTACCATGGAAACCCTTATTAATAGATTACGCCCTACTAAAATAAACAACATAATCGGACAGCATCATTTAATTGGCGATGGGAAAGTTCTCACTAAGATAGTAGAAAGCAAAAAAATGTTCTCATTTATTTTATATGGTCCCCCTGGAACAGGAAAAACTTCAATCGCTAATGCATTAGCTAATGAACTAGACTATAAATTTAAAATATTAAATGCTGTAAATTGTACAAAAAAGGATTTAACTGCAGTAATAGAAGAATCTAAAAGATTCAAAAAAGTAATTTTACTACTTGATGAATTCCATAGGTTAACTAAACCTATGCAAGATATACTGCTCCCTGAAATAGAATTTGATAATATTTATGTTATTGGATGTACGACAAATAATCCTTACCATACGGTAAATCCAGCAATTAGATCACGTTTAATCATTTTCGAATTACAACAAGTTTCTAATGATGATATTTATGAATATCTAAAAGAAATAGCTAATAATAAAGAAATATTCCCAAAAGAATTAATAATTGAAGATGATGTATTTAAAACAATTTCTCTTAACTCTTCTGGCGATTTAAGATTCTCGTTAAATACATTTGAGATTTTGTATAATTTATCAAATGAAGGTGAAATTATTACAAAAGAGAAGCTATTAAACTTATCCCTAGGAAAATTCAAATCTTATGACAAAGATGGCGATGCTTTTTATGACATAATAAGTGCCTTTCAAAAATCTATTCGTGGCAGTGATGTTGATGCATCACTATATTACTTAGCACTATTAATTGATAGTGGGGATTTAGATACTATCTATAGAAGAATGAGTGTTATAGCTTATGAAGATATTGGTCTAGCCAATCCAAATATTGGACCTTTTGTTCACGCCGCTATAGAAAGTGCGAAAATGCTGGGGTTACCTGAAGCAAGAATACCTTTAGCTAATGCGGTTATCCAACTAGCTCTATCATTAAAATCTAATAGTGCTTATATGGCAATCGACAATGCGCTACACGAAACTAAAACAAATCCAAAATTCATAATTCCTGATCATTTGAGAGATGCACATTATTACGGTGCTGATAAACTAAATCGTGGAGTCGGATATCAATATCCACACAGTCATCCAACAGGTTATATTAAGCAGCAATATCTTCCAGATAACTTAGTAGGAAGAACATTCTACACACCAAAAACAAATAATAAAAATGAACAAAATCTAGCACAATATAAAAAATTTATAGATAATATGAAATAAAAATAGGGCTAATCCAGCCCTAAAATTTAACAAAGTTCACATGTGAACTCATAGACGCAGTGGTTTATTGATATCTAAATTCGCTTTATAAAAGCTTTTTAGATATCTAATAAACTGTGCGAGGGTGACTCGACAAAATCGATTTCTCCGAAATCACGATTTTTGAGTCACTCCTTTTTTACTCACCTAGTATTTTAACTTCACATTCAAGTTCAACACCTGAATCTTCTAAAACTTTTTTCTGAACTTCTTTTATTAAATTTTTATAATCTTCGCACGTTGCAGAATTTATATTAACCATAAACCCAGCGTGTTTTTTTGAAACTTGTGCTCCACCTACAGTTAAGCCTTGTAATCCTGCATCTTGGATTAATTTCCCTGCGAAGTATCCTTCCGGTCTTTTAAATACAGATCCACATGAAGGATATTCTAAAGGTTGTTTATCTGAACGCATTTTATTTAATTCTTCTACTTTAGAGACAATTTCTTCTTTATTTCCTTTTTTCATTTGGAAATAAACTTTAGAAATAATTTCCTTAGTTTCTTGAATTACAGAATGTCTGTAAGAAAATTCCATTTGTTCATTTGTATATATTTTCTTTTCACCATTTTTAGTGAAAACCTCAACTTTTTGAACAACTTCTTTCATCTCACCACCGTATGCTCCAGCATTCATGAATATTGCTCCACCTACACTTCCTGGAATACCACATGAAAATTCAAGATTTGTTAAGCTATTTTCTATACAAAAGTCAGTAAGCTCTTTTAACGTTAATCCCGCATAACAAGAAATAATATCACCATCTAATAATTCAATCTTATTCATGTCACTAGTAAGAGCAACAATCCCTTTAATCCCATTATCAGAAATTAATACATTCGAACCATTACCAAGTATAGTCAATTCAATATTATTTTCGTTGCTATATGCTATTACGTTTTGCAAATCTTTTTCGTTATTAATTTTCACTAAAACCTCAGCATTTCCACCAGTTTTTGTGAAACTATAATTTCTTAAAGGTTCATTATACAGTACTTCACTACTTTGAAGAACTTCTTCTATATTTTTTATCTTAATCATAGTTTTCAATCCTTTTTAACATTTCATTTATAAATATTATTTTCTGTGCTAAATAATCCTTAAATGAAAGTTCTTTGTTATTCTTTTTAAATGAATTGTAATCATTTTTTAAATCTTCATTATTAAAAACTTCTCTAACTTTAATAAAGTCTTTGTGTATTTCTGTATCTCGTTGGACTACATTTAATACTACATCATAGCTCATAGTTAAATAGTCAGTGATTCTCGCATACTTAATTACACCTTTTATTCCATTATGAGCTATTCTGTGATAACCTATATTATTTAACCTTTTCTCATCAAATGTTGTTATCTCGTGTAAATTCTCAACAACAACAAGCATATCTACAATTTTTTCTCCTAATACCTGTGTTGTACTCGTTGCTCCAATGTGCAAAAACTCACACTTCGGCATTTTTGGAATTTCTTGTATTTTTTTTATTTCTTCTAAAAATGTGTTAACAAAGACCTCATTGTCTTTTATTTCTTCAATTTTAACAATTCTCTTATCCATTTATAAAATCCAATCTTGTAATTAAATATCCTAATCTATTATAGACGGTATTTTATTTAAAGTAAAGCTATTTCTGGATTTCATCGCTGAACTGAGTAAATATACTTCTGATATTAATAATCTTATTTTTTCACTAACAGCATGTTTCATAACAAAAGCAACTTTGTTCGTGATCATTTATTATTCCAATCGCTTGCAAATAGCTATAGATAATAGTACCACCTACAAAGCTGAATCCTCTTTTTTTCAAATCTTTACTAATTTTTATAGAAAGCTCAGATTCACTTGGTGCATCTTTATAGCTTGTTAATTTATTATTAATTTTTTTATAATCTGTAAAACTCCAGATATACTTATCAAAACTTCCAAACTCTTTTTGTACTTTGATAAATGCAAGAGCATTCTTTCTAACTGAATAGATTTTCAGCTTATTTCTTATAATTCCCTCATCTTCTCTTAACGATTCTAAATATTCGTCTGAATAGTTTGCACAAATATTATAATCAAAATTATCAAAAACACGTTTAAAGTTCTCACGTTTTTTTAAGATTAGTGACCAACTTAATCCTGCTTGCATACCTTCTAATACTAAATATTCGAATAGCATCTGTTCATCATGGGTTTCTCTACCCCACTCATTATCATGATATTCAATATCTAAGGGAGATTTTGCCCATGGGCATCTATGTTTATTCATGATTTTCCTCCAAATTATTATTCACAATAGCTAACATTTCTCTAATTCGTCTAATGCTATATCTTTCTTTTTTATCAATTTCTAAGAAAAATCCATCCTTTGCAATAATGCGTGTATCTTTATGAGGAGTTAATGCAGTAAATAATTCTTTTCCTTTTAGATTATTCATAATTTCTTTATCGAATGTTATAACAACTTTATTAGCTAATTCTTTTATACTAGTAACCATAGTATTTTTCGCCATAACTTTTAAATAACAAATATCTATTAGATTATTTACTTCTTCTCCAAAATCAGAGAACCTATCTATTAAATCTTCCACGATACTTTCTATTTCTTCATCACTTACAACGTTATTTAGTCTCTTATAGAAATCTATTTTATCCGCATCACTAGAAATATACTCTTTTGGAATAAAGGCATCTACATTAAGTTTAATCTCTAGGTCATCTGTTTCAACTTCAAAAATATCTTTCTTAATTTTCGGAGCAGCTTCTTTAATTATATTCTCATAGTAACTAACATCTTGTGTTCGATCTTGTTCTAATAACGGTTCTAAAATTCCTTTTTTCTCTTGAATTTCTTGTTCTAACATTTGAGAATATAGCGTATAACCTACTGAATCAATGAAACCATGCTGTCTTCCCCCAAGTACATCACCTGCACCTCGAATCGATAAATCCTGCATAGCAATCTTAAACCCACTTCCTAGAGATGTAAAGTTCTTAATTGCTGATAATCTTTTCTCTGAGTTTTCAGTTAACGATTTAAACGGTTCATACATCAAGTAAGCATATGCTTCTCTACTACTACGACCTACTCGTCCACGAAGTTGGTACAATTGACTTAATCCAAAACGATCAGCATCTTCTACTATTAGTGTATTTACATTTGAAATATCAATACCCGTTTCAATAATAGTCGTCGATATTAACATGTCATATTTCCTATCGATAACATCTGACATAATATTCTCGAGTTCTCTTTGGCTCATTCGTCCATGAGCATAAGCGATATTAATATCAGGTAATAATCGTTTTAACTCTAAGTATTTTTCATCAATTGTCTCTACTCTATTATAAACATAAAATACCTGACCTCCACGATTTACCTCATTCATAACCGCTTCTTTAATAACCATTTTATTCTGAGCTGTTACGAATGTCTGGATTGGTTGACGTTCTCTTGGAGGTGTCTCAATCACCGATAAATCTCTAATACCAATCAAACTCATATGTAATGTTCTTGGGATTGGCGTGGCACTAAGAGTAAGTACATCAACAGTATTTTTAAGATGTTTTATTTTTTCTTTATGCTTAACTCCAAAACGTTGCTCTTCATCTATTATTAATAATCCTAGATCTCTGTATTTAAACTTATCATTCAATAACTTATGAGTTCCAACGATAATATCTATTTTACCTTCTTCAAGTTTTTTACAAATTTCGGTAATGTCTTTTGCAGATTTAAACCTACTAACAACTTCTATATTAACAGGAAAATTCGCAAATCTACTTACAAAATTATCGTAGTGTTGTTCGGCAAGAAGAGTCGTTGGTACTAAAACAGCCACTTGCTTATTATTAGTAACAGCTTTAAATGCAACCCTCATCGCTACTTCCGTTTTACCAAATCCAACATCTCCGCAAAGAAGTCTATCCATCGGGCGTTCTTTTTCCATATCTCTTCTGATTTCTTCAGTAGCTTTTACCTGATCTTCAGTTGGAGTAAATGCGAAATCAGCTTCAAATTCAGCCTGCATACTACCATCAATGCTATACGCATAACCTGAACTCAATTCACGTTTAATATATAACTTAATAAGATCTTCAGATATATCCTCAATTTCTTTACGAACTCTACTCTTAGTCTTCTGCCAGTTTTTTGTACCAAGTTTATTTAATGCTGGTTTTCTATTATCAGTAGAAGCGGTATATTTTTGAATATAGTTCATATTATTTATATCCACATAAATAATATCACCACCATCATAGACAATCTTCAAGAAATCTTTATATACTCCACCAACTTCAACATTCTCTATTCCTTCGTATAGTCCTATTCCATGGCTAACATGAACGATATAATCACCAACATTTAGTTCTTGGTAATTTCTAATTTTTTCTGAGTTAGTATATTTAAATTTTACGCGACGTTTTTTTCTTTCTTCTTCGGTAAAAAGTTCACGTGGAGTCAATATAAATATTTTATTTTTTCTATCCTCTAACCCCTTAAGGTGATATTTATTTACATCAATAAAAATTTTCCCTTCTTTAACACCATAGTAAATGTCATCATAAAAATAATTATCAAACAGAACTTTTTCGATATAGTCTCTTTGCTTTTGAGTATTTAATGAAATTATTACCTTATAATTATCTGTCAGTTTTTCTCTAATTTCCTTAGCTAAATACTCTTCACTAGAATAATAAGCTAAGTCGATTATATCTAAGTTATAGTTTTTCTCAATAATTTTATCATTTAATTTTAAAGTAGATAAATAGTATTTTCTAGTATCTAAATTTTGTATTTTTTCAAATGCTATATTATCTATTACATCTTGATAGATATAACTTCTATTCATTTCCTGTAAACTTGTTAAAAAATACTCTCGTAATCCTTCTATTTTTTCTAAAATTTTATGATAATTATCATAGAAGACTATAGTATCATCATTTAAATAATCAGCAATACTATATGAATTTTCATAAATTAAATTTGAGAAACTTTCTAAATCACTAAAATCCCCTGTCGCTCTATAGATTTCTATTTTTTCTTTAAGATACGTACTAATCTCCTGATAATTTTCATCTTCTTGTATCTTTTTATCATCCAATTTAGCAAGTATTTTTTCTACAACTATATCTTTTTCTTCAGAAGTAAGGAAAAAATCACTTGTTGGATAAATAACTGCACTATCGATTCTATCTAGAGATCTTTGAGTAATTTCATCAAAAATCCTCATACTATCAAGCTCATCATCAAAGAAATCTAATCGTATCGGCTTTTCACTCAGAGGACTAAAAATATCGACTATACTACCTCTTTTTGAAAACTCTCCAACTACATCAACACTTTCAACTCGACGATATCCCATATTTAGGAGTTTCTTCTGTAACTCATCAAAACTAATGACAGTATCTTCACTAATTTCAAAACTATTATTTTTAAAATCACTAGGATTTTTTACTGTTCTATAGATAGCTTCTATTGGTATAATAATTATGCTTTGTATATTATTCACCAAATTTTCAAGTACCTTTATAGAGTTTTGGACTAAATCATTACTCTTAGAGGTATGACGTTTTAGTATATCTATTTCTGGATAAATATATGTTTCTTCTTCGAAATCATTTAATATTGCAAATAATTCTTCTGCTTCTGCCTTACTTTGAGATAAAACTACAACAGTGTTATTACTATGTTTATATTCGTTATATATTTCCAAAGCACGTGTTGTTAGATTTTGTCCATAAACCCCTATGTTTTTATATTTTTTTTCAAATTGCAAATCAACTATTTCTAACAGACTTTCTTTTATCATGTACGCTCCTTCCTACGACAAATAGCAGCAGAGGGGAACTTCCTTCCTCTAATGCTGCATTTGTTCTTTTAATTATATTTATTCATCAAATCCACAAAACTCATTTTCGAGAAATCTTCAATACAATTTATACTTTTAGAATAAATCTTTTCAATTTCATTCATCTCGTCTTTTGAAAATCTACCAAGTACATAGTCAACTACTTTCATAGGAGGCGTAGGTCTATCGATTCCAATTTTAAGTCTATTGAATTTTTCTGTTCCAAGATGACTTATGATGCTCTTAATTCCGTTATGCCCACCGCTACTTCCTTTTGCTTTGAGTTTAAAGTTTGCAGTTTTAGTATCTAAATCATCATAAATTACTAAGATGTCTTCTATATCAATCTCAAAATAATCATAAAACTTCCCTACTGCTTCACCCGAAAGATTCATATATGTTGTAGGTTTAATCAACAAATATTTAATACCATTATAATAAGTCATAGCATATTCTGCATTGAATTTCGTTTTATCAAAGCTTACATTCCATGACTTTGCAAGTTCATCAAGAATCATAAATCCTATATTATGTCTTGTATTTTCATATTGTTTTCCTGGATTTCCTAATCCAACTATCAATTTCATAAGTTATCCTCACTCTATTTATTTACTATCGAATTCACGACTTAAAGAAGACAACGGACACCGCTGTCTTCTTTAATTATCTATTTAATTTAATTAGTTATTATTCAAAAAGAACACTTACTGGTTCGTTATTGTGAATTTTATAAATAGCTTTAGCAATTAAATCACCTACACATAACGGTACCATTTTATCTAGTTTTTTCTCTTCTGGTATATCAATTGTATTAGCATACACTAATTCTTTAATTGGAGAATTTTCAATTCTATCTAATGCTTGTCCACTTAGTACGGCATGTGAGCAACTTGCATAAACTTCTTTTGCTCCTCTATCTTTAAGTGCTTGAGCTCCTAAAGTAATAGTACCCGCTGTATCAATAATATCATCTATAAGGATACAAGTTTTCCCTTCAATGTTACCTACAATATTCATAACTTCAGCAACATTTGGTTTTGGTCTTCTCTTATCGATAATTGCGATTGGTGTATTTAACGCATCTGCCAGTTTTCTAGCACGTGTTACACCACCGTGGTCTGGTGATACAACAACCACCTCTTCCATATCTGGAAGTTTTTCTTTGAAATATTTCGCAATAATTGGTACACACATAAGATGATCAACTGGAATATCAAAGAAACCTTGGATTTGAAGAGCGTGAAGATCTAATGCAATTATACGATCTGCTCCTGCTACCTCTAGTAGATTAGCTACTAATTTAGCAGTAATTGGTTCACGACTTCTTGCTTTTCTATCTTGACGTGCATATCCGTAATAAGGAATTACAACATTAATAGTGTCCACTGAAGCACGTTTAAGTGCATCTATCATAATTAATAAAGTCATTAAATTGTCATTTACAGGACCACTAGTTGATTGTAGTACGAATACTTCGCTACCACGTACACTTTCCTCTATATTAATTGAAACCTCTCCGTCACTGAATTTTTTTACACTACATTTGCTTAATTCTACTCCTAGTGACTTCGCTACTTGTTGTGCTAATGGAATGTTAGCATTTAATGAAAACAGCTTTAATGGTTTATCTACAAGCATATTAAATTTTTCTCCTTAAAATTTGGTTCGATAGTAATACAGATGTATTCCGTAGATTATTATAGCATAAATATTAGATAATTTCTACTAATATCAAGTATAGACCAATTAAAATCCATTAATTTTTTTACTATTTTCTACCATACATATTTCTGAAATTCATTTTTCATTACTATATTAATATATTTTATCTCTAAAATAGCATTTATAATAAAAATACTCTATCAAGAATATTTATAGCAAACGATTATAATATTCGTATTTTATGTATACCTGATGATATTTTTTAATTATTTCGACTATTCCCACCATTTTTTAGTTTATTTATTTCTCATACTATGATATTATTATTAAACAAAGAATAAAAGAAATTTTAATTTGCTTTAGCTTTTTAAAAAATTATATCTTTTTATATAGTTTAAATAGTTTTTAATAGACTTATATTTTCTTAAGTTTTGCTTTTAAATTCTAATTTTTTTTATTCTTAATTTTTATAAAATTAAAGGAGTATCATTATGGATAAAATTTTTGAATTAATTGAAAAAGAACAACACAGACAAGACACTAACATTGAACTTATTGCAAGTGAAAACTTTGTTTCACAAGATATTCTAAAAGCAACAGGAAGCATCCTAACGAACAAATATGCAGAAGGATATCCTGGAAAAAGATACTATGATGGTTGCGAAGTAATTGACGAAATAGAATCTCTTGCAATCGATAGATTAAAAGAACTTTATGATGCAAAATTTGCAAACGTGCAAGCACACTCAGGATCAAGTGCAAATATCGCAGTTTACTTATCTTTATTAACACCTGGTGATACAGTTTTAGGGATGAGTATGGATGCTGGTGGACACCTAACTCACGGTAGCAAAGTTAACTTCTCAGGGAAACTATTTAATGCTGTTTCTTATGGAGTGACAAAAGACACTCATCTTATCGATTACGACGAAGTCCTTCGTATTGCTAAAGAACACAAACCAAAAATGATTATTGCAGGATCAAGTGCATACTCTCGTGTAATTGATTTTGCTAAATTTAGAGAAATTGCTGATGAAGTAGGTGCTTACTTAATGGTCGATATGGCTCACATCGCTGGTCTTGTCGCTGCTGGCTTACATCCAAATCCAGTACCTTATGCTGACGTTGTTACATCAACGACACATAAAACATTAAGAGGACCTCGTGGTGGTATTATTCTTACAAACAATGAGGAAATTGCAATAAAAATTAATAAAATGATTTTCCCAGGTGCTCAAGGTGGTCCATTAGAACATGTTGTTGCTGCGAAAGCGATTTGTTTTGCAGAAGCTCTTAAACCAGAATTTAAAGTATATCAACAACAAGTTGTTAAGAATATGCAAGCAATGGTAAAAGCGTTTAAAGCTAATAATATTCCTGTTGTTTCAAACGGTAGTGATAACCACCTATGTCTTATCGACACATATTCTACTTATAATGTTACTGGACATGATGCTAGTAGCCTATTAAGTAAAGCTAAAATCACATGTAATAAAAATGGTATTCCGTTCGATACATTACCACCAATGAAAACTAGTGGATTGCGTTTAGGAGCAGCTGCTATGACTTCTAAAGGGTATGTAGAAGAAGACTTTGTAGAAATTACAAATATCATTTGCGATTTACTAAAGAATGGTGAAAACTACCTAGAAAAAGCTCAAGAAAGAGTAGCCACTTTAGTAGCAAAAGAAAGAAAAGAATTTAGATAAAAATAATATTTTAAACGGGACTGACTCTAAAAATCGATTTCTCTGAAATCACGATTTTTGAGTCTCTCCTGTTTTTTTGCGAACTTTATATTTGAAAAATAACCTCAATGTTCGTCTTTAAAAATTTATTTTTTTACTTTTATATTTTTTTGTTGACAACCGTTCGTTTTTCATGTTATATTTATAAAAATTCTTTAGGAGAAATGAAAATATGAAAAACAAAAAAATTATTAAAGCATCTTTTTTTCATAGCCCTAAGTATGGTGAAATTGAATTTCTGGAACACGCTATACTTTTAGTTTCTAATAATGGAATTATATCTGAAATTATTAAAAAAGAAGATGAAAATTATCAAAAAATATTAAATCACTATTCACAAGGAAGTAACTTTATTGATTTTAAATCTAAAGTGCTTTTACCTGGCTTTATAGATTTGCACATCCATGCTCCACAATGGCCACAAGCTGGACTTGCCTTGGATGACGAATTAAGCCACTGGCTAAATAATTTCACCTTCCCTTTAGAATCAAAATACGCAGATATCAACTACGCTCGAGAAGTCTATACTGATTTAGTAAAAACATTATTAGCAAATGGTACTACATCTGCAATGTACTTTGGAACTATCCATAATGAAGCTACACTAGAATTAGCGAAAATTTGTGCTAATTTGGGGCAAAGAGGTTTTGTCGGTAAAGTTGTTATGGATGATGAAACTATGAATCCTGATTTTTACCGAGATAATAGTACAAAAGAAGCTATTGAAAATACTGAGAAGTTTATTAATGATGTGCAGAATCTTTCAAAAGATGTTCCTCAAGGTTTATATCCTGTTATTACTCCTCGTTTTGTTCCAAGCTGTACAGACAGTGCTCTTTTAGAGTTAGGAAAATTAGCAAAGAAATATAACTGCTATATTCAAAGTCATTGTAGCGAAAGTGATTGGGAGCATAATTTCGTTCTTGAACGATTTGGAAAAAGAGATACTGAAGTCCTAAATCAATTCGGATTATTTACAGATAAATCGATAATGGCTCATGGCAACTTTATAAATTCTGAAGATGCTGATATCTTCAAAAACAATAAATCTTCAGTTTGCCACTGCCCTATTTCTAACTCATATTTTGCTAATGCAGTTTTACCTGTTAATAAACTAAAAAAACAAGGTTTAAATATTTGTTTAGGTACCGATATCTCAGGAGGTTTCTCTCCTAGCCTATATGATAATATAAAACACACGGTCACGGCTAGTAGGATGTTAAATGACGGAGTTGACAATAGACTAGAAGCTAATTGCCGTGGCAATCATGATTCAAAAGTGAGTGTATTTGAAGCATTTTATCTTGCAACCACTGGTGGTGGTGAAGCTTTGAAATTACCACTTGGACTTTTTAAAGAAGGTTATATTTGCGATTTCCAAGTCATCGATATCGATACACCGACAAATAAACTTCCAAATTATTTAGATAATGAAGAAGAAAAACACCTTCTTCAAAAAATATTATACTTTTCTACTTCAGAAAATATTCGAGAAGTCTGGGTTCAAGGTAAACAAATTCTAAAAAAAGATTAATAACATAAAAATAAAAAAGGAGATTACGTTTTTTATGACGAAACAAAATAAACATTTAACTATAGGAGTTGAAGAGAATATTCCATTTTCTCAATCCCTAATCCTAGGTTTACAACACGTCCTTGCAATGGATGTCTACGTACCACCTTTCATCTTGGCAACAGCTATTGCATTATCACCTGGTGATGCTACTGGTTTAATTCAATCCACTTTTCTAGGAGCTGGGATTGCATCATTAATTCAGGTATTATTTTATTTAAGATTACCGGTCTGTCAAGGACCTTCATTCATTCCTTTAGGTGCTATTATTGGTATATATATGGGAACTAAAAATCTTGGGACTGTTCTTGGTGCAAGTATAGTTGGTGCAATATTAGTAATCTTACTTGGATATTCTGGTATTTATAAATATATAGTAAAAAACTACATACCTTCTATCGTTAGTGGAACAATAATTATGATTGTAGGATTAACTTTGCTTCCTTCAGCATTTGTTAGTAATATTTATATTGAAGGTAATGGGTTAACTATGAAACAAAATGTATTATTAGCATTTATTACAGCCGCTTCTTTAATTCTATTTTCTACATTAGGAAATTACGTTAACAAATTCAAAAGAATTTTCCAAATTTCTTCAGTAATTATCGCCTTAGCTATTGGAACATTTTCTGCATACTTAATGGGTGGTTTTAATACTCAAGGAATTAAAGATGCTAGCTTTTTCTCAATGCCAAAACTTTTATTCTTAGATTATAGTATAAATTTTGAAATCTCTGCTATTATAACAATGATTATTATTTACATGGTACTTTTAGCCGAAACTACAGGAACTTGGTACGCAGTAAGTTCAGTTATTGACGAGCCTTTAAGCGATACTCAAGTTAATAAAGGTGTTATCGGTGAAGGAATCGGATGTTTAGCAGCCGCTCTAGTCGGAGCAACTCCTGTTACTGGTTACTCTACAAATGCTGGGATTATTTCTATTACTGGGGTAGCTAGTAGGAAAGTGTTTGTTATGGCTTCATTCTGGTTTATCGGATTATCATTCTTAGGTAAACTTTCTGCCATTATTAACTCAATTCCTTCTGCAGTAATAGGTGGGGTATTCTCAGTGGTATGTATCATAATCCTACTAAACGGATTTAGAGTTGTTAAAAATCTTGACTTCTCTGAAAGAGAATTATACATTATCGGAGTACCTTTAATGTTTACAATTGGATTATTATTCATCCCAGCAGAATTAAAAGCTAGTGCTCCACAGTTACTTCAATACTTAATAGGTTCTCCTATCGCTGTTGGTGCAATTGTAGCAATAATAATGAATAAACTTATTCCTTTAGAAAAATAATTCTAAAAGGTGTTGACTTAATTTAACAAAGTGGATATGAGAACTCATAGACGCAGTGGTTTATTGATATCTAAATTCGCTTTTTAAAAGCTTTTTAGATATCTAATAACCTGTGCGGGGGTGACTCGACAAAATCGATTTCTTTGAAATCACGATTTTTGAGTCACTCCCTTTTATTCTTATTGATTTTATATTTTCCGAAAATATAGTATAATTATATCTGCTAATTAAATTACAGAAATGGAGATATATCGATGACAGAAAAGAAAATGAATGTTGAAAGTTTTAACCTAGATCACACTAAAGTTATTGCACCATATATTAGACTAGTAGGTGTGTATTCTGGTGATAATGGAGATAAAATTTACAAATATGATATAAGATTTTGCCAACCAAATAAAGAACACTTAGAAATGCCTAATCTTCACTCTTTAGAGCACCTAATCGCTGAACTTATCAGAAATCACCTTGATAATGTGCTAGATTTTGGTCCTATGGGATGCCAAACTGGTTTCTACCTATCAGTAATCAACAACGATAGCTACGAAGAAGTTGAAGAAGCTTTAGCAAAAACTTTAGAAGATGTTCTTGTCGCTACTGAAGTACCAGCGTGTAACGAAGTACAGTGCGGATGGGCAGCATCTCACTCTTTAGAAGGCGCTCAAATGGAAGCTAAAAGATTCTTAGAAAAACGCTCTGAATGGAAAAACGTTTTTAGCAATTAATCGAAATTTATTCAAAATAAAAATGAGAAGTACACTTGATTCTGTAATCATTTGTACTTCCCTTTTTTAATTATTTACTACTGTACTTTCTTCTAACTCCTAAAAGACCTATCATTAGTCCAAGTCCAACTAAAACTATGCCTTGTTCAGAAGATGATTCCCCTGTTTTTGGAAGAGATTCTTTTTTCTCGTAGTTGTTATTTAAAGAAACTATCTTAGGTGTATTTTTACTGTTTGTACCGAATTCAGCTTGTTCATAACTTTCAGTTAGTTTGTGTTCATTTATGCCATAACTAACAGTATTTGAAGCATCTTCTATTTTTTCATAAACATACTCTTTTTTCGAAGAAAATTCTGTATGATTTTTATCCCTTATTTTATTCTCAGTCTCTTTTTTACTAAAATCAACAATCGCAAACAAACTAAAATGATTAATATTAAATTGAACTATTCCATTATTAACTTCTGAAGGAATCAATGTCAACTTACCAGTTTTATCCACATGATATATTTCAATCTCACTACTTTCATTTTCCAGTAAAACTATTCGAACTATTCTTTCATTATTTAAATGTACTACGTTATTATCCTTAGATAATTTCAAATCTAGGATTCTCACTTTATCCTTATCTACAGATAATTCTTTACTTATATTACTTAATTGTTGAGCATCCCTAACAGCTTTTACATTTAATGAAATATTATCAATTTTATTATTAAATAATTCTACTTCAACACCTGATTTACCATCATTAATTTTTTCTACTTTTCCTACTGGAGTAGTTTCTCGAATTAGCGCTTCACCTTTCTCACTTACCACTAATTCTGGTAAGACTTCTACTTTTAATGACTCACCTTTCTCGCTTATCACTAATTTTGGTAAGACTTCTTCTCTTAATGGCTCGCCTTTCTCACTTACCACTAATTCTGGTAAAACTTCTGCTTTTAATGACTCACCTTTCTCAATTACCACTAATTCTGGTAAGACTTCTTCTCTTAACGCTTCACCTTTCTCGCTTACTACTA
>NZ_CAURJN010000039.1:0-16464 GCF_963525165.1 uncultured Gemella sp.
TGCTGATTCAGATACTGATGTACTCTTAGATGCTGATTCACTTACTGATGTACTCTTAGATGCCGATTCAGATACTGATGTACTCTTAGATGCTGACTCAGATACTGATGTACTCTTAGATGCTGATTCAGATACTGATGTACTCTTAGATGCTGATTCACTTACTGATGTACTCATTGATGCCGATTCACTTAGTGATCTACTATCAGCCTCAGTTAAATCCCTTTTACCTCTGCGCCCTCGCTTACTTTCAGATTCTTTAGTACTCTTAGATTCAGATTTAGACTCTTCGCTTGTTGATGTAGAATTATTTTTATTTTCACTAGATTGTGTTTTACCATTTAGTAAAGAATTCACATCATTTATTACATTTTTCGTAATATTATCGCTTTCTTTTTTATCATTAGAACTTACTGCTGTTTCTTTGTTTTCATTATCTACATTAGTTTTATTAATGATTGTATGAGATTCTTTATTAGCTAAACCTGTATTAAAATCATTATTAGCTTCTTGTTCTCCTGAAACATTCGCTTGTTCTGCGTGAGCAAGATTGGTAGTTGCGCTTAATCCAAATAGAGCTCCAACAACACTTAAACCTCTAATACCATTAACTGCTAAATCATCTCTTTCAATTGTATCATCTGATACTTTCGTTGTATTCAGATCATTACTTGATCTAAATAGGTTTAACAGACCAATTTTTGTTACAGCGATTTTAATCCATGTCTTACCGGATTTTCTTAATTTATATCTATGTGATCGTTCTGTTTCTATTTCACGTTTTCGCATAATTCTCCTTCTCTCTATTTCTATAATTTAGTTAAGTTTAAATTATTTATAAAAAAATAAATCCATATATTCACCTAATAATGGCATAATATACATTAACCTATATTATGCCACTTTTTGAATTTTATTTCAAGAAATAATAGTAAATATTCCAATATTTTTTTTTAATTCCTTAAATCTAATTATGAAATTTAAGTAAGTAGTTATACAAAAATAAACTTCAATTTATCTTTGCATTTAAAGTTTAAAGTACATTTAAAGTATAATTTAAAGTACATTTAAAGTAAGTTATTAAATATTTTATTTTTTATATTTCTTATATTTTTTTAATTTAAATTATATATTTATAATTACAATCAATATAGTTTTATTTTACATTGTTTTGATTATAATTCTCTTGTTAATTAATATTGTCTTTTATTAAAGAACACCACTTTTCTCCCACAACATCATCTAAATAGTCTCTTGCAATACAATATGAATTACTGGCAACAACGTTTTGATTTAAATCAAAGTATTTAATTATTGTCTCAGCGAAACTATTTATTAAATCTTCTCTAGTTTTACTTTCATTTTCCGAAAGTAAATAACCGTTCTTTTCATTTTTAATAAATGTGCGCCCCCCGTACGGAGAGTCTATACCTACTATTCCTAATCCATAAGATACAGCTTCAAGTAAAGTTATACCTAAGGTTTCCCATGATGCAGTAGATATATATAGTTGATGTTTTTTATATTGTTCTGTTAATTTTTGATAACCACACAGTTTAATATAATCTTGTGCGTTATTTTCAATAATAATATTATTTAACTTCTCATATTCATCACCATCACCAAATATGTTCAAATGAAACTGTGGTATTATTCCTCTAACTTTTATTGCCGCTTTAATTGCTATGTCAAGCTGTTTACGTGGATCTAATCTAGCTGCAATCATTGCAGAGAACGGAATTACTTCATCTCTTTCTAGTACTAGATTTTCAATACTAGCGGCGGGTATAACTACAATTGGACATAAAGGTAATTTTAAATCTAATAAATATTTCTTAACATCATTTTTTTGAAACTCAGTTGAAACTATTATGAAATCAAACTCTTTTGTATATTTAAATAAATAATAGTACTCATAATTCATTCTTCCATATCTAAACTGATGAATAGAATGAAGGAAAACTCCTTTTTTTGTATCCTTAACGTATTTTAGAAGTGCTTGAGAATATGGAAAACCGGATATTCTGTCCATTATCACGGTATCATTCTTAGAAAGTGATAATGATTTGATGAAGATTTCCATTAATTCATGCTCTCCATCTATCCAATCTACTCCAAATCTATATTTAACATTTCCCCCTATATTATAACCTTCGTATACAAGACTTCCTTCATTATTATAAAAGAATCTTTTAGACCAATCATATTGATCTTTATTAAAAAATTCTCTACAAATAAGGAATGAGGTATAGTAATCAATTTGATATAATATATTTTGATAAAGATGATGTACTTCATAAACATTATTATCTTCAATCCACAGTACTAGCTTATGTTCATTGGATAAACTATAAATAACTTTTTCCGCACTTTGCTCTAAACATTCTTTATTTTCTAGTTTTAATTTACTTATCATTTTCTTAACAGAAATAGTTGATAAAACTCCTGTTTCCCCAACAAGATAGTATGGAGCAATAATCATTCTATCTACTGGTATACCTATATCTCTAAAATAACGAAACTTATTACGAGGAGGTAACACAGAAAATATATAGCGATAATCTATATTTTGTTTATCAAATACTCTTGCTCGATGAACTTGAGAGTTATCGACTCCATTAGGTTCATATCCTACTAATAAATCAAATATATATGTAGTCATTTATATTCCCTCCTTTCCAAAAGTATCTCTATATTTTTTTACATCAGAATATTTAATCCAATTTAATTGTTTATTCATAGCTTCTTTATAAACCTTATCAGAAATTGATAGTTGCTTCAGATAATCAATCATTTTATTTACTTCAAAAGTCGTATACATATGTTCTGACGTAAAATATTTTGGTCTATGACATGTTTCTTCAAAGGCAAATAGCAACATACCTTTCTCCAAAGATTCTTCAACAGCATCAAGTATTTCAATATCATGATTTATATCTAAGTATATATTGCAGTTTTCTAGAAGATTAAAAAATTGACTTTGAGGCATACCAGGATATAAAAATACATTGTTCATTTCATCAAGATCTGTTAATCTTGAACCCATAGCAGTGATAGCACCTATATGAAATTCAATCATAGGGAGAGCGGACGTTAACTCTTCGATTTTTTCTACATCTTGAGTATGTGTGATAATTAACGCTCTATATTGTTCTGTATTTTTCTTAGGATACAACGGACTTATGTGATGAACTCTATCGTTTAATGATAATTTAGAAAAAACCGAAAAATGGTATATATATAATTCATCTACTGTCATTAACCATTTATTTACATCTTCATCCTCAAGTGGTAATTTGTCTGTATAGCAAGCTTTAATTTTTTCGTCTTTGAAAAACTTAGCTATATGTTGATCTCCTATTACCAAAACTTCATTATCATTTATTAAATTAACACAAGCATGCCATAATTGATTTTCATCATATAAAAATGTCATATTTTCAAAAAATATAGAAAATAAGCCATTCCCAGGATCTTCTATCATAATTAAGTTGCCTTTTTGATTATAATATTGAATAGAAATAATTTTTTCTTCACTATCAAATATTTCTTGTTTAAAACATAATCCATCTTCTCCGTAGTAATCTTTACTTATAACATTTCCTTTGACATCCCACCATTCAACAGAACTCACTGTCCATTCATCATAATTTAAATAATTTATAATCCCTCGTTGAATACCTCTATCCCAAATTGTACCATATTCATAACCCATATTAATACTCCAGTACTCTGGAACTTCGACTTTTAAAGCGAATAGTGGTGAATTATTTCTTTTTTCGTTATTTATTTTATCCGTTAAAATATTAGGTAAAAAATGGACATAATCTTTATCTATTGGATTTGCTTTCATTGTCAGCACCTTCACCTCAATACCAGAAGATATCACATCTTCAATGAATTTCTGTTCATTCTTATTAAATTCATTTGTAAGATAAATCATTTACATTCTCCTTTAATAATTGTTCTAATGTTTGATAAATAATTAATTCTTATTAAATATTATAACTTAAATAATATAAAAGTTCTATCTATAATAATTTCTATTAACGTGTTCCATATGTGCAAAAAAGCCCTCAAAGTTAAAAATCAAACTTTGAGAGCTAAATATATAATCTATTTTATTATCCTATAGAGCCTTCCATCTCAAATGAAATTAATCTGTTTAATTCGACAGCGTATTCCATTGGAAGTTCTTTTGTGAATGGTTCGATGAATCCCATAACTATCATTTCAGTAGCTTGTCCTTCATCAAGACCTCTACTCATTAAGTAGAATAGTTGTTCTTCTGATACTTTAGATACTTTTGCTTCGTGTTCTAAAGATACGTTAGAGTTTTTAACAATGTTGTAAGGAATAGTATCTGAAGTTGAATATTCATCTAAGATTAAAGTATCACATTCAATGTTTGAACGCGAACCTTCAGAGTTTTTACCAAAGTGAATCCATCCACGGTAGTTAACTTTTCCACCACGACGAGACATTGATTTAGAAACGACAGTAGAAGATGTTCTAGGCGCTAAATGAATCATCTTAGATCCCGCATCAAGTACTTGTCCTTCACTAGCCATAGCTATGGATAATGTACTTCCACTTGCTCCCTCACCAACTAAAATACATGCTGGGTATTTCATAGTTAATTTAGAACCTAGGTTTCCGTCTACCCATTCCATAGTACCGTTTTTCTCAACAATCGCACGTTTCGTAACTAAGTTATAAACGTTTGTCGACCAGTTTTGAATAGTAGTATATCTGAATCGAGCATTTTCTTTAATAAATATTTCTACAACAGCAGCGTGTAATGAACTTGCTGAGTAAGTTGGAGCTGTACATCCTTCTACATAATGTAAAGAAGAGTTTCTCTCAATAATAATTAATGTACGCTCAAATTGTCCCATTTTTTCACTGTTAATTCTGAAGTATGCTTGAAGCGGTGCTTCTACTGATACATTTTCCGGACAGTAGATAAATGATCCACCTGACCAAACTGCAGAGTTTAATGCAGCGAACTTATTATCATTGAAATCAACAGCTTTTGAAAAATATTCTTTGAAGATTTCTTCATGATTCTTTAATGCTGTATCAGTATCTTCGAAGATAATTCCTTTTTCTTCGAATTGTTTATGCATATTGTGATAAACTACCTCTGACTCATATTGTGCAGAGACACCTGCAAGGTATTTTTGTTCTGCTTCTGGAATACCAAGTTTTTCAAAAGTATTTTTAATTTCTTGTGGTACTTCATCCCATGAGCGCTCTGTTTTTTCTGATGGTTTTACATAGTATGTTAAATCCTCAAAATCAATTTCAGACAAATCTCCACCCCATGTAGGCATCGGCATTCTGTAAAACTCTTTTAAAGCATTTAAACGGTATTCTAACATCCATTGTGGTTCTTCTTTTCTTTCAGAAATTGTTTTAACGATTTCTTTTGTTAATCCTTTATCAGTTTTGAATATAGATACATCTTTATCTGAAAATCCATACTGATAATCGGTAAACATTTCTTCATTTTTATTCAATGCAATCACTCCTTCTTCTATTTATTTTCTTCTAATATTTTTTCTGTAATTTTCCATGCAAGAGTAGCACACTTAACCCTTGCTGGAAGTTGAGAAATACTTTGTAATGAAATACTATCTTCTAAGTTTTCTTCATTAAATTCATTTCCCATAATCATATTTAAAAAGTCTTTAATCTTGGCATTAGCTTTTTCTACTGATAATCCTTTTAATTCCTCAGTTAACATAGAGGCAGATGCTAATGAAATAGAACAACCTGTTCCTACGAACTTAATATCTTCAATAATATTATCTACTAATTTCATACTAACTATTATTTTATCACCACAAGACGGATTTAACATCTCCAACTTATAACTACTCTCTATTTCCCCATTATTTCTAGGATGCTTACTATGATCTAAGATTACTTGTTTATATAAACTTTTTAAATCACTAAAACTCATTGTCAAAAAACTCCTTCGTTTTTTTTAAAGTTTGAATAAAGAAATCTATCTCTTCTTTTGTATTATATAAATATAGACTCACTCTTGCTACCGAGTATGTTCCTAGCTTTCCTAATAATGGTTGAGTACACTGATGCCCTGCTCTTATGCAAATACCTTTTTCATCTAAGAAACTTGTTAAATCATGAGGATGAACTCCTACCAAGTTAAAAGTAACTAGTGAAACTCTCTCCTCAATATTCTTTGTTCCATAAATCTCTACATTATCTATTTTAGAAAGTTCAGAATACATGTATCTAGTAAGTTCTTTAGTGTACTTTTCAATATTTTCTAAACCAATACTATTCAAATACTTAATAGCTTCTCCTAATCCTGCTGCTTGTGCAAGCAGTGGTGTTCCCGCTTCAAATTTATCAGGAAGAATTGCCCATGTTGCTGAATTATCTTCAACGATACCAATCATTCCTCCACCGAATTCAACCGGATCAAATTTTTCTAGTAGCTGTTTCTTTCCATATAGAACTCCAATACCAGTAGGTCCACACATTTTATGCGCACTAAAAGCTAAAAAGTCACAGTTCATTTTTTGAACATCAATCTTTAAATGAGGAACTGATTGCGCTGCATCTACTACAAAATAAATATCTTTATCTTTCAATAATTCACCAATTTCATAAACTGGATTTATATTACCTAATACGTTAGAAGCATGACACATTGATACAATTTTAGTTTTATCTGTAATAAATTCTTCTAATTGTTTTATACTTATTCTTCCATCTTCATCTAATTCTAAATATTTAAGAACAAGATTTTTGCGTTTAGCTAGTTGTTGCCAAGGAATAATATTAGCATGATGTTCCATGTAGGTAAGAATAATTTCATCTCCTTCACTTACATCTTGTTCTAAAATTCTTGCTACAAAATTTAAACTTTCCGTAGTTCCACTAGTATAGATTACTTCTTCATAACTACTTGCATTTATAAATTCTCTAACTAACTCTTTCGATTCTTCGTATATTTTCTCTGATTCATTACCTAAGGTATAAACAGATCTATGAATATTTGAATTATAATTTTTATAGTAATCTGTAATTGCATCGATCACTTGATTAGGTTTTTGAGTAGTAGCTCCATTATCAAAAAATATCAAATCATTTCCTGATATTTTTCTATTTAATATAGGAAAGTCTTCTCTATATTTACTAAAATCTATCATTATTACTCACTCTCGTTATTATTAATTTTTTCATCAATAAGTACTGTTACAAGTTCTTTAATTTTATCTACTGTTAACTCTGAGATTACTGGAGATAGGAATCCATGAACTAATAATCTACTTGATTCTTTTCTAGTTAATCCTCTACTTTGTAAGTAGTATAATTGCTCTTCATCAATACGACCTAAAGACGCTCCGTGACCTGCCATAACATCATTTTCGTCGATTAATAGCATTGGGTTAGCATCTGCTTTTGCTTCTGAAGAAAGTGTCAGCATTCTTGAACTTTGGTAAGCGTTAGAACCTGTTGCTCCTTTAACGATAAATCCTACACCGTTAAATACAATATGTGATCTATCTAATAGCACACCATGTTGTAAAATATCCCCTTTACTGCTTAAGCCTTGGTTAACTACTTCACTATTGAAGTAAGTTTTTTGTTCTTTAACTCCTAGAGTTACAATCTTAAGATTTGCTTCAGAACCATCTCCTAGGATGTTTGTTGTATTATCGTGATATACGTCTGCTTCATCCATTGCAGCTACATTCCAGTTAATTAATGAATCTCTATAAGTCAAACCACGACGTAAAATAGTTCCACGTTTTTCACCTGGTTGGTTCGTAATTGAACTATAGTTAATTTGAGCTCCTTCATGTGCAACTACTTCTGAAACTAAACTGAATGGAGCCTTATCCTCTTTTTGATTATTTACGTAGTTTTCAATAAAGTTAAACTTAGCGTTATTTCCAACCTGAATAGTTACATGGTTGAATAAACTTTGTTCTTTATCAGATATTACGATATATTGAAGCGGTTCTCCAATTTCAGCATTATCCTTAACATCAATGAATAATCCAGCATTTAATAGTGTGTAGTGAACAGCTGTAACTTTACTTTCTGCATAGTCAACTACACTCATAAAACTATCTTTTATGTGATCATCATTCATCGCAGTGAAAATATCTTTAATAACAACTTTATCAGCATATTTTTCAGGAATATTAATATGTACAATAGTGTTGTTCTTTTGAACTACGGCAAAATCATCGCTATTAATACCATATTTGGCTATATCTACAGTTCCTTCATTTTCTAATCTTAGAGTTGAAAAATCAACATTAAATAAGTTCCATCTTTCTAACTCCATAGATTCTAGTTTTGGAAAAGGTAGCGTATAACTCTTATATAAAGCTAATTTTCTAGTATTTAAAAACCATGTAGGTTCATTTGTATTATAAAAGATGCTTTGTAAAGTTTTAATACTTAGTTTTAATTTATTATTCTCCATATTAAACCTCTTCTTTTAACCAGTCATAACCTTCTTTTTCTAAACGAAGTGCTAGCTCAGGTCCACCTGATTTTACGATTTTCCCATCCATAAGTACGTGTACAAAATCTGGCTCAATATAATCTAATAATCTTTGGTAGTGAGTGATAATTAAGCAACCAAAGTTTTCACCACGCATTTTATTAACACCTTTTGATACAATTTTCAGTGCATCGATGTCTAATCCAGAGTCGATTTCATCTAGAATAGCAAATTTAGGTTCTAACATCATCATTTGTAATATTTCGTTACGTTTCTTTTCTCCTCCAGAGAAACCATCATTTACATAACGTTGAGACATTTTTAGGTCCATTTCTAAAAATTCCATAGTTTTATCTAATTTTTTAATATATTGCATTAAAGGAATACTATCTTCACGTTGTGCATTGATTGCAGATTTAATAAATTCTGAAGTTGGTACTCCTGGTACTTCAGATGGATATTGCATCGCTAGGAATAGACCAGCACGAGCTCTTTCGTCAACTTCCATTTCTAATACTTCTTCACCATCTAATAAAATACTTCCACCATCTACCTCATATTTAGGGTGACCCATAATAGCTGATGCTAATGTAGATTTACCTGCACCATTTGGTCCCATTACAGCATGTATCTCACCAGATTTAATTTCTAAATTTAGTCCTTTTAATATTTGTTTTTCATTAATTGATACTTCTAAATTTTTTATATCAAGAACTGACATTTTATTTCCTCCATCTCTTATATTTATTGCGATCAAATCATATAAAACATTAATTATCGCAAATTACATAAGTATTATTATAAAGGTTTTCAAATGTTTTATCAAATTATTGGTTCGAACGTTCTCTAGTTATGCACTCCTATTTACGAAAAAATAAATCCTCAAATTTCACTTGAAATTCGAGGATTTATTTATATAATTTATTTTGAAAATTCCCACATAGCTACTATTTCAGTTTTTAATTCGTCATAAGACCATTTTTTTAGTGTTCTTGTGTAACTATTTGGATCATTAATTATAAATTTTCCTTCATTATCTACTCCTGTTATCAAAACAATATGTCCAACAGTTGTAAACTTACCTGGATGAACAGAAGCGATAATAGGATTACCTTTATTCAATGCAGATTTCATAGCTTCTTCATTAAGTGATACACCAGTTGATTTAACTCCGTATTCTTTAGCTATATAATCGAAGAAACTCCATTTTGTACCTGCATCTGTAAAGTATCCGCTAGCATCTTCTTTTTCAGCAATATTTTTTGGTGTAATTGATTTATCATCTAATATTCCACTTAGAGCCATCGCTACACAAGTTGGTCCACAACCACCTATTGCTATATTTGTTTCACCAAGCTTATCATAAGCCCAGCGTTTATCCCATTGGATATAGTAAGGAAACTTCCTATTAATTTCAATAGTTTCTCCTTGTTCGAATGGTGCTGCTTGTTGTCCTGCTAAATAGCCCAAGATATACTGTGTTGCATCCTTATTATTAACTAATAACTTCTGCTCTGCTTCTGGTAGATTCTCTTTTTGTAAATAGATTAATTGACCTATTAAACTTCCATTAGCATTTTGAAGCAAGTTATTTTCTATTCCTCTTGTTGTCGTTATAAATGGAGAAGGTTGTGTTACTCCACGAATTCCATCACGTGCTTTAGCTACATTTTCTGTTTTTAACACATTAGTACTCTTATTTTCATCTTTTATAAATTTATTAAACCAAGTAATCTTATTACTTTGAATAACGTAAAATACAACTGTACATAGAATAATGAATACAATTGTCATTATTCCCATTCTTTTTCTTTTCATTATTTTTCTCCTTTATTTACTTTTTAATACTAGAATAATCCCTACAAAAATAACTATAATATATCCTAACAAACTTTGCAAGTCTGGTAACTCGCTAAAAAATATAAATCCTAAAATTCCGGAAAACAATACTTGTGAATAATCAAAGACTGATATATTTTTTGCTGCTGCATACTTATAAGCGAATGTTACTCCATACTGTCCTATCGTAGCTGAAGCACCAGCTAATATTAGCATCGACAGTTGATACATTGTCATCGTACGATAATCAAAAATTAAATAAGGTAATAATAGTATTGTCGATAATGATGAGAAGAAGAAAATTATAAACTCTCCTGAGACATTATGCGTACCTAAATACCTTACGCAAGTATAAGCAATCCCTGAACAAAACGCCCCTAAAAGTGCAGCTAGAGCTCCTGTACTTATTAATCCATCACCTGTAGGTTTTATAATAAATCCTACACCTATAAATGCAATAATAATTGCTAAAAGTTGAAACATCGTTATTCTTTCTTTAAAGAAAAAATAAGATAGTATAATTATTATAAATGGTGAAAGTTTTTGTATAATAGTCGAATCAGCAAGACTAATATGTGAAATTGCATAAAAGTTAAATACTAAGCCTATTGTACCGAAAACACTCCTTGAGATTAAAACACTCCAAGAAACTTTATTACTTGGTAGATTTATATTTTTCCAATGTTTTATTAACGGAATTGATGAAATCCCAACAGCTATAATATTCCTAAAAAAACCTTTCTGCATAGATGGTAAATCTCCAGATAATTTGATGAATAACGCCATCAATGAAAAACCGAATCCCGACATTATTATACAAAATATTCCCATTAGTATATTATTCTTTTTATCCATTACTAAACTCCAATATATTAAATATTTGAACAATTGTATTTTCAATGTTTCGTTTTGAAATGTGTCTGTCCATTGCTATATTCAATGACGTAAATTTCCTTTGAATTGAAAACGATGCATCAATTAATTTTTTATCATCTTCATTTAATTCAGATAATTCATCATCTAAAATACTACCCGCTAAAAAAATAACTTTTTTATTAAATCGTTTTGCTATTCTTGCAATTTCTATAGGAGCTTTTCCCATATAACTCTGTTTATCTAATTTACCTTCTCCAGTAATAACAACATCCACATCTCGAATAATTTTCTCTAACTCTAGATAATTAATCATAAACTCTGAGCCTGATTGTATAGTAGCATTGCAAAAAGACATAAAGGCATAACCTAATCCACCAGCAGCACCGCTACCTTCGATGAAAGTGTTATTTTTTCCAGTAGCTAAATTAACTTTATTAGAAAATTTTTCAATATATTTATCAACTTCTGCGAATTTATTCTCATCAAGCCCCTTTTGTTTCGAAAATATATACGTCGCTCCATTATTTCCTATCAACGGATTACTAACGTCACTTATGATACTAAACCTCGCTTTAGTTAATTTAGAATTAATATTTTTATTATCAATAACATCTATTTTACTTAAGTCATTAATACCACATTTACACAAATACCCTTTTTTGTCTATAAATTTAATACCTAATTCACTTAACATTCCTATTCCACAGTCATTTGTCGCACTTCCACCAAGACCTATAATAAAATGTTCTACCCCTTTTTCTAGAAGAAATACAATTAACTTTCCTAAACCTGTTGTTGTAGTTTTAAATGGATCTTTTTGTTCATCTTTTAATTGCTTTATCCCTATTACTTCCGCTACCTCAATAACCGCTTCTTTTCTCTCTTCATTCAAAAGATAATTCACATCACATTCTTGTAATGCTGCATTAACCGTTCTAAATTTATTATTTGTAAACCCCTTAAATAATGTTAGAAATCCATCTCCTCCATCAGCAACTACTTGAGTATATGTAATAATATTCTTGTAGTTATTATTAAGTTTATTGGAAATAATTTTTCCTATTTCTGCTGATGATAATGAGCCCTTAAACTCATTAACTGCTATTAATACTTTCATTAATTTTCAACTCCGCTTACATTAAATTTATAATCTTTTAGTTAATTTTACCATTAAACCAACTTTAATAAAAGTTTAAAATCTGAAAATAAAGTATAAAAACATTTTTATTGATAAAATTTACACAAATACTTTAAATTTATTATTTTTTTTAGTATAATAATTATGTAAAGTGTTTTACTTTATGTTTAGGGTGAAAGATAGGTCTCAATTTTTTGATTATATCAAAAAAATACAGTATTAATTTGTCAACTGTAGAAGCAAACTACTTTTAGTTTTACAATTAAAAAGTAATCCTCGTGTTTGTGCCAGTAATCTACAGCCAACATTTTAAAATATATTAGTTTATGAGTAACCTAATCCCTAAAGTTAAACTAATATTCATACTGTAAAAAACCACGAAGTTTACCCCTAAACTTTCGTGGTTTTTGCCTTTTCATATTTGGTTGTATAATAAATTCAGGGCATAAAAAAAATCCAGTCACGAATTATTATTTTTATGAACAAAATCACCATAGATTTGAAATATCAATCTACAGTGATTTTGTTTTAATCTGTCGTAAATTATTTTTCTCTTTTTAGTAAATAATTTGCAAAATCTTCTAGCAAATTATTATTAAGGCGTTTTGCAACATTGATAGCATTAAGTGTATGTTTTTTGAGTAATTCTTCACATTCCTCAATACCATAGAAACTAAGGTATGTAATCATATCTTCATCACTAGGCAATTTTCCGATTTTTTCAAAGTCTCCATAGTAATCCAGAATATCATCTTTAATTTGATAAGCAATACCTAATTGCTGTCCAAATTCTTTAACATCATTATATTCATCAAGTTTATTTGCTACTAAACATGCGAAGTCCATAGGTAGCTCAATTAAACGTCCTGTTTTTAAGCTATGCATTTTTCTTAAGTAATCCGCATCAACATCATAGTTCTTTTGTTTAACATCATATATCTGCCCTGCAATCATCCCCATCGCACCAGAATAATTGGCAAATTGCTTAATTAATCTTACCTTTAAGCTAGGTTCAACATTGCATTCACTTAACACTTCAAACGCTAATGTTAACATTGCATCCCCTGTAAGTACCGCAACATCTTGTCCAAAAACTTTATGATTAGTATATTTACCCCACCGATAATCATCATTATCCATCTCTGGTAAATCATCATGAACTAATGAATAAGTATGTACTAATTCTATAGCTAATGCAATATCAAAATATTTGCTGTAGTCCACTCCGTAATACTTTAGTAAATATAAAAATGATAGTGGTCTAATCTTTTTCCCATCGTTAACTAAAGAATATTCAATAGATTCTTTTAATAAATCAGGTATATCCAATTTTTCAAGGTATTCTTTAGCATAAGTATTTAATTTGGTTTTATTTTCTTCTATGAAACTTTTAAAATTATTCATTTTCTTTGAAATCCTTAGTTAATTTAACTACTTCTTTTTCCGCTTTATCTATTAGCTTATTACAATGTTTTATTAAATCTATTCCATTTTTGTAGCGTTCTAATGAATCTTCTAATGATAATTGCCCTGACTCTAATTCAGCAACAATTTTTTCTAAATTCATTAAACTTGTTTCGAAATTTTCTTTAATCATTACTTAACTCCTTTACCGGATATATTGTTCACTTTACATTCTAGACTACCATCGATTAACTGAACTGATATCTCATCTCCTACCTTAACTTCTTTAACAGATGTTAATTTTTTATCATCAAGAAATGATACCGAATATCCTTTCTTCATAATATTTAGCGGAGAGTTTGCTTCTAAACGATTAAGCTCTTGAGTAAAACTTTCTTTAAATCTTGCCAATAAATCAAAATTAATAAACTTTTCCGAAGAATTTATTAGTTGTTGTTGTCTATCTTTTAACAACAACTGTATAGATTTATTAAGATCTTTTTCAAACATTTCAACAGTCTTTTTATACTCAATATGAACTCTAGAATAATTTTTGAAATATGGATTATTTTCGCTATTATTTACTCTATTCTTATATGTTTGAATAATATAGCTAATAGTATTATTTAATTTATCAAGATTAAATTCTATTCTATTTTTTATATCTTCTATATTCGGCGTCACTAATTCTGCTGCCGCAGTTGGTGTTGAAGCCCGCTTGTCAGATACGAAATCCGCTAGTGTCGTATCGGTTTCATGTCCAATTCCAGTAACAATAGGAGTCTTACAATTAAATATAGCTCTAATAACTTCTTCAGTATTAAAACTCCATAAATCTTCTATTGATCCTCCACCACGACCTAAAATTATTACATCATTGGTTCCATCATCAGCTAGTTTAATATTTTTAACAATATCTTGGACTGAATTTTCTCCTTGAACCAAAGTCGAGTAAATATTAATTTTTGCGATAGGAAAACGTCTTTGAATCGTTCTTGTAATATCTTGGACTGCTGCTCCTGTTTTAGCGGTAACTACTGCAATATTTTGGCAAAAACTTGGTATTTGTTTTTTGTATTGTGGCAAGAAAAGTCCTTCTTTTTCAAGCTTTTCTTTCAACTCTAAAAATTTCTGATAAAGTTCTCCTATTCTATCTTTTTTCATATCTGAAACTAGCAGATTATGTTCTCCTCGAGGAAAATAATAATTAATCTTCGATTTAATTAGGACTGTATCTCCATCTTTAAAGTCTTTTGTTTTTGCTCCGAACCATACTGCATTTATTCTTGTATTCTCATCTTTTATAGAAAAATAGATATTATTGTTATTATGAAGTTTAAAATTAGATATCTCACCTTTAATATATATTTCTCCTAAGTATGGATCTAATAAAAATTTTCTCTCAATATATTTATTTAATGCTGTAACGGTTAGATATGTTCTTTCTCCCATCTAACTTTACCTCTTATTTTGTTGAGTTTTCTACGATTCCTTTTAATACTCCATTGATAAATTTATAACTTTCATCTTTTTCACTATATTTTTTTGAAAGTTCTACAGCTTCGTTAATTGAAACTTTATACGGAATATCACTATATAGTATTTCATATGCAGAAATACGTAAAATCTGTCTATCCATTTTTGAAAGACGTTCTAATTTCCAATCTTTTAAATTTTTTGAAATTATTTCGTCAATCTCATCTTTTTTCTCTAATATTTCTGTTAATGTTTTATTAACATAAATACTAGTAGAAATTTCCTCTTGTTCTAAATCTAGTAGTTCTATAAAATCTAATTCAGTATTTTCTACTTGAAATAAAATTTTAAAAACCGCTTCTCTAAGTTCGTGTCTGCTCTTCATTTAAATCTCCTAAATTAAAAATCAATTCCTATTATATTTACATTGACAGTTTTAGTATTTATTTCTGTCATATTAAAAATAGAATTTCTAACATTTTCTTGAATTTTTCTAGCTGTTTTAGTTACTGAATATCCAGCCTTTAAGTTACAATACACATCTATAATCAATTCTGTACCTGCAAATTCTAATTCAACTCCACGTGAATAAACTTTTTTTCCTAATAATTTTGCTACCCCCTCTACTTCTGTAGTTGCAATATTAGCTATTACTGCTAAGGCACTTGGGTTAATTTCTACTTTTCCTAATTTTTTAGTTTCCATTTGAATTTCCTCCAAAATTATATTTAATATTAGCAATACAGCCAATATTAAATTATTATTTGTCCATAATAATCTTATTAATTATACCATATTTTCAAAAAAAAAGGGAGAGATTACCTTAAAATAGTTGTTGTCGAAAATACTATTTTATGTAGGTAATCCCTTCCTTATGATTCTCTGTAGTTTATCCGGAAAAAATAAAGTATAAAGTTCTCAATTAAATATAATAAATTAAAAATAAATATTTAATTTCTAGCATATTTCTAGATTTCTTTAATTTTCCAATAGCCATTTTTTGAGCTTCCTATATATTCTAATTTACCTTCTTCTCTTAATTTTGATATATCTCTTTCTATGGTAGCTTTAGATACTCCTAAAATATCTTTTAACTTAT
This sequence comes from uncultured Gemella sp., assembly GCF_963525165.1. Taxonomy (GTDB): domain Bacteria; phylum Bacillota; class Bacilli; order Staphylococcales; family Gemellaceae; genus Gemella. The sequence continues at coordinate 16,330 of NZ_CAURJN010000039.1, forward strand.
TGGAAGTCATTCTATTATTTTCTATAATTAATTGCAATATTTTCTCCCTTCGCTCTAGCATAGTTAATTTTACTAGTTGCTTTTGACCATCATTTTGACCATCATTTTGACCATCATTTTGACCATCATTTTGAC
>NZ_CAURJN010000040.1:0-16203 GCF_963525165.1 uncultured Gemella sp.
AAAACCTTATGACAGGAACAAGATTTATGAATCTTAATATGATTCCTTTTGAAAACGAAGTTGCTGATTATGTTAAGAAAACTAAAAAACACGTACGTTATCGTGTAACTCCTGTTTTTAAAGGAGATGACCTAGTTGCTCAAGGCGTTGTCATGGAAGCAATGTCAGTTGAAGATAATGGTAAGAGTGTCAAATACAATGTATTCTTACCAAACTTCCAAAAAGGTGTTATAATCGACTATAAAACAGGTAAATATACTGTAAAATAAAGCTAAGACTTCGAACCTAAAATAAGTTCGAAGTCTTTTATTAATCTTTTTTTATGTATTTTTCAGCAATTGCTAAGCTAATTACAAGTAATAAAATTGCCCCAGCCCAAATTAGAACACTCTTAGGATCATCATGTTGTACTATAATCAACCTAATAATCGCTGTTATTCCGATATAAATAAAGTATCGTAGTGGAAAATGATAATTATTTTTAAAATATTTCACAATCAGTGCTACAAACTCAAAATACAAGAAGAATACTAATATTCCTTCAACAAAATATTGATAATTACCTTGATTAGTTAAAAATTTCACACCTTCATGATATATTTCTTTTGCTTCCATTATTAATCCAAATGATAAGAAAATCCCTATAATTAACAATCCTATATTCATTATCCAAAGAAAAATATCCGATATTATTTTACTAAATTTCTCCATTTTTCACCTCTTTAATTTTTATACAAGAACCATTATATCATAATAAAATTTAATATTCTAATGAATTCAACTATGACAATAATATTTTAAACAACTAATATGGTATAATAAAGAAAAGGAGATACATATGATTACACTAAAAAAGATTAAAGAAAAACATTTAAAGGATTTATATAATATAATTTATTCATCAGAAAATCCTGAATGGAGTAAATATAATGCCCCATACTTTAATGAATATAAATATATAGATTTAGAAACATTCTTACTAAAAAATCATCATGAATTTTTTCTAAGCGAATATGCCTTAGGAATATTTTTTAATGATAAACCAATCGGCATTGTTACCTATTATTGGGAGAGCTTAGCTACTCGTTGGTTAGAAATTGGAATTGTAATATATGATCAGAATATCTGGGCAAAAGGAATAGGATATACTGCTTTATATAAGTGGATTGAGATATGTTTTAATAGATTTCCTGAAATACAACATATTGGTCTAACTACTTGGAGTGGAAACACAAGAATGATGAAACTTGCAGAAAAACTAGGACTTCTTTGTGAAGCAAGAATTAGAAAAGTTAGATATTACAATGGTGTTTATTACGATTCTGTAAAGTATGGAATATTGCGAGAAGAGTTTGGAAGTGACTCAAAATCGTGATTTCGTAAAACCTTTTTCTCGATGCCCGAATTTGATAAAGAACCAAAAAAGATGACTAGCAATTTGCTAGCCATCTTTTTCTTTACAAACTATTATTTAGTTTTTTTCTTAGGTGCATGTAGACATAAGTCAACACAGTCAGTCATAGCTTCATATAAAGCTTCAGAGAATGTTGGGTGACCATGGATAATATCCATAACATCATCAATTGTCATCTCTGTTTGTATTAGAGTAGATCCTTCGTTGATTAACTCAGCTGCAACTGGTCCTACAATGTGGATACCTAAGATTTCTCTGTATTTAGTATCCATAATCACTTTAACGAATCCTTCACCTTGGTTAGATGCTAATGAACGTCCGTTAGCTGCAAAGTTGAATTTACCAACTTTAACATCATATTTTTCACGAGCTTGTTCTTCAGTTAAACCAACCATTGCGATTTCTGGATGAGTGTAAATTGCTGCTGGAGTAGCTTTAAGATCAACTTTTTTGTGGTGACCCATTGCGTTTTCTGCTGCAACTTCTCCCATCTTGAATGCTGCATGAGCTAACATCTTAGTTCCGTTAATATCACCAGGAGCGTAAACACCTTCAACAGATGTTTCCATGTACTCGTTAACTTTAACACGACCACGTTCCATTTCGAATTGATCAGCTAATTCTCCAAGACATGTGTTATCTGGAACACGTCCGATAGATAATAATACTTTATCCGCAACGATATCTTCTTTTCCTTCAACTTTAACTACTACTTCTTGACCTTTGTCAACGATTTCTAATAATTTAGTTGATGTAAGAACTTTAATACCTTGTTTTTTGAATTGTTTTTCTAATGCTGCAGATGCATCTTTATCCATTCCAGCAATTAAACGATCAGCCATTTCAACGATAGTTACTTCAGATCCAAAAGTAGAGAATGCTTGACCTAATTCAGATCCGATAACTCCACCACCAATAACTGCTAAACGAGATGGTACTTCAGTGATATCTAGGAATTCATCACTTGTAAGAACTTTATCACTATCCATTCCTGGAATGTTAATTCTACTTACTTTTGATCCACCAGCTAAGATTACGCTGTCAGCATCAATTGTTTCTTTACCATCAACAGTAACTTTCTTGTCAGCTGTTAATTGTCCTACACCATTAAATACTTTAACACCGTAAGATTTAAGTAATCCTGCAATTCCTCCTGATAGAGTTTTAGAAATTTTATTCTTAACTGCTACAGTTTGTTCCATGTCAACTGAGAATGCATCATTTACAAGTTTAATACCACGGTCTTTAGCAGAACGGATGTGGTTGATAATTTCAGCATTGTGTAGGAATGTTTTTGTTGGAATACATCCACGATTTAGACATGTTCCACCTAATTCACGGTTTTCTACCAATGCAACTTTACCACCTAGTTGAGCGGCTTTAATAGCTGATACATATCCAGCAGGTCCTCCACCAACAACTACTACGTCATATTCTCCACGACGTTCACGTTTAGGTGCTACTTCTCCTGCTTTAGTTTCAGGTACTTTAACATCTGCTGCAACTTCTTTAACGATTTCTTGAGCTGCTGCAGTAGCACTGTCTCCTCCAGGAACTGCTTCTCCAGGTTGTCCAATCCATGCGATAGTTTGAACTACTGGCACAACTGATCCAGCTGGGTGTACGATTTTTAATAAAGTTCCGCTTGCTTCAGCTTCAACTTCCATATTTACTTTGTCAGTTACGATTTCAAGTAGAATTTCACCTTCTTTTACTTCGTCACCTTCTTGCTTAAACCATTGTACGATTTCGCCTTCTTCCATTTCGCTTCCGGCTTTTGGCATTATAACTTCAACTGCCATGTCTTAATCACTCCTTGTATACTTTATCTTGTTTTCATAAATATTATATCATTATTAGATTAGTAATGATAATGGATTTTCGATAGCTTCTTTCAGAGTCTTCATGAATTTAGCTCCTTCTAATCCGTCAACAACACGGTGGTCCGCTGTTAATGTTAATGTCATGATAGGTCTCACAGTAACCTCACCATTAAATACTACTGGTTTTGGTACAGTAGCACTTACACCTAAAATAGCTGTATTTGGTTGGTTAATGATTGGTACAAAGCTTTTAACTCCATACATACCTAAGTTACTAATTGTAAACGTAGAATCTGCCATTTCATCTGGTTTTAATTTACCAGCAAGAGCTTTTGTTGTAATTTCTTTAGAAGCTACTACAAGTTCTTTAAGGCTCATCTTATCAGCACCTTTAATTACAGGTACTACTAATCCACTATCCATACCAACAGCGATTGATAAGTTTACATAGTGGTGTAAGTACATTTCTTTTTCATCACCTGATAAAGAAGCATTTACATATGGGTGTTTCATTAATGATTTAATTACCGCTAATGAAATAAAGTCTGTAACTGTTGCTTTTTTACCTGTTTCTTCAATGATTGCATCAACAACTTTTTTACGTAATGCTAGTAATTCAGTCATATCAACTTCAACATTTACTACAAATGTTGGTGCACTGAAGTAAGATTCACTCATACGTTTAGAAATAACTTTACGCATTGGTGACATTGGTACAGTTTCAACAACACCCCATTGATTTTCATTTGGTGCTTTAGCAGATTTAGCGCTTGCTGGTGCAGCAACTTCAGCACTTGCAGCAGCTTCACTTGCAGCTCCATTTAGAACAGCAAGAACGTCTTCTTTCATAATCTTACCTTTAGGTCCTGTTCCAACAATACCATCAGTATTAATTCCTTCAACTTCTGCAATACGTGCAGCAAGTGGAGACATTTTAGCTTTTGCATTTAGTTTATAATCAACTACATCTTCTTTATGAACACGACCTTTAGCTCCAGTACCTTTTACTTGAGATAAGTCGATTCCATTTTCACGAGCATACGCTCTAGCTGCTGGTGTAGCACGAAGTCCAGAGTTGTCGAACACTTCTACTTCTTGAGCAGGAGCTGCTTCAACTTTAGCTTCAACAACAGCTTCTTCAGCTGGTGCTGCTGCAGCCGCAGGTCCTGATCCAGCTCCAGGTACAGCTTCTCCAGGTTGTCCAATCCATGCGATAGTTTGAACTACTGGTACAACTGATCCAGCTGGGTGAACAATTTTTAATAAAGTTCCGCTTGCCTCAGCTTCTACTTCCATATTTACTTTATCTGTTACGATTTCAAGTAAAATATCACCTTCTTTTACTTCGTCACCTTCTTGCTTAAACCATTGTACGATTTCGCCTTCTTCCATTTCACTACCGGCTTTTGGCATTATTACCTCTACTGCCATATTCTATTCACATCCTTCACTAACTAAATTTTTATTTTTTGTTTACAGCTTTTCTAATAGTTTCTTTGATGTCTTCTACATCAGGTACTACTAATTTTTCTAAGTTTTTAGCTGATGGAATGTGTGTGTCAGCACCAGCAACACGGTAAATTGGGCTATCTAAGAAATCAAATGCATCACTTTCTGCGATACGTGCTGCGATTTCTCCTCCAAATCCACCAGTTTTGAATGAGTCGTGACAAATCACTAGTTTTCCAGTTTTCTTAACTGATTCAACAATTAATTCTGTGTCTAATGGCACTAAAGTAATTGGGTCAAGAACTTCTACTGAAATTCCTTCTTCTTTAAGTTCTTCAGCAGCTTTTAAGCTACGTTCTAATAATCTTCCCCAACAAACTAATGTTACATCAGTACCTTCAACTTTAATATCACCTTTACCGATTACACCAATTTTACCTACTTCTACTTCACCTTTACGTCCGAATAACGCTTTTGGTTCAATGTAGATAACTGGGTTATTATCTCTGATTGCAGCTCTTAAGATTGAATATACGTCTCCAGCTGTTCCTGGTGCTACTACTTTAAGACCAGGAATGTGACAGAACCATGCTTCTAACGCTTTACAGTGTTGAGCTGCAGCTCCAGTACCAGATCCTGATGCACAACGATATGTAACAGGTACTTGAACATCTCCTCCAAGCATATAACGCATTGGTGCTGCTTGGTTAACGATTGCATCCATACCAATTGTTACGAAGTCCATAAATGTTACGTCAACGATTGGACGCATACCTACTGATGCAGCACCAGCAGCAGAACCACAGATTGCAGCTTCACTGATTGGCGTATCAATAATACGTTCAGGTCCAAATTCTTCTAACATACCAACTGTAGTACCGAAGTCTCCTCCGAAGATACCAACATCTTCACCCATTAAAAATACATTTTCATCTTCACGCATTTCGTGAGTCATAGCTTCTTTTATGGCTTCACGAACCGTCATAATTTTTGTTTCTTTAGTCATAACTATTAATCTCCTATATTATAAAATATTATTTAAATTATTCAAAACTAAAATATTAGTCAGCGTAGTTATCTTGGAATGCAATTGCACCATCAGCAAATGGTGATTCTTTAGCAAATTCTACAGCGTCATCGATAGTAGCTTTTGATCTATCTTCGATTTCTTTTAATTCTTCTTCTGTAGCAATTCCATTTTCTAATAAGTAATTTTTATATTTTACGTTAGGATCTTTAAGTTTCCATTCAGCTACTTCTTCACGACTACGATATTTACCAGCGTCTGATGCAGAGTGTCCGAACCATCTGTATGATACTGCTTCTACTAAAACAGGACCTTTGCCACTTCTAGTGTGTTCGATAGCTTCTTGCATTGCATCATATACAGCTAAAACGTCATTTCCATCAGCTACGTGAATACCTTTGATTCTGTATGAAGCTGCACGTTCAGTAATTTCTTTAACACGCATACATCTTTCTTGCGCCATTGAGATACCATATTTATTGTTAATTACGTAGAAAATAAGTGGTAAATCCCAGTTAGATGCCATGTTTAAACATTCGTGGAAACTTCCTTCGTTAGTAGCTCCGTCACCCATACAACAAATAACAATGTTACCTGTTTTTTTCATTTTTTGAGCTAAAGCGGCACCTGTACTTAAACCGTGTCCTCCTCCAACGATACCGTTACATCCCATGTTTCCGTGTTCTAGGTCGTAAATGTGCATACTTCCCCCACGACCTTTACATTGACCTGTTTCTTTACCTAAGATTTCAGCCATCATACGATCAATTTCAATTCCTTTTGCAATTGTTTGACCGTGACCACGGTGATTAGAAAACATTAAGTCTTCTTTTCTTAACGGATAAATAGCACCAACGTTTGCTGCTTCTTCTCCTACTGAATAGTGAGTCATACCGTGAACTAAACCACGAGAGTATAGTTTACTCAACTCCATATCAAAATCTCTAATAAGCTGCATTAGTTCGTACATTTCTAAATGCTCTTGTTTAGTTAAATCTTTTGATGTTTTTACCATAATAACCTCCAAAGTTTGTATATATATTTATTAAATGTATATAAATTATTTATTAATCATATATTACACTATTAATATACTATTTTTTGAGAAAAATGTCAAATCTATAAACTCAATTAAGTAATAATATTTATCTCGGTAATATTTCTATGATTTTTGTTGACATAATTTTTACCTGTACTTGTACAGGTAAATAACTACATTTATCGCAACTATATTCTATCTGTATTTCTTATCTTAGTTCATATTGAATGTAAATAGAAATTCTATAAATACAGCTATTGAATAATTAGTAAGCATTTAGATTCCCATATCATCTTTCAATAATATATTTGTTTTATTAATATTTTTATACAGCATAATACTATCACTCTGTAAAACGTTTACTTTAGCTTAAATAAATGGGATATCTTATAGGAAATCAAACTTAATTAATCAATTTTTTACTACTATGTTAACCACTTACATTTAAAATAATTTAAAAAATTCGAGCAAATAGCTTGCATTAGTACAGTTTTTTATTTATAATTTATTTTATACAAATTTTCAATTTTAGGAGGAATTATAATGATTCTTAATACTATTTGGGAACAACAGTATAATCCAATGGGTAATATTTGGTTATCTGCTGGTGTAGCTGCTCTTCCTATAGTCATATTTTTAATTTCATTAGTAGTTTTTAAACTAAAAGGTTATACAGCCGGAGGTTTAAGTATTCTTAGTGCAGCAATCGTAGCTGCTGTATGTTATAAGATGCCTGTAGATAAAATTGCTGGAGCTGCAGAACAAGGTATCGTTTCAGGTTTATGGCCTGTTGCTAGTATTGTACTTGCTGCAATCTTCTTATACAAATTAACAGTTAAAATGGGACTCTTCGATGTAATGAAACAAAGTATCTCATCTATTTCACCAGATAAAAGAATTCAAGTTCTTTTAATTGCATTCTCATTCAACGCTTTCTTAGAAGGTGCTGCAGGATTTGGTGCTCCAGTTGCTATTACAGCTGCAATTTTAGTAGGTTTAGGTTTCAAACCATTACAATCTGCTGCAATTTGTTTAGTTGCTAACATCGCTGGTGGTGCATATGGAGCAATGGGTATCCCAGTAACAGTTCCAGCTACTTTAACAGATCTAGATGCATTAACTCTTGGTAAAAACACATCATTAATCTTATGTCTTGTTACTGTTATTATTGCATTCCTTATCGTATTTATGGTAGATGGTTTCAAAGGTATCAAAGAAACATTCCCTGCAATTTTAGTTTCTGGTGGTGGATTTGCTATTACTCAATTCATCTTCTTAAACTTCGTAGGGCCAGAACTTGTTAACGTTTCTTCAGCTATTGTGAGTTTACTTGCCTTAATCATATTCTTAAGATTCTGGCAACCAAAACAACAACTTACTGCTGGAACTAAAGAAGTTGCTAATGATAAAGAAGTTCTAACTGGTAAAGAAGTTGTTAGAGCATGGACACCGTTCATTCTTTTAACTCTATTCATTACTTTACTAAACACTGGATTCTTCAAACAATTAATCCAAGCTGCAAATCCTAAAACAGGTCAAGCAGCAGGAGCTTTAAACTCACTAATTTTCAACTTCCCATACTACATTGATGGTACAGTTGCACGTGTTGCTCCTATCGCAAAACAACCTACTCCAATTAAAGCAGTATTTAGTTTTGCTCCATTTACTTCAACTACAACAGCGATTTTACTTGCAGGAATCCTAACAATTATTATTTTTAGAGTTAACAGCCGTATCGTTATTTCTACTATTAGAGAAACTGCTGTTGAATTATGGGGACCAATCTTAACAATCTGTTCAGTACTTGCATTTGCTTACATTTCAACATATTCAGGAATGTCATCAACATTAGGATTAGCATTTGCTAACACTGGTAAAATCTTCCCATTATTCTCTCCAATCTTAGGATGGATCGGGGTGTTCTTAACAGGATCTGTTGTTAATAGTGGAGCATTATTCGCTGGATTACAATCAGTAACTGCATCTCAAATTGGAATTGATCCTTCATTACTTGTAGCTGCTAACATCATGGGTGGAGCCATCGCTAAAATGATTTCTCCTCAATCTATCGCAGTTGCAGCAGCAGCCGTTGGTCTAGTTAACAAAGATAGCGAAATCTTTGCTAAAACAATTAAATGGAGTGTCATACTTCTTGTTCTTGCAGGAGTATTAAACCTTCTAATTACACTTAGATAATTATTAGATAAAAAAAGAGATTTGGTATAATTCCAAATCTCTTTTTTATTATGAAAAATAATTATGCAACGTGTTTATCGCAGTGACAATCTCCAGTTTTGCAGTTTCCACATTCACAATCTTCTTTTGCGTTATGGCACCCACATGCACAACCTTCTTTACACTCACATGTTCCTTCAACACAGTTTCCACATTTACAATCTTCTACTGCATCATGACAATGACAGTGGTGTTCACATTCACATTTGCTCATATTAATCGCCTCCGTATTATTTAATTAATTATTCTATAGTTAAATTTTAATATGTTTTATATAACAAGTCAATAGATTCTCGTCTTAAGTAACTATTACGATTTACAAATTCTTAAATCGTAATGAAATTGGATTTGAATTGAAATTAAATATAGGTAGAAATACTACTTTGAGGCTGACCCAAAAGTCCTAAAATTTAACAAAGTTCACATAAAAATTCATAGACGCAGTGGTTTATTGATATCTAAATTAGCTTTATAAAAGCTTTTTAGATATCTAATAAACTGTGCGAGTGTGACTCGACAAAATCGATTTCTTTGAAATCACGATTTTTGAGTCACTCCCATTTTATAAATTATTCACTAATAACTATTTCATCAGCTATAAAAGAAAATCTCTCTTAGAATAAAATTATATAAAAATATGATATATAATATTATCCTACTTGTATTTTTTTATGTTATAATGAAACTGAAATAAAGAACTTAAAACTTAGTTAATTCTACTTTTGTATTTTTTTATATATTACTTTTCATATAAAAAAGGAGGGTTTTATATGAAATATAACAAATACTTAATTATCACTTTTCCTATTTTAATCATACTGATTTCGACATTTTTTTATACAAGAAACATCATCTATTTCTACTTAACTATTCCGATATGTGTCTATGTGATCTTTGTAAGATATTATCAAGAAAAAAATAAATTATTAATAAAAACAAATAAAGTTTTGAATCTATTAAAGTATGAATTTACTATGTACACTGTAGCAGTACTAACACTATACTCAACATCTTCACTTGGCTTTGTCAGTAAAATTAAAAGAGTAGAATATACCTATATTGCATGTGCAATTTCTGTAGCTTTACTGCTATTAACTGGAGTAATTCATATCAAACGTACTCTACTTATGAGAAAAGAACTACGAAAAAACAATTCTAAATAACAAAAAAGAAATCAGCTCACTATCGAACTGATTTCTTAATTTTTCTTGTACTAAAATATTTATTAAATGAATCTTCTATATCTTTTACAGCTACTACACTTATTAATAAAACTGCTAGTATAAAAATTCCTAGTATTATGAATGATGGATTTTCTACATAGTTTATATACGTTACAAATGGAAGACTAGAGTAAAATCCAATTGTTAAACTTTTTACAATAATAGCTATAACTAATGTACAAAGTATTAAGATTAAGAATAAATTTAATGATAATGCTGCTAAACAACCAAAGAATGTCGCAACCCCTTTACCACCTTTAAACTTAAAGATAATAGGTTTTATATGACCTAATAACACTAATACTATACAAACATATATAATTTTTGGATCAACATCTAATATTTTCAATAATATAACTACAAAAAATCCTTTGAAAAAATCTACCGCTAAAACAAATAAAAATGATCTCGGACCTAAAACTCGCCCTGCATTTCTTGCCCCAACGTTGCCAGAGCCTTTATTAGTAAATTCTTCTTTATAAATCTTCTCTAATAATTTTCCACCCATTACATTTCCAATAAAATAGGCAACTATCGCATAAATTACCGTTGTAATCATAACTTTTCTCCTCTCTTAAATTTATCTTTTATCATTCTAATCCCCTCACTTAGGAACATGAAACATCCAATAGAGAACGGAACAACATAATATGATAATCTATATATTACAATTGTTGCACCTATAATTTCTGGATTTATCCCTAAGTTTTTAAGCCCTATAAGAACCAAAGTATCAAATGTACCTAGTCCTCCCGGAATCATAGTCAGTAGTCCAACTATTGAAGCTACTATTATGACTCCCATAATCTGTAATTCCTTATCTGCTACTAAATCTCCCGTATAAAAATAAAGAATCATAAGAATAATAAGGGCTGCAAATACCCATTCTAAAAAAGAAATCACAGTCAATTTAACACTTAAGTATCTATCCGTTCTAATTCTTGGTTTTCTCAAATTAAAAAATAGATACAATGGTAAAAATAAAGACATCAATATTAATGAATAATAAAAGATTTTATTATTAGCATATAACGCTTGTCCTGGAAAGACATTTAGTACTACAAAAATTGACAATAGACTGATTCCAGAAAGCATAGAAATAAGAATCATCCCTATTGCAGTAACCAATGTTTTTCCATTTTTTGTATATGGTTTATACATATAATATCTAAGTCCGGCACCAATAAAGCCACCAAAACCTAAGACCATATTTAATGTGTTAGTCATAAAACTAATTTTAAAAATACGGAATGAAGACATATTTTTTGTTAAATTAATGGCTTTTAGCACGAAATAGTCATATAAGCATAAAATACTTATACCTAACAAACCAAATAATAACACTACTAAAAACTTGATCTCACCTATAGCTAGGGTAAGATAATGTATTTTTTTAAAATCTAGACTAACAATCTCTTTTTTAAAATAGGAAAAAATTAAATAAAATATCAATAATCCTAAACTTATCTGAATCATGTTCTTCAAATAATTGAAAGATCTTCTTTCTGTAATATTTTTCATTTTTCTTTTCCTTAAATAATATTTATCTACTCTATCTTAACATTTTATAACATTTTTTTCAATACAATTAATTACATAAACTTTTAACAATATGGGGTTGATCCAAAAGTCCTAAATTTTAAAAATTTTCATGTAAGAATTCATAGTCATAGTCGTTTATGGATATCTAATTTTTCTTCATAAAAGCTTTTTAGCTATCAGATAAACATTTGTGAGTGTGACTCAATAAAATGATTTCTTCTAAATCACGATTTTTCGAGTCACTCCCAAATATTACAGCAAAGAAAAGCTTCTGCCTTCCTTTGCTGATTTAATAATTAATTTTATAGTTTTTTTATTAGCTCAGTAGTTAATACAGATGAGTTTACTGCAGCTATTTGTAAGAATTCATCAAAAGTAACTCGAGTTCCTTCTTCTGCTTTATCACTTACACTACGGCAAACTATAAATTTTGTTCCAAATTGGTAACAAGTTTGTGCAATCGCTGCCGCTTCCATTTCAACTACTTGCATATCAGGAAAGTTTTTCAATATTCCTTTTTTCAACTCTTTATTAGAGATAAATGAGTCTGATGTACCCACTAAACCAAAATGAATATTATGGTCTGGTAAACTTATCTCTGAAGCTAGTTTTTGCAATTCTTCATCATTCTTATACGCTGCTGGCATTTGCGGTACTTGACCAATTTCATAGCCAAACTCTGTTGCATCAACATCAAAATGTCTAACTTCTGTAGCAACGATCATGTCCCCAATTTCCATATCACCTTGTAAGGCACCACATGTACCAATATTAATCACATATTCTGGTTTATAGTGATCTAATAATAGAGTTGTAGCAATAGCAGCATTCACCTTCCCTGGTAAACTTAACATAAGAACAATATCGCGCTCTTCATATTTACCTTCATAAAACGTTACATGTGCTATTTTTTTCTCTTGTAAATTTTCTATTTTTTCTTTTATTATAGCCACTTCTTCTGGCATTGCACCGATTAATGCTATCATAATACTATTCTACCGCTAAAATTTTAATGTCCATTGAATCTTCTGGACCTGTTGGTAACGAAACTTTTACAACATCTCCTACTTCTTTTCCTAATAAAGCTTGTGCTACAGGAGATTCATTTGAAATCTTAAATTCAAATGGGTTAGCTTCTGCACTACCTACAATTTTGTATGTTTCTGTTAAACCATCTGGTAATTCTTGATAAGTTACAGTATTACCAAGACGAATTAAACTTGATTTGTCATCTAATTCAATAATAACAGCATAACGAATCATTTGTTCCATTTCTAGAATTTTACGTTCGATATGTCCTTGCTCATCTTTTGCTGCATCGTACTCAGAGTTCTCAGATAAGTCCCCGAAACTACGTGCAATTTTAATTTTTTCAATTACTTCTGGACGTTTTACTTTTTTATAATGTTCTAATTCTTCAACAAGTTTGTCATAACCTTCTTGGGTCATTTGATATTCTAATTTTTCTTCTAAAGCCATAGTGATACTCCTTTTTTTAGTCTACTCTATATTATATCGTTTTTTTTATTATTTTGCTAGTAGCGATTTGATTTTTGTTATTAAAATATCAATCGCTATATCGTTATATCCGCCATCAGGAACAATAATATCCGCATATTGCTTAGTCGGTTTAATATATTTTTCATGCATTGGTCTAACTGACACTAAATACTGATTAATTACTGATTCTACAGTTCTTCCACGCTCATTAATATCACGTAGTAGTCTTCTTAAAATACGCAGATCGCTTGGTGTATCAACGAAAATTTTAATATCCATTAGTTCACGTAGTTTTTCTGAATAAAGACCAAACATCCCCTCAATAATAATTACATCTTTAGGTTCTTGATGTTTTTGTTCTTTACTACGAGTATGATTTACATAATCATATACAGGTAATTCAACAGCTTTTCCATCGATTAACTCTAATAAATGATTGTAAAGTAACTCATTATCAAAAGCACTTGGATGATCGTAATTCGTTTTAACTCTCTCATCCATTGTCATATGGCTTTGATCTTTATAATAATAGTCTTGCTCTATTAAAGCCACTTTATCTTGAGTTAACTCGTCTATAATTCTTTTTGTAACGGTTGTTTTACCACTACCGCTTCCTCCAACAATACCGATAATTTTTGGTCGTTTTGTAGCCATTAGCGTCCCATTTCCTTTCGCATCATATTGCTTTTAAATACTCTAGAGTCTAATTTTGTTCTAATAATTTGAAGTGGATGTCTTGCTGCATCTAGTAATTCACCATCTTCATCATAAATTTCTCCGATAACTTGTCTAAATGTATCGATCTCTGGTCCAAAAAACTCAACTTCTTGACCTGTTTTAAAGAAATTACGTTGTTGAATTGTTGCAATTTGAGTTTCTTCATCATAATGAAGTACTTGTCCTACGAAATCATAGTTAGTTTTCTTCCCACCTTCATTTCCAAACATTTGTTCAGAATACTTAGGTATTTCATAGAAGAATGACATTGCAGTATCACGGTTAGCACATTTATATAATTCTAATTTATATTCTGGTGTCATTTCGAAGTTATCTGGATCAGCACAATAATCATCAATTAGTTTTCTATATACACTTGCAACTGTTGCTACATAGTGAATAGATTTCATACGTCCTTCAACTTTCAGTGAATCAATACCTAATTCAATAATTTCTGGTACTGCTTCAATTAATGTTAAATCTTTAGGGCTCATCGCATAAGGATTTGCACCTTCATCGAATAATTTAGTATCTTCATCAGTTCCTTCTTCATAAAGATCATAATTCCAACGACACGATTGACAACAACCTCCACGGTTACTATCACGAGCTGTCATGTAATTACTTAATGTACAACGTCCAGAATATGCTATACACATTGCACCATGAACAAACATCTCAATCTCAACATCTGTTTTTTCACGAATTTCTTTAATTTCTTCATATCCTGTTTCACGAGCTAATACTACGCGGTGCACTCCTTCGCTTTCCCAATATCTAACTTCCTTATAGTTTGAGATTGATTGTTGTGTACTGATATGTACCTCTACTTTTGGAGCTACAGTTTTACATCTTTCAATGATATATGGATCCGCTACGATAATTCCTCTTACTCCTGCATCTTGAAGTGCCATTAAGAATTCATCTAATCCTTCAAAATTCTCATCGTGTGCAATAATGTTCGCTGTAACATAAATATCAGCTCCATATTTTGCTGCAAATTCACAACCTTCTTTAATCTCTTCAATTGTAAAGTTGTCCGCATTACTACGAAGCCCAAACTCCTGCCCTCCTAAGAACACAGCATCTGCTCCGTAATGAATAGCTATTTTTAATTTTTCTAAATTCCCTGCTGGAAGCAGTAATTCTGGTTTTTTCGTTATTACTCTCTTACCGTCTCTAATTTCTGAAATATTTGGTATCGCCATAAGTTAAGGTCACATTCAAGTATGACCCATCCTCCTTGTCTTTTTTATTAGGTTTTATATAGGAAACCTTACCCTTTTATAAAATTCAAGAATATACTAGTACATAGTTTTCTTATAGAAGAACCCTAAGTCTACTTCTCTGTATTTTGGTTTAATTCTTTCTATATCGTTATAGAAATCTTGTTTTTCATCTTCGTATGCCTCTTTATCTTCATAATAAAGATCAATAGCATCACGATAAATAGTTACAACCTCTGTGATGTAATCTCCATCTTTTAAAACACCTTCAATCTTAAATGCAGTTACCCCTGCTTCGATTAGACGATCTAATTCCTCTATCGCACAGATATCATTTGCACTCATGATGTGTGTCCCATTCGAATCCTCAAAAATTGGATAGCGTTCATTTCTATCTTGACTGTATAGGAATAGTTTCTTAGAATTACTATATTCTTCAATATACTTTTCTTTACCACTATACATAAAATAGTTATCCACCAGTTTTCTTACAGATTGGAACATACAAAGCATCCCTTGAACTTGTACTTCAATCTCATATTCACTTTTTCCAGTAATTTCAAGAATTTCATCAATAGTTAATTCTTTTGATAGACACGTTCTATATGCTCCACGTTTCCCCCAATAATTACATGAGAAAGAATTCGTAGCTAAAGTATGCGGATCCCATTGAAGTTTAAAATCAAGATTTTCTTCTCTTAAAATTGTTATAATTGTTGGTTCTCCATATATTAGAGCATCTACATTTAGTGTTGATAAATAATGTAAATAATCAACTAGGTCATCTATATGCTCATTATGGAATATTGCATTTACACTAACATATGCTTTTTTACCTGCTTGGTGTATAATCTCAATAGCTTTTTTTAATTCGTCTCTCTTAAACTCACCAGCAAGACGTAATCCATATTTTTCTTCACCAATAACGAAACTATCAGCTCCTACATTTATCAGTTCATAAATATGATCAATACTTTTCGGTGTTACAACTAACTCTACTGTCATTTT
>NZ_CAURJN010000041.1:0-15797 GCF_963525165.1 uncultured Gemella sp.
GTATATAATTTAATCGGACTGATTTTTTCCATCAGTCCGATTTTTTGATGAGCCGCATTTTGTTGCTTAGATTTTTTCTTATTTTCTTTAAGTTTGATATTATTGGCAGTGTCAAGATTTTTGTGTAAACACAATCTGATGCTTTAAATAAAGTTAACTATTTATAATTTTATTAGTTCTTATGGCTTTTATTCCTTAGAGTTTAATAAGAATTTTCAAGAGATTTTGTCAAAACTGTACATTCTTATTTTATCATTTTCATTCTTGACAAAATCATAGAAAAATCTAAACTCTAGAAGGGAATAAAAGCTAGTATATATATTTCTTCTATCATATTCTCTAATTCTTCTTTCGCCATACTAAAGCCATAGTGCGATATACCTACATATTTTACGTTATATTCACATGCTGATACACAAACATATCTGTTTAGAGATTGTTCATTAGGGAATTGTTCTTTTTTCTTTATCCCTTTTTTTAAATGTTTATTATAATTTTCTATTATATTTGTTGTATAAATACTCCTTCTTATTAATTTTTGGAATAGATAATATGTAAATAGACAATTTCTAACGTCTAATAGACTATTTGTTACTTTTGAGTATTTCTCTTTGTATTTAATATAATAATAACACTAGATTATTTTCTACTTTTTCTTTTGAAACTGGAAGAGAAACTGTTTTAAATCTTCAGATATTTCTACTTTATCCTAAAATCTTACTTTTAGTAAGACGTTTCTTATTTATATGCATCTAACATACTTGATACTTCGCTTGTGGGAGTGACTCAAAAATCGTGATTTCGTAGAAACCGATTTTGTTGAGTCCCCCCCGCACAGTTTATTAGATATCAATAAATCACTGCGTCTATGAGTTCTCATATGAACTTTGTTAAATTTTAGGACTTTTTGGGTCAGCCCCTTTTATCCTATCTGTGATAAATATTTATTTAAATTAAAATCACGTAATATTATTTTGTAGTTTTTTGGATTCTCTTGGAAATAATATATAAACATTGCTATTCTCATAGCTAAAATGTTATTAATATGGTAAAATTAATAAAAGACTGTGTATATTTTTTAAAAAATTTTTAATAGCACACTTAGTAAATAAAAAAGAGGTAATTATGGCAAAAGAAAGAGCTGATGTCCTTTGTGTAAGTCAAGGATTATTCGAATCACG
The DNA here is from genome assembly GCF_963525165.1 of uncultured Gemella sp. Taxonomy (GTDB): domain Bacteria; phylum Bacillota; class Bacilli; order Staphylococcales; family Gemellaceae; genus Gemella. The sequence continues at coordinate 1,182 of NZ_CAURJN010000041.1, forward strand.
TGAAAAAGCAAAACGAGCAATAATGGCTGGTATTGTTTATAATGATAATATAAGAATCGACAAAGCAGGTGAAAAGGTTGAATCAACTGCTGAACTTAGAATTAAAGGTAAGCAGATGCCTTATGTGAGTCGCGGGGGGCTTAAATTAGAAAAAGCAATCAACGAACTAAATTTTGATGTTAAAGATAAGGTAATGATTGATATTGGTTCTTCAACTGGTGGATTTACGGACTGTGCTTTACAAAACGGCGCGAAGTTTGTCTATGCATTAGATGTTGGAACAAATCAACTTGTTTGGAAATTACGTAATGATGAACGCGTAAAAGTAATGGAACAAACTAACTTCAGACATTCAGTAAAAGAAGACTTTGATGTCTATGATATAGATATAGCATCTATCGATGTTTCATTTATTTCATTGTCATTAATACTACCAAATCTTGCTGAAATTATAAAAGATGGTGGAGAAGTTTGTGCTCTTGTAAAACCACAGTTCGAAGCTGGAAAAGATAAGGTAGGAAAAGGCGGAATAGTTCGAGATAAAAAAGTTCAACTTGAAGTAGTAGAAAAGGTATTGCTTTTAGCAAATAGTGTTGGTTTTAGTATGACGAATCTATCATATTCTCCAATAACAGGAGGAGAAGGGAATATCGAATTCCTAATGACATTAAAATACAATGCAAATAAAGAAGTAGAAAATAAAAATATAAATATCGAGCATATCGTAAACAATGCTCATAATCACTTTAAATAGAGGAGGAGCCAATGTTAATTCAGTTAAATATTAAGCAATTTGGAATAATTGAAAAAGCAACTATAGAACTTAAAAATGGTTTAACTGTCTTAAGTGGAGAAACTGGTGCTGGGAAATCAATGATTCTAGCGGCAATATCACAACTATCTGGGCAAAGAACTTCGACTTCGTATATACGTTATGGTGAAGATAAGGCTAGTGTAGAAGGAGTATTTGATTTTCCAAAAAGTAAGGAAGTTAAGGAAATTTTTAATGAATTAGACTTAGATCTAGAAGATGAGGTAATAGTAGTTCGTCGTGACATTTATAGTAGTGGAAAGAGTGTCTGTAGAATAAATGGAACTATAGTTAACCTATCGACATTAAAAAAAGTAGCTGCTCATTTATTAGATATCCATGAACAACATGATAATCAAGTTTTATTAGTAGAGAAAAATCATCTTAATTTAGTTGATTCATTCAATAAAGAAAAAATACAACCTGTGTATATAAAATACAAAGAAAAGTATAAAGAATATCAGATAATAAAAGAAAAAATTGATAACTTAAAACAACAAGAGAGTGATGTTCTTCAAAAAGTAGATTTCTTGAAATTCCAATATAAAGAATTAAGTCAGATGAAACTAAAAAAAGATGAAGACTTAGAACTTGAAAAAGATATTGACTATCTGGAAAACTTTGAGAAGGTAAATAACCTTGCTCATAGTATTACTGAAGGAATCGATGGAGAATACGGAGTTATTTCTAAACTAGCAGAAATTAGATCTAATCTGGGAGAGTTAACTAGATATAACTCAAACTTTGAAGAAAAGTATGAAGAAATTACAAATTTATACTATATCTTAGACGATTTGAAATATGAAGTATCTAGTTATACTGATGTTATCGAATATGATGAAGAAAAATTAGATAGATTAATCTATAGATTAGATAAGATAAAAACTTTAGAAAAAAAATATTCAAAACCATTAAATGAGTTAATAGTTTTCACAGAAACTATAAAAGAAGAATTAGATGAGTTAGAAAATTATGAAGAAAACTTCGAAAATTATCTAGAAGAAAGTAAGAAGATTGAAGAAGAAGTAACAGTTTTAGCTGAAGAGTTAAGTTCTTTAAGAAAAGATACAGCTTTAAAATTAGAAAAACTTATCCAAGATGAGTTGAAATTTTTATATATGGAAAAAAGTACAATTAAAGTTGACTTTAAAGAAAAAGAATTCTCATCAACAGGAAAAGATGATGTTAAGATTCTGATTAGCGCAAACTTAGGAGAACCTTTAAAATCATTATCTAAAGTAGCCTCAGGTGGAGAACTTTCTAGGGTGATGTTAGCACTAAAAATAATCTTCTCAAGAAGTATAGAAGCTACTTCAATTATCTTTGATGAAATCGATACTGGAGTAAGTGGAAGAGTATCGCAACGAATGGCTGAAAAAATGTATCAACTAGGAGTAGGATCACAAGTATTATGTATTTCGCACTTACCTCAAACAACAGCCTTGGCAGATACTAACTTATTAATTAGTAAAGAAATCATTGATAAGAGAACATTAACTGTTATTAGAGAGTTGACTGAAGAACAAAAGATTGCAGAGGTAGCAAGAATGGTATCAGGTGATACTATGACAAAACTTTCAGAAGAACACTCTATTGAAATGTTAAGATTAGCGGAAAAAACTAAAGAAGAGATAAAAGAAAAACTAAATAAGTAGTTAGTAAAAATACCGTAAAGGTAAAGGAGGACCATGACTAAAGAAGGAAAAATTTTAAAAGCACTTAGTGGATTTTATTATGTAGACTGTTCTGGAGAGTTGATTACTTGTCGAGCAAGAGGAAACTTCAGAAATGAAAACATCACGCCGTTAGTTGGAGATGATGTAAAAATTCAATTAAGTGATAATAATACAGGGTATGTTGTAGAAATATTAGAAAGAAAAAATGAGTTACTACGACCTAAGGTAGCAAATATAGATTACAGTATAATTGTAGTATCTGTAAAAGATCCTGAGTTTTCTAGTAAGTTACTGAATAAGACGATTTGTTTAAATGAAAATAGTAATGTAGATATCATTATTGTCTTTACAAAACTTGATTTATTAAGTGACGAAGAGCTTAATAAAATGAAAGAAATAATGAACTATTACTATGAAATAGGATATCAAGTATTTACAAACTCAGATGAGGATATTGAAAAATTAAAAGAAGTCATTTCGAAGAAGTATGTAGCTATTTCAGGACAATCTGGAGCAGGAAAGTCGACGTTTATTAATAAGCTTGCAGAACATTTAGATATTGAAACTGGAGAAATTTCTAAACATCTAGGCCGTGGACGTCATACTACGAGACATACGGAATTTTATCAAATCGATGATTTCTATATTGCAGATACTCCAGGATTCTCTTCACTTGATATTACATTTATTGAAAAAGAAGATTTGCAATATCTATTTAGAGAGTTCAACGATTATGATTGTAAGTTCAAACCGTGTAATCACATGGAAGAGGTTCAATGTGGAGTCAAAGAAGCGGTAGAAAGTAAAGAAATATTAGAAAGTCGTTATGAAGACTACAAAGTGTTATTTACGGAAAAACAAAATCAAAAGAGAAAATATATAAAGGAGAGATAAGATGAAGAAAATATTACCTTCAATTTTATCAGCAGACTTTGCTAACTTAGAAAGAGATATTAAAGAATTAGAAAGTATTGGTATTGATATGTTTCACATCGATGTAATGGATGGAAACTTTGTTCCAAATATTTCATTTGGATTCCCAATAATTGAATCAATCCGCCCTAAAACAGATAAAGTTTTTGATTGTCATCTTATGATTGCAAATCCAGAAAATTACGTTGAACAATTTTGTAACGTAGGTTGTGATATGGTATCTTTCCACATCGAAGCTACTAATCATGCAGATAGAGTTATTCAAGTAATTAAAAACAAGGGTAAAAAAGCTGGTATTGTACTAAACCCTCAAACACCAATAGAGAGTATTAAATACCTATTGCCAAAATTGGATTATGTTTTAATTATGACTGTAAATCCAGGATTCGGTGGACAAAAATTCATTCCTGAGATGTTAGAAAAAATCGAAGAACTAGCAAAACTTAGAGAAGAAAAAAGTTATAACTTCTTAATAGAAGTAGATGGTGGAATAAATACAGAAACATCAAAAGATTGTCGAGATAGAGGTGCAGACTTATTAGTTTGTGGTTCGTTCTTATTTGGAGCAAGCAATAAAGAAAATACATTAGGTGAGTTGTTAAAATAATGAATATGAAAAAAATAAACATAATGTTAGGTGGAGTATTTCCAAAGGAATTCCCTTCTTCTAACTTATGGTGTGGAGTAGATAAAGGCGCGTTGTACTTGCTTAATAATGGAATTAATCCAATATTAAGTTGCGGGGATTTTGATTCAATAACACTTGAACAAAGAAAGGAAGTTGAAGAAAAATCTAAGTACTTTAAAGTGAAAAGTAGTGAAGATTTAACAGATGCAGAATTTGCATTAGAACATATTTTAGAATTATTTGAAGAGGTTGAAGTAATAGATATTTACGGAGCTACTGGAAGAAGACTTGATCACTTTTTTGGTAACATACTTTTACTTAATAATAAGAAATATCAACACATTAAAATTAGAATAATAGATGATAATAATATTATTACAGTAGCTAGAAAAGGTCTGAATATCTTTGAAAGCATAGAAGGATATAAGTATTTCTCAATAGTACCTATTTATGAAGATACTTTAATGACAATAAAAAATTCTAAATATGAAGTAAAAAATCTAATGCTGACATTAAATCGCCCTAACGCTACTAGTAACGAATTTAAAAGTAATGAGGAAATTAAATTAGAAGTTAGTAATAATGTACTAGTAATGTACTCTAAAGATTAAAAGGAGAAACAATGGTAGAAATATTACAATTTATGTTGATAGCAGTTTTTGCAGGTTTCTTAGGCTCTTTAGTAGGGTTAGGTGGTGGAATTATTATCACACCTGCATTAACAATACTATTTGGATTTGATATTAAATATGCTATTGGAGCAAGTATTGTCGCAGTTATCGCAACAAGTAGTGGTTCAGCAATAGCATTTGTAAAAGATCATGTTAGTAACATGCGAGTAGGTATGCTTTTAGAAGTATTTACTACAGCAGGAGGTGTAGTAGGAGCGCTGATGGCTGGAGTATTCTCATCTAAATTATTATATATCTTCTTTTCGTTAATATTATTGAATTCTTTTTATGGTATGTTGAAAAAAACAGGATTAATAACTAAAGTAAAAAAAGAAGAAATAGTCAAAAATGACAAATATGCTGAGAAATATAAACTTAATTCATCATATTATGATAAAGCAATAGACAAAACGATTGACTATAATGTTACGAATGTACCACAAGGTTCATTAGTAATGTTTGGAGCTGGATTTGCTAGTGGATTACTTGGAATTGGTAGTGGAGCATTTAAAGTTGTTGCTTTAGATACTTATATGAAACTTCCGATAAAAGTAAGTACTGCAACAAGTAACTTTATGATGGGAGTTACTGCAACAGCTAGTGCATTAATATATTTCTTTAACGGAACTATTAATCCAGCAGTCGCAGCACCAATAGCAATTGGAACGCTAATTGGATCAAGAACTGGAGCAAAAGTAATGCAAAGATTAGATGCAAAATATATTCGTTATATTTTCCTTCCAATCTTACTATTTACTATTATAAACATGTTCCTTAAAGGTCTGGGGGTACTTTAATATGAATGAAAAAAGAGATATAAATATAGTAATATCAAATATTATAAAAACAGGAGTTTTTGTAAGTTCATTCTTTATTATAACAGGAATAATACTTAGCTTTATACAAGGGGCAGATGGAGTATTATCGGTAGAGAGATATACTTTTAATGAAATGCTAAGCGGTTTAATATCATTGAATTATTATTCATATTTAATGTTTGGTATATTTCTTTTAATATTAACACCTGTACTACGTATATTAGGTTTACTTTATGTGTATATTGAAGAAAAAGACTACAATTTTGTAAGAATTTGTATTTTAGTACTTGTGATTCTAATAGTTAGTCTATTCTTGGGAGTAACACACAGCTAAAATATAAAAAAAATTAAAAAATAAAATGTTCAACTACGTGATAATATACAATTTATCGCTAATTGTGAACAAAATGTGAACGAAAAATGGTAAAATGTAGTAAAAGTACTACTTTTTATCATTTTTGTTTTGCCATAATAAAAACTATGTTATACAATAATAATATAATATTTACAATTAAATATAAACTAACACATATAAGGAGGTATATCTATGTTGGATCCACTATTACTTGCAAGGATACAATTCGCAGCAACAACAGTGTTCCACTTCTTCTTTGTACCTATTACTATAGGTATGGTGTTCTTAATCGCAATTTTTGAAAGTATTTATGTTAAAACTGGCGATGAGCATTACAAAAGAATTACGAAGTTCTTTGGGCACTTATTCCTAATTAACTTCGCTGTTGGGGTTGTTACAGGTATTCTTCAAGAGTTCCAATTTGGTATGAACTGGTCTGAATATTCTTCATTCGTAGGGGATGTTTTTGGACCATCGCTTGCAGTAGAAGCATTACTTGCATTCTATCTTGAGTCTACATTTATCGGTATTTGGATTTTCTCTTGGGAGAAAATCAACAAAAAATTACACGCAATGTGTATTTGGTTAGTAAGTATAGGAACACTTATGTCTGCGTTCTGGATTTTATCAGCTAACTCATTTATGCAACACCCAGTAGGTGTTAAATATGTTGAGAATAACGTAATTGGTAAAAAAGCAGAAATGATTGACTTCTTTGCAATCATTAAAAACCCATATTTATGGAACCAATTCCCTCACGTAGTAACAATGGCGTTAACAGTTGGGGCATTCACAATTGCAGGTATTGCATCTTGGAAAATGGTTCGTAATCAATCAGTTCCAATGTTCAGAAAAGCATTTAGAGTTTCTATCGTAGCTGCTTTAATCGGTTCATTAGGATTATTTTGGACAGGGCACTCTCAAATGCAATATTTAGTAAGAGAATATCCTATGAAAGTTGCAGCAGCTGAGGCTCTTTACGAAGATACTGGAAATTCAGCACCATTCTCAGTTTTAGCAACAATCGATCAAAAACAACAAAAAGCAGAACATTACCTTGAAGTTCCAGGTATGTTAAGTTTCTTAGCATACGACAAGTTTGAAGGAAGCCTTAAAGGTATGAAATCTCTTCAAAAAGAAATGGATGAAAAATACTATCCAGTAGTTGGAAAACACATCGATTATACACCACATGTACCAACAATATATTACTCATTCAGAGTTATGTCTGGTGCTGTAGGTATCTTAATCTTAATGTCATTACTTGGAACAATATATTCATTCAAGAGAACTGAAACTAAGAAACGTTGGTTCTTACAACTTATGCCATGGACTTTACTAGTAGCTGAAGTTGCTACTGCTTGTGGTTGGATTATGGCTGAGATGGGACGTCAACCGTTCTTAATCTTCGGTGTAATGGCTACTGAGTCAGGAGTTTCACCAAACTCTGGTGCATCAGTATTATTCTCACTATTAGTATTCTGTGTATTATATACTATCTTAGGTATTGCACAATTTATCGCATTTAGATATACAATGAATAAAAAAGAAACAACTGTGAAGGAGGTAGCATAGTATGGATTGGTCAGTAGCTTTACCAAATATTTGGTTCTTACTTATTACAATACTATTTACAGGATTCTTCGTATTAGAAGGATATGACTTCGGAGTTGGAGTACTAGCTCAAGTACTAGGTAAGACTGATGAAGAAAAACGTGTTTACTTCAATACAATCGGTCCTTTTTGGGATGCAAACGAAGTTTGGCTATTAACTGGTGGTGGAGCGATGTTCGCAGCTTTCCCTATCTGGTATGGTAAATTATTCAGTGGTTACTATATCGCATTTGTATTAATGTTAGTAGCGTTAATCTTACGAGGCGTATCATTTGAATTTAGAGGTAAATTAGGTGATAATAGAGCTTGGATTAAATCATTCGATATAGCAATGTTTGTTGGTAGCTTACTTCCGCCAGTATTATGGGGAGTTGCAGTAGCTAACTTCATGACAGGAGCAAACCTTGACGCTAAGAAAAACTTAGTTGATGGTTTCTTAGGATTATTATCTCCATTTACTATCCTTGGAGGAATAATGATGTTACTTCTAATGTTAGTTCACGGAGCTCAATTCTTAGCTCTTAAAACTACAGGAGAATTAAGAAATGCAGCTCGTGCAACATCTGCATTATTATTCCCATTTGCTGCAGTAGTAACATTAGTATTTGCTATTTGGGCATTATTTAAAACAGATATCTTTACGACAAACTACTATGTTGGTTTAGTACTAGCAGTAATTGCAGTAGTATTCTTCGTGTTATCATTTGTTTTAAACTACAAAGGTCGTGACTTAGGTGCATTCTTAAGTACATCAGGAACTTTAGCGTTCCTAACTCTAAGTGTTTTCGCAGGTATGTTCCCACGTGCTATAATAAACAGTAATGATGTTAGTCAATCACTATTTATTTACGATGCTGCGAGTGGAGTATACACTCTAAGACTTATGACAATAGTTGCTTTATTCCTATTGCCATTCGTTTTAGGATACCAAGTTTGGTCATATTCTATTTTTAGAAAACGACTAACTAAAGAAGATGAATTGGAGTATTAGTCAATGAAAAAAAAGGAAGCAAAATTAAAACTTCCTGTTAAAAAAAGTCTTACATTGACACTATTAATATTATCAATATTCGAAGCAGCTTGTATTATTATACAGGCTGCTTTTTTAGCAAAAGCTATAGTGGGACTTTTTGATAAAAATTTTGATAATGTAGCAAGAGATAGTGTTCTTTTTTTAATAGGTTTTATTTTTAGAATAGTGTTCTTACACTTACAACAATATTTTACAGAAAATCATGCTATTAAGTTCGAAACTGAACTTAGAAGAAAATTACTTCAGAGTTACTTTGACTTAGGACCTGATTTCACATCAAGAGAAGGATCAGGAAAGCTAGTAACTTTAGCGATAGATGGAATAGGAAAAGTAAAACAGTATTTTGAATTAAATGTATCAAAACAAATCCGTGGAGCTATTATCCCAACCTTAGTTGTTATTTTTATATTTTATACAGATTATGTATCAGCTTTAATGATAATATCTGTAATACCTGTTATCGTTATTTTTATGATATTACTTGGTATTAATGCTAGAGATATGGCGAATAGACAGTATAAAAAATATAGAGCATTATCTAATAACTTTATCGATACAATTCGAGGAGTAGAGACTCTAAAATTTTTAGGAGTAAGTAAAAACTACTTACCGATCATGGAAAAGAAAAATAAAGAATATCGTCAAAGTACTATGAAGACGCTAAGTGTCGCATTTTTAAATAGTTTTGCACTAGATTTCTTAACAACAATCGCAATTGCACTTTTAGCAGTGAGATTAGGGATCTTATTATTAGATGGAAGCACTGTGTTGTTACCTTCACTTACGGTATTATTAATCGCACCAGAGTTTTTCCTTCCAATGAAACAAGCTGCGACAGACTACCATGCAACACTTGACGGTCAAATGGCTTATGAAGATATTAATCGTATGATAGTGGATAATGAGAAAAATATATCTCAAAAATCTTCTATTACAAGTGTAGAAAGTATAAAATTACAAAATGTAAGTTTAATAAAAGATGATAAGAAAATTCTCGATAATATCACTTTATCAATAAACAAAGGTGAAAAGATATGTCTTGTAGGACAAAGTGGAAGTGGAAAAACTTCATTAATCTCATTGCTATCTGGCTTTAATGAACAGAGTGAAGGTGAGATATTAATTAATGATGAAGTTACAAATTTAAAAAATGTTCATTGGTCAAATAACATCTCATATATATCACAATTCCCTTATATTTTCCCAGATACAATTCGCAATAATATATTATTCTATTCTAATGAAAATATAAGTGAAGATTACTTAAAAGAAATTAGTGAGTTAGTAGGTTTAGATAAATTCATCTCTACATTACCACAAGGTTATGATACTAATATTGGAGAAGGTGGTCAAGAATTAAGTGGAGGTCAAGCACAACGTATTGCTATTGCCAGAGCCTTAATTAGTAATAGAGAAGTAATTATCTTAGATGAACCAACAAGTCATCTGGATATAGAAACAGAGTTTGAAATTAAAGAAAAATTACTAGAATTATTTAAAGGTAGAACTGTAATTATAGCTACACATAGACTACACTGGTTAAATAATGTAGATTATGTGTTAAATCTTGAACAAGGAAAGGTTAGTGATTTTGAGAAAGTTGTCGAATTTAAAAATTCACCACGTTTCACAGAATTAAAAGCTAATCTAGTAGGAGGTAGCTATAGTGAACAATAATTCAATAATAAGAAAAGAACTTAAAAAGAATAAAGGCGTAATGAGTGGAGTAGTCTTTTTAGGATTAATGTCTGTTATTAGTGGAGCAGCGTTAATGTACGTATCAGGTTACTTAATAAGTAAAGCATCATTACAAATAGGAAATATCCTAATGTTACAAGTACCTACAGTATTAACAAGAACATTCTCATTAGCACAATCTACATTTGCTTATATTCAAAGACTAGTGAGCCACAATTTAGTTTTAGGAATAATAGAAAAAATGCGCAGCAGAGTATATAAAATATTAGAACCTAAAGCATTGAAATTGAAAAAAGAATATAAATCTGGAGATTTATTAGGGATTATTTCTGAAGATATTGAAAATATGCAAAATATCTATCTAAAAACAATATTCCCAAGTATTATTTCATTAGTATTATATGTAATTTTCATTACAGTAATGTTTGGGTATGATATGAATTATGCTCTATTAGCAACACTATTTGGAATTTTTATAATTTTTGTAGTACCATTCGCTTCACTTACAATTACTAGAAAGAACTTCCAAATTATGAAAGAAGCTAAATATAACCTATATCGTGATTTTACTAGTGCTATTTTTGGATTAAGTGATTGGATTTCTTCTAATAAAGTAAATGAATTCATGGATGACTACCAAGCTAAAGAACAAAAACTTTTAAAACGTGAAAGAAAAATCAAAACATTCGTTCACTTAAGAGAAAACTTTGTTAACTTACTTGCAGGAGTCACAGCTTTCTTAATGATTTATAGTTGTTGGAATATGACAGTTAATAATGTAATCGAAAATGTCTATATTGCATCATTCTGTATGATGGTGTTATCGGTTCTTAGTATGGCTGTAATGACGAGTGAAGCAGTAGCTCACATTCCAGGATATGAAGTTTCAATAAATAGAGTAAAAGAATTTTATGCTCAAGAAGATGATGAAAAAGTCGAAGTAACTGATGCAAAAAATTCTGAAGGAAATATTATTGATGTCAAAAACTTAACTTTTGAATATGAAAAAGGTAAAACTATTTTAAATAACTTATCACTTTCTATTAAAAAAGGTGAGAAAGTAGCAATATTAGGAAGAAGTGGTGTAGGGAAATCTACATTGGTGAAATTATTAACAGGTACATATACTGATTACCAAGGTGAGATTATTGTTCTTGATAAAAAACCAACAGAAACAATGTTAGGTACAGAGATTTCACTTTTAAACCAAAAACCATATCTATTTGATATGACGATTAGAGAAAATCTTAAACTTTCACTTTTAGATTCGGGAATAGAAGAAGATGAAATTGAAGATAAAATTAATGAGAGTTTAGAAAAATCTCAATTGTCTAAACTATTACAAAGTCTTCCTGATGGAATAGATACAAATGTATTTGAAACAGGAAGTAGGTTCTCTGGAGGAGAGCGTCAACGTATAGCATTCGCTAGAAGTATTATTCAAAATAATGAATTGTTACTACTAGATGAACCAACTGTAGGATTAGATCCGAAGACAGAACATGAACTGTTAACTACAATTTTTGAATCTAGTAAAGACAAGACAATAGTTTGGATTACCCACCACCTAAACTCTATCGAATATATGGATAGAATAATATTCATTAAAGATGGAGAAATAGAGATGGATGGAACACACAGTGAGCTATACGCAACAAATGATAAGTATAGAAAACTGTATGATATGGATAACATAGCGTAATAGTATTTGCAAAACTTTACAAATATAGAGCAGTTACAGGAACAAGAAAAATGACTAACACAGGTAAAGAGAAACGAGTTAGACCTATAAATTTTGATTGAAAAATGCTATAATATAACTTGTATAAAAGTTTAAAGTATTTGGAGGTTTAGAATATGCAAGTAATTGCACTATTGAGAGGAGTAACACCGACAGGAAAAAATAGAATACCTAAAATGTCATTTTTGGTAGAGATACTTGAAAAAGTAGGATTAAAAAAAGTAAAGACTTATATTCAAAGTGGTAATGTTATTTTGGAAACAGAGTTGTCAAAAGGGGAAACAGCAAAGTTAATTCATGACACAATAGCTAAAGAAATAGGAGCAGATTTAAGTGTCATTATAAAAGAAAAAAATCAATTACAGATAGCTATTGAGGAAAATCCGTTTAATGAAAATTATGATTTTTCAAGAATACATTTAGTATTCACTAACGATAGTATGGGAGAAGATGAACTAAAAAAACTGGAAAATAAAGACTTTGGAGATGAAAAGTTTATTATTGGTTCTGAATGTTTATATATGTATCTTCCAAGAGATGCAAGTCCCAAAAGATTGAATACTAATTATCTTGAAAAACAGCTTTCAATAACCATGACAATGAGGAAATTAAATGTTGTTGAACATTTAGTCGAATTATGTAAGAAATAGGAATAAACACCAGCTTATTGAAGTAACAATTAAACATAACTAATACAAGAACAGTAAATCAAAAAAGGTTTACTGTTTTTTCTGGGTCTATAATAAATACGGTTGATAATAAATATTAGCCGTATTTATTATAGACCCAGAACCTTTGTGAGGGTGACTCGACAAAACTGATTTCTCAGAAATCACGATTTTTGAGTCACTCCATTTTTTCTTAATATTTAATAAAAGTTTTAAAAAAATATATATACAAATAAGGATGTATGTTAGAATAATATGTAATAGTAATTATATCGACGTAGGAAGGATAAGGCAGTGTCAAGATTTTTGTGTAAACATAATCTGAGGTTTTAAATAAAGTTAACTATTTATAATTTTATTAGTTCTTATGGCTTTTATTTCTTAGAGTTTAATAAGATTTTTCGAGAGATTTTGTCAAGAATTCAAAGAAGGCTTGCCCTTGTTCTTGACAAAATCATAGAAAAATCTAAACTCTAGAAGGGAATAAAAGCTAGTATATATATTTCTTCTATCATATTCTCTAATTCTTCTTTCGCCATACTAAAGCCATAGTGCGATATACCTACATATTTTACGTTATATTCACATGCTGATACACAAACATATCTGTTTAGAGATTGTTCATTAGGGAATTGTTCTTTTTTCTTTATCCCTTTTTTTAAATGTTTATTATAATTTTCTATTATATTTGTTGTATAAATACTTCTTCTTATTGATTTAGATATGCAACATAATGAGCTTATGGAAAAAGCAAATGTAAGTAGGAGTACATTTTATAAATTAAAGAATGGTGAGAATGTAACTACCGATATTTTGCTCAGAATTTGTGATGCATTGGATTGCGACATATCAGAAATTATGGAGTGTATTAAAAATGATTGAAATAATAAATGGAGAATGCATAGAAGAATTGAGGAAGTTAGACTCATCTACGGTTGATTTAATTATTACAGATTCTCCATATAATATTGCGAATTTCATGAACGGGAGAGATACAAATCTACAAAAAATGCGTTCTAATTTTTGGTTCTGCTGGTTGAGATGATTTAGATTTTAATGATTGGAAAGACCATATGAGATTGTTTTTAAAGAATCAAGTAAGATACTTAAGAATGGTGCTTCCATGATAGTTTTTATGTCAATATTAAGGGTTGAAACTCTTGTTGAAATAGCAAATGAATTTGGTTTTTATTATAAAACCACTGGAATTTGGCACAAAACAAATCCAATGCCTAGAAATATGAATTTACATTTTGTTAATTCAAATGAGTGCTGGATATATTTTACTTATAAAACAAAAACAAGAACATTCAATAATAAAGGTAAATTGGTTCTAGACTATATTGAAACATCTGTCACGACTGCTAGGGAAAAGAAATTAGGTAAACATCCAACACAAAAGCCAATTATATTATTCGAACATTTTATAAGATTGCTTTCAAATGAGGGAGATTTAGTAGTAGATCCATTTCTAGGAAGCGGTTCTTCTGCAATTGCAAGCTATAGATTAAATAGAAATTTTATCGGTGTTGAATTAGAAGAAAAATATGCTAAATTAACGAATATGAGGGTAAAAGATGAAAAGACAAGTTATTGATTTGTTTTCTGGAGTTGGTGGACTATCTAAAGGATTTTTCGACTCAGGATTTGAAATTGTTTTAGCAAATGAAGTTGACTATTCTATAGCTAATTCTTATAAAAAAAATTATCCTAAAGTGAAAATGATTAATGAAGATATTTCAAAATTAGATATTGATGATGTTTTTAATGAGTATAAAAATATAGATGTAATTGTTGGGGGACCACCTTGTCAAGGATTTTTGATATGTACCCCTTTTACTGGACAAGTCAGTGAAAGGGGTATTTTTTATGCGTTATAGTTATGAATTTAAAGTAAAATGTGTTGAAATGTATGAAAGAGGGGAATATCCAGATACACCTAATGGAATAACTACTAGGAAATTTAAAGA
>NZ_CAURJN010000042.1:0-15518 GCF_963525165.1 uncultured Gemella sp.
TCAAACGTTAGTGAAGCAATAAATATAGCTTTTTTAGTTTGTAGAATTCAAAATTTACATATCTCTCAAACCTAATCATATTGCTAATTGTTTAGGAATAGTTTGTAGAATTCAAAATTTACATATCTCTCAAACAATATCGCTGCTAACCCACTTAATTGTTTTAGTTTGTAGAATTCAAAATTTACATATCTCTCAAACCCAGTTCGCTATCATCAGTGATTCCTAACAGTTTGTAGAATTCAAAATTTACATATCTCTCAAACAGAGCATTCTAATTGTTAAACTCTAAAACCGTTTGTAGAATTCAAAATTTACATATCTCTCAAACAATAAAGCGTCCCCTGTGTTGTCACCTTGACGTTTGTAGAATTCAAAATTTACATATCTCTCAAACCTCAAATTGAGATTTGGAGAAGAAATTTTGAATTTGGGTATAAAAAAATGGACCGACACCGATCCAGGCCCAAAGGCAATTTAGATAAAATCTTTATTTGAACTCGATTTGTAAATTTTGAATCTACCTATATTATACAAGTATTTTCGTAAAATTGCAATACTATATTTCACAATTATCTACATCAAATATATAAACAATTTCTTTATAATTTTCATTCGATAGATTTTTAAATTGTTTGTACTCTATATTTATTATATTTATTTTATTTAAACATAGTTCTTTATAAATTTCCTTTATTTCATCTAACGTGAAAACGCTATGAAGTCCGATTATAAAAACAATTTTATAACCATATAATTCTGTTAATACTTTTAAAAACTTTATAAATTTTTCTAAAATATCATCATTTTCAACATGTATTTTAAAATTCCCTAATTTTAATAAAGATAACATATCTAACTCTTCACTTTGTTCAATTTCTAAAGAACTATTAAATATTAATTTTTCAAAATATGCTCTAATATTTGTTGATAATTCATTATAATTTGTAATATCTTCTATCACTTCTTTAAGTAATAAAGTATATATTTTTGTCATTACTTTTTTACTATTTATATCAATATTAAATATATCTGTAATTATATAACTATACTTTTCAAATTCTATTTCTTTATTATTATTTGAAAATATATAACTCCCTTCACATCCTTTATGTTGATTAATTAATTCAATTATATTTTCTCTATAATACTTTTTATTCTCGAAAACTAATGTATAAATTACATTGTCTTCTATTTCTATTTTTCTCTGCCAGTTTTTATTAATAATCTTCATAGTTCTAGTAACCTTTCATTATTATCTACATACTCAGTCTGACTCTCTCCTACTAAAAACTCCATCTTAGAAAACTGTTTCTCTGTGATTTGTAATACTTGGACTATCCCCTCATCCGGACACATTTTCCGAATATTTTTCACAATTAAATCTGCACTACCTTGATTCATCGCTAATTTTACATAAACAGATTCTTGCATCATGATAAATCCATTTTTTATCAATGTTTTCCTAAATTTTCTATAATTTTTTCTTTGAAGAGATGTTTCTGTTGGGAGATCGAACATTACTAACACTCTCATAAATCTATAACTCATACTTATACATCTTTATATATTCTAAATCATTTTCTTTTAATGCTGTGAACAAACTGCGAACATATATTTTAATCGCATTAGCTACAGTTTGTTCTTTATCATCAATTTCAACTGTATTATTTAGAATATTAACAAGTATATTTTTATGTTCTTTAGTAAATTCATCAGCTTCTAAAGCATATACTACTTCATCCACTAATATTCTGAAAGGTTCCATAAAATCACTGGCTAGATTAAATTTATTATATGGATTTCTGTGACATAATCCTAACTGAGTAAAATATCCACACGACACAATTTCCCTATTAAATGCAGATAATATAATTGAATAGCCATAATCTAGTGCAGCATTTATAAAGCACTCTTTATTTCTACTGAAATCCATACCAAATATAGCATTAAAGTACACCTTAGCTGCGTGTCCTTCTCTATTACTACTATCATTCCACTCTAGTTCATTAAGATACTGTTTTAGTAATTCATACTCTTCTTTATCAAGTTTTTTTAATAGTAACATTTGATTTTGTATTTTTTCATACACTACTCTTGTCCATATTCTTTCTTTACTTTCAGTAGACCACTCTAACTGATTCTTATATTTTAAACTTGTATCATGACTTCCATAGTAGGGAATTAATTCCGAATTAGGATTTCGTTTCTCATCACAAAATATTACCTTTATTTTGTTTTTCATAAGTTCATTTAAAAGCACGGCGGTAATAGATACCGCTGTGCTTTCGATAATAATCATATATATTTCGCTAAGACTAACTTTCCTAGTCTCCGCTTCTTTTCTGACTGTTAGAAAATTCAAGCTATAATCTAGCTTCGCCCTATCCCTAACTATTATTGTTCTCCATGTCATTCCCTTTATCCCCTATTATTGTTATTTCTTTTTCATATAAACCTGTTACGGATTGCTCCATAATAGAAAATTGATTTAGTTTTGTTAAATCAAATAACTGTTGCCCTCTGGCAGCTCCTAATTTAATATTTTTTAGATCAAATGTTGATTTTTTATTTGTAAGTAAATTCAAAATCTCTAATAACACTTTGACCTGTTCCTCTATAGAAATACTATTAAAATTATTTCGAATCTCTTCACTATTTAATTCATTATATTTATTCGATTTTTTCTTAGTAAATATTTCTGAATTCATTTTTTCAACTAGTTTATTATATAGTTCTTGATTATTTTCTTTAGTTATATTTTTCCAAAGTTCACCATCTTTATTTTCTTTTTTCCAATTTTGATATTTAGATAATATTTTTAGATATTGTTCACTCTGACTATCTATTATTACTTGAACTGCGCTATCATAATAGAATGTATCTTTACTCTTACCACCAATGTAATAAGGATAATTATTCATTCTTATTTCACTACCTATACAAAGTTTAGCATATTTTAGTTTAAAATCTCTTATCTCTTCTCCAGCTTTTATATTAACCTGGCTTCTTCCAAACTCAATAAGTGTACTATTATCTCTAATGTTTTGAGAAACATATATCGGTATCGGAATAATTCTTGTTATCTTTTCCTCACCTTTTTTATTCACTAAAACATATTCAAAAATTGAATAATATGCTATTCCTATACTTGTATATCCTCCATATTTTGTAACATCTTTGATAACTTTATCTGAAGTTTTTAATGGATAATATACTCCTTCTTTCGCCTTAGCTGCTACCTTAGCTTTGTATACTGTCGCTTTAAATAATCCACCTTTTTGTTCAGACGTCCTTCTTGTTACTAAGATACTATTATTATTCATAACTTTTTTTACTTGATGAATTGTTTTATCCATTTCCCAAGCTACTGTTTTTGAATCTGAAACATTTTCATAGAATACATTATTTAATGAGTATTTTCTGCCATCTTTTTTATCTTTAATAAAATTAAATACATTACGCGTAAACTTCGTATCATAGACATTTCCTACCACTACGTTTAAATAAGCATCTTTGGCATGGTGATAATCGTTAATTTCACGCACTTTTACTAACTGTTCATCATTTTTTGATTCCCTATTACCATCTTTAATTTTCCCAAAGTTTTGTCTAAAACTAGATACATTTTCCGCTTTAGAGTAACATATCGACGTTTCAGGATTTAGCTCCCCTAATATTTTTGCTACTGCTTTTACTGATTGCGCTGTTTCTACTAATTGACGTGCTATAAAACCACTTAGTTCTTCATCAGAAAATTCTTCTGTTCTAACTAACCTATTATATTTCTCGTTAGATATTAATCCTTTTTCCTTTAAAAATTTCCAGAGTTTTCTATTGCTAGGCGTTTGGAAATCTGAATTTAAAGGGTATCTATCTCCTTTCTTTTCATTACATTCTCTTTCTACTAATACCATATTCGTGAAGCTGTCGTCTTTTATTTTTGACTGTGGGTACACGTGATCTATATCATATTTATTATTATCAAATAGTTCACCAATTATAATCGATTTTCCACTATACATACATCTTCCTAACTGCGTATAATATAGGTATAGTTTTTTCGCTTTTAGTTTAGACGGTTCTACAGAGCTTAGTCTATCATTCAATACATCAAAATTAATTGCGCCAATTTCTTTTTCTAGCTCTTTTACATCTTTCTTAACAGCTTTATAAGCAAGTTCTAATTGTTTTTTGCGAGAATCTGTTGGTTCTTTCTTCCCTTGGTTAGATCTTGTTGTCTCTATAAAGATTTTCGCTGGTGCACAACCTATAATTTTCTTAAGTTCTTCTACTATTTTAACAGTTTGCCAGATTGAACGTTTTACAGCTGGCGATACATATAAATCATCTAGAATTTCCGGCGTAATCTCTGTTACATCTTCTTGAAGTTCTTTATTGAATTTTGATATTTGCTCTGAATAATCGAATCTATCAGCCAATAATTCCATAAATAAAATATTATTCTGGCGCATTGCTCCAATAATATTTAGACATTCTCCAGTTTCTTCATTGTACAATTTTTTACTAACTAATTCTGTCAACAGTTTTCTTGAGAATCTTCCCCAATCCTTATAAACTAATCTAGACATTTTAGTAATTTCATCTTTAGAATAAATATCACCATAAACAGATTCAATTTTAGCTTTTATTAGTTTTCTAGATTCCCCATATAATGTAATCCAAAGAATTATGTTTTCTATATGTTCAGAATTGAACTTATCTCCTAGAATTTTTTTGAAGTCTCTGTATGACTTAAGATCATTTTTCACGGTAATATCAATACCTGAGATTTCACCTTTACCGTCTATATATCCTTCAGCTTTAAGAAGATTTTTTATACTAGTTTTCGTTACTTTTTTCCCTTGTTCTTTAAAAAGTTTCTCTATAATTGTATTTCTAGCCTCAAGACTAATTCTATTACCATCGTATTTAAGTGCATTCAGTTCGTTTAATAGTGCAAATTCTGAGTAAAGTAATGAGTTCTTCGGCAATACATCTTCACCTTTAAGATATGTACATTTGTTTGTTAAGTTTGTGATGAATTTTTCTGCACTTGCACTTTCATCTATGACTTTACTATAGTTCCAAGGTGTTACAGGTGTTTTTTCATATCCTTTATTTCTTACAGACCACGCAAAACCATCTTGTTTTGCTTTTTTACTAGAGTTAAGTGGACCTACGTAGTAAGGTATTCTAAATTCTAATAATTGAACAACTTTTTCTTTTACACTATAACCATTCTCATCATTTTTATCTATGAAGCTATGATATTTAGCTGCATTATCTAATATTTTTACCAATTCTTCTTTATGAATTTGATAAGGTACTACTGAATTATCTTTTGTTCTTTGAAGTGGTAAGAATTGCTCTAATTCTAAATCTTTAATTATTTCGGCCTTAACTGAACTCTCTTCTAATTTTTCTAATTCTTTAACTAAGAATTTCTTGAAGTCTTCATAATTACATCCTTTACCTTCTTCACTCTTACGAATATAATTCACATAGTTAGTTCCTTTATCTTTATCTTCTTTAAATATCGAAGCATACAATTCCACTTTTTTATCTTCAGATAATTTAGAATCATTTTTTACAAGATTTTTTAATTTTAATAAATCATCTCTATGTTTTTCATAAAGTTCTACCTTTGATTCCGATAGTGTTTTCCCTTCTTTTTTAATATCTGACAAAATAATACTATCATAAACTAGCTTAGCTAAATCAAGAAGTTCAATATAATTTGATAGTACTTGTTCATAATCGTGGCGAACTTCTTCATAAATTTTTTCTTTAAATGATACAGATTTTATTGCTGCATCTAATTCTTTATATTCGTCTATTGCGAATAATTTATCTAATGAAGTTTTTCCACCAAAAATTAATCTAAACACTTCTAATAATTGTTTTTCTTTTGGATAAAATTTCTTAAGATCATTTACCTTGTCTGTTAAAGTTTTTTTCTCTAATGAAATATCTGCAATTTTACCAATAGCTTCTTCTGTTACATCAAAACCTACATGAAGTATATCAAGTTCTAATAATTCTTTAATTAAATTATTTAAATTACCTTCTTTAAAACTTTGACCTTGTAATAAAAAGTGCCCTCTATTCTTTAGAATATGATGTATCGCTAAAAATACCTTTCTTATATCTGGGTTTTCTTCAGACATTAATTTTGCTCTTAAATGATAAATCGTTGGATAGTCACTATAATAGTCTTTATCTGTATAGTCTTTATCGTTAAAAATCGCATAAGAAACCTTATGAGTTTTATCCTCATAATGGTATTGACTTTCTTTTAATCTTAGAAAGAAATTCTCATCCACTTTTTTTACTTCACTAGCGAGTAATTCCTCAAGAAGATTTAAACGCCATTTTCTTCTAGCTAATCTTCTTCTACTAGAACGATACCCTCGACGATCTTCTGCTGTTGTAGCTTCTTCGAATAATCTAACTCCCCATAATCTCTTTTTATTTTTTCTAATTATTTTATATTCAGTATCAGTCGCTGCCCACCCTACACTAGCAGTACCTATATCTAAACCCAAATACCAAGTCTTATTACTCATATATTCCCTCCATTTTTATAATTAATTTAATACTTTATATTTTATGTTATATTTCACTTTTTTATAAAGCACTTACATCTTCTATTTTACCATAAATACTGTAAATTTTTAAAGTAATGTAAAATATTTTTTCTATTCCTTATTAATTTGTTTAGTCTTTATTAATTTTATAATTATATAGCTTTATCCTAATCTTCAAAAGTGTTAAAATTAATATTAAGGGGGAATCATTATGAACAAAAAGATTTTTATTGTATTCTTTACTTTTTTCATAACTTTATTTTTGATTATCGCTTTAATATTTAGTCATTCGGGAGAAAACTATAAAGAATCAACCATAAATGGAATTCTTATTAAAGGGGATAAAACTAGATATAAAGTAAAACTAATTAAAAAAGTTGATGGTGATACTATTATAGTTAACTTCAACAACAAAGAATTGAAAGTAAGATATTTATTAATCGATACACCAGAAACTGTAAAACCTGGTGTTGAGGTTCAGAAATATGGACCAGAAGCTAGTGAATTAAATGGTAAACTATTATCTAATGCTAATAATATCGAAATAGAGTTTGATATTTATGAGAAAGAAGATAAATATCATAGAGCTTTATGCTATGTTTATGCAGATGGAAAAAGTATTCAGGAGCAGTTATTACTTTCTGGTTTGGCTGAAATAAAATATGTGAAGCCACCAGATACAAGATATTTAGATAAGTTTAAAAAAGCTCAAAACAAAGCAAAAAGCAATAAACGAAATCTATGGTCAAATACCTAATTTGTAAAAAATTTATTAATATTAATCATATACTTTAAGCCATAAAAAATCGGGAGTGACTCAAAAATCATGATTTCGGAAAAACAAGATTTTGTTGAGTCACCCCCGCACAGTTTATTAGATATCTAAAAAGCTTTTATAAAGCGAATTTAGATATCAATAAACCACTGCGTCTATGAGTTGTCATATACACTTTTTTTAAATTTAGGACTTTTGGGTCAGCCTCGATTTTTACTTTTATATTCTATTCAATTTTACTATGTTTATATGAATATGTGAAGTATACGATTAATCCTACGATTACCCATACAAAGAAGATAATCCATGATGTTAATGTAACACTGTATAGTAAAGCTGCGAATAATACAATTGAGATAATTGGTACTACTGGCATACCTGGTACTCTAAATCCACGTTTAACATGTGGGAATTTTTTGTAGAATACGATAGTAGTGTAACTTACTAATGCGAATGCAATAATAGAAGCTACGTTAGCAAGTTCTGCTAATTTTCCTAATGGTAAGAACCCAGCTAGTACTGCAGTTAAACATCCTAAAGACCATGTTACTGTACTTGGTACTTTGTTGTCATTAACTTTAGTGAATACTTTTGGTAATAATCCATCACGTGCAATTGTATAAGCGATACGAATACCTGCATACATAAATGATAAGATACCAGCCATAAGTCCGATTACTGCCCCTAGAGAAACAATACCAGCAACTTTGTTTTGACCAACTTCTTCAAGTACGAATACTAATGCATCCCCAGCTCCAAGACGGTTATATTCAACAACCCCTGTCAACACTAAACAAACTAAGATATAGAATGCAGTACATACGATCATAGTGACAATGATAGCTTTTGGTAGAGCTTTTTCTGGATTGATTGTTTCTTCTGCTGAAGTAGAAATCGCATCAAATCCAAGATAAGCAAAGAATACTGTAGTGGCTGCTAACATTACCCCTGAGAATCCTGTTGGTGCAAAATCATTTGTCCAGTGTGTTGGTTCAACGTACATTGATCCAACTACGATGAATAAGATTACGATACCAACTTTTGCAGCTACCATAAGGTTATTTACAAGTTTACTACTTGATGTACCTCTTGATAATAAGAAAGTAATTAATAATACAATTACGATAGCTGGGATATTACCATATCCTCCATCTGACGGTAAAGTGTAATATACTTTAGGGAGTTCAATACCTAAACCTGCCAGTAGACGAGAGAAGTAACTAGACCAACCATTTGATACAGTGGCTGCAGAAAGAACATATCCTCCTATTAATACCCAACCTATAATATAGGCTACAATTTCACCAATTGATACATAAAGATATGTATATGTACTACCACTTGATGGAATTGTTGAAGCTAACTCCGCGTAACAAAGTGCCGCTAAACAACACGCTACCCCTGCGATTAAGAATGAGAAGATTACCGCTGGTCCTGCTTCTGCTGATGCTTTACCAGTTAATACTAGAATCCCTGATCCTATAATCGCCCCGATTCCAAATAGAATCAAATCCATCGTTTTCATCGTGGGAGCTAAAGTTTTACTTCTAGCTTCTGCTAAAATAGATTCAACTGATTTTTTTCTTAAAATACTCATAATAAATCCTCCTATTATTTATTAAATATTCTCCCTACTAATATTCTTTAATTAAATTATAGCATATTTGTAAACCTTTTACTATCATTACTTAGATACACATAAGACAAACCTTAATATTCCAATAAATATTTTACTATTTTCATATTTAAGAGAGTATAATTTCTTTTCGATAAACCTAAAAAAGAACAAGTAAGTGCTCTATAACAGATAGAGCACTTCTTTAATACAAATTTTCAACTATTTTATATTTTTTAATTTAATTATTATATTACAAAGCAGCATCTACTGGAGTATATTCATATCCTAAATCATCAGCTACTGCTTTAAATGTAACTTTTCCATTAGCAACATTCACACCAGGAACTAATTCTGGGAATTTAGCTACTGCTTCTTTTACCCCAAATTTCGCAATAACTTTTACATACTTAGCAGTTGCATTACAAAGTGCGTAAGTCGATGTTTGTGCTACTGCTCCCGGAATATTAGCTACTGAATAGTGTAATACACCTTCTTCTACGAATACTGGATTATCATGGCTTGTAGGACGACCTTCTGTGTATTCTGTTGTACCACCTTGGTCAATCGCAACATCAACAATTACACCTCCATCAGGCATATCTTTAATCATCTCTTTAGTTACTAATTTAGGGGCTTTGGCTCCTGGAATTAATACTGTACTTATTACTAAATCAGCTGTTTTAATAGCACTAGCAATATTAAACTTATTAGAGTAAAGAGTTTCAATTTTACCACCGAAAACATGTGATAATTCTGTTAATGCATCTAAGTTTACATCAATCATTGTTACACGTGCTCCAAGTCCAACAGCAGCTGTTGCCGCAGCGGTACCTGCTACACCTGCACCTATAATTACAACATGTCCTGGTTGAACTCCTGGAACACCTTGTAATAAGATACCCTTACCACCTTGAACTTTAGATAAGAACCTTACCCCTTCTTGTACAGCCATTCTTCCTGCAACTTCACTCATAGGTCTTAATAATGGTAATCCTCTTCCTACTTTTACTGTTTCAAAAGCTATACCAATAGTTCCTGAATCAACCATTGCTTTTGTTAATTCTGCATCTGCTGCTAAGTGTAAGTATGTATAAATAATTAAACCTTTTCTAAAGTATTTATACTCTGATGGAATTGGTTCTTTAACTTTATAGATTAAGTCTGATTTATTCCATACATCCTCAGCTTTTTCTAAAAGAACAGCTCCCGCCTTTTCATACTCAGCGTCTTTAATACCTGAAGCTAAACCTGCTCCTTTTTCTACATATACAGTGTGTCCATCTAATACTAATTCATGTACTACACCTGGTATAGCAGATACCCTACTTTCATTATTTTTAATTTCTTTTGGTACTCCGATAATCATTTCCCTTACCTCCTAATTTTTCTCTGTACTTATATAATAACACAAAGCTTTTAATTATGAAAGCGTTTTTCTAATGAAAGTTTTAATGAAAATATTTTCTATATTTTTTAAAGTGTTTTATCATTATAAATATTGTTAAATTAGTTTTTTATAAAAAAATTTAATACTTATTATTTTGAAAATAAGTATAAATTATTTTTAGAAAAGAAATTTGAAAAACAGGTGTTTCATTTTTCGTGAATTACTGTTTTAAAAGTGTACTATAACTATTCTTATTTACTTTCATATTAAATTATACAAATTTATTTGCTTCAATTTTATATATTTCTTTACAATTTAATAAATTATAAAAAATTAATTTATTCTCTTCTTAGAACATAAAATATCATTAATTCATGAAAATTATATAAAATAAATAACACAATATTACACTATGTGTTATAACTATTAATAATTTTCAAATTATTAATTATTTATTTTTTCTAATACTTAAATCTTTATTTTAACAATAAATAAAAAATAACAAAGAATAAATTTCCATCATTTTTATAGTTTAACTAAGAATACATAAAGTATTATTCTCTTAATTCTAAAATTCATTTGGTATTTTTAAGTTATAACTATATGTTCATACTTTAATATTTTTGCTATTTTTTAAAAATTTTTAATTTTAAAATAAAAAAGATCATGAATTTTCTACTCATGACCTTTTAATTTCTAGAATGAATACTTTTTTTATTTTAATTTACTATTCTTATATGAGAATGTAAAGTAAACAATCATACCTGCTATAACCCAAACAACAAAGATAATCCATGTTGTTAATGTAACACTATATAATAATGCTCCAAATAGAATAATTGAAATAATTGGTAAAATCGGCATAGCTGGTACTCTAAATCCTCGTTTTAAATCTGGGAATTTTTTATAGAATACTATAGTTGTATAACTTACTAATGCGAATGCAATAATTGATGCCACATTAGCAAGATCCGCTAGTTTCCCTAGTGGTAAAAAACCTGCTAATAAAGCTGTTAAAATCCCTAATCCCCATGTTACTGTACTTGGAACTTTATTTGAATTAACTTTTGTTAATCCTTTTGGCAATAATCCATCACGAGCTATCGTATATGTAATACGGATACCTGCATACATAAATGATAAAATACCTGCCATAAGTCCAACCACAGCTCCTAGAGAAACAATACCTGCAACTTTATTTTGACCAACTTCTTCTAATACAAATGCTAATGCATCACCTGTACCAAGTCTATTATATTGAACAACTCCTGTAAGTACTAAACATACTAGAATATAGAACGCTGTACAAACTAACATTGTAATAATAATAGCTTTTGGTAAAGCTTTTTCTGGATTGATCGTTTCTTCTGCTGATGTAGAAATCGCATCAAATCCTAAATAAGCAAAAAATACAGTAGTCGCCGCTAACATTACTCCTGAGAATCCTGAAGGTGCGAAGTTATTTGTCCAGTTAGTTGGTTCTACATAAAATACTCCAACAACGATGAATAAAACTACAATACCTACTTTTGCAGCTACCATAAGGTTATTTACAAGTTTACTGCTTGAAGTACCTTTTGATAAAATGAAAGTAATTAATAATACAATGATTATAGCTGGGATGTTACCATATCCACCTACTGCAGGTAATGTGTAAAATTCTTTTGGAATTTCTATTCCTAAACCTGCTAATAGACGCGAGAAGTAACTCGACCAACCATTTGCTACAGTTGCGGCAGTAAGAACATACCCACCGATTAAAACCCATCCTATTGTATAAGCTACAATTTCACCAATTGCTACATATAAATAAGTATACGTACTACCACTTGATGGTATAGTTGAAGCTAATTCCGCATAACAAAGCGCTGCCAAACAACATGCTAAACCTGCAATTAGGAAAGAAAATACAACTGCTGGTCCTGCTTCTGCAGAAGCCTTACCAGTTAACACTAAGATACCTGATCCAATAATAGCACCAATACCAAATAAAACTAAATCCATTGTTTTCATCGTTGGATTTAACGTCTTATTTCTCGATTCTGCTAGAATAGAATCAATTGATTTTTTTCTAAAAATACTCATAATATCCTCCTATATTAAAATAAATATTATCCCCCATTAATATTATTTACTAATTATATCACAATTATATATATATTACTACTATGGTATTTACTTATGTAAGTAAAGAAAAAATAATACTATAAATAATATTAATAAAATAATATATCCTTATTATTGAAAACATAATTTATTATAATAAAAAATTAAATAACATAACGTTACTTAGATTTTACACATCATTTTTCTCATCAATATAGAACAAGCAAGATTGACAGTAATTTTACTTAGATTTTACGCATAAACAAAAACAAGCCCCTTAAACGTTAGTTTAAAGGGCTTGTTCTTATTATCTGCTGTAGTACTCAACGATAAGTTGTTCGTTGATTTCTGGGTGTAATTCACTTCTTTCTGGAAGTCTTACTAATGATCCTTCTAATTTATCAGCATCAAAAGTTAAGTACTCAGGTACAAAATTAGTGATTTCAACAGCTTCTTTAATGATTTCAAGGTTTCTAGATTTTTCTCTTACTGAAACTACTTGACCTGGTTTAACAGCGTAAGAAGCGATATCCACTTTTTTACCATCTACAAGAACGTGTCCGTGGTTTACTAATTGTCTAGCTTGACGATTAGTTCTAGCTAAACCTAAGCTGTATACTACAGAATCTAAACGTGTAGCAAGTAATGCCATGAAGTTTTCACCGTGAAGACCTTGTAATTTACCAGCTTTATCGAATAATTTACGGAATTGTTTTTCATTCATACCGTGTAGGTAACGAAGTTTTTGTTTTTCTTGTAATTGTAAACCATACTCAGATAGTTTTTTTCTTAAGTTAGGACCGTGTTGTCCTGGTGCGTAAGGACGTTTAGCTAACTCCTTACCAGTACCGCTTAGTGAAATTCCTAAACGACGAGATTTTTTCCAAGTTGAACCTGTAAAACGAGCCATTATGTGCTCCTCCTTTTATCTTTTTGTTTTTATTATTGTGAAAACAAAAAGCACGATTATCGTTGTTGTATATGTTATAAAACTGGAACTTCGCCTAGCAGCATAGGCTACGAGTTGCCACATTAAAAAATGTATAACATAGAGGCAATAACAATTAATCCACTGCTATTATTTTACACAAAGAATAGTTTACCATCATTTGAGATAATAGTCAACTATTTTGATAGTATATTATTATTTTTTTGTTTATTTATTTTTATTACCTATTTATTCACATAGATCAAGAAATTTTTTAAACGTATCTACTTCATAATCCACTTCAGGATGCCATTGTAGACCGATAAGATTCCCTTTCTCGATCGCTTCAATAGTTCCGTCATCTGCTACAGCTGTAACTTTGAATCCTTTAGCAACATCTTTTATTGCTTGATGATGAATTGAGTTCACTTCGGTTTTATTTCCATATAAGCTATAAATAAATGAATTATCTTCTATATCAATAGTATGACGAATTAATTGTTCTTTACTTGAATGTTCATCTATATGTTGTTTTAATGTACCACCGTGATAGATATTTAGACTTTGTAATCCACTACAAATCCCTAAGATAGGTTTATTAGTCTTCTCAAAAAGTTCAATAAGTTTGAAGTCTAATTCATCCTCATAAGGATCATCGGGATACTCTAGCCCTTCTAGAGGCTTTTCTCCATAATATTTAGGATTTATGTCCCTATCTCGTCCAGCAATTATCAAGCCACTACACATGGTTGCAATTTCCTCTAATCCGTTATTAGAACAAACTGGGAATAAAATAAAGCCAGCTTTTTCTGCTATTTCTGAAAAATAACCATTAATGTATAAGCGTCTTTTAGCTATACCAGCATCTGATTTATAATCGACACTTCTTGTTGAAATCGCAATTATTTTCATGTGCAATGACCTCCTTTTTAAATTTATGATACTTATTATATAAATTTTATTTAGAAATGTCAAGATTAAGCTTTCTCTATTTTCAGATGTTTCTGAAAATTAAAAAATATTTAGTACCTAATTTTTACTAATACTAGTTAATTTATCAAATGTTAGTATATTCTATTGTAAATGTAATAAAAGATATGTATAATAATAATGTGCTAAATTTAAGGAGGAAGAATTGAATGAACTATATATTGACAGTTAAGTATCCTAAGCAAGAAGTAATAGAAGATGGAAAAGAATCAATTACAAATGTTAAAGAAAATATTGAAGATGCAACTGTAGAACAACTTCTAGAAAAATATCAAGAATTTCAACGAGTAGGATATGATGTAAAAGTCAATTTTGTAACTGCGGATGTTTACGATGAATTTGATGTTTTTAAAATGGCTGAAATTTTTGATCTTAATGCTATAGATTACAGTGCAAAACTTAAGTTTATAAATCGTTCTAACAAAGGTTCACACGACTACATCAGCAGCCTTGCTAAACTTTTTGATAGGTACACTTTTGACTATGATATTTCTATTAAATTAAAAATTAATGAAAAATCAGAGATTAACTTCCAAAATGAAGATACTTGGTTTGGCGAAACACCTATTTACCAAATCAATCCAAAAATTAAAGTAAAAGATGCAAAATTGTTTAAAAATTTATACGATGAGTTAAATGAAATAGCTCAAGTTAGTGCAGAAATTAAACCTAAGAAAATCGAAGAAAAAATACTATTATTATCTTTAGATAATTATCCTGCAGGAACAGAAGTAGTATTTACTCTTAAAGATTCAGAAATTTACGAATAACATATAAATTTAAAATACTTGAAAATTATTATAAATATAATAATTTTTTAAGTATTTTTTATATAACATAATATACAAGATAAAGAGTGGCTAGACTATCATTACACCATCTAGAAGAATAATCTAATCAGAAAAATGTTTCCTAGATGTCTTCCCTAGCCTTCTAGTACATTTATATTTTCATCTTAAAATTTTCCAAAAACTAAAAATCAACAGTTTTTATTTCAAAAAAAGACACCAGAGAAAGTTCTCTGATGTCTTGACGTAATTTGGTATAAGACCAATATTAACGTTTTGAAAATTGAGGAGCACGTCTCGCACCACGAAGACCGTATTTTTTACGTTCTTTCATAC
>NZ_CAURJN010000043.1:0-15348 GCF_963525165.1 uncultured Gemella sp.
GAAATACAACGCATGTATACCGTCAAGTCGTAACAAGTTATGTAGATGAAGAAGGAAAAGAAATCAACCCTTCAGATAAAGGAACGAAGGATAAAAAAGAAATTTCTGGATATACGTTTAAAGAAACGAAGAAAGATAAAGATGGAAATATAGTTCACGTATATCGTCAAAATCCAAAACCAGTTGACCCAACGAAACCGGTTGAACCAACAAAACCAGTTGAACCAACAAAACCAACGGAAGCAAAAACACCTCAAACAGAAGAAGGGATTCAAAAAGTTCCAACAAAACGCTTGGCAAATACAGGAACAACTGAGAATAACACTGGTTTAGCAGGTTTAGGATTAGCATTATTTGGTGGATTATTGGCAGTTTCGAAACGCCGTAAAAATAAATAGAGAGATTTAGATAAATATCTTTATTTAAATACATGAAATTCTAGGTAGTATCTTTATATTACCTAGAATTTTCATTTTGTTAAAACAACAGAGCTTTTGTATTAGTCTATTTATACGACCAAAATTTATAGAAAATTTTTTGGAACTGAGTATAGTTTTAGAGTTTTAAAAGTTCAAGTGGAAGTAAGTGAGATATTTGTCCATGATAAAAGAGAATTAATAGACATTTCTGACGGAATAGCTTTTGAGATAACACGTTAAGGATAATCCATGTATAATGAGTAGTTTATGACTGTAATTATCAAAGATACACCTACGATTATTCTATTTTATGAGTGTGGAATTATCAAAACTATGATTTTCCTATTTATCTCTTTGTATTAAAATTTATAATAATATTTTAAAAAAACTTTAATTTTTTTGAGTTTTGTTATGTTAATTTTAAGTAGAATGTAGTAGAATATATAGAAGAGATGTTTTATGTCTCTTGACAAATGAATGTATTATTATTAAAGTATTATTAATAATTTTATATTTTAAATTAAATAATTAAAGGAGTGATTTTTATGTTGAAAAAAGTTTTAATTATTATTTCCTTTTTTCTAGGAATAACAGTAGGAACACTTTCAACTAGTGCATTGATATATTATAATATTTTTGCGTCATTGAGTGAGACGATGTTAAGACTTATTGTTACAGTTGGAACTACAGTAGCTTTCGTATTAGTGTCTTTATTATTCTCAGATAGATTTGTAGCAATGTTAAAAAGAATTGAAGATCGTCTTTCAAGAACACCAATCCAAAAAATTGTATTTACGACTATAGGTTTAATCCTTGGTTTATTATTGGCTAGCTTACTATCTTCAGGAGTTGATGTAATAGCTGGTGCAGGAATAATGGGAAGAATTATTTCCGCTGTAATATATATTGTTTTTGGATATTTAGGATTGGTATTAGGATATAGACGTGAAGGAGAATTTCTAAATATCTTTACGACGTTTAAATTTGGAAACAAACCTAAAGAAAAAGATCAAAAAGTTACTACAAAGAAAATTTTAGCGAAGGTTGTTGATACAAGTGCATTAATTGATTCACGTATTCAAGATGTTGCTAAAACTGGATTTTTAGAAGGTAAGATTATTGTGCCAGAGTTTGTTTTAAAAGAGTTACAGCTGATTTCTGATTCTGAAGATCCATTAAAACGTGCAAAAGGTCGTCTTGGTTTAGATTGTGTTGAACATTTACAAAAAATGAAAGAGATTGATCTTGAAATTGATAATAAGTTTAAATATAACGAGCACAAAGGAGTAGATAACTTATTAATAGACTATGCTATAAAATACAAATGTGCTATTATAACGACTGATTATAATCTTAACAAACTTGCGACTTTACAGTCAATTAAAGTTCTGAATGTAAATGATTTAAGTAACGCTGTTAAACCGATGTTAACAACAGGGGAGAGACTGAAAGTTCAAGTATTAAGAGAAGGTAAGGAAAATAATCAAGGTGTGGCTTATACTGAAGATGGAACAATGATTGTTGTTGAAAATGGTAAACGTTCTGTAGGAAAAACTGTAGAAGTTGAGGTTCAGAGTGTTTTACAAACATCTTCGGGTAGAATTATCTTCACTAAGATTGTTTAATAAATTTGCTTTTTTTGAAAAAATGTGTTAATATAAAGTGTATTGTATTAACGAATGATTATTTTAGGAGGAGAGTATGCACACTTTTTTAATGACAATGGCAATAGTGAGCAGTATTCTGTTAATTGTAGTAGTTTTATTACAAGAAAGTAAATCTGGAGGATTATCTGGATTAACTGGTGGAGCAGAAGAACTGTTTGGAAAACAAAAAGTAAGAGGTGCTGAATTAGTTTTACAAAGAATTACAGTAGTACTAGGACTAATATTTTTTATATCACTAGTGTGTCTTACTTGGTTAAAATTATAAACTAGACATAAAAACCTAAAATGTAAATTCATTTTAGGTTTATTTTTATAGAAATAATTATGTGTTGTATAATCTAAATTAAGGAGGATTATATGTTAGAAAAAATTGAAAAAATATTTAAAGAAGAAAAAGTTTTAAGTATAGAAGATTTAAAAGAAAAGTTAAACATTGAATCAGCAAGAGAGTTTGTTGAATTGGTAAAAAATGTTGGAAAGTTAGAACGAAAACTTTTAATTACTCAATTACCTAATGAGAAATTTCTTTATGTTAAGGAAGCATTAGAAATTGAGGGGGTAATTAGATTGCATCAAAAAGGTTTCGCTTTTGTGTATTCTGCAGATTTAGGAATAGAGGTATACATTCCTAAAGGTTTCACACAAAGTGCTATGACAGGTGATGTCGTTTTAGTGAAAGTAGATAGTGTTTATAAAGATGATCGTAATCTTGAAGGTATAGTCCAAAAAGTATTAGAAAGAAATACTAAGTATACAGTTGGAACGCTAACCAATGCAAAGTTTTTCTCTTTTGTTAAAAGTGATGATAAAAATATTGCAAAATATATAAAAATAACAAATGCTAAAAACTTTAATTTAGTTGATGGTAGTAAGGTATTAGTAGAAATTACAGACTATTCAAAAGTAAGTTTTGAAGATCATAAAGGGATTATTATAAAATCAATTGGTCATAAGGATGATCCTGGCGTTGATATTCTTTCAGTAATCTATAAACACAATATTCCAAATGAATTCCCTCAAGATGTGCTTGAACAAACTGAAAAAATAAGTTATGAAATTAAACTTGAAGATAAATATAGAGACTGTACTAATGAAATGGTGGTAACTATTGATGGAGATGATGCTAAAGATTTAGATGATGCTATTTCAGTAGTTAAAACTAAAAAAGGTTATAGATTAAAAGTATTTATAGCTGATGTTAGTAGGTATGTAACTGAAGATAGTCCATTAGATAAAGAGGCAGCGAATAGAGGGTGCAGTGTTTATTTAGCAGATAGAGTAGTTCCTATGTTACCTAGAAAATTATCTAATAACATATGTTCGTTAAATCCTCATGTGTTACGTTATACAATTTGTTGTGATATTGATTTTAATACTAAAGGATATCCAGAAAGTTACGATATATATCCAGCCATAATAAAATCTAAAGGACGATTGACTTATAAAAAAGTTAATGAAGTCTATGCAGAAAACAAAGAAACATTAGAAGAATATAGAGAATACGTACCTATGCTGAAAACAGCGCTAGAGTTATCTACAAAAATTCGTGCTAATAGAGAAACAAGAGGTGCTATTGATTTTGATAAACCTGAATCAAAAGTAGTTGTTGATGAAAATGGAGAAGTTTTAGATATTGTTCTTCGCGAAAGGGGTATATCAGAAAGACTAATTGAGGATTTTATGTTAAGTGCTAATGAAGTAATTGGGGAGCATTTCTACTGGATGCAAGTTCCATTTATTTACCGTATTCACGAAGAGCCTAAAATGGAAAAACTAAGACAGTTCTTTGATATAGCTGCAAGTCTTGGCTATAGAACAAAAGGTAAAATTGAAGAGATTGAACCTTATATGTTAGCAAATATGCTTAGAAAATTTAAAGGAGAAGTTGTAGAAACTATGCTTTCAACAATTCTTCTTAGAACTATGAATCAAGCTAGATATTCAATAAATAATATAGGTCATTTTGCACTTGCTACGAAGTATTATACGCACTTTACATCACCAATCAGACGTTATCCGGATTTATTGGTACATAGAATGATTAGAACATACTTATTTAATGGTGATGTATCTGATCGAACTATAGAAAATTTCATTACTAGATTACCTGATTTAGCTGAGAGTTCTTCAGAGTATGAAAAACGAGCGGTTGATTGCGAACGTGAAGTTGATAAAATGAAAAAATGTGAGTATATGTTAAAATATCAAGAACAAACATTTAGAGGTATTGTCTCAAGTGTTACGAACTTTGGTGTATTTATTACTCTTGAACGAAGTAATATTGAGGGCTTGGTTCATATTAAAGCGATAAATGATGATTATTACACATATGATCAAAAGAATATGATATTAGTTGGTCGTAGAAAGAAAAAAGTTTATAGACTTGGAGACGAAGTAATTGTAAAAGTAGCCAATGTCGATTTAGAAAATCAAGAGATAGATTTTAAAATATTAAAGCACAAATCATTAATTAGTAAAAAATAGAGGATTAGATTATGGATAAAGAAATAAAAGTTATTGCCCAAAATAAAAAAGCTAATCATGATTATTTTATAGAAGAAACTTATGAAGCAGGATTAGTTTTAACTGGTACAGAAATTAAATCTATTAGAAGAGGGAGAATCAATTTAAAAGATTCATACTGTCAAACAAGAAAAGGAGAAATGTTTGTTTATAATATGCACATTTCTTATTTTGAAGAGGGAAATAGATTTAATCATGAACCATTAAGAGTAAGAAAATTATTATTAAAGAAAAAACAAATTGCTTCATTAACTAATGTACAAAACGAAATAGGGATGAGTATAGTCCCATTAAAACTTTATATCAAGAATGGCTATGCGAAGCTATTAATAGGTGTTGCTAAAGGTAAGAAAAACTATGATAAACGTCATGTATTAAAGCAAAAAGAAGCAAATAAAGAGATTAATCGAGTATTGAAAGATAAGCAAAGATATTAAAAAACTGCATATTATTATATCTGTAATTTAAAAAGTATATCGTATCAATATTAAATACGATATACTTTTTTTATATAAAGTGTATAAAAAAAGAACAGCTTTAAGAGAGAATTTTTAATAACTATATTTTAAATAACATTCTAAGTAACTGTTATAAAAAAAGTGAGGAAAATTTTTCAAAAAAATATATTGTTTTTCCATTGATATAAAAGGATTTTTTAAGAATGTTGTAAAAATAACTAAAAAAACGCTTTACATTTGAATGAAAGCGTGCTACAATATTTAATGTAATAAAGAAAATCATTAAATAAATACTATCAAATATTGAGAACTTATAATGTATAATTAGTAGAAAATAGAACAGATAAAAAACTGTTATACATCTGTTAGCTTTAAAAATATTATTACAACAAAAATAAAGTGAAGTAGAATAATTACAATATTTGATTTTTAGTTGATATATAACTTTATTATTTATCGTAATAGATTTTCACAAATCAAACAAAATATATTTATACAAAGGAGAAGTGTTTTCATGGAAAAATTCACTCAGTTATTACAGCCTGTGGCTGATAATTTATATATTTCTGCACTTGTTGCATTAATTCCTATTGTGTTTTACTTAGTAGCACTTGCAGGATTAAAAGTTAAAGGTTGGTTAACAGGTTTATTAACTTTATTAGTAGCAATTGTAATTGCAATTTTATTCTTTAAAATGCCATTCCAATTCGCAGCATTCTCAACTTTACATGGTATGGTTTATGGAGTAATGCCTATTGGTTGGATAATTTTAACTTCAGTGTTCTTATATAAAATGACTGTTAAAACTGGTCATTTCGACATCATCAGAGATAGTATCACATCATTAACTGATGACCGTCGTATCCAAGCATTAATTATTGCATTCTCATTCGGAGCTTTCTTAGAAGGAGCGGCAGGATTTGGTGCCCCAGTAGCTATCACGGCTTCATTATTAGTAGGTTTAGGATTTAGACCACTATATGCAGCAGGTGTTTGTTTAATTGCTAATACTGCGCCAGTAGCATTCGGGGCAGTAGGAGCGCCAGTTACTGCAATGGACGGATTAGCAACTTATGCTAATGGATCTCCTATTGCAGCAGCAGAAATCGCAGCAATGATCGGACGTCAATTACCTCTAGTGTCTATCTTTATTCCATTCTACTTAGTATTAATCATGGCTGGATTCAAGAAAACATTAGAAGTATGGCCTGCGTTACTAGTATCAGGTGGGTCATTTGCACTTGCACAATTCGTAAGTTCTAACTATATGGGAGAACAATTACCTGACATTCTTTCATCATTAGTATCATTAGTATCAATGGTTATTTTACTTCAATTCTGGAAACCAAAAACTACTTGGAGATTTTCTGATGAAAAAGAAGTTGATGAAAATGCAGTACATCCAAAACACAGTTTAAAAGAAGTATTAGTAGCATGGTCACCATTTGTTGTATTAACATTTGTTATCTTCATTTGGACAATGAAATCTTCTAAAGCGTTCTTCAAAACAATCGCTTTAAATCCGAAGGTACCAGTTATTCACAATAATATTATAAGTTCAGTATCTGGTAAAGAAATTGCAGCAGTATTCAAACTTGATTTAGTAGGTTCAATTGGTACAGCAATTTTAGTCGCCGCATTAATCTCTAAATTTATTATTAAAATTAGTTGGAAAGATGCAGGAGCAACATTTGTTCAAACATTTAAAGAAGTTAAAATTGCATTATTAACAATCTCATTCGTTGTAGGATTTGCATATATCATGAATGCATCTGGTATGTCAAATACTCTAGGATATGCATTAGCGGCAACTGGTGGAGCATTTAAAGTCTTGTCACCAGCTCTTGGATGGATTGGGGTATTCATTACTGGTTCTGATACATCAGCTAACTTATTATTTGCTAAATTACAACAAGTTACAGCAAGTAAAGTTGGAATGGATCCATTATTAGCAGTAGCAGCTAACGCATCTGGAGGAGTAGTAGGTAAAATGATTTCTCCACAATCTATCGCAGTTGCAGCAGCAGCGGTAGGACTAGTAGGAAAAGAACCAGATTTATTGAAATTCACAGTTAAACACAG
Source organism: uncultured Gemella sp. (assembly GCF_963525165.1). Lineage (GTDB taxonomy): Bacteria > Bacillota > Bacilli > Staphylococcales > Gemellaceae > Gemella. The sequence goes on from NZ_CAURJN010000043.1 coordinate 7,150, forward strand.
TTTCATCCTATTAATTATTGTGTGTGCTATCATTGCACTTCAATCTACTGGAGTACTTGGATGGATGATTCCTGTACACCCATAATAGAAAAAATTTCAAAGAAGATCGAGTTATGCTCGGTCTTCTTTTCTTTATGCAAAGTAAGGATGAAAAAATATTTAAAAATAAGACCTTTTCGTTAGTATATTTGTTTACAATAATGAAAAATAGTGGTATTATTGATAAGTTAGATTAAATATTATATGAATTAAACATTCTATATATTTTATAAAGTAAGAACAAGGAGAAAAAAATGTCAGTACAATTAAGAGATGATGTTAGAAATATTGCTATTATAGCTCACGTTGACCACGGTAAAACTACATTAGTTGACGAGCTATTAAAACAATCAGGAATTTTCCGCTCAAACGAGCACGTAGAAGAAAGAGCTATGGACTCTAACGATTTAGAAAGAGAACGTGGGATTACAATCCTAGCGAAAAATACAGCTATTGATTATAAAGGTAAAAGAATCAACATTCTTGATACACCAGGACACGCAGACTTCGGTGGAGAAGTAGAGCGTATCATGAAAATGGTAGATGGTGTTCTTTTAGTAGTAGATGCCTATGAGGGGACGATGCCTCAAACGCGTTTCGTTCTTAAAAAGGCTTTAGAACAAAACTTAAAACCAATCGTTGTTGTAAATAAAATCGATAAACCTTCAGCTCGTCCAGAAGAAGTAGTAGATGAAGTTATTGATTTGTTCATAGAGTTAGGTGCAAATGATGAGCAACTTGAATTCCCAGTTGTTTATGCATCAGCTATTAACGGAACGGCTTCTTTAGAGAGTAATCCAAGTGCACAAGAAGAAAATATGCAATGTTTATATGAAACAGTAATTGATTATGTTCCAGCACCAAAAGACAATAGAGATGAACCACTTCAATTCCAAGTAGCATTATTAGACTATAATGACTATGTAGGACGTATTGGTATCGGACGTGTATTCCGTGGAAGTATGAAAGTAGGAGAATCGGTATCTCTTATGAAACTTGACGGAACAGTGAAAAACTTCCGTGTAACTAAGATTTTTGGTTACTTTGGATTAAAACGTGAAGAAATTCAAGAAGCTTATGCTGGGGATATCGTTGCAGTAAGTGGTATGGATGATATTAACGTTGGGGAAACAGTTTGTCCAACAGATCATCAAGAAGCACTACCAGTACTTCATATTGATGAGCCGACGCTTCAAATGACTTTCTTGGTTAATAACTCACCATTTGCAGGTAAAGAAGGTAAATTTGTTACTGCTCGTAAATTAGAAGATAGATTAATGCAACAATTAGAAACTGACGTTTCTTTACGTGTTGAACCTAATACAAGTGATTCTTGGGTTGTTAGTGGTCGTGGAGAACTTCATTTATCAATTCTTATCGAAAACTTACGTCGTGAAGGATTTGAGCTTCAAGTTTCTAAACCTGAAGTAATTATTCGTAACATTGATGGTGTTGATTGCGAACCAGTTGAACGTGTTCAAGTTGATGTACCAGATGAAAGTGTTGGTGCTGTTATTGAATCATTAGGTCAACGTAAAGGTGATATGGTAGATATGCAAGCTGATGGAAATGGACAAACACGTCTTATCTTTAATGTTCCAGCTCGTGGACTTATCGGGTACTCTACAGAATTCATGTCTATGACTAAAGGATATGGTATTATTAACCACACATTCGATTCTTATCAACCAATGCAAAAAGGACGTGTTGGTGGACGTCGTAACGGTGTATTAGTAGCGTTAGAAAACGGTCAAGCTACAGCGTACTCTATCTCAAGTTTAGAAGATCGTGGTACAGTATTTATTGAACCAGGTACTGATGTATATGGTGGTATGATTGTTGGAGAAAACAGCCGTGAAAATGACTTAACAGTTAACATCACAAAAGCTAAAGCTCAAACAAACGTACGTTCTTCTACAAAAGACCAAACAGTAACACTAAAAAAAGCTCGTATTATGACTTTAGAAGAAAGTCTTGAGTACTTAAGTGATGATGAATATCTAGAGGTAACTCCAGAGTCAATTCGTCTACGTAAAAAAGAATTAGATAAAGCAGCTCGTGAAAAAGCAGCTCGTAAAGCAAAATATTCAGAAGAATAAAATCTAAAGAAACTTTCGAAGTAGGAAACTATTTCGAAAGTTTTTTAGTATATATAGGAAAAATGGGAGTGACTCAAAAATCGTGATTTTTTAGGAATCGATTTTGTAAAGTTCCCTCGCAATGGCTTATTAGATTTTTATAAGGCGAATTTAGATATCCATAAGCCGCTGAATTCTATGAGTTTCATATAAACTTTTTTGAATTTAGGTCTTGTGGATTAGCCTTGTTTTTATATATTATTAATTTTTAATTTCTAAATTACCATCTTTTAAAGAGATATTATCTCCTTCTTTAACTTTTTCATATTGTTCTTTAGTAACAGAAACATATTTTGTTTCACCATCTTTAGTCTTGATTTCTAGCATATATACAGGAACTTTTGAGTCTTTTACATTATCTACTAACTCTTTTTGTTGATCGCTAGCATGGATGTGATTATGTGAAGTCGCGGAATTAAATAATGTATACCATAGTAACATATTAGTTATGTTGCTACCTGAGAAAAATCCACTACTTCTATAATTATTGTTTATATAATCTGTATATTGTTTTTTATATCCTTGGTTATTGTAGCTATTATAATCTTTATTATATGAACCATTTGAGCTTTTTGTGAAGTTTTTTGTAGTGTTTGTAGTTGGTTTACTACTTGATGTAGAAGCAGTAGGCTTTGAACTAGAGTTACTATTTGATGGTTTAGAAGAACTAGGTTTTGAGCTAGGTCTTGGAGCGCTTGGTCTTGCTGATGTTCCTTTAGCTTCAATTAGATTAATACTTGATGCACTGATTGTAGAAAAAATTAATGCAGAAGTAAGAAATACACTTGTTATTTTTTTTATTGTATTATTTTTCATAGTATTATCCTTTCACAAATTAATTGTTTTCTGTTGTACGCTTAGCGACGACAGTTCCTTCAATATTTTCTTGAGAACCTGCTTCACTTTTTACAGTATTTTCTATGTTGGTTTTATCGTCTATTTTATTGTCATCTTTAGAATTGTTATTAAAGTAATAAGATAGACCAAAACCAATAATTGTAATTGTTAGTAAAATAAGAAATATTTTTAAAAATCTAGCCATACTAGAATCCTCCTAATACGTAACCTTTCATATCTAATGCACGTTTTAGTCTATCGTATTCAGAAGCTGGAACTTCTAGTTCATCGCCATTTACTTGAGTAATAGTCGCATATTCAGCGTTTAGTTCTTTCCAAATATCCACGATATTATTTAAGTTAATTAATCCACGATTTCCATCGATTAGAGTAATTTCAAACCAATTCATAAAATTACCTCCTTTGTTATTATAGTTAAATTATATCATAGTTTTTAAGAAAAAAATAGTAAAGTAGAAATCATAATGTATTTCTAAAAAATTTTTTAGGTAATAACCTATGATACTTATAAGTAAAATTAATGTATATTTTTAGAAAATTTGATATAATTAAGTTAAGAATAATTTATAGTGAGGACAGGATGATGAAAATATCTGTTATAGGTTCGGGAAGTTGGGGAACTGCTTTATCTCAAGCAGTGGTAGATAATGGTCATGAATTACGCTTATATTCGCGAAGTGAAAAAACAAGAGACGAAATAAATGAAAATCATACAAATAGTAGGTATTTAAAAAATGCTGTTTTACCAGAAGGAGTTGTGGCAACGAGTAATTTAAAAGAAGCTGTCGAATTTGCAGATGTAATAGTTATAGCAGTTCCTACTAAAGTTATGAGAGAAGTAGCAAGGGATATTAATAATTATTTAGAGAGTCCTAAGTTTATTATCCATGTATCTAAAGGTTTAGAGATGGAAACAAATAAAAGGATGTCAGAGGTTATAGCTGATGAAATTGACAGTAATAAATTAAAAGGGGTTGGAGTACTTAGTGGTCCATCTCATGCTGAAGAATTAATATTAAGGAATCCTACAGTCGTTGCTATTGCGTCTAAAAATGAAGAACTAAATAAAGTAGCTCAGGATATTTTCCATAATAAATACTTTAGAATTTATGTAAATAAAGATATAATAGGGGTCGAAGTAGGTGGGGCGCTTAAAAATATAATAGCTCTTGGATGTGGAATGATTGATGGTATGTCTTATGGAGATAATGCAAAAGCAGCATTATTAACTCGCGGATTAATAGAAATAACAAGATTAGGTAAGAAACTAGGTGCAGATGAAATGACTTTCTTAGGGCTTGGAGGAATAGGTGATTTAGTAGTAACGTGTACCTCTAAACACTCAAGAAACTATAATTGTGGTTATTTAATAGGACAAGGATATACGTTAGAAGAAGCTATAGAAAAATTAGATATGGTAGCAGAAGGAGTTAGAACAACAAAAGTTTGTTATTCCCTTTCTAAAAAATTTGATGTTTATATGCCAATCACAGAAAATATCTATAAAGTATTGTATGAAGGACTAAGTATTAAAGACTGCGTTAATAATCTTATGAATAAAATGGCAGCAGAAGAATTAAACAAATTTGAATAAAATAAGTTTACATATTATTAAATAAACTAGAAAAAATCAAAATAAATAGTGAAAATACAGAAAAAATGTTAAAAAACGCTAAAATTCAGTAATAAAACCTTGATTATTAGCGATTTATATGGTAATATTTAATAAGTGAAACGGTAGAACCGTTACTCAATAATGGAGGTAAAGAATTAATGAATAAATCAGAATTAATTTCAAAAGTTGCTGAGAAATCAGGACTACAAAAAAAACAAGCAACTGCTGCTATTGAAGCATTCGTAGAAACAGTTGAAGAAACTTTAGCTAAAGGTGAAAAAATCCAAATTATCGGATTTGGTAACTTTGAAGTTAGAGAAAGAGCTGCTCGTAAAGGACGCAACCCTCAAACTAACGAAGTTATTGAAATCGCTGCAAGCAAAGTTCCTGCTTTCAAAGCTGGTAAAGCTCTTAAAGACGCAGTTAAATAATAACAATTTAATTCAAAAAAGAGGAGTTACTACTTAGTAGCTCTTTTTTTTATAAAAATGGAGGATAGTTTTGAAAAATAAAGAACAATCACAAGAACTTATAAAAACATTATTAGAAAATATTGGAGAAGATACATCTAGAGCTGGATTGCTAGATACACCAAAAAGATGTGTGAAAATGTATGAAGAGTTATTATCTAAAACAAATGTAGATCCAAAAGAGGAAATTAATACATTTTTTGAATCGGATAATGACGAGCCTATTTTAGTAAAGGACATTCAGTTCTATTCTCTATGTGAACACCATATGTTACCGTTCTATGGAGTATGTCACATAGCTTATGTTCCAAATAATAAGAAAATAACAGGGCTTAGTAAATTAGCTCGTCTTGTAGAAAGTGCTAGTCGTAGACTTCAAATTCAAGAAGATATGACACTTATGTTAGTGAATGCAATAGAAGAACAATTACAACCAAAAGGTGTGTATGTAATTATAGAAGCTGAACATATGTGTATGGCTATGCGTGGAATCAAAAAAATTGGATCAAAAACAGTGACTAGTAAGAAAACTGGTGTTTTTTTAGAAGACACAGAATTAGTTAAGGATATTCAATATAAAATTAAGTTATAGTACTAACAGGAGTAGATTATGAAAGAAAGTAGCTATATTATTATTAGAGCTGAAGTTGATAATGTAAAAGTAATTACGAAAAAGACGAATAATGAAGAAGCTCTAGAAATACTAAATAAGGGAGAAGTTATAATTCTAAATATTTTTGATAATATCGTAAACTTTAAAGTTCAAGGAAGAGCGAGAATAGTATCAAATTTAGATCAAGTAATTTCGGAATAAAATTATAAAACTACATAGGCTACCATAATAGCTTGTGTAGGTTTTTTCTTGAAAATATGTTTTAAGTGTTGTAAAGGAGGATAATGTTATATATAATAGATTATGATAAGATTATAATCTATTATAGAAAGGAGAACTATGGTACTTGAAAATAAGCTTGGTATAATAGAAAGCTTAGTTTTAGTACGGGAAGAGGAGCGCCTTAGTAAGAAAAAAGTGATTAAATTATTTACAGATGAGTTACTAAAAAATAAAGAAGTAGGTAAATTTTCTACCTTAGCCTTTATACATCAATATTTATTTGAAGAAATCTATGATTTTGCAGGAAAAGTGAGAAATGTTAATATAGAGGATGTACCCAAAGACCTAAAATTTAACAAAGTTCTTATGAGAACTCATAGACGCAGTGGTTTATTGATATCTAAATTCGCTTTATAAAAGCTTTTTAGATATCTAATAAACTTTGCGGGGATGACTCGACAAAATCGATTTCTCCGAAATCACGATTTTTGAGTCACTTCCACCAGTTATGTTTTTAGATTCTGCATTAAAGCATATAGATGAAATGCCGCAAAGTACATTTGAAGAGATAGTAGAAAAATATGTTGAGATGAATATTTCCCATCCATTTCGTGAGGGTAATGGTCGAGCTACATGTTTATGGTTAGATCATATATTAAAGAATCAAGTTCAAAAAGTTGTCGATTGGAATAAAATAGATAAAGAGGATTATTTATTGGCAATGCAGCGTAGTCCCATTAGAGATATAGAAATTAAACATGTATTAAGAGATGCCCTTATAAGTGAAATTGATAATAGGGAGATTTATATGAAGGGGATTGATGCAAGTTATTATTATGAAGGATATGTAGTTTATAATTTTTAAAATCAAAATAAAAAAGTTCGCAGAAATTTTCTTGCGAACTTTTTATCATTTTACTAGAATAGTAATTTATCTGCTCCACCTAGTTTGTAGTCTAGGGCTGCCATAGCAAGTACGTTAATGAAGTGCCATGGACGGTCAAATTCTGGTTGGAAGAATATATCAGCAAGTGCTAATTGTTCTAATGTCCACTCTGATGCGATAGCTATAGATAAAGCTGCGATAGCACTAGATACGTCATGTTTAGACATAAATTGAGCTCCTAGAACTCTGTGTGTATCTTCATCGAAGTAAATCTTCATGTGAACTAGATTATTTTCTTTTCTCATGAAGTCTGGGTAAATTCTTTCTTCTACATATTTAGAAGCTACTTTACCATCGTATAGGCAAACACCGTTTTGAGATAATCCAGTACTTACAAATTTGTAATCAAAGAATGATAATGCTGAAGTACCGTTTACTGCAGGCATTTTAGTTTTAGTACCCATAGCATTTAATGCAGCAACTACACCTTGACGACGAGCTAAAGTAGCAAGAGCTATTGGTAATTCTCCGCGAGTTGGAGCGTATGGAAGAAGAGTAGAGTCTCCTCCAGCGTATACATCTTTAGCAGATGTTTCTAAGTATTCGTTAGTAACAACAAAACCACGTTCTGTCATTTCTAATTCTTCATTTAACCAAGATGCATCTGGACGAACACCAACAGAAACGATAACTGTATCTGCTTCGTATTCACCTTTATCTGTTACTACAGCAGTGACTTTTCCATTTTCACCTTTGAATGAAAGAACTTTTTCTCCACCACGAACTTTAAGGTTGTGTTTAGCACCTTCTTCAGTAAGAATATCAGTAAGTTCTTGGTCTAAGTATGTATTTAAGATTCTTGGTGCAAAGTCAACGATTGTTACATCGATACCATGTTTTGCATAAGATTCTGCAACTTCAAGACCGATGTAGCCACCACCAACTACAACAGCTTTTTTACTGTTTTGCATACAATCGTATACAGCTTGAGTGTCTTCTGGTCCACGGAAAGTGTGGATATTTTCTAATTCAATTCCTTCAAATGGAGGTTTAACTGCAACCCCACCAGGACTTAATAATAATTTATCATAAGATTGTTTTTCTTCACCAGCCGGTGTTTTAACAACAACATATTTTTCTTTTGAGTTTAATCCTACAACATCGCTATTACAGTGGATGTTAATACCTTGTGAACGGTAAGACTCCTCTGTTGCAAAGTGTAGTTCAGATAACGCTTTAGATGTCCCATCTAAATAAGATTGGCTACCTCAACCCATAAATGATGCCCCAGCGCCTCTTTCGTATAAGTGGATTTCAGCGTTAGGTTCGTTTTTTAAAATAGTTTGAACAGCTTCGTA
>NZ_CAURJN010000044.1:0-14633 GCF_963525165.1 uncultured Gemella sp.
ATGAACCACAGGCACCAGTAATTATCATTTTTTTCTTGTTCATGTATTTTCTCCTCAATTATATAATTCGAAATAATTTCGATTTATTATAGCACGATTATCTTTCTTTGTAAATAGTTATCTTTACGATTTATCGTTTTTGAATTTAATATTTTTATATTTTTTTCTTACTTATAAAATAAAACTTTGATTTAATAAACTTTAATAATTAAGGCCATTTAAAAAATTATGTTTATCACCAACACACTAAAATCTTATTTATAATACTTAGACTTATAATTTGAACCTTAAAATACAGAAAACGGATACCAACTGCATAATTCAGTATGATATCCATATGTTTTTTTATATTTAATTGGTTATATATAATTTTTCTTTTTTCTTATAATACTAGCTACAGTTAATAAAACAAATCCTGCAGAAATAGATGAATTTGCAGATATACCCGTCTTAGGAAGTATTTTCAATTGTTTTTCATCTTTAATACTCTTTGTTTCAGGTAATTCATTATTTTCTTTGTTTTCTATTTTTTCTGGAATTTCAATTTTTGTTCTTTCTTCTAAATCCTTACTACCTATTTTTATACGTTCTACTATAGTGAACTTACTGAAATGATTAATATTAAATTTCAACTCACCAGTACTATAGCTACTATTTACTTTCTCAAGAGTATCTTCATCAGCTATATGATAAACTTCTAATTCGGTATTATCTTTTTTCACAACAGCAACGGTAACTGTACGTTCTACATTACTGTCCACTTTTTTGTCATCTTTTTCAAAATGAATCTCAAAAGTTTCTATAATATTGTAATCACTACCTAGTTTATGCTTAATAATCTTATTTAAATCATTATCATTTAATGATTCTACATACAACTTTTCTGCATAAATACTACCTTTTTTAAAAGAAACCTTAATTTCACGCCCAGATAAATTCCCTACTAATACATCATTTTTAATTTCATTTTTAGAATCTGTTTCTAAAGCATTAGTAGTTGTTGTTTCTGTTTGCTTTTCTATTGGTTTAACAGAATGTTTCTCTATTGGCATTTCTGTTGGTTTAACAGGTGGTTTCTCTGCCGGCTTTTCTGTTGGTTTAACAGGTGGTTTCTCTGCCGGCTTTTCTGTTGGTTTAACAGATAGTTTCTCTGTCGGCTTTTCTGTTGGTTTAACAGGTAGTTTCTCTGTCGGCTTTTCTATTACATTCTCTGATGGAATTGGCTCAACATCAGATCTAACACCATTTTGGTCAATTATTATTCTTTTATCTGTTTGTATATCAGAATTTATCGCAGCATTTGCCGTACCAATTTCAAAAATACTTAAGCCAATAATAACACTAATTATTCCAGCCGATACTTTTCTTATAGAATATTTTTTATTCTTCACTGCTTTCTCCTTATCTCAAATGATCTATAATATCATTAATGCTATCTTTAATATTATATTACACATCTAAACATTCATCAAGCAATTTCAAAAAATAGCTTGATTAAGATACTTAATCAAGCCAAATCTTCTCCTATCTAGATAAGAATGAAAAAAATCCACTAATTATCGCTACATTGAAGAAGTCAATAAATAAAGCACCAACTATTGGCATTACAAAAAATGCTATGTGAGAATGTTTATATTTATCACAAACACTTTGCATATTTGCAATACCATTCGGCGTTGCCCCAAGACCAAATCCAACATGCCCTGCTGATAATACAGCTGCATCATAATTACTTCCCATAAATTTAAATGTAATAAAGTAAATAAAGATCCATGCCAATACTGCTTGTGCTAGTAACAATACTGCTAATTGACCAGCAACATTACTAAGTTCCCATAATTTTAGGCTTATCATTGCCATACCTAAAAATAGATTTAATGAGACATCTTCTAATATATGTACTTCTTCATAATGGAGATCAAATTTAGTTGTATGATCTGATATATTTCTTAATATTGCCGCTACTATCATAGGTCCTATATAACTAGGAAATTTTAAAAATTGATTTAAAAATGTTGATACATAGCTTCCGATAAACATCGCTAAAAGTATCATAAAGAATGCCTTAGCAAAACTTTCACCATCTAGTTTTTTCACATCATTATTAAATAAAAACTCATCATTTCTAACTTGTTCATTATCAACTTCTTCAGCTACTACTTCTAGTTTTCTACCTTTTATCAATCTGTTCGCAAGCGGTCCACCTAAACTTGAACCAGCAATAAGTCCAAAAGTAGCCGCCGCAATCGCTACACTCTTCGCACCAGTATGACCTAATTCTTCAACAATAGGTGCCATTGCTGCAGCTGTACCATGTCCACCCGTCATTGCCGTTGAACCTGTTAGTAGTGCAATTAGTGGATCAACTCCTGTTGCATATCCTATACTCACAGCTAAAATGTTTTGCAAGATCACTAATATTATTGAAACAATTAAAAACATAATAACTTTTCTTCCACCAATTTTTAACAATCTCCAACTTGCATTAAACCCGATACTTGTGAAAAATAACGTCATAAAGAAACTCTGAAGTGTATTATCAAATTCAAATATTATCAAATTCATTTGTCGTAGAAACAAATTAATAATCGCAAATAAAAATCCTCCTATAACCGGTGAAGGTATACAATACGTTTCAAAAAATTTGACTTTCTTTCGTAAAAATCTACCTATTATTAAAATAACCACAGCAAGCCCTACTGTTTGTATCATATCCATTTTAATATTCAACATACTATCTTCCTTTCTTTATCAATGTTATATTTTCTTACAACAACTTCTTAGATTTATAAATTTATAATCTAAAAGTTCTTTTTATTTGAATTATATATCTATATATTACACTTTTTAGCACTACCTTTCAATTACGTGTCAGATTTTATTACAAATAAAATAAAAGGAGTGACTTTACAAAACCTTGATTTCTTAAGAAATAAGATTTTATAGAGTCTCCCCCACACAGTTAATTAGATATCTAAAAAGCTTTTATACAGCAAATTTAGATATCAATAAACCACTACGTCTATAGGTTATAATATATACTTTTTTAAAATTTAGGACTTTGGGTCAACCCTTTATTTATTAAAATATTGGTTTTAAAAATTCTGACCAAGTTTCATAATTTTCTTCTGCTTTGGCCTCTTCTCCTGTCATCCATTTTATAACAAGAGTATCATCTTCTTTAACTTCTACAAGTTGTTTATCAACTTTACACTCATAAACAACACCTATATGAACTTGTCCAACTTCTGTCTTATCATCATTTATTAAACCAATAAAATGTAGGTTATTTAAAGCATCTTCTTCTGAAACTCCAACTTCTTCATTTAATTCTCGTGCGGCATTAATTTTTAACATTTCAAAAATTGTTTTCCCTTCAATTTCATTCATATGACCACCAATACCAACAGATGCTTTTCCGTGCAGTCTCGCTTCTCCGCCTCCTACTAAACGTTTATAAACTAGTACCTCACCTGTTACTTCGTCTTTTAGTAAAACATAACCAATCAATTGCTTATAGTTTAGATCTTCTTCCATATCACCACGACGTTTAACTTCATATGATTCAAATGTAGAAATAATTTTCTCAGTTTTTTCATCATTTTTTTCTATAAATCCATAGAAATGATTTTCTTCATTATTAAATAATTCTTTTCTATTAACTACTAATATTTGTTCATCCCACTTACTCATTGTTTTTCCTCACTTTTTTATTTTGCTTGATAAGTACCTTCTTTTAATTCCTTAGCTATCTTAGCAATTTTTCTAAATCTATGATTTAAGCCAGACTTAGATAATTTCCCATCCTCAATCATTTCTGCTATTTCTTTTAAAGGATATTCTGGATATTTAAGTCTTGCTTCAGCAACTACTCTAAGTTTCTCATCAATATTATCTAGTCCAATTCTTTCCTCAATTATATTGATGTCCTCAACCTGTTTTGCTGAAGCATTAACAGTTTTATTCATATTAGCCATATCACAGTTTTGCATTCTATTTACTGAATTATTTATATCTCTTACAATTCTTTCATCTTCAAATTGAAATAGTGCTTGAAAAGCTCCAACAAGATTAATAAACTCTGCTATTTTTTCAGATTCTTTAATATAAACTATAAAACCTTTTTTTCTTTCAAGGCTTCTAGCATTCAATTTATAACTATTTAAAAGTTCATTTAATTCCTTATTATGTTCCTCATAAGAAGAGAATATTTCCATATGATAACTAGAAGTACGAGGGTTATTAATAGATCCTCCTGCTAAAAATGCACCACGTAGATAAGATCTTTTCTTCTCGTCAGTATCAATCAATTCTTTTGCTATATCAATTCTCATTGTATAATTATCATTTAATATATACAAATCGGTTAGTATCTCTTTTACATGTTGATCCAAACGACAAATATATACATTATTCTTTTTCAATTTCAATTTCTTTCTGACAGAAATATTTACATGAACATCATAGAAAAACTTTATTAATGAAAACATTCTTCGTGCAATAGAAGCATTCTCTGTTTGAAAACTTAAACTTAACCTACCGTTTGATATATTTAATACACCATTCATCTTTATTAAGGCTGATAACTCTGATAAAAATTCTCTATCTTTTGTTATTTCTATTAAAGTTAGCTCTTTCTTCATATCCGAAGCGTATGACATAAGTTCCCTCCTTATCCTAATTATTTTTTATAACCTATATATTTTATCATGATACCTGCAATTTAACAACTCTTTTGAGTTAAGAAATGAGTTAATATACAATGTATATTAACTCATTAATTCTAATATTCTATTTTTATTTTCTTCATTAACTTCGATACGCTCTTTTATGCCTTCTTTGTCAAAATAAAGAACTTCATCTGAAATCTGACATAAGAATTCATAATCATGTGTAATTAAAAATATCACAACATCATTCTTAGCAATTTCTTCAATCAAGCGACTTAGTTCAATCATATTAATATAATCTAAACCGCTAGTTGGTTCGTCAAAGATTAGTACTTTTTTATTTGATAAAAGCGCAGAAGCAATAGCGACTCTTTGCTTTTCTCCACCAGATAAAGTATTCGGATGCCTATCTAAAAATTTTCTAATGTTTAATCTATCTACAACTTCATCAAATAACGATAAATTATCGCTACCTAACTTAATTTCTTTTTCTACCTGATTAGTAAATAATTGATAGTTAACATCTTGCATTACTTGGAATGCATTTTTTACTAAACCTTTATTATTTTGATATTTATCATCTAATTTAACTTTATGTTCAGATTTATGTAAACCACTTAGAGCGTTTGCGAAAGTTGTTTTCCCACAACCATTATCACCTATAATAGTATAGATTTTTGAAGCTGCGAAGTTTTCGTTTTGTAGTGCAACTTTCCTATCATGAACTTTATATTCAAGTCTTTCAATATTTAAAAAATCTTCTTTAAAATTTCTATTTTCTTTATTACCTAACTCTACTTTAGATAAATCAATCTGTCTTGTGTGACAAGATTTGCTGTCAAAATCTGATAGCTGTTCTTTAGTAACTTCATGAATTAATTTACCGTCTTTAATAATATACATTCTGTCAATTAAATCTTTTAGATAATATATTCTATGTTCAGCAACAACTATAGTTTTACCTTTTTTCTTCAATGTTTCGATTATTGATGAAATAAGCTGTATCGACTTCAAATCTAGGTTACTAGTTATCTCATCTAGAACATATACATCAGCATCTAACATCATACTTGCCATAAAAGCTAGTTTTTGTTTTTCTCCACCACTTAGTTCCAAGACGTTTCTTTCCAACAGATATTCCGCAGAAAATTCTGATATCACTTCATCAATTCTACTTTGTATCTCTAATTTAGAATAACCATAATTTTCCATACTAAAGGCAAGTTCACTCGTAGAATCAAGATTGAAAAACTGATTTTTAGGGTTTTGAAAAACACTTCCAACCACTTTTGAAAAATCTTTTAATCTATCTCCAATATTAAGGTGAGCTACCTTAAATTCACCACTATATCCACCATCAAAAAATTCTGGAGCTAATCCATTTAAAACTCGTAAAATAGAAGTTTTTCCACAACCACTAGCACCTGTAAAGAGAATACACTCACCTTTTTTTATATTAAGCGATAAATCTTCAATATTTAATTTTTTCGATTCAATATATTTATAATTAAAATTTTTAAATGTTATCAATTTATCACCTCATATACATAATATAACAAAAAGCACTTGCTACAATAACCATAGTTAGATAATCACTCTTATTAAACTTTAATTCAATATAACTACTTGGTTTCTCTTCGTTATCTATCCCTCTACATAAACAAGATACCGACAGCTCATTTGCTATATTGGTACTTATAATTACATAAGGAACAAATACATATTCAAAGAATTTAATTGGATGAAGTAAGTAGTAACCTCTACTTACTCCAATTCCTTTCATTCGTAATGAATTCTTTATTAACTTATAATCTGTAAGTAAAACCGGGAAAAATCTATATAATACTGCTAGTACTATAATCATTTTCTTTGGTAACTTTATGCTTCTCAAAAAGCAGATCAGTTCCGAAACTTTTGAACTACTTACTAAAGCCATACCTGCACATAATGGGAAATACAGTGTCTTAAACATTAATGCAGTTAATAACAAGAAACTATCAATAACCTGTAATGTAACTGTATGAGCAAAAAATACTTCATATGCAGTAAAGAAAAGATATATACCAAAAAATCTACTCATTCTCTTAAAATTAGAACTAATTCCTAAGTATATTGAAAAGCATAGTGCTACTATAAGGTGAACAGGTACTGTCATCATTTTAAACATTAGTATATTAGCAATTACTAATATAAAAATCTTAGTTCTAATATCTAACCTTAACATACTATAGTCCTGCTTTATTGAAATTCTTAAAGTATAATTTTCTTCCTAGATATGTTCCAATTATTGAGAATATTATAGTAAAGATAACTATAAAAATAAATGTCTTCATATCTGTAGTACTCATCACCAAATTTATCTTCTCATCCGAATAATTTCTATTTTTAAGATGTTTTATATATGAATCTTTCATAAAGAACATTGGTAAAATAATACCAATATTTCCTAGATTAAAAAATAAGTATGATAAATATTCATTTCCATATCTAAAAGCAATTTCTGCTAAAATTGCCGCTATAATAAGTGCAACACCTCCAACTACAGAGTGTCCAGAAACCGTCATAAAAATTCCAATAATTGCGATCATTATAAATATTGCCATGTTTTTATTGATTTTATTGAAAATTAAACTATATACACTACCACAAACTAATGCAGCTGTTATTGAAGTATATGTTGCAAAATAAACCTTACCTCCAAATATAACTGATGTTAAAAGTGTAGAAATTCCAATACCTACCGCCATTACAAGAATTAATAAAATTGTATAGAGACCTAATGTAATTAAATCTTTAATTTGTAAATTCTTATTATCTTCTTTATTTATATATTTTAATTCTGTCATCTACTACCCCACTATAATTTTTTTAGCGCATCTAGAGCGGCAGTATAATTTGGCTCTTCTCCGATTTCTTCTAATACTTCTTTATAGCGGATAACACCTTCTTTATCAAGTACAAATACAGCACGAGCTAATAGGCCTAATTCTTCGACTAGAAGACCATTATTATTTTCGAAGTCACGATACTTATAATCAGAAACAGTAATTGCATTATTAATTTCTTTATCAGCACAGAATCTTCCTAATGCAAAAGGTAAATCTTTTGAAACTGTTATTACTACAGTATCTGTTAAGTCACGTACTTCCCTATTAAAATTAATTGTTTGTAAGGCACATACTCCTGTATCAATAGATGGGAATGTGTTAATAATTACATTTTTTCCTCTATAGTCTGATAACTCAAATTCTGATAATGTTTTAGTCACAGCTCTAAAATTCGGGAATACATCCCCAACATTTAACTTATCTTCAATAGTAACTGGTGTTCCTTTAAAGCTTATTGTTTTCTTCATAATTTATACCTCTTTAATTTATAATTTATTGATAAAACTATCTACTCCTAATGATAACATATTTCAATTATAGATAAAAGTTTTTTATTTAAATTACTTTAATTTTAAGAATTTTTTTTATAATAATATCCGAAATTTATGATATAATAAGTATTAATAGTGTGTGAAAGGATTTTTTTATGTCAAAAGAACTAGAAGAAAAAGCAGTCAAAAAAGAGACTACAGATTCGATTAAGAAAGAAGATAGCTCCCTATCTTTTTTTAGTCGTATAAAAAAACAAGTAAAAACTTTTAATTTAAAAAATAATGAATCTACTACTTCTTTCGTTGACAATCTAAGTCATCTTGACGAATCAGCTCTGGAAAAAGAACTTCGTGAAAAAGAAAAAGAAGTAAGATTGCAAGAAAAAGAACTAAAAAAACGCGCTCTCGAACTAGAAAATGCAAAAAAGAAATTCGAAGAGCAACAACGAAAAATAGAAGAAGAACGAAAAAAAAATGAGCTTGCTCGCGCTGAAAGAGAACGTCTTGAAAAAGAGCGCATTGCTCGTGAAAAAGAACTAGAACGTCAACGTCTCGAAAAAGAAAAAGCTGAGCAACGCGAAAGAGAGCGTCTTGAAAAAGAGCGCATTGCTCGTGAAAAAGAACTAGAACGTCAGCGTATCGAAAAAGAAAAAGCTGAAAAACGTGAAAAAGAACGCCTTGAAAAAGAACGTATTGCTCACGAAAAAGAACTAGAACGTCAGCGTATTGAAAAAGAAAAAGCTGAAAAACGTGAAAAAGAACGTCTTGAAAAAGAACGTATTGCTCGCGAAAAAGAACTAGAACGTCAGCGTATCGAAAAAGAACAGGCAGAAAAAAGAAAAAGAGTATTTAGAAGAAAAGAAAAAGAATTTCAAATCTTAGAAGACAAGAAAAGAATAGAATTCTTACAAAAAGAAAATGAAATGAGAGAACATGAAAATATTCTTCTTTCTTTGAAAACTACTCTAATTTCATTAGAGGACAAAATTGAAGAAAAGAAATTAATTATCTCAACTCTAAAAAACAGAAAAGATGATAAAGAAAAAATTATTTTAGAAGAAAAAAGACTCAATAGCCTAGTAGCTCAAAAACAAATTACTCAAAAAGATATTATATCTGAGAAAAAAATCATTGAAAAAATTCAAAAAAATCTTGAGATAGAATACAAACTTGATGATTTTAAAAAAGAACTACATAATATAAAAAAAGAAGTAGTCAATGAAGAAGAAACTGCATTTAGAATCAAATATATAGACAACAATATAAAAAATATTTTTATAGTATCCCTACTTTATCTTAAAGCATTTATTTCTAAACGTATTTTCAGAAAGGATGTAAAAGATTATGATAAAATTAATAGAATCTCTAAAAATATTAAAGTTAAAATTTCTACTTCATTCATTCTAGCAATAGCACTATCTATTTGTTTTCTTATTACATTGAAATTCATTTCTTCTTCTAAAGAACACTATGTAAGTTTTGGTGAAACAAATACTACAGCTGTCGATACTACCGAAGAAATGAAAAAACAAAAAGAAGCCGAAGAAAAAGCTAAAATTTTAGAAGCTCAAGAGAAAGCAGAAGCTGCCCGAATAGACTCTGATGCCCAAGATGAAGAAATAACTGCCAAACTTGCGGGTACTTTCACATCTTATTCATTTGATGTGAATCGTCAAGTTACAGTAAACAAAAAAATTCACGCTTTCAAATCTGCTAGTTGGTCTGATCAAGGAGATGTTATTGAACCAGGTACTAAACTAACTGTTAACAAAATAGTATCTCCTGCTGGATATTTAATGTATCACATTTCATCTGGATCTTTACAAGGTCAATATATCACAGCAAATGAAAAATTCGTATCAGTAGACTCTAAAAATGATCAACTTGACAACTTTATTTCTCGACCGGTAGCAATTAAATTCTTAGCTACACAAAATGTTTATTCTGATGAGTCAGCTAGTAAAGTTCGTGTAACATTTGGTAGTGGAGCACAGCTGAACATTAATGGAATTGGAATATCTAATAATAGATTGATTTATTTTGTAACCGATGGATCATTTGTGCCAGTTAATCCTATTCGCGTAACAGAAGTAAATAGAGAAGCTCCAAAGTCAAAAAACATCGATAACGAAAATAAAAACAGTTCTAATTCTCAGAACAATCAAGGAACTACTAGATAAAACTTAAGAGACTGACCCGAAAAAACTAAATTTTAACAAAGTTTATATGAAAACTCATAGATACAGTGATTTATTGATCGTTAAATCCACTCTATAAAAGCTTTCTAGATTATCTAATAAATTATTACGGAGAGTGACTCTATAAAATCTTATTTCTTTGAAATTACGATTTTTGAGTCACTCCCTTTTTTCATGCTCCGAATTTATTATAGAACCAAAAAGAGAACATAGCTAAGCTACATTCTCTTTTTATATTATCTAATTTCTGCTCCGTTAGGAATTTCAGCATTAATTTCAACTACTCGTAAGATACCATCTTTTTCTGCTGATAAAATCATTCCCTCACTTAATTCGCCACATAGTTTAACTGGTTTTAAGTTAGCTACTACAGCTACTTTTTTACCTACTAATTCTGCTGGATCATAGTATTTTGCAATACCAGAAACTATTTGTCTTTGGTGATTTCCTAAATCAAGTTTGAATTTCAATAATTTTGAACTCTTCTTAACTTTTTCACATTCTAATACTTCTGCTACTCTTAAAGAAGTTTCAAAGAATTTATCAATTGTGATTTCTTCTGCAAGTTCAACATAAGTATCTTCTTTTTCTTCTTTTGATTCTGTTTCTAAGTTTTCAAGTGCCTTAGGTGACATTTGTTCTTTAATGTACTCTACTTCCACTTCTTTATCAAATCGTGGGAAAATTGGAGTTGGTTTTTCTACAACTTTTACAGTTCCATCAAATACTCCAAATTTTTTAGCAGATTCAAAGACTAATAAATCTTCTTTAATTCCTAATTGCTTAGCAATTTCTGCTGGTGCTTTTGTTAAAGCTGGTGCTATTAAAATTGTAGCTATACGAAGACTCTCAGCTAGATAATTCATAACCTTATCTAGTTCAGGTTGATTTGCTTCATCTTTTGCTAAAATCCATGGCGTAGTTTGATCAATATATTTGTTAGTTCTAGAAATGAATTTCCAAACTGATTCTAAAGCTTTTGAAAACTGCATATTTTCCATATACTCTTCATATTCTTCAATAACTTCTTTTGATAAAGATATTAATTCTTTATCAAATTCTGTAGTTGGTGCAACAAATTTTGGAATTACTCCACCACAGTACTTATTAATCATAGAAATAGTTCTATTTAATAGGTTTCCTAAGTCATTTGATAAATCTGAGTTAATTCTGTCAATGAAACTTTCAGGTGTGAAAATACCATCTTGTCCGAATGGAACTTCACGTAGTAAGTAATAACGTGCTGAATCTAATCCATAACGCTCTATTAACATATATGGATCTACTACATTTCCTTTTGATTTACTCATTTTACCATCTTTCATTAATAACCAACCATGAGCGAAGATTTTCTTAGGTAGCGGTAAATCTAATGCCATAAGTAATATCGGCCAGTAAATAACGTGGAAACGTACAATTTCTTTACCTACTACTTGAACATCCGCTGGCCAGTATTTGTTAAATAGTTCTTCACTTTCACCAGTTGCATATCCTAATGCAGTAATGTAGTTGACCAATGCATCAATCCAAACATATACAACGTGTTTTGGATTTGATTTTACTTTTACTCCCCAATCAAAAGTTGTACGAGTAACTGCTAAATCTTCTAAACCTGGTTTAATAAAGTTATTAAGCATCTCATTTTTTCTGCTTTCAGGCAATATGAACTCTGGATGTTCATCATAATACTTAACTAATCTATCAGCATATTTACTCATTTTGAAGAAATAACATTCTTCACTAACTAATTTTACTTCGTTTCCACTTGGTGCTATCCCACCAATCATATTTCCTTCTTCATCTCTGAAAACTTCTTGAAGTTGAGTTTCTGTAAAATATTCCTCATCACTAATAGAATACCAACCTTTATATTCTCCAAGGTAAATATCCCCTTTTTCAACTAATTTATCAAAAATTTCAGCAACTGCTTTTTCATGATAATCATCTGTCGTACGAATAAATTTGCTATAGTTAATATCCATAGCTTCCCATAATTTTTTAATATCCTTAATCATTTCATCCACATAAGCTTGTTCTGAAATACCTTTTTCTTGAGCTTTTTGTTGAATTTTTTGACCATGTTCATCTGTACCTGTTAAAAAGTATGTATCATATCCACTTAATTTTTTATATCTTGTTAAAGCGTCACACGCTACTGTTGTATACGCATGCCCTATGTGTAAGTTACCACTTGGGTAATAAATAGGAGTTGTAACATAAAATGTTTTTTTAGTCATCTTACAACCATCCTCACTTTCATTTCAATTTTTTAGTTAATATACATTACTATTGTACCATATAATTGCGGCTAATGCATGATTTTTTATCATTTTTTTCAAATTTCAGAGTCCTTTTATAAAAAAAGATACAACTCTTTTATAATTCAAAATTTGTCTTTGAATTATAAATAGCTGTATCCTCTATTTAAGTATTCTTCTTAAAATATTATAATTAAATTATAAATCTAGTAAATTTCTTCCTACTCCATTGAATAATTACCACTATTTTTTTGCTAATTTTGCTATCTCCACTATAGTATCAGCAGCTTTTTTCATATGTTCTAAACAACTAAATTCATATTGTCCATGGAAATTTTCTCCCCCAACGAAGATATTTGGCGTTGGGATTCCCATATATGAAATTTTAGAACCATCTGTTCCTCCACGAATTGGAATAATAATAGGTGTTACTCCTACATTTTTTATAGCTTGTTCTGCTACATCAACACAGCGTTTATCTTTTTTAATTACATCACCCATATTGTAATATTGATCGAATAATTCATATTCAACTACATTACCATATTTTTCATTAATCTTAGCAGCTACTTCTTCAGCGAATTTCTTACGAGCTTCAAACTTATCTTTATCATGGTCTCGAATAATATATACCATCTCCGCTTCTTCAATTCTAGCTTGCATATTGTGCAATAAATAGAATCCTTCATATCCTTCTGTGTGTTCAGGAACTTCTTTTTCTGGGAACAATGAAGCTAATTCTGCAGCAATCGTATTGGCATTTTTCATTTTACCTTTTGCTGTACCAGGATGAACACTCACACCAATAATTTTATAAGTAATTTGTGCAGCATTAAAGCTTTCATACTCAAGTTCACCAAGAACTCCACCATCCATAGTGAAAGCATAATCTGTTGCAAAACCTTTAGCATCGAAATGATCTGCTCCACGCCCTATCTCTTCATCAGGACCAAATGCAATACGAATATCACCATGTTCAATTTCAGGATGTTCACTTAAATACTTAATTGCCTCTACTATTTCAGTAATTCCAGCCTTATCGTCAGCTCCTAATAAAGTCGTCCCATCCGTAGTAATTAAAGTTAAACCTTTATAATTGCTTAAATTAGGAAACTCAGCTTTACTCATTACAACATTTAATTCTTTATTTAAAACGATGTCTTCACCATCATAATTCTCAATTACTTGTGGATTAATACCTTCAACATTAAAATCTGCAGTATCCACATGTGAAATAAATCCAATTTTATCATATGGTTTATCAGTATTAGCCGGTAATGTTGCAGTTAAAAACCAGTTTTCCTCATTTAATTCTATATCATTAAGATTCAATTCTTCTAGTTGTCCTTTTAACATACGTAAAAAATCTTTTTGCTCTGGAGTTGATGGAATAGTCGTACTAGCAGCATCTGATCTAGTCTTAAATTTTACATATCCTAAAAAGCGATCTAACATAGTTTCATATTTCATTATTCTTCACCTCATTTGTATTTTCTTTTATTATAATATAATTTTTATCAAAATGTAAAGGTTATAAAAATTATATTAAAAAACATCATTCCAAAATAACTTTTTTCAAAATGATAAATGATGCTTAATATATTTATTTATTTGTGATACAATTACTTATGTATTCTAATTTCATATTAGATATTAGTAAAATAAATTTTAAGGAGAACTTTTTCATGCAAGAAGTTATGAATTATAAAGATACTAGAATTGAGAATTTCCACACTATTTACCCAAACCATATGAACAGACACGATACTCTATTCGGTGGTCAAACACTATACTGGCTAGATGATGTACAAGGTCTAGTAATTCGCAGATATACTCATTTACCATTTTTTACAGCAAGTATTGATACATATCAATTTTTAGATGTTGTACATAGACATGAGGCATTAATTATTGATAGTTATGTATCAAGAGTCGGAAATAGAAGTATTGAAGTTTTTGCTGAGTTAAGTGCATTTAACCATGAAACTAGACACACTCGTTTAGTTGGTATTTGTTTCTCAACATTCGCAATAAATAAAGAGACAGTTCTTGAAAAACCTTTACCTAAAGTTGAATACACAGATGAAATTTCAAAATTCGTAAGCTCTTCTTATGCAGACAGACAAAG
>NZ_CAURJN010000045.1:0-14333 GCF_963525165.1 uncultured Gemella sp.
TAGGGAAATAAGCTCTTGCCTTAACTGAATGTTTTCCAATCTTATCAAAAGAAACATGTTCTCTAATTTCATTATTTTCTTTTAGATAGCGGAATACCATCCCACTACCCCAGTTATTAGTAACATTTCTTCCATCAGTAATGGCTAAATAATAATTTGGATCCACACTGTTTTCATTAAGTCTTAAAACATCTGAACGAGTGTTGTCGTCAACTGGGGTACCTTTCTCTTCAAAGGCTAAATCATATGTTTTAACTTTGAATTTAAGTGTAGCTTGATTTCCTCTATCTACATTTCCTGTTGTATCGTCTGAAACTTTTAAGGTAACAACATTTGTTCCTAATGTAGCATTAGGAGCCACTGTACCCGTAATAGTAGCAGTCACAGGATTTGTTTCTGAACCACTATTTTTTGAAAGAGTATTTCCATTATTTATAACAGTATTTCCGTCTTTTAAGGTAACTCCAGCAGGCAATCCACTAATTTGCTTAATATTAATTTTTCCATGCACATTATTATCATGCATTTTTAATGGAATATTTAAAGTTGCTCCTCTAAATACCTCTACCTCTGGAGCTCCATTTTCAGAATCTCCCAGTGTAGAATCAGTATTATTCGGATTTGTCATTTTAACAGTTGGTGCAACATTATCTGTCACATTAAATCTGACTGGAACTGTTTTTGGAGATGGAGTATAAATAGTATAATTTACATGATCAATCTCTTTTTCAACTGGTCTATTATTTGGGAAAATGACTTGCGCATTATAATCCCCTATATTCCCTGGTCTATCCAAGACTGTGTTCTCATTTGCCAATGTTGCTCGATTTGTTACCCAGCCAAATCTCATCCCAGAAGGGAAGTATTGATCGCCTTCGCCACCATTAACAACAGCCTTAACATAGCTCTGAGGATTCCCCAAAGTATCACCAACACGCTTATCTCTTGAAGCATTACTTGGTTGAACATCCGCTATAATATACTTAAATTTATAGACTACTTCTCTATTATTATGATTACGAACAGTTACACTTGCCTCTCCATCCCTAGCAGAATTTTCTACCGTATTATCAGCCAATGTATGTGTCGAACCTGAAGCCATATTTACTTTTTCTTTGTCACTTCCGTTAACGTTATTAAACCATACACCTCTTGGAATATTCGTAACTTTTAAGTAGTTTACCTGATTTCCTTCATTTTCTACTTGGAACGTTGGATTGAAGTTTGCTCCTTTATAAATAATAAATTGATTATCATTTGCATTCGTCGTTAATTTATGACCATTAATCTTCACAACAGGAGGTTCTACAATCACATTTTTTTGATTTTCTGTTACTGGATCAGACTCTACAGTTGAATGTTTTTTACCATTGTAATCTAGATATGAATCCGTTGCTATTTTTGAATGAACATAATATTTTCCTTTTTCCAAGGTAATTTCTTTAAATGTAACAGTACCATTGTTATTTTCAACAACTTTTGTGTCTATTTCTTGAGTTTGTTTATGACCACTTTCATCTATATATTCACGCCATAATGTTACAGGACTTCCTTTAGTGCTTCCACTAGCCGTAAAAGTATGATTTTCACCCGCATATTTTGTAGTTGGAGCTAAAACTGGATTTTTTAGCTTCACAATAAATCTGAATTTCCCACTATCAGATGAACCATCACTCGTGAAATAACGTTTATAATAATAAGTATGAACACCAGGAGAGCCACCTGCTTCAGCCCCTAAATCTTTTTGTGAAATAGGAGTACCATCTTCTCTATAGAACGTAAATGTCTGACCATGGTCGTGATTGGCTTCATATTTGATTCTTTCAAAATCTTTTCCTCTTTGCGCTTTATAGTTTATATAAGAAAAGAAGTCAATACTTGTAAAGTTCTGTTGATCTCCAAAAGTAATAATTCCGTCCACTTTTTTTATGTCAGGATTTAAGTTTTTAGTTCCATACCATTTACCAATTCCTAAATAATCACTATCTGGCCAACCTCTATTGTAGTATTTGTTTTGTTCGACAAAGAATGTTCCTCCATTTTTCAGAGTCATTCTATAACGGTCAATATTACTTATCTCGGTATCTGTTTGAGCATGCCATTGGTTTACAAGTACACGATAAACTTTATCCGCACGAGTAATTCCTTTAAATCCAGCAGCATAAACTAAATCATCTGGGTCATTTCTATTTGGATCACTAGCATCCCCTACTGTTTCAAATGTAATCGTATATTTAAAAACATTACTAGGTTGTTCAAAATAATACAAGTCTCCGCCTGTTTTTTTAATTTTATTAAATTTTGCATTCGAAAGATTTTGTTCCTCTCCCTGTTCAAGAACACGATTATATAACCCTTTATCTGTTGGTGCATCAACGTTTTCACGAGCTAAAGCCTCAAAATTATCTGTTTTATAAGCGTTAGCCCCTACCTTACCATAACGAAATACCCCTTTAAGGTTAGCTCCTTTATTTACTTGTAAAAGTCCTGCTTGTCTCATTGCTCCTTCAAGAGAACCATCCCCTTGATACGAATTAGTACCTTGTAGATTTTGAACATCTACATTAGCTGAACCTTGTTTATAGTTTTGACCTTTTGGAATAGTAAACCAATAACTATCATTCGTCGTATTACTAAAACGACCAGCATTTACAGAAACTGTCCATAAAAATCCTGTATCCGTTGGATCCACACGAACATGGATATATTTTTCAGCATTACTAACTGGCTGATGGTCAAATTTAGGCGCATTAGTTGCACGATAATTGTGAAACACATACGTATATTTACTATATGGAGAAATACCTCTTTTTCCATCTTCATAATAATATTCTCGAGAATCTTGGAAATTCAATCCATATTCACGTGTTTGACGATTTAATATTGCTTCAGATTTAGGTAATACTGCTTCGCCCCTATTATTATCACTAGATAATAATCCTTCTTTTATAGCTCTAGCTTGTTTAAGATCAGCTAACGCTTTATTAAATTCTTCTTCAGATAACAGACCATCTTCATGCGCCCCTAAAGTTTCATTTAACTTATCATAGTTAGCTTTGATTAAAGCTACTTTAGTATCATCAGCCCCATTATCTTTTAAGTACTTAACAATCCCACGCATTTCTTCCGCTAATGCATAAGTGTCTGCTCCATTTGTGTACGTAGGTAATTCTTTAGATGCAGTTACTTTATTAGACATCACTGCTTCTACTTTTGGAGTTGCATTTTCGCTATCTACTGGTTGAACTTCTGTAGTTCTTCCTTTTCTTCCACGAGCACTTCTAGTAGGCATTGCTGTTTCACTATTCGAAGCTTCTACCTCAGCACTACGATCTTTTTCTGACTCTTTAGCTTTCTTATCTTCTTCAGCTTTTTTGTCAGCTTCAGCAATAGTAGCTTCTAATTTTTTCTTAGCTTTAGTTAATTTATCGATTTGTTTATTAACTTCTTCAGTAGTAGCCTTTTCATTTTTTAATAATTCTTTTGCGTCAGCTAAAACTTTATCAAGTTCACTAGAGATGCTAGCAATTTTTTCTTTGTCCGCACCTTTAATTGATGTATCTAAAGAAAGTGTTAGTTTATTTAATACACTTTTATCTACTTTTGCAGTTGGTAATGCTGTCGCTGTTGTTTCTAAAGTCGCAGAATTATTCTGAATTACAGTAGAATTCCCAGAGTCGCCACCGACATTCTTATCGGTACCAGTCGTAGCATTCGCAGTATTGGCACCACCTTGACCAGCTTGCGATATAGGAATATTTTCTGCCTTAGCGGACATTCCGCCACCGAAGAAAATAAGTGATGCTACAGCTACACTGGCAGCACCAAAATGATATTTTCTTATTGAAAAACGCGTTAGTTTTTCACCATTTTTATATTGATATCTCATAAATATCATTACTCCTTTTTCATAATTTCTCTTAATATTTAATATAATTTATATTTTTGTTGTTAACAATCTAATAAATAAAAACTTGTAAACACTTTAATTATAATACAACATCCGGCTTAAATCAACTTTAAACATAACTTATTTCCACGATTAAATCTAATAATAATTTATAAAATAATTATAATATGAAAATAATTGATATTTATATATAATTCATATAAAAATCTCGCCCCTACAAGTTTTTTTTTTTTTTTTGTTTCAATATTTTATAATTATTTTTTACAGTTAAAATAAAGTATATAAATAAAAAAATATTTATCTTATTAGTATTATGAAATTATAATATATAGCTTTTTAGAATTTTTCTTAATAATTTTATATTTTAAATAAATTTATTCTCATTCATTTTATCTCTTTACAGATTTTCTCAAACTATGTATAATCTATATTCCCCTCTCTCCCTCTCTTACAGATAAAATGGGAGGAGTAAACGTATGTATTACTTTAAAATAAAAAACAATATAAAAGTTCCTGTTAGTAGGGAGATATATTCTCAGATAAATTCAATTCAAAATCGCACTAATTATTCCGCTAAAAAGCTTAAGAAAAGTGGCTTAATTTATTATGAGAACTATTCTTCCGAAAACAACACTGGGGAGAGTCGAATTAAGGATTATTCTGCATTATCTACAGAAACGATTATCAAAGAACATTTGTATAATGCACTTTATGATGCTTTAGCTACTCTTTCTATAGAGGATCAATTACTTCTGTATAAGCTATATGTAAAAAATTCATCTTTACGAGGAGCTATACAGAATAACCTTAATCATCCTACAAAAGTCAAGCGTCACCAAGAAATGCTACTGAAAAAATTAGCTATTTTGTTAAAAGAATATGAAGAGGATTTTTTTGACAATATAACTAGATAAATTTTTTAGTTTTTTGTGACAAAAGGCTATTTTTTTCACTTATAATAATGAGGGGGTTTTAATCTTTTGTAAGAGTGGGAGTCTACTAAATCACCTATTATATTTCTATTTACTATATTTATTTTGATTTTCACATTTATAATTACATGATTCGTCCTTATAGGAGATGTTCTACATAGAGAGGAGCTATAGGAGGACAATTATAATGAAAAGTTTTATAGAATTAAACGAAGATGACACTCAAAGATTTTACGAATTATTAGAGGTTAAAAAATTTCTTATTAAAAGAGCGCTATATAAAGTAAATATTCCACAGAAATTGCATGATGAGTTTTATGGTTATGGGATGGAGGGACTTCTTGTTAGTTTTCTCATCTTACAAGATGGTGGGATAGATCCTTCCGATTTTGATAGATTTGCTTTTGTAACTATTAAGAGAAAACTCATCGATGAAATTCGTAGAAGAAACAGACACGAGAGTATTCCTTTAGATATATTCGAAAATAATTCTGATGTGGTTTGCAATGATTATGATTTCTTATATATCGAACTTATAAATTATCTGAAAGATACATTAAATCTTTCTGAATGGGAATTTTTCGAGGAATATACAAAGACATTAAATGTTAAAAAGACAGCTATTGCTTTAGGAATATCACTTGCTAGTGCATACAGACTACACAAACATATTAAGGGAGTTTGTGAACAGTTTCTATTAAATATTTAGGATTTTATCCACTCTATGTAGACATCTACTTATTTCATTAAATTTCGTATTTTGGTTTCATTATTTAAAGATTATTTTCTACTAGAAACAGATATATTAAAGAATATAAAACTAAAAAACTACTATATATGGCTAGTTTTTAATTTAATAATCAAAAAAGAACAGAAAGTAATAATTTTACTTCCTGTCCTTTGTTCTTGTGTTATATTTTGAATAAACTCTCAATAGATTTTTTCGAATTTACGTTGTTATTACAACTTGGTTTAAACATTATTTACTATTTCAACTATAAATATTTCTCAAATTCTTGCTCAGATACCCCTAGCTCTTCACACGCATACTCTTTTGTTATAGCACCTTTATTTACTAAGTTTATCATTGTACTTAATTTCCCTTCTTCTCTTCCTCGTTGAATTCCTTGTTCTATTCCTTGTTGAAGACCTTGCTCTAATGCCTCTTCTCTAGACTCTTCTACATAAGCTAGATGCGCATTCCAACCATCCCAAGCTCTTATGTACTCATCAAACATAGCTCTATCCTCCTTATTCCACTCTTTTACATCTAGTATTCTATCCGCCTTCGCTATTATATTTCCCGGTTTGTGTGTAAATGGTTTGTTACCAAATAATTCCATCCAGCGTACTTTATTATAACTTGCTTTCATCTCTGGTTTGTATTTTTTTAACTCCAAAAATGCTATTTGTACTAGATTTCTTTTCTCTTCTATTCCTTTTACTCTAACTTTTAATTCTTCTTTTGTTTCACTATCTCTTAAACTAAAACTGTGAATTGCTCTATCATCTTCAAAATAATTTTCCTCTGTTATCGCCACTGCATAAACTGGTATTAATTCTTTCGCTAGATGATGAGTTAATATATTATCACCTTTATAACTATCCAAATTTTTTGAGACTTGCTCGCAGATATATATCCATAGTCTTTTTATAAAATCCGTTTGGTAGGCTACTTGTATTTCTATCACAACTTGTGTTTTGTCATTTAATTCTGCTAGTACATCTACCTGTGTCGTGAAATCTGGTAAGATTTTACTAGTTGTTACGTGTATTTGAGTTCCATCTAATATTTTTACACTTTCGACCGGCAACTCCAAAATATCCCGAATAAACTCCGCGGTTATTTCTGTATCGCTAAATATTTTTTTCGCAATCAAATCCATCATCGGTTTCACATCTTTATGTCTTATATTTTCCATTTTGAATCCCCCTATTTTCATTACTTAATAATATTTTTTAATTTTAATTCCTACCCTATTTCTAACTTTATTATACTAAAAAAAAATTATTTTTTCTATTGATATCATAGATTTTATCTTTAAACAAACATACTCAAATTTCTAAATAAAAAATGTAAAAGTGTCATATTTCAAATATAATCATCTTTTACATTTTCCCATTATATTGTATTTATCATTTGCATTGTTAATGAATTAATTTTTTGACTAAAGAATTTTTTAATTGCTGGATCTATATCTATTCTGTCCAGCGCCAGTTCAAAGTCCTCAAGCCAATATTTTGCCTCTTTTATTGAAATAGGCAGTTTCATATGTTTTTTTCTAAGATCTGGCGTAGCAAAGATTGAATGACCTGGTTGCCCTAAGAATAATCTGAAAAATCGTTTTTGTTCTATTTTAATTTTATCAAATCCATCATTAAATAAAAGATTAATTCTATCGTCATTAGGTATAATATCGTCATACATATGCATAACTAACTCATCAATCTTCTCTTCTCCTATTTGTTCATATAGGTTCATAATTACCTCCACAATTTATACATATTTTATTCACTTTTTGTCCTTAATTATATTAAACTACATAAAAGATTTTTTTGCAATTAAAATACTTTCACAATGCATAAAAATATAACTTTAGATAATTAAAAAGCGTAAATTAGGTTCACCCTACTCTACGCTTTAATAATACTATTTTAATAATTTTTTAAATTCTTCTACTTTATCAGTTTTCTCCCAAGTAAATTCTACATCTTCACGTCCAAAGTGACCGTAAGCTGCTGTTTTCTTGAAGATTGGTTTTCTTAAATCTAAAGTTTCGATGATTCCATTTGGTGTTAAACGGAATTCTTCTTTAATAGTTTTAACGATATCTCCTTCATCAACTTTTGAAGTTCCGAATGTTTCAACAAAGATTGATACTGGGTGTGCTACTCCAATTGCATAAGCTAACTGAACCTCTGCTTTATCACAGATACCACTAGCTACGATGTTTTTAGCGATATATCTAGCCATATAAGCTCCAGATCTATCTACTTTAGTCGCATCTTTACCACTAAATGCTCCACCACCGTGACGTGAGAATCCACCATATGTATCAACGATAATTTTACGTCCTGTAAGCCCAGCATCTCCAACTGGTCCACCAATTACGAATCTTCCTGTTGGATTGATGAAATACTTAGTATTTTCATCTAGTAAGTCTTTATCTAGACATGGCTCAATTACGTATTTTTTAATATCAGCATGGATTTGCTCTTGACTTACATCTGCATCATGTTGTGTAGAAACTACAATTGTGTCAATTCTATTAACTTTGTGATTTACATCGTATTCGATTGTTACTTGTACTTTTCCATCTGGACCTAAGTATGTAAGAGTTCCATTTTTTCTAACTTCTGCTAATTGTTTTGAAAGTTTTTGACTTAGGTAGATTGGTAGTGGCATAAATGTTGGTGTTTCGTTAGTTGCAAATCCAAACATAAGACCTTGGTCTCCAGCACCTACTTCATTTTCTTCTTTTTGTTGTTTTGTTTCTAGCGAATTATCAACTCCAAGTGCGATGTCTGGAGATTGTTTATCTAAACCAACAAGTACTGAAATGTGATCACCTGAATATCCTTTATTAGGATCATTATATCCAATTTCATTAATTGTATCACGTACGATTTGTTGGAAGTCAACATTTGCTGTTGTAGAAACTTCTCCTATAAGCACTGCTAATCCTGTGTTTACACAAGTCTCACAAGCTACACGTCCATACGGATCTTGCTCTAAAATCGCATCTAAAATCGCATCTGACACTTGGTCAGCAATTTTATCTGGGTGTCCTTCTGTAACTGATTCTGATGTAAATAAATATGTTTTGCTCATTTTTTTCTCCTAAAATATTTTTGTCTGATATTAATACAAATCTCCTCTAGATCCTTAATATCTCATTAATTATAAAATAAAAGACCTTATCTTATAGACAAGGTCTTTTTTATACCTCATCGCTCAAAGTAAACTTTGCTAAGGAAAGCACCTTAATCAATTGATTAGGTTGCCGGAGTTCAACGGGCCTTATCCCTCACTCACTCTTGATAAGTATTTATATTTCTTTTATCAGCATATTAGATTTTAATATACTTTTTCTAATTTGTCAAACGATAAAGTAAAAATGATATAGTAAAATCAATATTCAATATTGTATTTACTTCTTTCTTGGAGAATTTTTCCTTTAACTTCTCCGCTTCTTCAATGAGGATTGTTAGAACTCGTCTTATCGATTTAATTTTTTTCCTTTTCATACTTAGCACACAGAAGAGATATTAATATTATTGTTCCATTACCCTTCTTCTATGATATAATTAACTTGTCGTTGATAACAAATCAAATCCTGCGATAGTAGGAGGTGATAAAATACTTTGTGGAATCTGAGCCAAAAGTACTAGATTTTAAAAATAGTTAACATGAAAACTCATAGACGCAGTGGTTTATTGATATCTAAATTCGCTTTATAAAAGCTCTTTAGATACCTAATAAACTGTGCGGGGGTGACTCGACAAAATCGATTTCTCCGAAATCACGATTTTTGAGTCACTCCCAAATGGCTTGATGAAAAGCACTCTAATATACAACGATAAGCCTTATTATGTTCATCATAATAAAAACACTAGCATTGTAACGGGTGCTAGTGTTTTACTTTTATGTTTTTACTTACTCTTTATACCTATATTCTAAACTAATATCAGCTAATTGTCAAATAAAATTCTTGAAATGATATAGTAAAATCAATATTCAATATTGTATTTACTTCTTTCTTGGAGAATTTTTTCTTTTAACTTCTCCGCTTCTTCAATGGGCAGATAATCAATCCATAATTTGCTATATATTCCCGTTACTTGTATATTAGCCAATTTAAACTTATTTAAAATTGGTCCTGTATGTATCGTAACATCTTGGATAGTATTATAAGGCAAAGTTTTTTTACTCTTAAAAAATACTCCCTCAACTTCCGATACTCCCATATCATCTATCTCATAAGAATAATTTCTAATTACTAAAGGTGGAATAACTAAAGCCACTATAGCATATATTATTAATATCACTAATATACCTAGACCAAGAAACTTATAATTTATTTCCGTTTTAAAATAGTCATATACACTTTTACCAATAACTGGTGATAAGAGAACTAGAGCATATATGCCAAAGTGTATTCTTATATATTGTACAGACCTCTGTGGTAAATTACACGATTTTTTTTCAAATATTCTACTCATAACCTACCTCCGAAACTATAAAATCTCTTTCTAATTTTTCTTTGTATCCTCTATCATAATATTTCAACTTAATATCTGAGTTTACCCCAATAGAATTTATTGATATATGAGCAAGATTTCTTTTACTCATAAAATAGTTCGTCCTACTATTAATTGTTCCTACTTTTTTCACCTTAATGAATTCTGTTATTATTGTCAATTGTCTCATAAACGTATTCTTAAAGTAATGTCTATCATAAGAAAGCTCGTTATATTTCAACATATAGTTTTTAACTAAAATACTATACGAAACTAAGATAAGATAAAGAGCAAGCGAACTCAAAACTTTATACTCTAGCTTGAAATCAATATTAGCAAAATATAATATTGCAAATACTATTATCGGTAGAGGACTGCAATTAAACAAACTCCAACGATACAAAGCAATTCTAGCTTTTCGTTGTATTTTCTCACTTTCTAAACTTTCATAGTACTCTAAATCAATATCTAGATTATTTTTCACAAAATTTTGTGCAAAATCTTTTTTTACTAGAGGTAAGACATCTATCGTAGATTTTTGTTCACTTAAATCTTCTGATACGTTATTAGTTAAGGTTTCAACAGATAATTTCGCAAGTCCGAAAAAACGATAACGCAAAGGATATATCAATTTTACACTTTGAATTCTGTCAATATCAATAACTAATGATTTTTTATTTAACAGACCATATTTACACAGTAAATTATTATCTTTTGTCGTCAGGATAAAGTTATAATATTTTACAATCGTATGAACAATCGATGCAATTACTACTAAAATCATAAATATCCCAATTATTATAAATATGGCTGTTACGTTGCCCGCGACTGACTTAGCATTTTTTTGAAGAAGTTCGTCAAAATAAGCTTCATTGTCGAAGAGATATTTGAATACATCTCGAATCTTACCATTTAATGCTAATATTAACCCTAAAGCTGCAAAGAACCTAACCCTAAGTAGTCCATAAAATGCAAGGTCTTTCACAGACAATCTTAGTATTTCTTTTTGAATTTCTTGAATTCTTTCTTCTTGATCTGAAGTTATATCTTCTGATTCATCTTGATCTTGTTTTAATTCTCTTAGTATGTCAATTAAGTTTAATGCGACTTCCTTCTTCAGAGGTTTTATCCTAATTTTACCTCCAACAAGATTAATATCCACCGAAAGCAGATTAAATGCTTGATACAATACGTTAGAACTCATGTCGATTGACTGGATATTTTCAAGATTTATATTTTTTGCTTCTTTATTTATTATTCCTTTTGTGTAAATTAGAGCCCCATCACGTACTTCATAACTTTTTAAGAAATAATCAAATATACCTATTACTATTAGTAGAAGAAATCCCGACAAAACTAGTAAATAATATTTCCAATTTTGCTCTTTTAATGCTATCACCATAAAAATACCAAATAATCTAAATCCTGTAATTACAGAATCCATAATAACCATAGGATGCACTCGACTTTTTTTAATATTCTTCATCTTTATACCTCCTATAATTAAGATTGTTTTCTAGTATAGTTAACAATAGGTTTTCTAACTGTTCTACATCTTTTTTAGAAACATAAAAGCTTAATTTTTCTGAACCAGTGTTTATACTAACCTTATAAATATTGAATTTTTTAGACAATATATTTTGTTTAATTGTGTAATCTAGTATATTCCTAAGTGGTGCTACTTCCTCCAACTTAAAAAATGTATACATCAATGTTGAAGCTAGTTTAAAATGTTCATCTGTAATTTCAAAAAATGTATTGTACTCATACTTATCCCTAAGCATTACAACTATAACATGATTTAAAAATACTAATCCTAATAATACCCATAGAATAATATATAAATCTACACCGAACACTTCTTCAAAACCGATAAGTTTAAAAATCACAGAAGCTAGTGCAACACATGTTATACATATTGCCCAAACATTAAAGAAAAAATAATCAACGTATAGTCTTCCTATATACTTTCTCATAAAATCCCTCCTTTTTTTATTAACAATCGATAAGATTTAGACCTCGTTCACGTTCAATTGTAGTCTCGTCCCCATGACCTGGATATACTATTTTCGCACCATCAAGCTTAAATAATACATTTCCTAGTGAATTTTTCAAGGCATCATAATCTGATCCATATAAATCATAACGACCAAAACCGCTTCTAAATAATGCATCTCCAACTACTATAAACTTACCAAAATCAAATGATACTCCCCCTGGAGAATGTCCTGGTGTCGGTAGTACTGTAAAACTTAAACCAGCAATTTCGTATTTTTTATTTTCTTCAAACTCAAATTCCGCCGGGTCTGTCATAGGTGGTCTTCTTAAACGGAACAATGTTGAACCGTTAAAATCCGGATTTTGTAACCAATCACGTTCATGCCCTGAAATATATACAGGTACTCCGTAGTGTTTTCTACACTCATCTAGTGACATAATGTGATCAAAATGAGCATGAGTCAGCAATATTGCTTCAATTTTTACATTTAATTCGTCTACAGCTTTTTGTATTCTATCAAAACCTTCACCTGGATCGACAATAACACCTCGTCCATTTTTATATACTATATAACAGTTTTCATCTACCATATCCATTACTATTCTTCGAATCTCTGCTTTTGCCATTTTATCAAAACCTTTCCATAATTATTATTATCTTTATTTTATCTTATAATTTTATTATAAACAAGTGTTAATTAGCAGTTTTCTTTCTTTACTTATATTTCCCCCACATCACTTGACCTTATCTAATATTTTTTTTATACTTGTGTAGTATGGTTTCATAAAAACTTAGTTTTTTGGGAGTAACACAAAAACCGTGATTTTGGAAAAATCGATTTTTTAGAGTCACCCCGCACAGTTTATTAGATTTCTAAAAAGCTTTTATAAAGCGAATTTAAATATCAATAAACCACTCCGTCTATGAGTTCTCATATGAACCTTGTTGAATTTTAGGACTTTTGAGACATCCCTATTAATTTTCTAAGAAAAAAGGAGATAAAACATGAAATTAAATTCATTCGCTAAGTTTTCATTACTTAGTATTTCAATTTTATTAATGTCACACCTTGCTATTTCTCCAGTAATTCCAAACTTATATAATTTTTATCATGCAAGTAACCCTAATATAGGTCTGGCTTTTGTAGAGAGTTTAGCTACAATACCTGCTATGATGATAACAATTTTTGTTCTTCTTAGTAACGGCGTTATTAAATTTATTGGTAAAAAAAATACAGTACTTCTTGGTCTATTACTAATATTTATCTTTGGTATTGTACCTGCCTTCACTACTAACTTCAAAGTTGTTTTAATTAGTAGACTTTTCCTTGGGACTGGTATTGGATTATTTAATTCACTTTCTATTAGTATGATAAGTGACTTCTTTGATGAAGAACACCGTGGAACTATGATTGGACTAAGAACAGCATTCTTAAATATTGGTAAAGCATTGACTACATTTATTTCTGGATATTTATTAATCTACGGTATTCAATATACATTTTTAGTTTATGCTCTAGCACTTCCGATATTTATTATATTCTTATTATTCGTTCCTAATGCCGAAAATGTAAATAATAAAAAAGTTAGTATTAAATTCCATAAAGAGACTATTCTTTTAACACTATTAACATTTTTAGTGGGAATTTCTTACATGGGAGCAACTATCAAGATCCCCACTCTACTTGCTGAAAAATACCACTATCAACCTGATGTAGCTAGAAATCTACTAACAATTTTAGCTCTTAGTGGTATATTATCTGGAGTTATTTTTGGTATTTTAGTTAAGAGATTCAAAAATCTAACATTACCTATAATGTTAAGTTTCATGACAATTGGAAGTGTGTTATTTGCTTTAACAAATAATATTGTTATATTCTATGTCGCAGCTATCTTTATAGGAATCAGTTTTGTTGGAACGATGTCATTTAACTTCTTCTATATTTCTAAAAAGTTAGAGAATAAATTCATAAACTTTGCGACAAGTGTAATCTTAGTTGGTGGTAATATCGGTGTAATTCTAACTCCGGTAGTTCTTACTAAAATTCCTGAAGCATTACATCTCGAAAAATATACAACACCATTTTTCATAACTACAGCTCTAATGCTAATTTCTACATTAGTTAGCTACTCAGTTTTAAGAAACAAGAAATAAAATTTAAAAGGGAGTGACTCAAAAATCGTGATTTCGAAGAAATGATATGTACCCCTTTTACTGGACAAACCAGTGAAAGGGGTATTTTTATGCGTTA
>NZ_CAURJN010000046.1:0-14280 GCF_963525165.1 uncultured Gemella sp.
TCAGAATGACGCTCAGAATGACGCTCAGAATGACGCTCAGAATGACGCTCAGAATGACGCTCAGAATTATACTCATGGTGTTTCTCAAGATGCCGTTCAGTGTGATGCTCATAGTGGCACCTCTCAGGAAATTGCTCAGGGAGTCGTTTGTGATAAGGTAGTTCTCATAGAGTTTATCAAAGAAAAAATAAGAAGCAATGATAAGATTACAAGAAAAGTCATTGCCGAAGAAGCTGGAGTTAGTGTAAAGACTATTGAAAGGGCTATAAAAGAAATAGATATCCTTAAGTATGTAGGTAGAGGACGTAATGGTCGCTGGGAACTTAATGAGTAAAAGTAAGTTGAAATATAAAGAATTTAAAGGAATTTTTCAAAAGTTCTGAATTAAAAAAAGTTTACATGAAAACTCATAGATGCAGTGATTTATTGGTATCAAAATTCAATTTGTAAAATCTTTTTAGATATTTCATTAAGATTAATATAGGTTATAAGAGAGTGAAGATTTGAAATTATTAAATAGGTTATTAGGGTTAACATGGAAAAAAGGAATAGTAAAACATGAAGAATTAAATAGGTATTCCTTATAATTCGTGTACAACAAATTTCCCCGAAAAAATAACCGCTGTAAACACTAGTACACCAAGTGCTCATAGCGGTTTTATATTTTCTCTAAGTGATAAACTATGGAGTTATGATATATAGTTTAATTAAATGTACTAATCCCCGAAGATGTGTTATTAAAATAATTAAAAAATTAGAAAGGTAAATTTATGATGAAGTTTATGATAATAATAAAAATCAGTAAACAATTATTTCCTGAAAAATTAGACGATAAGATAAATAAAAAAATTATTTATTATTCAAAGAAAGGTAATAATTACTATGATAAAGTGGAATATTCTAAAGACACAATTAAAATATCAGGGAATCGTAGTAAAATTGATGAAAGTAAAAATCTATTAGAGTCTAAGAACAGCACTTTTTACTATAGTTTAGTGAAATCTCTTTTATATGTTTACTTTAATATAGATTGTTTTGAAGTTAATAGTATTAAAGTTTTTAAAAATGGTAATAAAGTAGTAGCATATTCAGAAGATAGTATAATGCAAGTTTTTAGTGAAAAAAAATCTTTGGAAATTAACAGTGAGAAATTATTTGGTGAAAAATATATCTCCGATACAATGATGAATGCATTAATGAACTTAACAATGTCTTATAAATATAAAGATTTAAAATTTGATTATACATGGAAATGTTTTAATACTCTAATAAGAGTTATTTTTAATAAACATAAAGATTTTGACATGTTAAAAGAATTAAAAGAAGATTTAGAAGAAAATAGTAAGCTATATGAAAAAAGTATAAAATTTGCAGATGAGGTTGACTATAATTATTTAGATAAATACTTTGTTAATGGTATGATTTACAATAATATTTTAAGGCAAGGGGGGGTGAAAAGTATGATTGAATCTGTTCGTTCCTTCAATGATAAAAGAGTATTATGTATTTTTAAAAAAGTATTAGATTACCAAAAAAATAAAATGGAACCAAAAGAGTATGATAATATAAAGGGATATATTGACAGTGAAATCAAGAAAAAAAACAAAAAGAATACAGATGTTATTCGATTTATAATATTAAAATATGGGTATTATTTAAGATGTAAATTTTTTCATGGTGAACAAATTCCTGCTAATTTTTTAATTTTTAATGCTAATTTATTAGAATTAGATAGAATTACTGAACCTCTTCAATTAGTATGTGTGGATTTGCTAGAAAAAAAACTATAAGATATGTTGAATCTAAAGAATGGTACTGTACTATAATCAAGTAAATAGATATGAAAATATGAAAATTAGTTTAAAAAATTCAAGTGAAATTTGTTTTATACTGAGAAATAGATGTAGTATCCTGTGAGGGAAATGTGGCAATACCACTTTTTCCACATTAAGAACTACATCAAGAGAGGCTCAGTGTAAAATAAATTTTTAATGTCCATAAAACGCTAATTCCTTCTCGTTAGGAGTCATAAGACCTAATGAATAGTGTGGTCTTTTAAGATTGTAAAATCCCTCAATGTACTCAAATAAAGAAAGTTTTAATTTTCCTATAGAGTGATAATTTTTTCTATTGCACTTCTTTTTCTTTAGATACTTAAAGAAAGATTCACAACAAGTATTATCGGAAGGATATTCTTTTTTAGAAAGAGAGTGAACTACGTTAAATTTGTCCAAAAAATTTTTAAAATAACTCTAGAAATCATTTGATTTTCTTCAATTCTAGGAGGTACATCACTTGAGATATATTTATAGTATGTGTTTCTATTAATGTTGAATACTTTACATAAAAGTATAATATTGTGTTGAGTTCTAAGGGGGAAAATAGCATTTAATCTTTGTTTGAGTGTGGAGTGAAGATGGCAATCGCCTTTTTTTAAATTTGATTTTCTTCCTCCAATAGAGCATTTCGTTTTTGAAGTTCTTTTATTTGTTTAGCGGTAAATACATCGCTATCTTCAGTTTTAATCTCAGAATACTGTTTCACCCAGTTATTAGTGGTACTCAAAGAAATACCATAGTCCTTACTTAGTTGAGTTTGAGTCTTACCATCTTGATATAGACTAACTATGGATTTTTTAAAATCTTCATCATAGATATTTTTAGTCATTTGAAATACATCCTTTCTGTGTCTATTTTATTATATTATATTGTTTATTTTTGTGTCTACTTATTTTACTATATCAATACTATGTATTATCTTGATTTAATATAGTAAATAAGATATAATTTAATTAATAAACAAAATAAAGAACTATATTTAAAAATAAATAAACTATTCTTTAAATTCAATAGTAAAAAATTAATTTATAGTAGAGTATAGTTTAATTTGGCTTAATCTTTTAGATTAAAAGTGTATGAAGTAAATATAATTAATTTTGTTTTATAAATTAATTTGAATTAAAGGAGATAATATATTATGATTACATTGTTACAAAATATGCAAGGTATACTTGGTGTTCTAGTAGGTGGAGGGATAACATACTATGCTAATTTAAAATTATCTGAAAAGAAATATTTGAATGATAAAAAAAATAAAATATTCGAAAATAATTTTAATATTTTACAAGAAATGAAGTTGAATAATCTAGAAATTGCTTTTTTAATTAATAATAATAGGGGATACGAATTAAAAGATTCTAATAAAAGTTCTGTAGAAAAAAATCAAGAGTTTATAGCTAGTATACCAGTGTACTCTTTTAATAATCTAAAGTTAGCATATAAGCTTATCGGATTAAAGAAAGAGGGAGAAGACTTATTAAACTTAGTTAATTGCCTTCATAATAAAATGATTGAAATTCAAGAAAAAATAGTTTCTGGGAGTTTATCTAAAAATATACTAGTAGAGACAAGAGAATTAATTTCTGAAGTAAATAAAAATATAGAAATAGTAACTCATAAAATGGCAAATAATTAAAGAATTATATATAAAACCTATCAATGATTTAGTTGTAAAAAAATATTTCGTAATGAAGAAGTAGCGTTACAGTTTGTAAAAGATATTTTTGATTTACCGGCAAAAAGTGCAAAGATTATAGAAGGAAATCAAATCTTTACTGCAAATAGTAATGTCGTGTTGGATTTTAATATAGCAGTAGATATTCTTGTTGAACTAGATAACCATGCACAGGTGATTATCGAAGTTCAACTAGCTAAGCAAGTATTTTTCGTTAATCGTATTTGGGCATATCTGTGTAAACAGGTTAATGAAAATATCGAAAAATTAAAACAAAACGAAGAAGAAAAGTTGGCTATTTATAAAAAATTACCACCTGTTTATGTAGCAGCTATCGTCGATCAAAATTATTTTGATGGCGATGAAGCTATAAGTACTTTTTTAATCAAAGAAGAAACAAGAAACACCGAATTAAAAATATATGTAGATAGTGATACTAAAGAAATGCCACTATTGAAAATAGTATTTTTAGAATTAAAAAAATATAAAGAAGGTTTGAACAACGATTATAAGAAAATTAGATGGCTAGAATTTTTCGGAAATAAACAGTACACAAGCAAACCGGATGATATTCTTATTCAAGCTGATAATTTATTAAATCTTAGAAATTTGAGTAAGGAGGAGAAACTTATGTATGATGAAATAACAAGACAACAAGACCATTACTGGGCTTCATTAGCTTATGCTCAAGAAGAAGGACGAGCTGAAGGACGAGTTGAAGAAAAGATAAATACAATTATTTCTTTACTAAAAAGAGGTTATATCAACAGAGAGTTAGCTGCAGAAGAACTGAAAGTAAGTATTGAAGAATTGGATAATTATTTATAATAAAATTCTATTTTTAGTAATCTCTTTCTTTATTCAAGCTGAGTATATTTTTAGCAAATTAACCAAGGAAAAGAAGCAGTATATTAAGTGAGGAGATGCAGTAGTACGAGCTGAAGTAAATTTTTAATGAAACAAAACCCACGAAAAAAGAAGTTTTCTCGTGGGTTCTTATCTTATGCAATTATTTCGTCTTCATCTGCCCTAGAGAATATTGCTCTAAGTGTTTCAGGAGAAGTAGTAGAAACAAATTTAATTGAGGTTTTTATATTCAAAAGAAATGCTTCGTCTTTATGAATTCTATTTGCAGTTAATGCACCTTGAATACTAGTGAATAACCATTCACTAACAGGATTACAAACATCTTCCGGTAGATTTCTATCAAATAGTCCATCAGCAAGAAGTAAACGCCAATTTTCTAATATATCACTACATTTTTCAGCGATTATTGGAGAAAGTTCTGCAGTCTCCATCGCTAATAATGTAAGAGAAAAACCACTACGTTTACATGCTTTACCTTTTGATATAAAAAGTTCGAATACAGTTGTTAAATACTCCTCTAAAGTCCCTAACTTAGGAGAAATTGTTTTAAACTCTTTTTTTACATTGCTGTTGATTTTATCCAAAGCTTCTAGATAAATCTCATCTTTTCCTTTTGGAAAATAGTAATATACGCTTCCTTTAGGGGCTTTAGCTTTTTTTATGATATCCTGAACACTTGTCAGAGAATAGCCCTTAGTTCAAACGTTTTGGACAGTTGTTAAAATAATGTTTTCTTTTACTTTATTATTTAACGTCATGTCATTCACTCCCTTGCTTATCTTTATAATTTTATTATACAATTTTATGATACTAAAATCAATATTGTATAACAAAAATTTTTTATTTTACTTGAATATACAAATGTTATATTATCAGCAATGATAACGTATAGAAATAAAATATTGATATAATTAGAATTTGGAGAAAATGTAATAATATAAAAATTATAGTATAATAATTTATGGTAAATCAAAAGTTCTATGTAGGACGTGGTAATTATGATTATTTTAAAGGTTTTTCTTTGCAATATTTGTATTTAATGGACTTTTATAGTAAAATATAACATGATATTCAATAAGGAGACTGGTATGTTAAAAAAGAAAATGTTTCAACTTTGTGTTGAATTAACTAATGGAAATATGAGCTCAAAAGCTCTAAAAAAATTAACGAAGTCTAATTTAAGTAGATTAATGATTCAACCTTTCGCTAAGGTATTTGATATTAATACTGACGAGATGTTAGATGAGATTGATGATTTTAAAAATTTAAATGAATTCTTTATTAGAAAGTTACGTCCCGATGCTCGACCAATTAACCAGGATGAAGATTCATTAGTAAGCCCAACTGATGGTGTTATTTCAGAAGTAGGTGTTATAGGCGAAAACAGTACATTTGTTGTGAAAAATCAAGTTTACAATGTTCAAACTTTGGTGGGAGATAGTGAATTAGCTGATAAATATAAAGATGGTACATATATGATAATATATCTTAGTCCAAAGAATTATCACCGTATTCACTTCCCGATGAGTAGCCATGTAAAGGATGCATATAGTTTAGGTAAATATTCGTATCCCGTTAACAATCTTGGTCTAGAATTAGGAGATAACATACTAAGTTATAATTACAGACAAGTATATAAACTTAGTGGAAAAATCAACTATACATTAATTCCAGTAGGTGCTCAAAATGTAAATTCTATCATTCCAACATATGAAAGTATTTATGTGAAAAAAGGGGAAGAGTTGGGATACTTTGAGTTTGGTTCTACTGTAGTATTATTATTTGAAAAAGATAATATACTGCTTGAAGAGAATTTAGAAAATAGAGAAATCAAGATGGGAGAGAAAATAGCTACTATTTTATAGGCTATTGGTAAAAGAAAATGGTATTAAAAAGATATTTTTCACCAGATGATTTTGTAGAAAAGTATGAGTTTATTGATGTTGAGTATATGAATATGCACAACAAGAAGGTTATTATTTCGGATTTAGATAATACTTTAATATCATGGGATAGTAAGAAAGATACTAAAGAATTAAATAAATGGCTAAAGAAAATGAAAAAAGCTGGTTTTGATATTATCGTCGTGTCTAATAATACAGAAGAACGTGTTGAGGAGTTTTGTCGCAAGTTAAATCTTCAATATGTAGCTGGAGCTAAAAAGCCTCTAACAATTGGTTTCAAGAGAGCATTGCAAAAGTTAAATAGGAAACCAGAAGAAGCGATTATCTTAGGAGATCAAGTATTAACTGATGTACTAGGAGCTAAAAGTTTTGGGGCTATGAGTGTGCTAGTAAAACCTATTTCTAAAACTGATGCTTTCAAAACTAGAATTAATAGGTTTTTTGAAGGATTAATAATTCAAAATTTAACAAGAAGAAAAAAATTCCCTAAAATGAAAAAAGTAGGATATAGATTAAAACATAAGAAAGAAAATGGAGGCAATATTGAGTAATAAAGTTTATTGTATAGGTTGTGGTGTTGAGATTCAAAGTGAAGATCAGAACAAACAAGGTTATTTACCAAAGAATGTAGTAGAAAAAAGTATCGATGGTAACCTTGTTTGTAAAAGATGTTT
Organism: uncultured Gemella sp.; assembly: GCF_963525165.1. Classification (GTDB taxonomy): domain Bacteria; phylum Bacillota; class Bacilli; order Staphylococcales; family Gemellaceae; genus Gemella. The sequence continues at coordinate 6,959 of NZ_CAURJN010000046.1, forward strand.
TAGATTAAAAAACTATAATGAAGTGTCTGATGTGCAACTTGGAGCTGAAGATTTCTATCAACTTATCAAAACATTATCAAAAAAAGATGCATTAATAGTAAAAGTAGTAGATATTTTTGACTTTTCTGGAAGTTGGATTGAAGACGTGATTGATATTGTAGGGAACAATAAAGATATCGTACTTGTAGCTAATAAGTTAGATTTATTACCTAAATCTGTTAAACCTAATAAAGTTAAACAATGGTTATTTAAAATGCTAAAAGCTAAGGGGATAAAAGTTATAGATATTCTTCTGATTAGTGCGATAAAAAATCAAGGTGTTGAAGAAGCCGCAAGTCGTATAGATGAATTACGAAATGGAAAGGACGTTTATATAATAGGAGCAACGAATGTTGGTAAATCTACATTTATTAATAAACTTATCGAGCTTACAACAGGAGACAAGAATGTAATTACAACTTCTCACTTTCCGGGAACAACACTAGGAATGATTGAGATACCTTTAGACCGTGCTACTAGTATTTATGATACACCAGGAATTATACTAGATTATGATATTGCTCATTATCTAGATGCGCAAAGTCTAAAATTAGTAATGCCTAAAAAAGAGATTAAGGCGCGCGTATTCCAGTTAAATGCTGAGCAAAGTTTATTCTTTGGTGGTATGGCTCGAATGGATTTTGTAGAAGGTGAGCGTCAAAGTTTCACATTATATGCATCCAATTTAATAGAAATCCATCGTACAAAATTAAGTAATGCAGATCAATTATTTGAAAAGCACTTAGGAACATTATTAAAACCGCCGTTTGAGGATAATATTTCTATTTTCAGCAATCAAGTTAAGAAAAGTTTCACTATCGACAGTAGAAAGATGGATATTGTGATTTCTGGATTAGGATGGATTACGGTTAATAGCGATAGTGGATGCAAGATTGATATTCATGTTCCAGAAGAAATCGAAGTATTTGTACGTGAATCGATAATATAGTAAAAGAAAAGAGGATAAGATGTTAAAAGGAAAACAAAAAAGACAATTAAGAGCATTGGCTCATCATTTATCACCAATTTTCCAAGTAGGGAAATCAGGTGTGAATAGTGATATGATTCAAGGGATTAGAGATGCGTTAGAGAAACGTGAACTATTAAAAGTTAGTATTTTACAAAACTGTGAAGAAGATAAAGATGAAGTTGCAAAAATTTTATCAGAGCGTACTTCATCTGAATTAGTTCAAGTAATTGGACATACTATTGTATTATATAAACAAAGCTCTAAGGAAAAGTATAGAAAAATAGAGTTGGTGAAGTAAGATGTCAATTGCGCTTTATGGTGGTAGTTTTGATCCGATTCATATTGGTCATCTGATCACTGCCGAAACAGCATTAGATACTTATGATTTAGAGAAAGTAATTTTTATTCCTTCGTATATTACACCGTTAAAAGGTAGAGAACTTGAAGCTAGTGATAAAAATAGATTTGAGATGACGAAACTAAGTACTAAAGGTAACTTAAAGTTTGAAGTTAGTGATTATGAAATATCAAATGAGGGTGTAAGTTATAGTTATAATACTGTTAAGTGTTTTAGTGAATTGTATAAAAATAAAAAAATCTATTTTATTATTGGAACAGATAGAGCCAAAGATTTAAAAAAATGGTATAATATAAGAGAACTAGCAAAACTTGTAACATTTATTTTTGTTTCTCGTGATGAAGAGGATTTATATAAAGTAGTAGAAGGGGATGAGTTTTATAAATCTATTAATTATGAGATAATGAAATCACCAATAATTGAGATAAGTTCTAGTTTAATTAGGAAAAATTTAAAAAATAAGAAAAGTATTAAGTATATGATTACAGATGAATGTAGGTCATATATAGAGGAGTTGGGTTTATATGGAATATCAAGAAATTCAAAATAGAGTGAAAGAAATATTACCAGAAAAAAGATACGAGCACACATTAAGAGTTGTGGAAGTAGCGAAACATCTTGCGAAAATTCATGGAGCAAACGTAGAAAAAGCAGCATTAGCGGCATTAGTACATGATGTTTGTAAACCAATGGATGAAGTATTAATGAAAAAATATGTAATTTTACATAATTTAGATGGGAAACTATTAGACTACCCAGTAGAAGTGCTTCATGGACCTGTAGCAAGTGCATTTATCGAAGAAGAATTTGGTGTAGCGGATGAGGAAGTTAAACTTGCTGTAGCTAACCACACATTCGGTAGAAAGCACATGACATTATTAGAAAAAATAATCTTCATAGCTGATTATACTGATCCACAAAGAAAACACCCACATTTAGAAGAGGTTACAGAAGTATCTCAATATGATTTGGATGAAGCGGTAAGACTTGCTGCTAAGTATACGTTAGTTTATTTAATTGATAATGATGAAAGGATTTATCCATCATTACTAAATTGTTATAACTATTATAATATTAAAAACTATCGTGTTGGATTTAAAGAAAAAAATAAAGATAAAATTTTAGCTGATGAAAAAACAATCACGATTAGAAATAAGAGTGAAGCTCACTTCAAAAAAGGTGATTTATTAGAAGCTACGACTTATGAAGATCCTGATACAGTGTTTGCTACACTAGAAGTTGATTTAGTTAAACCTGTAACAAGAGATACTTTAACAGAACGTTATGCTAAGTATTATGATGTTACTCTAGATCAATTAATCAATAAACTAGCAAAAAGATACCCAGAAGATGATGTACTATATGTGGTAATGTTCCATATTATAAAAAAATAAAATAAAGAAAGAGGATGAAAATGGAAGTAGAAAACTTATTAAAAGTTGTTGTAGATGCATGTGATGATAAACATGGTTATGATATCGTTGCATATGACTTAACTCAAGCGGGAGTATTATATGATTATTCTGTAATTTGTCACGCACCTACAAATAGACAAGTAGAAGCAATTGCACAAGAAGTAAGAGAACAAGTATTAGAGAATGGTGGAGAAATTCATAGCACAGAAGGTCTAAGAGAAGCAAAATGGATTCTAATGGACTTAGGTGATATTGTAGTAAACATCATGACTCGTGACGACAGAGAATACTATGAGTTAGATGCACTATTTGAGAAATATCCTATAAAAGGTGTATAATATGTACGAAAATTTAAGTATTGTTTATGATAAACTAATGGATGTCGACTACGATGCTTATAAAAATATTATTAGTCAAGAATTAGAAGATAGAGAAAATCTTCTAGTTCTTGATTTAGGTTGTGGTAGTGGTGTAATGCTACCAACACTGAAAAAATATGGACAAGTATTCGCGGTAGACAATAGTGAACAGATGTTAGCTATAGCTAGTGAGAAAGTTCCTGGTTGTAATTATTTTGCGATGGATTTATTAGAAATTTCATCGTTGAATATGGAATTTGATTTTGTATTAAGTACATTTGATGTTTTTAATTATTTATCGGATTTTGAAGAATTTAAACTTGGATTAAAGGAAGTATACTCGTCTTTAAAAGAAGGTGGAAAATTTGTATTTGATATCCACACTCCAAAAAAAGTTACGGATATGCTAGAAAAACAAGTTTTTGGTTATGAAGATGAGGAAATTAGTTATCTGTGGTTTACATATGAAACAGAGAATCCTTTAGAAGTGGAGAGTGAACTGTCGTTCTTTATAAAAGAAAATAATGGTTTATATAGAAAACTAGAACAGTTTCATTCGCAAAGAACTTATGAAATTGAAAGTATCCTTGCTGAAATTCAAAATATTGGATTTAAAGTTAAAGATTATTTCTGTGACTTTGATAAAAATAATAAAGAATATGCTGAATCAGATAGGATAATTTTTATTTTGGAGAAGTAGTATGGCTAGTATCTTTAATCAGCTATAGAGGATATATAACTATATGATTCAGAGGTAGAACCTGCTGATAAGGTGTACGAATATATGATTTCTGAAGGTTATGAATTAGATATAAATGAGAATAGATTTCATCATGAGATTTATGTATCTGACGTGGGAAAAACAGCTCTGGAGAAGCTTAAAACAGTTATTAGACATTCAATTAAGAAAAAATCTTAAGTGGCTTATCCAAAAGTCCTAAATTTAAAAAAGTGTATATTATAATTTATAGACTCAGTGTTATATTGATATCTAAATTTGATTTATAAAAGTTTTTTTTTAGGTATTTAATAAACTTTACAGGAGGGTGACTTAATAAAATCTATTTCTTTGAAATCACGATTTTTGAGTCACTCCTTTTTTATGAATTGACATTATATGCTTAAAATAGTATTATAATTACAGATGTAACTGAGAAAAAGGAAGATAATAAATGGTAATTAATATTTCGGAAGCTGAATGGGAAGTAATGCGAGTAGTCTGGAGTAATAAAAATACAACTAGTAAATTTGTGATTGATACTCTAGGAGAAGAAAAATCTTGGACTCCATCAACTATTAAGACTTTACTGTCAAGATTAGTAGAAAAGGGTTTTATATCAACGAGAAAACACGGAAATAAATTTCTGTATTCGGCTAATTGCATAGAAGATGAGTGTTTAGATATATTAACACAAAATTTTTTAGAGAGAATTTGTGAAAGAAGAACTCATATTATAGTAAAAAATATAATAGAAACTGACAATTTAAGTAAAAGTAATATAGATGAGATTATAGAGCTACTGAAACAAAAAAGAGAGACAGCAGAAGATGTTATTACGTGTAGGTGTCTAAAAGGACAATGTAGTTGTGCTGCAAAACACGGATAAGAGAGGGATATTAAATGGAAAATGATAAACAAAAAATATTAATAACAGGTGCCTCAAGTGGACTAGGTCGTGAACTAGCACATCAATATGCACAAAAGGGTAATGTAGAATTGATATTAGTAGCACGTAGAAAAGAAGCGCTAGAAAAAGTTGCAAAAAAATGTGAAGGCTTTGAGAATGTAAAAACTAGGGTCTATAGCGTAGATATTGGATCTCAAGAACAAGTAGAGCAACTTCTTTCGATTGTTAATGATATCGATATTCTTGTTAATGGTGCTGGCTATGGTATTATGAAGGACTTTAGTGAATTTTGTGATGCAGATGTAGTAAACATGTTTGATACGAATGTTATAGGAACAATTCAATTAACTACTGAGATTGCAAAAAGAATGAGAGAAAAAAAATCTGGAACAATAGTGACTATTGCTTCTTTAGCTGGGAAAATAGCAACGCCTAAGAGCTCTGTATATTCTGCAACTAAATTTGCTCTAATTGGATACTTCAATGCATTGCGTTTAGAATTAAAAAAAGATAATGTTCATGTAATGACTGTAAATCCTGGTCCAGTAGCTACTAATTTCTTTAATATTGCTGATGAAGATAAGAGTTATCAAAAAGCAATGGGTGGCAAGACATTAACACCAAAACTTGTCGTTAGTAAAATAATAAAAGGTATAGAAGGGAAAAAACGCGAGGTAAACTTACCCTTTATATTAGTTTTAGCTGTTAAAATTAGTCAATTATTCCCAAGATTAAGCGATAGAATGCTTTTAAGGATGTTTAAATAGATAGATTGAAGGGGGCTGACCCAAAATAATAAAAAAAGTGTATATGAGAACCCATAGACGCAGTGGTTTATTGATATCTAAATTCGCTTTATAAAAGCTTTTTAGATATCCAATAAAGTGAGCAGGGGTGACTCGAAAAGTCTTGTTTCTTAGAAATCAGGATTTTGTCGAGTCACTCCCTTTTTTATTTTTCAAAATAATATTTATAAACTTAAATTTAAAGATAGTACGTTTTTAAATCGTTATCATAAAAAAATATTTAAATTTTAGTTGAAAAACACGTATTATTGTGATATTATGTAAATATTAAATTATAAATAAGAAAGTGAGAAAAAAAGTTATTATGAAGAAAAAAAATTACACATTAGCGTCAGCTACAATAGTAGGGTTAGCAATAGCAACTTCAGGAGGAGCTGCATTTGCAGATGAGTCAACACCTTCATCAGCGCCAACAGCGCCAGTAACTCCATCAGCAGCAACGCCATCATCAGAGCCATCTGAGGCTCCAGTAGCTCCAAAAACAGGAGATGCAACACCATCATCGAAACCAACTGACACTGCAGAGCCATCATCAGCATCTGCACCAAAAACAACTGAAAAAGATATAGTATTAGTTCACACTAATGATGTTCACGGACGTATCGTAGAGGAAAAAGGTCGTGATAAAAATACATCAGTTGTTGGTGATGCTAAATTAGCAACAGTAATTGAAAATGAACGTGCTAAAAAAGATCAAACAACAGTAGTTCTAGATGCAGGGGATGCATTCCAAGGGTTACCTATCTCTAACTCAACAAAAGGGGAAGCTCGTGCAGAAATTTTAAATAAAATGAATTATGATGCTATGGCAGTAGGTAATCATGAGTTTGACTTCGGTTTAGATGAAGCAAAAAAATATAAAGAGATTTTAAAATTCCCTCTGTTAAGCTCAAATACTTATGTAAACGGAGCACGTTTATTTGAAGCTTCAACAATTATTGATAAAGATAAAAATGTTAAAGGTGATGAAGTTGTTGTTATTGGGGTAACAACACCAGAAACTGCTACCAAAACACACCCTAAAAATGTTCAAGGTGTAACGTTTAAAGACCCTATTCCAGAAGTACTAAATGTAGTTAAAGAAATTCAAGCAAAAGCAAAAGCTACTGGTGACGATTATAAAACTTATGTTGTTCTAGCTCACCTAGGTGTAGATACTACAACTCCAAATGAATGGAGAGGTTCTACTCTTGCTGATGAACTATCTAAAAGTCCTCTATTAAAAGGAAAACGTGTAGTAGTAATCGATGGTCACTCTCACACAGTAGAATCAAAAACATATGGAGACAACGTTACTTATAATCAAACAGGAAGTTACTTAAACAACATTGGTAAAGTTACATTAAAACCAAATAGTTTATTAGGAACTCCGAGTCTAATTAAAGCTTCAGAAACTACTAATGTAACGCCTAATGCAGAGGTGAAAAAATTAGTTGATCAACTTAAAGCGAAATATGACGCAGAAAATGCTGTAGTTGTAGTGAAAAATAGCCCTGTTGAATTAAGTGGTACTCGTGAAAATGTTCGTGTACGCGAAACTAACTTAGGAAATGTAGTAGCTGATTCACTATATGAATATGGTCAAACTGGATTCCAAAACAAAACTGATATAGCAGTAACAAATGGTGGTGGTTTACGTGAAACTATCGCTAAAGACAAACCTATTACAAAAGGAAGTGTAATTGCTGTTCTTCCATTCGGTAATACTATTTCTCAAATTAAAGTTACGGGTCAAAATGTATTAGAC
>NZ_CAURJN010000047.1:0-13835 GCF_963525165.1 uncultured Gemella sp.
TTATTCAAAAATGCAGTTAATATTGAGCGTATTAACTTAGGAGGAAATGGTGTTACTAAACTACCGGAAAACCTATTTGCTAATAACAAAAAATTAAAAACTGTGAATTTATCTTCTAACAACTTAGGTAATATCCCAGAAAACCTATTTGCAAATAACTCTGAATTAGAATCTGTTGAATTTAGTCAATCATGGTTATCAACATTACCAGCGAATGTATTTGCTAATAATAAGAAGCTAAAAACAGTAAGTTTATCTAACAATAAAATAGTTTCACTTCCAAATGATTTATTTAAAAGCAATACAGGATTAACATTCTTATCTGTAACTGATAATGAACTTACTAAACTTCCAGATAGTATAGCTAATTTATCTTCTTTAACACAGTTATATGCAGCTAACAACAAATTAACATCACTTCCAGAAAATGGAGTTAATTTAACAAAATTAAATACTCTAGCTTTAAATAATAACCATATCTCTAGCTTATCTGATGAATTATGGAAAACACTTGCTAAAAATAAAGCAACTGTAAGACTGGTTAACAACCAAATTAGTAATATACCGTTAGACTTAATTAAAGCAAATGGTAGTCTACACATTCTTGATATTGCTAATAACAATTTACCAGCAACATTACCATATAATGATTCTGACACAAAACTATTAGGAATTTCTCCTACAGTTACACAAGGTTATTATCCACAAAAACAAGCTATTGAATTAAATGTTGTAGCAAAAGATAATAAGATTACAATTCAACCTAAAGATGAAAAATTAACAATTCTTAATCTTCTACACTGGTATAGAGGACGTTCTGAGTTCTACGGCGGGGAAGGTATCTTACAAGGTTTAGATAAATATAAAGAATTCCTAAGTAAACAAACTAAACCTATGGCAGAATTACTTAAGAGTGATGATTATGGTCGTAACTGGTATATTGTTACTAAGGTAGAACGTATCCGCGGTAATGAAGTTAAAGAACTTAGTTCAACAAGTGTTTCTAATGAAGATGATAAAAAATTAGAAATTACTGATAATGATATGAAAGCTGGAGATAAATATAGAGTTACTAAAACTTTATTCGAGAAAAATGCTACAAATATCGATGATAAAATAGTTGAACTTGTAACGACAGTTGGTGCTGATGTTAAAAAAGAAGAACCGAAGGCAGAAGATAAAAAAGACGAGAAACCTTCTGAACAACCTAAAGTTGAGGACAAACCACAAGTAACCCCTGAACAACCTAAACATTCAAATGGGCAAGATGCTCCAGTTAACTATGTTCCTGAATTAGGAAATGTTGATAAATTAAAAATTGAAGCTGAAATTGCTCAAATTAAAGAAGAACTAAAAACAGCTACTCCTGTTAAAGCTGAAAAATTAAAAACTAGATTAAAAGATCTTGAAGAAGCTCTAGAAATCTTATCAGCTCAGTTATCTCCTGTTCTTGAAAAACCTGAATTTGATTTATCTACACTTTTAGGTACTCATGCTAGAACTGATAACAACTTTAGACCAAAACAAGAAGCTAAATCAGAAGCTAAAGCTGGTAGAGTATTACCAAACACAGGTATGAACTCATCTAGCACTGTTGCATTAGGATTAAGCTTAATCGCACTAGTAGGTGTAGCTGTTAGACGTAAATTTTCTAAATAATTAAGTTAATTAGTGTATAAAAAACTTAAAAGAGTATGGTTTTTCTATACTCTTTTAAGGCTGTTAACAAATGCAAAATATGCATGAGTCAACAGCCTATTTTTAATGAGAAAAAACTCTAAAAATGTTATAATATAAGTATATAGAGGAGGTTTTTAGTATGTTTAATAAAGAAGAAAAGAAACAGTAGAACGTAGTTTTGCAGATTCAAAATAAAATCATGGATATAGATATGCACAATATAGAGGAAAAGCCAAAGTACAGTCGTATGCTTGGTTGTCTTGTTGTACTCAAAATATGAAAACAATAGTACTAAGAGAGGTATAATCCTCCCTTAATACTATTGATACTCGCCATATGGCTTATTTTTTTGAAAAACGACCAAAACATCAATACTTACTTTGATATTTTGGTCATTTTGTCAACAATCTGACGATAGATTTTAATTTTAGAATCTATCGTTTTTCGTATTAAATTATAAGATAAAGAATGTCATGAATAATATATCCAGAAAAGAGTATTAATATAACATTCATGTATATTCTTAATTTTTCTCTAAAGATAACTGAAATAATATTGATAATAATTACTCCAATAATCGCTCCTAGAGTGTTATCAATTAAATCTGTTATGTCAGGAAAACCAATAGTTAGCACATATTGTGTAGATTCATATATACAACTCGATATAAAAGCTAATATTATTGCTCTAAAACCAGAAGACTTAGGGTATAACATCTTTATGTAAAAACTAAATGGTATGAAGAAAAGTATATTTAATAGAACTTCCACAAAATCAAAATAATTATATGGTATTAGGTTAACTGTTCGCCATGTTATACCTGGATGAAGCAGAACTCGTGGATGATTTATCCAAGAAAGATTACTACTTTTTAATAAATTCCAATCCATTTTGGCCACGATTACCCAAGAAAGTATGAATAAATACACAAAAAATAGAATAAAGGTTAATTTTCTGCTGTTAAGAAAAGATTTCAAATTATTCTCCTTTCATTGTTAATAATAGAGTATATATTAGCAAAGTTTATTAAAATTAACTTAAATTATAATTTAACAATTATCTGAACTTGATCTGCAATTATTCCCGCTTCACTTTTCAAATTAAGAGTAAAATTCATATAGTCAAAAACATTGTTTTTATCAAACATCATTTCATAGTAAGAAGGGAAGTATACAAACCCAAGATTTGATTCAACCTGTTTATCATATTTACTCCACTTAATATTTACATCATTTTTACTCACTATTAATACTCTATACTTATCATATACTTGACAGTGACAACCACTTATATTTTTATTATAAGGACTATTTCCATCTGTATAATCTATTATTATATCATATGTATTCTCATTAGATTTGTTAATTTGTTTTAATATGTATTCAATTGCTGAATCTGAGAATGTAAATTTCATATTTTAACCTCCACGTTAAATATTATATATTCTATTTTATCATACTAATAAATTATAAAGAAAGTAATTTGGATTATCGCCTTCCAGCTTATAATAACAGTATTATAAATTGCTTATTTTCTTATTTTATAGTATAATAATTGAGTTAAGAAAACATTTAGGAGAAAATAAAAATAAATGAATTTAGAAAAATACATTTCAATCGTACCAAATTGGCCAAAAGAAGGAATTAGCTTTAAAGATATTACTACTTTAATGGCAGATGGAGAAGCGTATAAGTATGCTACAGATCAAATCGTAAACTATGCAAAAGAAAAACAAGTTGATGTAGTAGTAGGACCAGAAGCTCGTGGTTTCATTATTGGATGTCCGGTATCTTACTCATTAGGTATAGGGTTCGTTCCTGTAAGAAAACCTAATAAATTACCACGTGAAGTTATTTCATACGAATATGATTTAGAATACGGAAGTAACACTTTAACAATGCACAAAGATGCAATTAAACCAGGTCAACGTGTTCTAATCACTGATGATTTATTAGCTACAGGTGGAACAATTGAAGCAACTATTAAATTAGTAGAAGAATTAGGAGGAATCGTAGTAGGTATCGCGTTCTTAATCGAATTAGATGGTCTAAACGGTATGGACAAACTACAAGGTTATGACGTTCTTACATTACTTAAAATGTAATCTACTATAATAATTAAATAATATGACATTTGAACTTATAGAAAAGAAATATCTAAAAAATATAAATACAAATGCTTATCTTTATGAGCATACAAAAACTCGTGCTAGATTAGTTTTCTTTGAAAATGATGATATAAATAAAAGTTTTAGCATTAGTTTTAAAACTATTCCTTACAATGATAATGGTATTTTTCATATTTTAGAACATTCTGTTTTATGTGGTTCAGCGAAATATCCAGTAAAAGAACCTTTTGTAGAACTACTTAAAGGTTCTTTTAATACATTTTTAAATGCAATGACATTTCCTGATAAAACTATGTATCCAGTATCGTCTAAAAATGAAAAAGACTTAGAAATATTGATGGATATATACTTAGATGCAGTATTTAATCCGAATCTAAAAAACAATCCAAATATACTTGCCCAAGAAGGATGGCACTATCATCTTGAAGATAAAGAAGATGAACTAATATATAAAGGTGTTGTTTACAATGAAATGAAAGGTGCTTATTCATCAGTAGATGAAGTACTAGATCAATATGTAACGGAACAGCTATTTAGTGATACTTCTTATAAATATTCTTCTGGAGGAAAACCAGAAGCTATCCCTTCAATTTCACAAGAAGAATTTTTAGAGACTTATAATTATAATTATCACCCAAGCAACAGCTATATCTTTTTATATGGTGATTTAAATGTTGAACAATATCTGAATCATATTGATAGTTATCTAAATAATTATGACTATAAAGACTATAGTGATTATAACTTATCACGTCAAGAAAACTTTACTGCGGATATTATTAAACGTACATACTTCAATGAAGATGTAAAAGATAAAGCTTATGTGGCTTATAACTATATTCTTGGTGATAGTAATGAGTTTAGTAAAATCGAGAATATCGATATAATAGATGATATTCTTCTTGGAAGTAGTAATACAGAATTTAGAAAATATTTCATTGATAACAATATTTGTGAAGATGTATATAGTTACGTTCAAAAAGATCGAAAAGAAACTGTATACTCAATTATCTTTAAATACGTAAGCGATGATAAATTAGAAAGTCTTGATGCAGAATATAAATCTTTATTAAAAAGTATTATTGATAAAGGCTTTGATTATGAACAAGTTCAAGCTTCAATTAACAAAAAGAACTTTTCTATCAAGGAAGAGATTAATAAAACTTCGTCACCTAAGGGTGTATCTTATGCTATTAGATTATTAAGAACATGGTTATATAGCGAAGATAATATATTAGATGCATTTGATTTAGACAACGTAATTTCTCATTTACAAGAAAATTGCGTTAATAAACAATACGAAACTCTTGCTAAACAGTTTCTAATTGAAAATAATAAACAAGCTATATTACACTTAATTCCGACATTAGAAAAAGAAAATAAGGAAAAAGATTTAGTTGAATATAAAGCTACTTTATCAGAAACTGAATTAAAAAGCATTGTTAAAAACACTAAGTCTTTACAGGAATGGCAAAATAGTACAGATAAAAAAGAAGATTTAGAAAAAATCAAAAGTGTTGATGCTAAAGAAGTAGAATTAAAAAATCCATTCGAAGAAACATTCTTTGAAGAATACAAAGGTATAAATTTTTCACACTATGATACTGTAACTAATGGTATTTCATATTCTAAATTACTATTTGACATAAGTGATTTCGAAGTTGAACAGTTACAATATGCATCAGTATTATCATACTTATTATTTAACTTTAATACAAAAAATAAAACTGAAGCTGAAGTAATAAAAGAAATAGGTGCAAATCTTGGTGGTATTAGTTCTTATGTAGATATTTTTAGAAAATATAAGAGTGAAGAATGTGAAGTGAAATTCATAATTAGTTCTAAGAATTTAGTAGAAAAAGCTGGAGAACTAGCTAAAATTTTAGATGAAACTACGCTTTATGCAGATTTTGAAGATAAAGAAGCACTATACAATGTTCTCTTAGAAATTAAGTTAATGCTAGAAAGTAGATTTAAAAATTCTGGACATGCTTTTGTAGCACGTCGTATTAGTGGTTTCTATAATCCTCAAAGTAAACTTGCTTCATATCATGGAGAATATGATTTCTACTTGTTTATAAGTGAATTAGTAAACAACTATGAGCAAAGTAGTGATAAAATTAAAGAACAGTTATACACTGTTACAAGTCTAATTTTTAATCAAGCTAGATTATTAGTTAACTTTGTCGGTAATAAAGAAGAATATACTAACTTCAAAGAAACTATATCTTCATATTTAGCTAAATACCCTAGTGAATTAGATAAACAAAAAGGTCTTGAAATTAAATTGGAAGAACAAGGTTATTCTGAAGGTTTTTACTTTGATTCACTAGTTCAATACGTTGGTGCGGGTTATAATATAAATGATTACACTGGTTCACACTTAGTACTAAGACATATATTAAGCTTAGATTATTTATGGAATAATGTCCGTGTAAAAAATGGAGCCTATGGTTCTGGAGTGATATTTAATGCTTTTGGTGATTTTAATTTATGGTCATATCGTGATCCAAACTTAACGGAAACTCTAGAGATATATTATAATATTAACAACTACATAGCCAATATTGATGCTGATGAAAAAGATCTTAATAAATATATTATAGGTACACTAAATTCATTAGATGTTCTAATGTCACCAAGTGCGCAAGCTGCATATTCATTAAACAAATACATCACTAATTCTCCATTTGAAGTTTATGATAAACTTGTAAATGAAATAAAAAATACAACAGTAGAAGATTTGAGAAAATTAGCAACAGAATTTGAAAATATGAAATCTAAAGCATATACATGCGTACTAGGTTCAAAAGAAAAAGTATTAGAAAATAAACAATTATTTAATAAAACAATAGAATTAAAATAGAAAGGTGCATGAATGAGAGTTCGAAATAGAGCAGATGCTAGAGAGCGTCTAGAGAATAGTCCAGTTGTATTTTTGCAACCTAAGGATAACAAGGGGAAATGGAAAGAAATTTTTGGAAATGATAATCCAATACATTTAGAAATAGGAAGTGGAAAAGGTAAGTTTATTCATACACTTGCAGAAAAACACCCAGAAATTAACTTTATAGCTATGGAGGCACAACCAACTGTTTTAACATTTCTATTAGATAAAGTTGAAGAAACTCATAGAGAAAACTTAAAGCTTATTTCAGGAAATGCTGAAGATCTACTAGAATATTTTGCTGAAGGTGAAGTTGATCAATTATATCTAAACTTCTCTGATCCATGGCCTAAAACAAGACATGAGAAAAGACGCTTAACATTCCATACGTTTTTAGCACGTTATGAAACTATCTTAAATGGAAATAAAACAATAGTTCAAAAAACAGATAACCAAGGGTTATTCGAATACAGTTTAATGAGTTATGCTAAATATGGATTTACTTTTAATAGACTTTCTTTAGATTTAACTAATAGTGTCTATGAAGAAGAGAACGTTCATACTGAGTATGAAGATAAGTTTATTAAAAAAGGTAATAGAATCTACATGGTAGAAGCTGTAAAAGATAAATAGAAAGATATAGTTTACATAAAATATATTATGTAAACTATATAAACTCTTATTATTTTTTACTATATAATTTACAGTAAAATTATTAGTTTATACCTTGATTTTAAAAAAGAATTTATTTATAATAATATTAATACAATTTAAAGGAGAAATACAATAATGATATCAGTTAATGATTTTAAAACTGGAGTTACTATCGAAGTTGATGGAAACATTTGGAAAGTAATGGAATTCCAACACGTTAAACCTGGTAAAGGAGCTGCATTTGTACGTTCTAAATTAAGAAATATGCGTACTGGTGCTGTTAACGATAAAACTTTCAGAGCTGGTGAAAAAGTTGCAAAAGCTCAAATTAACAACCAAAAAATGTCATACCTTTACTCAACTGGTGAAGCATATGTATTTATGGATAACGCTACTTACGAGCAAATCGAAGTACCTGAAGCACAATTAAAATATGAATTAAACTTCTTAAAAGAAAACATGGAAGTTTCAATCTTAATGTTTGGTGATGAAATCTTAGGAATTGACTTACCAACAACAGTAGAACTTACTGTAACTGAAACAGAACCTGGTGTTAAAGGTGATACTGCACAAGGAGCTACTAAAGCTGCTACAGTTGAAACTGGATATACTTTACAAGTACCTCTTTTCGTTAAAGAAGGAGATGTATTAGTTATCAATACTGCTGAAGGTTCTTACGTATCAAGAGCATAATTTAAGAATAATGATAAAACTCTCTATTATTTCGATGATAGAGAGTTTTCTATAAAAGGAGAAACTAATGAAATACGTACTTTTGCTTCGCGGTATTAATGTCGGTGGAAAGAATAAAGTTTCAATGGCTGAGTTAAAAGAGATGATTTCACATTTAGGGTATACTAATGTTATTTCGTATATAAATAGCGGAAATATAATATTTGATACCACTGATAGCATCGATACTGTAAATCAAAACATATCAAAGATATTGAATAGTTATTCATTTAAAATTAATAAAGTAATACTTAGTCAGAGTGAGTATCTTGATGAACTTGAAAACTTACCGAGCTGGTGGTTTAACGATTTATATAGAAAAGATGTATTATTCTATACAAACGAAATAGACTATTCACTTATGAGAGCACGTATAGAACAAATGCCTCTACAAGATGAAGCTGTTCATTTTGGTAAATGTGCTGTGTTCTGGGGTAAATACAACGAAACAAGTTACTTAAAAACTTCCTATCATAAGTATTTAATAAAAGAAAGTTTCTATAAGTCTGTTACTATACGAAATTCTAGAACATTTGAAAAAATAGCTGATTTACTAAAAAAATAAATTGTAAAACGTTTACCTTTACTTATCTATATTAATAATGTTATAATTACCTAATGAAAAATTAAGGAGAATATAATGAAATTAGATAAGATATTTATTATCTTAGGATTAATAGTCTACTCTTCATTAGCATTTTTTTTAGGAAATTATTCCTATAAATTGTTGTTAGTGTTTATTGGTATTAGCGCTCTTATATTTTTAATAACAAAATTACATTTTGAGCCATTTTTATCAATATTAATAGTAGCTATTATTCTAGGATTGTTTTTAGGGCTTCCCCCTAATACATTGATAGATTCTATAGAGAAGGGGACTGGATCTCTTCTAGGACATTTATCATTAATATTAGGTCTAGGAGCAATGTTTGGTAAAATATTGGAAGAATTAGGTGCAGTAGAGATTACTGCAAAGAAAATGATTAGTGTATTTGGAGTTAAGAGAATCCAATTAGGCTTACTTATAGCTGGAATGTGTATAAGTTTTTCTTTATTCTTTGATGTAGCTTTTATTTTAGTAATTCCAATTATTCTTGCAGTAGCAAAGGAGTTAAAGCTAGATAAGATATATTTAGCACTTCCTGCAAGTATAGGTGTTTTAACTATTCACGCTTTATTCCCACCACATCCTAGTCCAAGTATTATCACTAAAACATTTAATTTAAATATGGCTGAAGTGTTTTACTATGGGTTAATAGTTGCTATTCCTACAGCTTTTATTGGTGGTTTATTATTAACTAATTCTAATTTAGTAAAAACAAGAGTTAATACAGATACTGAAGAAAAGAATATAAGTGTACTAAAGATTGAGAATCAAACTATGAGTACTACATTTGCTATCTTACTAATGCTACTACCAGTGCTTTTAATTACGATTCCTACAATAGCTTTAAGCATACCTAATATATCAGGAACAATAAAGGCTATCTTAACAATTATAAGTAATCCGGTTACTGCATTAATAATAAGTTTATTAATAGCTATTATTGAATTAATGATAACAAAAGGTTTAAGAATAAGAAGTATTGTTCCATTACTAAGCCAATCTCTTAAAACAATTGCAGTGGTGTTACTAATTAATGGTGCTGCAGGTGGTTTAAAACAAGTATTAGTTGATTCTAAAGTTACTGATGAAATTATTAGACTGACTAATGGTCTTAATCTATCACCAATCGTTATTAGCTTCTTAGTAGCTGCTATACTAAGAATATCATTAGGTAGTGCTACAATAGCTGCAATAACAACACTTGCTATTGTCGAGCCACTAGTTAGTACTGTAAGTTACTCACCAGTGTTTATAATGTTAAGCATCACAGCAGGAAGTATGTTCTGTTCACATGTGAATGATCCTGGATTTTGGTTATTTAAACAATATCTGAATTTAGACTTTAAAACTACATTTAAGACCTGGACACTAGGAACAACAGTATCTTCTGTCATAGCATTTATTATAATATTGTTTATAACATCGTTTGCATAAAGAAAATTATTATAAATTAAAGTTTTTACTTGATATTTATGTTAAGGTATGTTATATTATTAGTTGTGTATGTAGTAAATGTTATGAATAAACTATTTCCAAAAGGAGGATTAATTCATGGCAAAAGTTTGTTACGTAACTGGACGTAAAGCTCGTTCAGGAAATACTCGTTCACACGCAATGAACGCAAATAAAAGAAAATTCAAAGCTAATCTACAAAAAGTAACAATTTTAGTAGACGGACAACCTAAAAAAGTTTGGGTTTCTGCTAGAGCTTTAAAATCTGGAAAAGTTGAGCGTGTATAATTAAGCGATAAACTTTAAGCTATCTAAGGAAACTTAGATAGCTTTTTACATTAATTTAATAATAAACACTATAAAAATTACAAAAAATACTAAATTAGGCGTTTAAATCAATTCTGAGCGTTTTTAATGCTTTTTGGAATAATTAAACAAAAAATAATTCTAGGACGCTTATACGACGTTTAAATAGGTGATATTATTTTATAAAAGGACAGAAAACAAAAAATCACAGTAATTAGTTTATATAATAATAAATAAACTATACTAATCATATTTTAATACAAAACAAACTTAAAAAAACTAATAGTATATGATAAAAATAACAGATCAAAATATTAGGGGACAAACATATATTGAAAGAATCAGCTAAATATGATATAATATAATTGTTCGTATAATACATATTATATGTATAATTAATTAGTGAAAGGAGAATGTAGTAATACCAATGAATCAACGTGATTATTATAAACAAAAAATAAATAAAATACTTCCAGAGTTTCCTGATTACATAGAAGATTTTATAGATACATATTATGATAATTTGTCACCATTAACTTTGCACAGGTATCTTGAAACATATAAGAACTTTTTAAATTGGACAATAAGAGAAACTATATCTGATGCTGAACTTATTAAAGATGTCAGCCTTTCTACATTAGAAAATATTTCAAAAAAAGAAATGGAAAGTTATTTCAAAAGTCTATCTCGTGAACAAATTAATGGTAAATACCGTAGTCAGACTACTATAAATAACTATAAAGCTGCTATGAGATCACTTTATAAGTTCCTTACAGTAACAAGTGAAACTGAGCAAGGTAAAGCTTATTTCGAAAGAAATGTTATGCTTAAAATACCTATTAATCGTGTTAAGGAAACATTATCTTCAAGATCAAAGAAAATATCAGAAAAGATATTTTTAGATTCTCAAGATGAAGAATTTTTACAATATGTTGAGTTCGAATACGAAAAAACCTTATCTAATCACGGTAAATCATTTTTCTTAAGAGACAAAGCAAGAGACCTAGCTATACTAACACTATTTTTAAAGAGTGGTATTCGTGTCAATGAACTTGCTAATTTAAAAGTCAAAGACATAGATTTTTTAAATAGTGAAATCAATGTTATTAGAAAAGGTAATAAGGTAGACACAGTAATAATTACCAAATCAGCTTTAGATAGACTAAACGAATACATTACTTCCCTATCTTTTAGACTTAATAGAGAAGATTATGTATTTATTAGTAAAAATAAAACTGGACTATCAATAAGAGCTATTCAGAAATTAGTAATGAAGTATACTGATGCTTTTAATGTTCCAATGTCTCCTCATAAATTAAGACACAGTTACGGTACAAAACTGGCTCTTAAAACAAATGGGAACATACCAATAATTATGACACAAATGGGCCATTCTAATAGTGATACATCAATGTTATACATTAATGAATCCAAAAAGATTATTAAGCAAAATATTGATAAACTTGATGATTAGTATTGAACTATATCTTCCATTTAGGAAAATTTAAAACAACTTCACTTAACTATCTATTATACTAAATGCTATTGGTGCTCTAATTTTAGAAATAGATACATTTATTGGAAAACAATGGGAATTTGTTTTACTTGAAGGCGTTTGGTCAATAGTTGCAATTCAAGGATTATTTAGATACTTTAATAAAAAGATAAAACAAAGATATAGCTTACATAATATTATTTATGTAAATTATATCTTTTTATAGTGTCTTTTATAAATTTCGTTTTACCAGCTGTATATCCTTCTCTATCATATTTATATTTCATTTCTAGTTTTAATTTTAAACTTTCATATTGTCTTGCTATTCTGGTATTTTCTCTTAATATATCTCTAAAATTTACTTCTTCAATATCACCTTTTCTTCTTACGTGAAGATGGTAGACTTTAGTTTGAAAACCATCCTCACCATATCCTTTGACTAGGAAAGCTCTATTGTCTTCTATCCAACGTAGTTCCCATTCTACATTCAGAATATCAATTATACTATCAAAATCATAATCTTTATAGATTTCTAAAATTATATCTATTATATCCTTAGAATAAATATTTGGAATCGCTGTACTTCCAATGTGATAAATACTTACTTTATATTTTTTTAGTTTAGATAATAAATTTATTTTTTCATCTTCATACCAACTTGCCCATTCATTATTATGTTTAACAAGTTTTATAGGGAATTTTCTTTTAAAATTCTCATCTTTTAATATATTATTCATTTATAAAACACCACCTCTAAAAAAATGCTAGGATAGGATGAACCTATCACTAACATTATTTGAATACATGTAATGAGTTTTTGAAATACTCGATTCCAGATAGTATCGTTAAAATTACTGATATCCATAATAGAATATAGTCTAGTTTAAATCCTATAGTATTAAAAATAGGATTACCTAATAATATAAGAATTATAGCGACTAACTGACTAATAGTCTTTAGCTTACCTAAAATACCAGCAGGTATAACTTCACCTTTTTCAACAGCTAAAAGTCTTAAACCAGTTACAGCAAATTCTCTTGCAATCACCACGACTACCATCCAGCTGTGCATTAGTCCTAATTCCACCATTACAATGAAAGCACTTCCTACGAGAAGTTTATCGGCTAATGGATCCAAAAATTTCCCCATATTTGTAACTAAATTATATTTTCTTGCTAAATAACCATCAATAAAATCAGTAAATGATGCAAATATAAATATTAATGCTGCAATAAAGATATTTAAGGATATATTTCTTCCGCCTAGAATAGAAATACTTCCTCCCATATCAATTAGTAAAAATACTATAAATACAGGTATTAATATTGTTCTAAATAATGTAATTTTATTCGGTAGGTTCATTATTTTTACTTGCCCTTCTATATTACTATTAAAAAATTTTTTTAATTCATTAATAATTATAACATATTCTATACCTTGCTACAATAAAAAATACAGGATAAATCTAATTATCCTGTATTTTTTATTTATGAATTTGCATTTGCATTCGAATCAGCACTACCTGGTGTTGGTGTAGGTTGTGTGCTTGGAGTTTCTGATGCTGCTGGAGGTGTTGCAGTTGATGTTGATCCAGTACTGCGACCTGCGGGTTCACTAGTAGTATTATTGTTATTTGGTCGAGTTGTTGGTCTATATGTAGTACTTGAATCAGAGCTGTAACTACTAGTTGATCTAGATGGCGAACCAGTATTTGATTGACTAACAGGAGCTCCCACTGCATCAGGAGCAGAATGTGTTTCTCTAGATTGTTGAGTTTGATTTGATTCTGCAGACTTAGGAGCCTCAAGAGCTGTTAAAGCATCTTTAATACTCTGAGTGATAGAATTGTAGTCTTCTTCTTTTTCAAATAAAACTGATTTTTCTTTTTCAAGAG
>NZ_CAURJN010000048.1:0-13775 GCF_963525165.1 uncultured Gemella sp.
ATCATGAGCTTTAAGCTCATGACCCTTCTCATCAGTCCTAAATTTTGGAGAACCCAAAATGCTGCCTAGATTTCTAATACGATTTTCTCCCATACCCTGAACTTGACAAAGAGCCAAAAAAATCGAGTAAGTTACTCGATTTTTTTGATTTAATTAGATTTCTCTTCTTGTTCTTCTTCTTGGACGTGGGTACATTTCTTGTTCTACTTCGTTTTTACCATATCCACTTGTGAATGAGCTAGCTTCTGGTTGAGCTGGACGTTGTGCTAAGATATCTCTTTCTACGCTTACTCCGTCTTCTTCAAATCCAGTAGCGATTACAGTAACGATGATTTCATCAGTTTTTTCTAACTCTTCGTTAAATACTGTACCGAAAATCATGTTTACTTCATCATCACTAGCTTCTTGTACGATACTTGCAGCTGCTTGAGCCTCAAATAAACTTAATGATGGTCCACCAGTGATATTTAATAACACACCTTTAGCTCCAACGATAGAAGTTTCTAGTAATGGAGATGAAATAGCTTTTTTAGCTGCTTCAATAGCTCTGTTTTCACCTGAAGCTACACCGATACCCATTAATGCTGAACCTTGGTCAGCCATAATAGCTTTAACGTCTGCGAAGTCAAGGTTAACTGTACCAGATACGTTAATTAAGTCAGAAATACCTTGTACCCCTTGACGTAATACGTTATCTGCTTCAACGAATGCTTGCATCATTGGAGTAGATTTATCAACGATGTCTAATAATCTATCGTTAGGAATAACAATAAGTGTATCTACTGCACCTTTAAGTGAGTTAATTCCTGCTGTAGATTGTACTTGACGTTTTTTACCTTCAAAGTTAAAAGGACGTGTAACAACACCAACTGTTAATGCTCCTAATTCTTTAGCGATACCTGCTACGATTGGAGCAGCACCAGTACCAGTTCCTCCACCCATACCAGATGTGACGAATACCATATCAGCTCCTGCTAATGCTTCTTCAATTTTATCTTTAGTTTCTTCTGCCGCTTTACGTCCTACTTCTGGATTAGCTCCAGCACCAAGACCTTTAGTTAATTTTTCACCAATTTGAATTCTTACATCTGCTTTAGAGCGTTTTAACGCTTGAGCATCTGTATTTACTGCGATAAATTCAACATTTTGAATTCCACTTTCTACCATTCGGTCAACGGCGTTACCACCACCGCCACCAACACCTACTACTTTAATTACTGCTGATTGATCAAATTCTTCAAACATTCTTTATTTCCTCCTGATTGTTATTCAAAAAACGAATTATACATTTTAGTTATTTTATCAAAGAAGTTTTTTTCTTCTTTTTCTTTATCTTTTTTCTCTTCTTCGTAGTATTCTTCTTCCTCTAACTCTTCTGTATGAGGCTCAACTACTACTGCTGAATCAACTTTTGAACTATTTACTGATATTTCTTGAACTGCAGAAACATTTTCAAATGTTGAGTTTGTATTTTTTACCGTTGGTACTTCATCAGTTACTTGATATCCAAATAATGATTCGATTTTATAACTGCTAGTTAATGTTCCAACAACAACTGAAAGTTCTGGTGAATTAGCTCCTATGATTTTTGGAGAGCCTATTCTTACATTCATTTTTCTTAGCATATCTTTTGCCAACTCTAATACACCTGGCATTAATGTTGTTCCACCGGTAAGTACTACATTACCTTTCACTCTATTTATTCCAGCTTTTCTAAGAACATCAAATGAGCGCAAGATTATCTCTTCAACTATTTCTTCAATATAATCTGCTAGTTCTTTTTGAGTATATGGTTCTTCCTCCGGCTCTAGATTATCTAACTCAATGATTACTTGTGGTGATGCTAAATCATAAAATGCATGTCCTTGCGTTACTTTTATCTCTTCAGCTCGCTTCAAAGGAACATTTAATACATCAGATATTGTACGTGTAATATCCTCTCCAGCAAGTTCTATAGATTGAGATAGTTGAAGTATTCCATCCTCAAAATAACTCACTGTAGTAAGACCAGCACCTATATCAATTATTACTGAACCATAATCTTTTTCTTCATCATTTAGTAATAACTCACCTAACGCATGTGAAGTGCAAAAGGTTTCATTACAATCTAAACGTAAGTTTTCAATACTTTTATATATTGTATGCAGGTGCGTTTTAGAGGTTAATACTCTATTCCCTGTTACTTCAAAAGCATTATGAACAGTCATTCCTTTTGGTTTTCTTATATTTTCAATATCATCAAGACGATAGTAGTCCGGAATTACTTGAACTACTTCTCTTTCACGTGGTAATGGTAGAATTTTTGCCTCTTCAATTACTTCTTCGATATCCCTACCATCAATATCGTGTTTTGTATCAAATTTAATTTCCGCTACACTTTTTTTTATATGAGTGTGTATACTTGGAACTGCTACATATAATGATCTTATGTCTTTATTAGCTTCACTTTTGGCAATGTCTATTGCTTTTTGAATATCTCTAGATGCAGATTCTACATCAATAATGTTACCACGCTTAATAGATGTAGTTTTTACAATTCCAACTCCGAGTATATTCAATTTTTCATATACTACATCTGCTATTATCACTTTTATACTAGATGACCCCAGATCTATTGAAGTATACAATTGTGAACTCAAGTCAAACACTCCTTCCTTTTAAAACTTTGTTATTATAATAAAATTGTAAATACACACATATTTTATTTACACATACTAAATTATAACATAAAATTAAAAAAAAAAATATGAAAAACTCCAAAAAAAATTAAATTTTATTAAAATATTTTCAATTTGTAATATTAATAATAAGATTTTATAATTTATATAATTTTTGAATAAAAAAGTATCCAAAATACGAAATTTTGGATACTTTTTTTACTATTCATTTTTATTATTGTTTATAGATTGTTGTGTAGGATTCTTATTTTTACTAGAAACATGCGGTTGAGAATTTGTAGTAGAATTTTCAGTTTTATTATCTTTTTCAACTTTCTCTATGACTTCTTTTTCTTCTTTACTATTTTTAGCTGTTGATTCGTCTTTTAATCCTTGTCTAGCCAAGAGTTGTTTTATGCTATCGTTTCTTTTTTTCTCAGTTTTAGAAGTTTCTAGATATGCACCATTTATTAGATTTAAAGTTGTATTATTTTTATCCTCAATATATTTAGATATTTGATCATAATGATTTAATTTATCAGCAAAACTTGTTCTCAAAGCTTTTACTTTTTGACCATCTTTCATATAAATTATTACACTATCACCTTCACTATCAATTATTTCAGATACTTGAGCTCTTACTTCTTCTTTTAAATTATTTAAGTTTTTGTAGATTTCATCAAGCTTATTAGTGTCATCGTGGAAGTTTTCTAAAATTGGTAAATTATAATTATTTCGAACATTTCCATTGTAACTTTTACCGTTCTCCATAATTATTTCAAAACTACCATCTTGTTTTTTTATTTGTGCGATAAACTTATATTCTTCTACCTTCACCTCAATTGTTGAAGGTAATTTCGACAGTACTGAAACTGATTTAAATATTTCAAATTTTGATTGAATATTATTTCTAATTTCATCATCTTTTATAGTCCAAGTTCTAAGATCATTATTAATGTTTCCTGCTTCGAGTATTTCTTCTTTACTTATTTGCTTATTACCTTCTACATCGATTGTTCTAAGCTTCAAATAATTACTGAAAAGTAAAGAAAATATTGCTATTACAATTAAAAATAAAGTTACTATGAATATCATTTCTCTTCTTTTTTTTCTTTTTATTTTTTCTAAAGAACTTCTTCTTTTCTCACTATTCATTTTTGAAAGTAACTTTTTATTCTTCTTGTTCATAGTTTTTAATCCTCTTGACAAATCTTTTCAAATGTTGTTATGAATTCATCTCCTCGATCTTCAAAACATTTATATTGATCCCATGATGCACAAGCAGGAGATAATAAAACAATATCTCCACTTTCAGCAAGTTTATTTGCTATGATTGTAGCATTATCAACTTTTATTGCTTTATGACAAACTACACCATTAGTAGTCGCCAAATTAAATAAGATTTCTTTACTCTCTCCTACAACAACCATCGCTTTTATTCTTGGGAAGAATGGAACTAATTCCTTAAAGTCAATTCCTCTATCTTTACCACCACAGATTAATATTATATTGCTATCAAATCCTAAAAGTGCAGTAGTAGTTGCAACAGGATTAGTCGCTTTAGAGTCATTATAAAACTTCACTCCATTATGCTCTCCAACATACTGCAATCGATGTTTTACCCCACTAAAACTATACAATACTTCACGAATTGTTTCAATTCTCGCACCTTTTAGATAAGAAATTAAAGCTGCATTTATAGCATTTTCTACATTATGCATGCCTGGAAGTGACATTTTTTTAATATCGAACAATTCTACGTCTTTATACACTACCATATTATCTTTTACAAATATATCTGCTTCCTGATTTTCTTTAGTATCATAAAAAATTACTTCGGAATTAATTTTATTCAATTCATATTTTTCTTTTTCTTTGATGTTCAGAATTAAAATATCATCTTTGGTTTGATTTTTGTAGATATTTCTTTTAGCATTTCTATAGTTTTCTACGCTACCATGATAATCTAAATGTCCTACACCTAAGTTTGTAATGGCTGCTACCGATGGTTTGAAATATTCTGTCCCCTGTAGTTGAAATGATGAAACTTCTGTAACTATTAGCGAATTTGGATGATTATAGGCTACTTCTATTGACGGATAACCAATATTCCCAGCTAAAAAGACATCTTTATTAGCTGCTTTTAGGATATCGAATGTCATCTGAGTTGTTGTAGTTTTTCCATTAGTCCCTGTTATTGCTATCATATCAATATTAAATAATGTATTAGCTAATTCTATCTCAGTAATAATATCAATATTTTTCTCAATCGCTTTTTGTAAAAATTCAATTTCATATTTAATTCCTGGATTTTTTACAATTAAATCTATATTATCTAATAGTTCTAAGGGATGACCACCATCAACTATTTTTACACCTAAGTTTTTTAATTCAATAGCTTTTTCATCTGTACTTAAATCATCAAAAGCATTCAAAACAACATCATAACCTAGTTTTTTTAGAATTTTTGCTGTCGAGTAACCGCTTCTTGCAAATCCTAATACTAATATTTTTTTATCTTCTAAATTTATCATTTTACATTACCCCTACAAAATACCCTATAGCTGAAGAAACAACAGCTATAATAACAAAAATATATACAGTCTTCACTTCACCATAGCCTGATAGTTCAAAATGATGATGCAATGGAGACATTTTAAAAATTCTTTTACCAGTTTTCTTGAAGTACGCTACTTGAATAATCACTGACAGTGTTTCTAATATATATACTAAACCAATAAATAAAAATGCTACTTCTTTATGTAAGATTACTGAAATTGCTGCTAAGATTCCACCTAGAGCCAATGATCCTGTATCACCCATAAATATTTTTGCTGGATTTCTA
Organism: uncultured Gemella sp.; assembly: GCF_963525165.1. GTDB lineage: Bacteria > Bacillota > Bacilli > Staphylococcales > Gemellaceae > Gemella. Next base: position 5,503 of record NZ_CAURJN010000048.1, read on the forward strand.
TTAAATAATAAAAATCCTATAAGTGAACCAACTATTGTTAAACAAAATACTAATACAGGGAAATTATTTTCCTTATATGCTAATAAAGCAAGTGTACTAGTTGTAATGATTGTTACACTAGTTGCCAATCCATCTAATCCATCTGTCAGATTTACTGCATTAGAAAAACCAGTTTGCCAAAATACTAAGAAAATTATATATAAATATGAAATATTCAAATTATAATCAAATACTGGAATATGTATATAGTTAATATCTTTGTAGATAAAAGTTACTAGCATATAAAATATTACAGAAAATAGTATTTGCAACATTAATTTTTTTCTTGGTGCTAGTCCATCATTTATTTTCTTGACAACTATCAGCATATCATCTATATATCCTATTATTGAAAAAGAAATAGTTGTATAGATAAATAGTATATAGTATTGTATATTCGCACTATCTAAGAACATTGCAACAACTAGTGAAACAACTATCGCTATGATGAAAGATATGCCACCCATTGTAGGTGTTCCTTTTTTATGCATATGACTCTGTGGTCCTTCTTCTCTAATTGCTTGACCAAACTTTAGTACATGTAAATATTTTATTAATCTTGGTAGCATTAAAACTGTCAGAAAATATGCTACCATTAATAACGATATAGCAAACATTGTATCTGAATTACTCATTTCGTTCTCCTAACTAAATTTTATTTTTATCTTGTCCCCTTTTTTCACAAATCTCTGTGCTGGAATTGATTGTTGTTTGGCAAATCCGTTTCCTTCTATTTCAATATCTAACCCTGATAATTTAGCGTAGTTAAGTACATCAACTTTTGACCACCCTGTAAAGTTAGGTAAAAGTATATTTTCATCAGATACTAATAAAAATACTCTTTCATCTTGCTTGATTAAATTCCCTGCTGAAGGATATTGATCAACTACACTATTTCCACTCCCAATTGTTATTATGTTTTTAGTTTTTTTCTGTAAATTAACGATTGTAGAATCAACATTCGCTCCTACAAGGTTATCCATCTGATAGCTTTGAACATTATTATTATCATTTGATTTCTTAACATTTAAGTAATTAAGCGTATTTTCCATTATAGGCTTAAATAGCTCAGACGCTCCATTTGCACTACTCGCTCCAAGATCTTTTGAAGGCAATTTCAATCCGACGTATATTATTACTTGTGGATCTTCACTAGGTGCATAGCCTATAAATGAGTGCATTACTTTATATGGGCTATTATAGTATGTACCTGTTTTCGGATCTACAACCTGTGCTGTTCCTGTTTTTCCTGACGTACTATAGTTGTCTACAGCATATTTTTTACCACCTTGGGCCCACGTTCCGTTTACAACTCCATATAATTCTTCTTTCATTATATCTACCGTATGTTTAGAAATAGGAGTTCCTACTACCGTTCTTTGCCCAATATTGACATCTTTATCAATTGTTTTATCATGAATTCTTTGTAAAAAGTATGGTGCTAACATCTGTCCATCATTTAATATTGCTGTTTCCGCTTGAATCATTTGTATTGCTGTTACTGTACTACCTTGACCAAAAACTGTTGTAGATGCAGACACTTTGTTATTAAATACTAAATCCCCTGTCGATTCATTGCCATACAATGAATTTGTACTTTTACCAAAACCGAAACTCTCTAATCCAGTTTTTAATTTTTCTGACCCTAATTCACGCAATAATGTTAACATTAAAGTATTTGAAGATTGTTGGAAACCATGACGTTGAGTAATTGTTCCCCAACCAATCTTATTCCAGTCAGAAATTGTAGCGTCTTCCACTCGATATGAACCAGATCTAAAGTAACTATCTGGTTTATATATATTATTTTCTACCATTATCGACATTGTAAATGTTTTTAATGTCGAACCTGGTTCATAAGCTGAGTTATAGAAAATATTTGACCATGCACTTGCCAGATTTTCTTGAGTATTTGGATTAAATGCAGGCGTTTGTCCCAATCCTAATATCTCACCAGTCTTAGGACTAACAGCTATTGCAAATGCACTTTCTGGTTCATATTTATCATGAATATCTTTCAGTGTATTATCTATAAAACCTTGAATATTCTTATCAATTGTTAAATATATATCTGCTCCGTCAACAGGTTTAATCTCAACTTTAGGAATATTAGAAACGACTTTCCCCCATGCATCTTTAGCATAAGTAATATGCCCTTCTTTTCCTCTTAGATAATAATCAAAAGTCTTTTCAACACCTAAACGACCAGTAATCAAATCACTATCAGGTGAATTTTGTGCAAATCCTAAAAAGTTACCAAGCATACTTCCGTTTGGATAATATCTTTTTGTAGTTGCTATAAATTCAATTCCTGGTAGTTTTAACTCTTCTATTTTCTTCTTATCTTCTACACTTATATCTTTACCAGCAGTTCCAAATTCTACTTGGTACACACCCTGTTTACTAAGTATATTTTTTATCTTACTTTTTTCTAATTTTATAAATTTAGATAATTCATCCGCCGTCTTATCGATATCCACTACGTGTCTTGGATTAGTTTCATCTTCTGTAGCTTTATCTGAAACTATTGCTACTAATTTATATGATTCTATGTTGTCAGCTAGTATATTTCCATTTCTATCATAGATTTTACCTCGATTAGGTTGTAAACTACTATCTATTTTATATTTTTTATCTGCTAATTCAGACAGATTATGTCCTCTTACCGTTCCAATTAGCATCATTTGTCCTATATTTAAAATTAATATCCATACAAAGAAAAAAACAAAAATTAGAAAAAATACAATTTTTGTTCTTTCTCGAGAGATATAATCTTTTCTTTCTAAACTTCTTCTATCTTCCAAAAACTTTAAAGTTAATATTTTCTTAAAAAGTTTTATCAATTATCTCACTACCTTTATACTATCTTTTTGAGTTTTCATTCCTACCGTCTCAGCAATTTTTTTAACTCTTTCGTAAGATGATAGATTATTTATCATAACTTTTTGTTCATTATTATTTTTTTGTTTTTCTGATATTACAATATCATTTTTTTGTTGAGCACTTCGTAGTGAATAAATCTCTCCTTTATAGTTTAACATAACTACGTTAGCAAGTAAAATAACTCCTACAAAAACTCCATATGCAGTTTTTTCTAGTAAATTAAACTTTACTTTCTCTTGTACTTTTCTTACTCCATATTCACGACTATATACCTTTAGTGTAGCCATTTCCTTTCCTCCCCTCTATTTCGTCTGAACTTGTGCAACTCTTAATTTTGCACTTCTAGATCTATTATTTTCTTCTAATTCAATATCACTAGGATATATAGGTTTTCTTGTAATTACTTTTAATTTAGATAAACTTTCTTCTGGCATAATAGGAAGGTTTTTGGGAATATCCTTTGATTTGGAATAAGAATTAAATATCTGTTTACAAATTCTATCTTCTAGAGAATGGAAGGTAATTACAGAGATTCTTCCACCTACACTAACGATATCTATTGCTTGTTCTAATGAGTCTTCGAATACTGATAGTTCATTATTTACAGCAATACGAATTGCTTGGAACACTCTTTTTGCTGGATGTCCACCAGTTCTTCTTTTAGCAGCAGGGATAGATTCTTTTATAATTTCTACTAATTCAAAAGTAGTTTCTATAGGTTTTTGCTTACGTTTTTTTTCAATATTTCTCGCTATTGGTTTAGAGAAATTTTCTTCTCCATAACGATAAAATATTTTTACTAAATCATGATAACTATATTCATTAACGACTTCATATGCACTAATTTTTGCATCAGTATCCATACGCATGTCCAATCTTGTATCATAGTTATAACTAAAACCTCTTTCAGGTGTATCTAATTGTGGTGAAGAAACTCCTAAATCATAAAGAACTCCATCAACTTCATGTACACCATGCTCTGCTAATTTTTCTTTTAAATTAACAAAATTAGATTTAATAAAGACAACTTTATCACTGTATTCAGCTAATTTTTCTTTGGCATTTTCTAATGCAACATTATCTTGATCAAATGCGTATAGTTTACCATTTTTTAATCGCTTTAAAATTTCTAAACTATGCCCTGCTCCACCAAGAGTACAGTCTACATATATACCATCTTCTTTTATATCTAAGCCTTCTACAGCTTCACTTAATAATACACTATAATGTTTAAACATTTTCATCCATCCTAAAAATCAAAATCTTCTAATTCTTCTGCTATTTCTTCTACGCTAGCTTCACTTTCAACAAGTAAATTTTCCCAGCGAGTCTTATCCCATATTTCTATCCTATTTGATAAACCATTTACAACACACTCTTTATCTAAAAAAGCGTGCTCTATAAGGGAGTTTGGAATATTAATTCTTCCTTGTTTATCTATTTCAACTTCAGTGGCTCCAGAAAAGAAGAAACGTTGGAAAGTACGAGCATTTTTCTTAGTGATAGGTAGTGATTTAATCTTACTTTCCACCTTTTGCCACTCTTGTAGTGAATAGCCAAATAAACAAGAGTCTAGACCTCTTGTGATAATAAATTTTTCACCTAGTTCATCTCTGAACTTTATTGGAATACTAAGCCTTCCTTTGGCATCCATTTTATTATTGTATTGACCAATAAACACTACTTCTCACCACCTTACCTTTATAATTTACCACATTTCCCCACTTTTTTCCACTAATTTCTAAAAAAAAATGAATTTTTTTGAATTTTTTTCCATAAAAAAAGGAGTGACTCAAAAAAATCACGATTTCAGAGAAATCGATTTTGTCGAGTCACTCCCGCAAAGTTTATTAGATATCTAAAATGCTTTTATAAATCAAATTTAGATATCAATAAATCACTGCGTCTATGAGTTACCATATGAACTTTGTTGAATTTTAGGACTTTTTTGTCAGCCACTTTTAATTATAATATTCTCTTTCATTCTCACCATCTAAGAAGTGAGAAGCACTTAAAGAATTTATTCTTTCTACTATTCTTAAAGCCTTTGTTTTATCCACTGTTGTTCTTCCATTAGATAACAATTCTGCTAAATCATCTATGTTTAAATTAGATGAGAAAAATGTTGATAATTTTTCTGCTTCTCTATGATTAATAATTGGGCCAAGCACCTCATCACGAATAAACTCCGTAATATTTTCAGCACCTATATCGTCAATAATAAGAATTTCTTCATCTCTTATAAGATCAATATATAAATCATAACTGTTATTACTAATCTTTGATTTTATTTTTCTAATAAATTCAGGATAGTATAAAATTGCTGGTTCTTTACCATTCTGTTTGAAATAATTGTAAATACATCCCATCAAATATGTCTTACCAGTTCCTGTTGGTCCATATATATAGGCACCTCTTGTACTTTGATTATTAAGGATACTTTTACATGTATTGATGATTTCTATTGCTAATTTAGCCTTTTCACTATTTTTTGATAAATTATCAAAAGTATAAGATAGAACTCGCTTTGGAATAAATTCTGTCTTAATTTTATTGGATGTTCTTTGGCTTTCTACTTTTTGTTTATATTCTTCAGTCTCTTGATAAACAATATTAACTTCTCTATTATTACAAACTAACTTAGGACTATGCTCAATATTTAACAACGAATCTTTTGAAATATAATATTGATAAAATTTTTCAAGATTATTTTCTACGTCAATTTTAGTAAAATTATTGTCACGAATAAATTTAATTATCTCTATATCACTTAGAACTTTTTCAGATATAAACTTCTTAAATGAATTTTCTGTATTACTTGATACTATGTTGGATAATTTTTTCATTACACATCCCCCTTATTATATAATACTTTCATCATATCTTTAAAAGTATCTTCATCTTCTTTTGTTACAACCCTATCTTCTGTCTTCTTCACATTACTGTAGTTATTTTTTCTATTTTGTAAGTATTCAGGAAAAGGTGCATGATTAGTTTTTTTATTATTTGAATAATTTTTTTGCTGTTTTTTACTAGTACTAACAGTTTTCTGTTTATAATTTCTAGTATTTCTAACAAAATCAATCGCATCTTTAGCTCCAAATAACTTTTGAGAGCTCCATGCACTTGCAATTTTATCTATATAATTAATATGCGGAATAGAATTATTACCACTTTGCCTAATAGAATACTCTAATAAAATATTAAGTACACCTGTTGGAAAATTATATTTTTTTTGCAATTCTTCTATATTTTTTGCATCTATAGTCGAGATAACTATACCCACTTGTTTATTTAAGAACTCAATAAAACTTGTATTATCAACTTCTTTAGCAAAAATATCATCTTCAGCTAATTGAACAGCTTCATCATTCGTTAACTGTTTATTCACCATACGTTTTAAAGTAGGTACTTCTTGTTTTCTTACATTAACATTAAGTTGAACAATATACTCACTTAACAAACTAAGATTTATATCACTTGCTCCATTAGTAATCTCAACAGATTTTTCGATTGCATTAGCCATGTCTTCAGGCGTCATTTTATAAATATGCGCTAAACCTAAAATTTTGTTTTTAATGTCAGGATTAGATATAGCTTCTGTTAAATAACTATTAGCCAAATAAAAATTTAATTTATCAAAATCAAAGAAATATTCATCAAAATTTGGACCATTAACATCTTTTTTAGACAAATAATCAAAACTAAAATCATTAAGATTTTCTAAATGGTACACATCTGAAAACTTAGCTGAGATATCCTCAAAACTTTTAAAACTTACTTTATCAACAGAATAATAACTATGCAATTCATTATAATTATTAGTCCCAATTGTATTTTCTAATAATTTAGATAAAATTGGTGTATTAAAAAATTCAGTAAAAGTTAATGCTTTTTTAATTTTATATACAAATTGCCCTACACCTTCATTATCTATATAAAATGACTGAATTAATCCTAAAGCCTCAAGTTTCTTTCTAGCAACTAAAAACTTATTATTTGATAATCCTAGATTATCTAAAATATCATAATGTAAATAATTTTTTGATAAATTTTTGTCACTCAAAATTTTAGATCCTAAGAAAGCATATAAACTAATCGCATCATTTCCAATTAGTGGAAGATACAATAAATTCAATTCTTTTGTACGACTAGAAATATCAAAATCATTATATACACAATAAAAATCCTTCTCAGAAAAAGTACTATTCATGTTTATCATCCATAACTTCTATAATTATTTGCGTATATTCCAAAGCATAGATGAAGTTCTGATTATAATCATACTTAATCTTATCATCATTTCGTAAAGGTGCAAAGAACGATTTCACTAAAATAGGATATATATTATCTAAAAGTAACTTAGCATTATCATTTTCATAAAGTGCTCTTAAAAAATTAAATACTTTATATACACATTTTAGAAACTCATCCTTTGTAGGCGTAGTAATATTAGTATGACTTTCTATTATAGTAGAAAAACTAAGAATATTTTTTTTCTCATTTTTTGCAACAAATGTTCTTAAATCATCTATAAGTTTATACATATAATTAAAGAATGTCTCGTGATTTTCTAAATATTCATTATTTATAATTTTAGATTCATTTTTTAATAACAATTTATTAATATTATAATCAGTCACAAATAAATAAATTTTATATAAATCTGAAAATTCAACATCACTTAATTTCGTATAATCTTGAACTATGCTATTCAGACTCTTACCTTCTTTATAAATATTATAAATAGTGTTTAGCCAAATAAACTCATCAAGATTTTCTTTTTCAATTAGTGTAATTAGGTAATTATTAAAATTATACTGTTCTTCGCCTTCAAAAATTATAGAAATTCTACTTTCAATTCTTGTAAGAATTGAGTTGAATTCTCTTTCAGCTTTTTTATCAAAATTTTCTTCATCAAAAGAAGGCTTTAATGAAGCTTTGATACGTTTAAATTCGTCAAAACTATTATCTAAATTATCGATTCTTTCTTGGTAAACTTCATTATAACCAGGTTTTTGTGCATGATAGTAGGTCTCTATAGCTTTATTAAATTCTAAAACTTTTCCTAAAATTTTAATATATGCAACTTTTATATTCTTATTATCAGATATATTATTTATCAATTTTAGTGCATTTAAAATGTCTTTCTTATTTTCACTAGTTAACACTAAAGTTTTCTCATCTTCTAAATAAAACATTCCCAAACCTCCAAAAATATATTACTATAATTATGATACTCTATTTTATTAATAAAATCAAAGTATATGTAAGTTATTATATAAAAAAAGAACCCTCCAAAGGAAGGCTCTCACTGTTGCCTGGCAACGTTCTAGTCTCACAGGGCGTAA
>NZ_CAURJN010000049.1:0-13725 GCF_963525165.1 uncultured Gemella sp.
CTTTCGGTGTTGTTCCTGCTGCTGGTTCTTCCGCTTTCGGCATTGTCGTTACCGGTTCTTCTGCTTTCGGCGTTGTCGTTGCTGGTTCTTCTGCTTTCGGCTCAGTTCCTGCTGCTGGCTCTTCTGCTTTTGCTTCAGTTGATTCTGTTGGAGTTTCTACTTTTGAATCAACTGGTTTTGTTTCTTTCTCTGAAGGTTTTTCATCTTTCTTTTCTACTAATTCATATGTTTTATATACTACGTTAGCTTCTATTACATTACCATTTAATTCAGTATTATATGAAACTGTTTTTTCTATCAATTCTCTTACTACACTCGTATTAGGCAATGATTTCTCTGATTTATTTTCCTTTGAGATAGCTGCATCTTTTTTATTAGTATTAACGTCATTAGCGTCTTTTCTGTTGACACTCACATCAGGTTGAACTACCTTAGAAACTTGACCTTTTTTCAAATTACCTAAGTTATATGTAAATTTTTGTCCATTAATTGTCGCATGAATAACAGTATTATAAGTATCTTTTACTGCAGTTAGCTCAAATACTATTCCCCCATTAACCTCTTTTGCTTGAATTGTGATGTCTTGAGTTAATTTATTATTGCTAGTTGCAGAAATATTTTCTACATTATTTTCTGCCAGAACTCCTAATGGATTTGCTAATGTGAATAATAAAACACTAGCCGTTGCCATTTTTGATATTTTTTTCATTTGAAATTCCTCCTAAGTCATTGGTTGTTTTTTATAAAAATGAAAGTCATTCTCCACTCCATTATTCTCCTATTCTTATAATTTGTCAAGCATATAACTTCCTTCTTTATATTTCTTGTTGTTATTTCATATTCTATCATTTTATTATCCAAAATCAATAATCTTGACAAATCCCTTAGTTAGTGTTTTAATATACCCTATAAGGGTATATAAGGAGGTATATAAATGTTTTTTCTATTCACAAAAGTAGATAGTATTTCAACTATCGAATTAGAAAATAAACTTAAAACAAATATTCAATTAATTGATGTAAGAACGCCAGGAGAATTTAGAAGGGGGCATATAAAAAACGCAAAAAATATCCCACTTAGTGAAATAAATCAGTTTTCTCTACTAACAGATAAAAAAGTTTATGTTATCTGTCAATCTGGAGCTCGAAGCAAACTAGCTGCAAAGAAACTTAAAAAAAGAGGTTTCGACGTTGTCAATGTTCAAGGTGGAATGCACGCATGGCGTGGAAAAATAGTTTAATAATAAATAAAAGAATTTTATATCCCATATTTATACTTAAACACATCTAATTTTCAGATTAAAACTTCTTTAAAATTTTACTAATATCGAAAGGACATACTTATGAAAAATAATATTTCAATGCAAGATTTTCATATAAAATATATTAATGAAAAAATAACTATTCTTGATGTAAGAGAAATTCATGAATATGTAGCTGGTCACATACCTACTGCTCAAAATTTCCCATTAACTACTTTAGGAGCAGATTTTTCTAAATTAGACAAAGATCAGAAATACTACGTGATTTGTCAAGCTGGTGGTCGCTCTGCTAAAGCGTACGCCTTCTTACACGATCAAGGATTTGATGTTACAAATGTTGAAGGTGGCATGAACAATTGGCCTGGAGAAATAAAAAATTAAATAATGTAAACTAGTAAATTTTGATTAACATAAAGAATTTACTAATTTTTATTAACACTCCCTTTTATTCGCATCCCTGCTCCTGCTACTATCACTTATTTCATTGTTAAAACTAAAAGTCTTGATCCTTTTTTCGGAACAAGACTTTCTTTTATTTTTATTTCTTTTTTACTAGATACCTTATGGCTTTTTCCATTTTTTCTTTCTGCTCATCAGGATTTTTTATAGGATTATTAATACATTCCATAAGATTTTCAGTAATTAATAGTTCCATTACTCGATCAACACTAGAACGAACTGCACTTAATTGAGTAATAATATCCATACAATCTCGCTCTTCTTCTATCATTTTTTGAATTCCTCTAAGCTGTCCTTCAGAACGTTTTAAACGCGTTATGTACTTCGACTTCGACATATATTTTTCCTCAATAGATTTTTTTTCATTATACCTTGAATAATTTATTTTGTCAAAATTTTCAAAGTAAATGTGCTCCCTTTCCCATATTCACTCTCTACTATAATATCTCCATTGAGCTGCATAGCTAGTTGCTTTGCTATAGCTAATCCTAATCCATAGCCTCCCGTTTTCATATTTCTTGATGCTTCAACACGATATAATCTTTTAAAAATATTATCAAGCTCTTCTTTTTTTATACCACAACCTTCATCTATTATAGAAATAGATAGAATATCATCCTTAATTTCAGCAACTATTTCTATTTTTGTTCCACTTGGTGAATATTTAAAAGCATTACCTAGTAAATTAACTATAATTCTTTGCAATTTATTATAATTACTTACTATTTTTGCATTTTCTGGTATAACTTTAATAAAAATATCTCTTTGTTCTTTTTCTGCTCTTAACTTAAATTCAGACATACAATCAATTAATAATTTATCTAAAAATATTGTTTCTTTTTTATCTGCAGAATCAGTTTCTTTCACACTTAGCGTCAAGTAATTTAATTCTTCAACTAATTTATTTAATCTTGTTGTTTGACGACAAATTGTTTCTAAATAGTACTTGTATTCATCTTTTTTTATTATACCATCTAACATTCCTTCGGCTGTTGATTGAATAGAGGTTATAGGAGTTTTTATATCATGAGAAAGTTGAGCAATCATAAGAGATTTTTCTTTTTCACTTTGTTCTAGTGAGTCAAAACTTTCTTTTAAGTGCTCCGACATATCATCAAATGCTATAGACAAATCTCTAAATTCGACAGGTCGTATCACTTCATCGCTGATATCAAATCTCTTCTCGCTTATGTTTACTGTTTTTTTCTTTAGCACATCTAATGATTTAAACACACCTTTTAGTAATGCTAGACTTATAGTTGCACCGATTAACCCCGCAATCACAGTAATTGCAACAATAAAATAGGTATCTTGCTTTTCTATTAACATTTGATTTGAAGCCCAAAATACAGCAACTATAGTTATTAAAAATGACAAAATATATCCAATAATAATATAATCTCTTAATTTCATTCTATATTTCCTTTCCATTTTTAAACTTGTTTTTCCATTTTATAGCCTAGTCCCCACACTGTCTTTATATTTGGTGTTTTCTCTGTAGAGTGTTTCATTAATATTCTCCTTAAAGAATGAACATGTACATTCAATGTATTCGCATCTTCAACATACTCATCCTGCCATATTTTTTCATACAATTCTGTTTTAGAAAAAACACGTTCTGGATTATTAGCTAATAACCACAATAATTCAAAAGATTTCACCGTTAAGTCTAATTGTTTTCCATTGACCCTTGCTATTCTACTATTATAATTTATCTCTAAATCCCCAAGTGTCGAAATACTATCTGTGCTATTTTTTTCGACTCGACGCAATATATTCCTAACTCTTAATACTAACTCTCTAGGACTGAACGGCTTAACTATATAATCATCAGCTCCCAGGCTCAAAGCATAAATCTTATCTGGCTCAGTAGTTTTGGCAGTTATAAATAAAAAGGGTTGCTCTGTATCTAAATATTGTACTTCACTAATCAAATCATAGCCGTCCATATTTGGCATCATTATATCAGTAATAATCAGAGAATACTTATTTCTTTTATATTTTTCTAATGCTTCTTTTCCATCATTAGCAATATCTACATCATAACCACCTTGCTCAAGATATCTTTTATTTATCTCCGTTATTTCTATCTCGTCATCTACTAATAAAATTTTGTTCATCATATCTCTACTCCTCCTAACAAAATAGCACTATACATTAAAAGTATAGCACTATTTTGTTAAATTCTGCAAGGTTCTATCTCTCACTATTTTCAAAATATCAATATAATTGAGATTTCCCCACATAATTCTAGATATTCAAAAAACTTTATAAAAGAGACTACTATCAAATCACACTAATTTTAATCGTTTAATATATGGGGCTTACCCCAAAGTCCTAAAATTTAACAAAGTTCATATGAGAACTCGTAGACGCAGTGGTTTATTGATATCTAAATTCGCTTTATAAAAGCTTTTTAGATATCTAATAAACTGTGCGGGGGTGACTCGACAAAATCGATTTCTCTGAAATCACGATTTTTGAGTCACTCCCATTCTATTTAGTCGATTTCATTTTTTCTTCTAATTCCTAAATAACCTAGTAAGCTAGAGATTATTAGAGCTACTATTCCAATAGTTGAAGTATTTGTTGAGTTAGTTGGATTCATTGTTCCTTCTGGAGCTGCACTTGTTTTTGGTAACATTCCTTTTTTCATCATGTCATTGTTCATATGAGCGTTCATATTTTTCGCTTTCATATCTTTGTGCATATGTGCTTTCATATTCATAACATCTGATTTTTGCATATCCATAGGTTTTTCACTCATATTTGAATCCATTAAACTATGTTTTTTATGATCCGTCATCATATTTTCACCTGATTTTTTCTTCATTTCCATAGCTTCTTTATGAAGATTTACAGTAACCTCTTTTAGTGCTACTAAATTTGTTAAATCTGCTTTTCCATCTTTTTCACCGTATACTTTGATCGTCGCTTTGTAGCTTTGTGTTCCATTGGCTTTAAGTAAATCTAATAATTCTTTATCTTGTTTTCCTTGTGTTCCTTCTAAGTCTACTTCATAGAAGTATAATCCTTTTCCTAGTTTTTCTAATGGTAATAAGGCTGGATTTTTCGCTGATCCGTTATCTGACCATGGTGCTTTATCTGATGATTTTAAGATTAATCTTGTTAACATTCCATCTCCACCGAAAAATTCATAAGGAATTACTTGGTTTACTCCTGCTGTGAATGGACCAGGGAAGTTTGCTTTATCTAAGTATTTAGCTGGTACGTCAATTGTATCTTTAGTATCATCCATTACTGCTTTTTTAACTTCGTTAACAGTTGTTAATCCATTTAGATTTACATTTACATCTTTTGTAGCTACTACATTTGTTAAATCTGCTTTTCCGTCTTTTTCACCGTATACTTTGATTGTTGCTTTGTAGCTTTGTGTTCCATTTGCTTTAAGTAAATCTAATAATTCTTTATCTGATTTTCCTTTTGTTCCTTCTAAGTCTACTTCATAGAAGTATAATCCTTTTCCTAATTTTTCTAATGGTAATAAGGCTGGATTTTTCGCTGTTCCGTTATCTGACCATGGGGCTTTATCTGATGATTTTAAGATTAATCTTGTTAACATTCCGTCACCACCGAAGAATTCATAAGGAATTACTTGGTTTACTCCCGCTGTAAATGGTCCAGGGAAGTTTGCTTTGTCTAAGTATTTAGCTGGTACATCTATTGTATCTTTTGTATCGTCCATTACTGCTTTTTTAACTTCGTTAACAGTTGTTAATCCATTTAGATTTACATTTACATCTTTTGTAGCTACTACATTTGTTAAATCTGCTTTTCCGTCTTTTTCACCGTATACTTTGATTGTTGCTTTGTAGCTTTGTGTTCCATTTGCTTTAAGTAAATCTAATAATTCTTTATCTGATTTTCCTTTTGTTCCTTCTAAGTCTACTTCATAGAAGTATAATCCATGTCCTAATTTCTCTACTGGAGGAAGAGCTGGATTTTTAGCTGTTCCGTTGTCTGACCATGGGGCTTTATCTGATGATTTCAAGATTAATCTTGTTAACATTCCGTCACCACCAAAGAATTCATAAGGAATTACTTGGTTTACTCCCGCTGTAAATGGTCCAGGGAAGTTTGCTTTGTCTAAGTATTTAGCTGGTACATCTATTGTATCTTTTGTATCGTCCATTACTGCTTTTTTAACTTCGTTAACAGTTGTTAATCCATTTAGATTTACATTTACATCTTTTGTAGCTACTACATTTGTTAAATCTGCTTTTCCGTCTTTTTCACCGTATACTTTGATTGTTGCTTTGTAGCTTTGTGTTCCATTTGCTTTAAGTAAATCTAATAATTCTTTATCTGATTTTCCTTTTGTTCCTTCTAAGTCTACTTCATAGAAGTATAATCCTTTTCCTAATTTTTCTAATGGTAATAAGGCTGGATTTTTCGCTGTTCCGTTATCTGACCATGGGGCTTTATCTGATGATTTTAAGATTAATCTTGTTAACATTCCGTCACCACCGAAGAATTCATAAGGAATTACTTGATTTACTCCCGCTGTGAATGGACCAGGGAAGTTTGCTTTATCTAAGTATTTAGCTGGTACGTTTACTTCATCTTTTGTATTATCCATAACTGCTTTTTTAACTTCAACTGGTGTTGTTTTGTGTGTAGTCATATCTGGTGTTTCCATTTTTGGTGCATCAGCAGTATCTTTAGCAAGACTTAAAATATTATTGTCTATTGCTTCAGGTTTAGCTTCTCCATCTGTTCCAACTACAGGTTGTTCGACTGTTTTATCAGTTTCTTTAGGTTTTACTGTTGTTGATTCTACTGATTCAACTCTTTCTGTTGGTTTAGTAACTACATTTTCATCTACCTGCGTTTTTACAGTTTCAACTATTGGAGATTTATCCAATTGTTTATCACTTGCGTGTGCTTCTCCACCCCCTATAATAACAAAAATACCACTTGCAACAGCTGCTGATACTACTCCAACACTAACTTTTCTTATTGCCCATCTTGTAAAATTCTCTGATTTCATAAAGTTATTTTTCATTTGTATTTTTCTCCTCTTAATTAATACTTTATTACCAAAACTTTTTGTTTGATGAATACAGTATACCTTATAGATATTAACTAACTATTAGTAAATGTTTAAATATTTCTTAAATAGATATTATAAAAATATTATTTTCGAAATATACTAATATATATGACTTATCTTAGATTTCTGACAATTCCGAAAAAAGTTTTTAATTTTTTTAATAAAAAGTGTTGACAAAGAAAAAATCTTATGTTAATATTTCTTTAACAGTTTTAAAAAGCGAAGAAGTGAAGAGCAATATTTCTTAATTATTAGAGACCTTTTGGTTGGTGAAAAAAAGGATTTGAGTGTATTGTAAATGGTCACAGAGCTGAACTAATGAGTATATATAAGTTAGTTCCGGTTGATAACCGTTAATAATCATTGAGGTAAGATTAAAATTTATTTTAAGATTATAAAATTGGGTGGTAACACGGTCATTTCGTCCCTTGTGTTACTACCCTTTTGTCGTATTTAAGACTGAATAAAAAAATATTTTTACAAATTAATATATTATTACATGGATAAGATGAGTAGAAAAAAGGATTTACACCAGAGAGTCTCGGTAGCTGAAAAGAGATTAATGAGTTTTTTTGAAGATGGTCTTTGAGTTTTAATTATCGAGCAGAAGTTAGATAATTACGCAGAAAATAGCGTTAAAATTTTAATGAGGTGGAAAACTAAAAAATTCATTTTATCATTTTAGATTTTCCATAAAATAAGGTGGTACCACGTATAAAACGCACGTCCTTAGACAATATTAGATATTGTTTAAGGGCGTTTTTTATTTTTATAATTCAATATACACAAAAAGAGAAAATCTCAGGAGGAAAGAATAATGACAAAAATCTCAAGTTTAGGATACCCACGTTTAGGGGAAAAAAGAGAATGGAAAAAATTAATTGAAGGATATTGGGCTCGTACAGTTCGTCAAAACGAGTTATTTGAAGAAGCAGGAAAACTTCGTCGTCTTTATATCGAGAAACAATTAAATGCTGGATTAGATTTTATCCCAGTTGGTGATTTCTCACTTTATGATCACATTTTAGATTTATCAGTTCAATTCAACGTTATTCCACAACGTTTTGAAGGAAGAGAAGTTGATGTAGACTTATTCTTCGATATCGCTCGTGGTAACAAAGATAATGTTGCATCTGCACTTAAAAAATGGTTTAACACTAACTACCACTACATCGTACCAGAATGGGAAAATGTTAACCCTAAATTAAACAATACTCGTCTATTAGACTTATATAAAGAAGCAAAAGAAATCGTAGGAGATAAAGCTAAACCAGTAATCACTGGACCAATTACATATGTTGCTTTATCTAGTGGCCTAGCTGAAGGAGAATTTGAAAAAGCTGTAGATAAATTATTACCATTATATACTCAAGTATTTAAAGAATTAGCTGAAGCTGGTGCTTCTTACATCCAAGTAGATGAGCCAATCTTTGTTACTGATGAAGGAAGAAACTATGTAGAATTAGCTCACAAAGTATACAACCACTTCAACAACGAAGTAGATGCTAAATTCATCTTCCAAACTTACTTTGAAGCATTAGTAGAAGCTGAAAAACTTGTTGATTTACCAGTAGCTTTCGGTTTAGACTTCGTTCACGGAAGAGAAGAAAACTTAGCTAATGTAAAAGCTGGTTTATTCAAAGATAAAGAAGTATTTGCTGGAGTTGTTGATGGGCGTAACGTATGGAGCAATGATTTCGAAGATAGTTCTGCATTATTAGAAGAAATTAAAGCTAATGTTGCTGAATTAGTAATTCAACCTTCATGTTCATTACTACACGTACCAGTAACAACTAAAAATGAAACTGAATTAGAAGAAACATTATTAAATGGTTTAGCATTTGCTGATCAGAAATTAGTAGAGCTTAACTTACTAGCTAACAAATTAGATGGTAAAGAAGATGCAGCATATGCAAAACACGTTGAAGACTTCAACAAACTACAAAATGCTGATTTCAGAAACCTTGAATTAGAATCAAGTGAAAATGTTCGTTCAACTCGTCCATCTGATTACAAAGTTCGTCGTGAAGTTCAAAACAAAAAATACAACTTACCATTATTACCAACTACTACAATCGGATCATTCCCACAATCTAAACAAGTACGTCTACAACGTGCCCTATGGAAAAAAGGTGAATTATCTAATGAAGCATATGAAAAATTCATTGAAGAAGAAATCGCTCGTTGGATTAAAATCCAAGAAGATCTTGATATCGACGTATTAGTTCACGGTGAGTTCGAACGTACAGACATGGTTGAGTTCTTCGGACAACGTTTCGCTGGATTTGCTTCAACTAAATTCGGTTGGGTTCAATCATACGGTTCTCGTGGGGTTAAACCACCAATCATTTACGGAGATGTAAAACACGTAGAAGCTGTTACAGTTAAAGAAACTGCTTATGCTCAAAGCTTAACTAACCGTCCTGTTAAAGGTATGTTAACTGGACCAGTTACAATTCTAAACTGGTCATTTGAAAGAACTGATATTTCTAAAGCAGAAATCTTCAACCAAATAGCTATCGCCCTTAAAAATGAAATTGAACTTTTAGAAAAAGCTGGAATTACAATTATCCAAGTTGACGAACCAGCTATCCGTGAAGGATTACCTCTAAGAGACAACAAAAAAGAAAAATATCTTGAAGAAGCAGTATTCTCATTCCGTCTAGCTACTTCATCAGTTCAAGATGATACACAAATTCACACACATATGTGTTATTCTAACTTCGATGAAATTATCGATTCTATCCGCGCATTAGATGCTGACGTTATTTCTATCGAAACTAGTAGAAGCCACGGAGAATTAATCTCTGCATTCGAAACTGCAATCTATCCTTTAGGTATTGGACTTGGAGTTTATGATATCCACTCTCCACGTGTACCAACAAAAGAAGAAGTACGTACTAATATCTTACGTCCACTTCAAAAATTATCTACAGAACAATTCTGGATTAACCCTGACTGTGGATTAAAAACACGTGCTGAAAAAGAAACTATCGAAGCATTAGAAGTTTTAGTTGAAGTAACTAAAGAAATCAGAAACGAACTTTCCGCTAAATAGGAGGTTCGCATGAGAAACTTATTAGAGAGATTAGAACAAGATGTACTCGTAGCCGATGGGGCTATGGGTACGGCTCTCCATAGTAATGGATTGGAAAGTTGTCATGAATATAATAATATCTCTAATCCAGATTCTGTAGAGAAAATTCATAAGGCTTATATCGAAGCTGGAGCAGATATAATTCAAACAAATACTTATGCTGCAAAGAAGTGTCAGCTTAAAACTTATGGTTATGAAGACAAGTTTGAAGAAATTAATATTCGCGCCGCTGAAATAGCTCGTAAAGCCGCTGGAGAAAACACTTTTGTTTTCGGTACTATTGGAGCTATTAGGGGACTTCGTGAATGTGAACTATCATTAGAAACAATTGTCAATGAAACACTTGATCAAGTAAAAGTATTATTATCAACAGGTAAAATTGATGCATTACTTTTTGAAACTTACTACGATCAAGAAGAAATTCGTGCTGTTTTAACTGAAGTTAGAAAATTAACTGACTTACCTATTATTACTAATATTTCATTATTAGAAGCAGGTATAACTCAAAATGGGGAAAAAGTAACTGATGCATTAAGCGTACTTGTTAATTTAGGTGCTGATATCGTTGGTTTAAACTGTCATCTAGGTCCCTACCATATGATAAAAAGTTTAAAACAAGTGCCATTATTTGCGCAGAGCTATCTATCAGCATATCCTAATGCCAGCTTATTACAGTTAACACAAACTATTAATGGTAACGAATACCGTTTTAGAAAAAATTCAGCTTACTTCGAACAAAGTGCTAAGTTACTTGTAGAAGAAGGTGTAAGATTAATAGGCGGTTGCTGTGGAACTACTCCAGAGCATATTCGTGCTATAAAAAAAGGAATAAAAGATTTAAAACCAGTCAGAAGAAAAATAATCACACCTTTACCAGCAGAAGAAGAACTTGTAAGAGTAGCTCATAACGAACCAACAATTGTTGATAAAGTGAAAAAACAAGTAACAATAATAGCTGAACTAGATCCACCAAAACATTTAAATGTAGATAAATTTATCGAAGGTGCAAAAGCGATAGATAAAAAAAATATCGAAGCTATAACTTTAGCAGATAATTCTTTAGCTAGCACTCGAATTTGTAATTTAGCTGCAGCTACATTACTTAAAGAGCATATTTCTACACCTACACTCCTGCATTTAACATGTCGTGATCACAACCTTATCGGACTACAATCTCGCTTAATGGGATTTGATCTTCTTGGAATTAATAATGTCCTTGCTCTTACTGGTGATCCAAGTAAACTTGGTGACTTCCCTGGAGCTACTAGTGTCTATGATATGACTAGTCTTAAGTTAATTCCTTTCATTAAACAACTTAACGAAGGACTTGGATATAACGGAGCTTCTCTGAAAAAGACTACAAACTTCACAGTTGCTGCAGCATATAACCCAAATGTTCGTGACTTAAGTAAAACAAAACGTTTAGTTGAGAAGAAAATTAAAGCAGGTGCTGATTACTTTATTACACAACCTGTCTTTGAATCTGAAAAAATTGAGCAATTAGCGGAATTTGCTGCTGATTATCCAGATACACCATTTTTCGTAGGTATAATGCCAATTACTAGCTACAATAATGCTGTATTCTTACACAATGAGGTACCTGGTATCAAGTTATCAGAAGAATTCTTAGCTAAATTAGAAGAAGTAAAAGATGACAAGGAGCTTTGCCAAAAAATTGCTTTAGAAGAAAGTAAAAAGCTACTAGATGTTGCTTTAAAACACTTTAAAGGAATTTACCTAATAACACCATTCTTTAGATATGATCTTACATTAGAATTAATAGATTATGTTGAAGAAAACAAAGATAAATAAAAGTTAAATGTATATAAAGAAATCACCTAGAAAATTAGTTTCCTAGGTGATTTTTAAATAGTAAAACGAAGAGAGTGACTCAAAAATCGCGATTTCAGAGAAATCGATTTTGTCGAATCACTTTCCGCAGTGGTTTATTAGATACCTAAAAAGTTTTTATGAAGCGAATTTAAATATCAATAAATCACTGCGTCTATGAGTTTTCATATGAACTTTGTTAAATTTTAGGACTTTTGGGGCAGCCCTCTGTTCTATATCTTCTTCTATTTGTTTCCGTATTTTTCGAAAAGTTCATCTAAAGGCTTGTACATTACTTTATTTAAGTCTTCTATTAAAAATTGTAGTTTTTGTTGAGTTTGTACAAACTCTAAGAATTTAGCATTTTCTAATAATTTTTGTTGAATCCCTTCAAATACTGATAGTTCCTCTTCTGTAGGTTCATTTCCTGCTTGAGCAGACTCCATTAAATCTTTTTGTTTTGATACAAATTCTGTATATAAAGCGTTAGCTTCTTCATCTGCGTATAATTCTTCAGATGCTGCTAATGAGGCTTTATACTCATCAGATTCTCTTAATGCTCTTTCAAATTCATTTGCTTTATCATAAATATTTACCATAATTATTTGCTCCTTTTATGTTGTAGTTTAATTATAACATAGTTTTACCTTCTTTGACAATAAATCGCTTTTATCATCTTTCCCTATACAACATATCTTTTTCCTGTAAAAAAGTAGGTTTCAAAAACTACTATGTACGAATTCATACAATAATTCTATATAACAAAAAATGCTACTTCATACTATCTTTTTGTTTTCTTGATAAGACTAATACAAGTAAACTTATTATAGCCAATAATGAAAAATCATTAGTATTACTCATTCCTGTTTTTGGAAGACTCTGTTGTTTTAATAAGTTTTCTTTAGACATCGTGTTTTGAGCGTCTGTTTTAGAAAGATTATTTTTATCTGATACTATTGCAAATTGACTGAAGTGATCTATGTAGAATTCTACATTTTCGTTATTTATGACTGAGGGAATTTTTGTTAGATTTCCATTTTTTTCTACATGATATACTTCTATATTTTTATTTTCATATTCTGCTAAAGCTACTCTTACTAGTCTATTGTTGTTTAAGGATATTTCTTTTCCACCTTTGTGTAAACTTAAATCGTATATTCTTACATTCTTATTACCTTGTAGCTTATCTTTTACAGCATTTATTTCCTTTTCGTCTTCTATCTCTACTGCTCTAAATTCTATATCATCTATAGAAACATCGTACAATTCTAAACTCACCTTTTTATCAAGAGATTCTAAGAACAATGTTTTTGTTTTTCTTGTTAATACAGGATTATTATCAGATACATACGAAGTTTCCTCTTTTCCTCCAGATGAAGTTATCGAAGTTCCTTCTTTTCCTGAGTTTTCTGGCTGAACCGGCTTTTCTTGTTTATCTGAAACTTTTGGTGTTTCTTCTTTTTGTTTTTTCTCAGCTGGTTTTACAGGCGTTGACGGCTGTCCAGATACCTCTGGTTGCACCGGTGTCCCTGGTTGTACAGGTTGCTCCTCTTTCTCTGAAACTTTTGGTGTTTCCTCTTTTTGTTTTTCCTCAGCTGGTTTTACAGGCGTTGATGGCTGTCCAGATACCTCTGGTTGCGCCGGCGTTCCTGGTTGTACAGGTTGCTCCTCTTTCTCTGAAACTTTTGGTGTTTCTTCTTTTGGTTTTTCCTCAGCTGGGTTTGTTGGCGTTGATGGTTGGACTGAATCTCCTTGTTCCTCTTTCGCTTCTGGTTTTACAGGCGTTGATGGCTGAGTTGAGTCACCTTGTTCCCCTGATGCCTCTGGTTGTACTGGTTTCTCTTGTTTCTCTGGAACTGATGGCTTCTCTTCTTTTGGTTTCTCCTCTGCAGGTGATACCGATATCCCTTCTTTTCCTGAGTTTTCTGGCTGAACCGGCTTTTCTTGTTTATCTGAAACTTTTGGTGTTTCTTCTTTTTGTTTTTCCTCAGCTGGATTTGTTGG
>NZ_CAURJN010000050.1:0-11286 GCF_963525165.1 uncultured Gemella sp.
GGTCTTGTTTTTGATGTGGATGATACGTTGTATGAACAGATAGTTCCATTTGAGAATGCGTATAAGAGTCTATTCGATATGGATATTGATATGGAACAATTTT
This sequence comes from uncultured Gemella sp., assembly GCF_963525165.1. Taxonomy (GTDB): domain Bacteria; phylum Bacillota; class Bacilli; order Staphylococcales; family Gemellaceae; genus Gemella. The sequence goes on from NZ_CAURJN010000050.1 coordinate 104, forward strand.
ATCTTTTGAGTCGACATTATAGTGATGTGAAATTTGAAGCCTCTAGGAATGGTGAAATGCCCATGGATGAATATCATATTTATAGGATTCAAGAAGCGGCGAAAGACTTAGGTGTCTTTCTAACTGATGAACAGGCATTAAATATGCAAAAAGAATATAAAAAGAATCAACAAAAATTACAAATGTCTAATATAACTATAAGTATTTTGGAACTAGCGAAAGATAATAATGTAAAGTTAGGAATTATTACTAATGGACTAAGTGAACATCAATGGTCTAAGGTAAAAGCATTAGGTGTTGAAAGATGGGTTGATAGGGAGAATATTATAGTCTCAGGTGATTATAGTATAAATAAACCAGATATTAGAATATTTAAAATTATGCAAGAAAAATTACAACTTCCTAATGGTGCTCTATACTATATAGGGGATTCGCTGGAAAATGATATAGTTGGAGCGAATAATGCGGGATGGAAAGCAATTTGGATAAATCGCTATAAGCAAATAGCACCAAAGGAAGTAGATATTTATAAAATAGCGGAAAACAATAGTGAATTGTTTGAAATTATTAAAAAAATTTTTGAAAAGTAAAATAAAATGGTTTTAGTTAGTTAACTTTTATGGTAAAATTAGTTATATTGATTTTATTAGAAGTTTACTAGAATAAAATTAAACTAGTGCTTTGTTTAAGGAGGAAAAGAATATGAAATTAGTATTTTTTAATTTAAGAGAAGATGAAAAGAGTGCTTTAGAAAGTTGGAGAAATTCTCACACTGAGGTTGAAATTGATGTTTATACAGAGGAACTTACATCAGCTAATAAACATTTACTAGAAGGTAAAGAAGGTGTAGTCTTAGCTCAAAATAAACCTTTTGAACGTGACGTATATGAATATGCAAAAGAACAAGGTGTTAAAGTGTTTGCTACTCGTTCTGCTGGTTTTGATATTTATGACTTAGAATTAATGTCAGAGCTTGGGATTAAAATGACCAATGTACCGTCATATTCACCAAATGCTATTGCTGAACATGTACTTACATCAGCGCTACGAATAAGTAGAAATACAAACAAAATTCAACGCAATATAGAAAAACATAATTTCTCTTGGAATCCAGGGATATTATCTCGTGAGCTTAGAACTTTAACAGTAGGTGTTATTGGTACAGGAAGGATCGGTACTCAAGCTGCTAGACTTTTCAATGCTTTAGGTTCTAAAGTTATAGGTTATGATGTTTATCAAAATGAAGCGGCGAAAGAAGTCTTAGACTATGTTGAGAATTTAGATGATTTAATAGCTGCTTCTGATATTATTACTATTCATATGCCAGCTATTAAAGAATATAATCATATGGTAAACGACGAATTTCTTGCTAAAATGAAAGATAATTCAATCTTACTAAATGCTGCTCGTGGTATGCTAGTTGATACAAAGGCTGTATTACGTGCTTTAGATAGTGGAAAACTTCTTGGAGCAGGGCTAGATGTTTATGAAAATGAAGGTAAATATGTTCCTAAAAACTTTGAAGGGAAAGAGTTTGATGATGAACTATTACAAACTCTAATAGATCGTGATGATGTAATCTACACACCTCATACAGCGTTTTATACAGAAACTGCAATCCAAAACCTTGTAGAAGGTGGATTAGAAGCGGCTGTTGAAGTAATTACAACTGGGAAATCTGCGAATGTTGTGAATAAATAAAATGTAGAAGGACCGGCTGAGGCAAAAGTTCTAAAATTTAACAAAGTTTATATGAAATCTAATAAACTGAGCGGAGGGTGACCCGACAAAATCTTGTTTCTTAAGAAATCACGATTTTGTCGAATCACTCTCTTTTACTTATAGGAAAGAATTTTTTAGAAGGGTGAACATAGAAAAAAAGATCCGACATTGTCAAATCTTAAAATTTTAATTTATTATTTTTTTAATAAGTCACGGATTTCTTTAAGAAGTTCTTCTTTAGCATCAACTTCTGGTGCTTTTTCTTCAGCTTCTTCTTCTTTAGACATTTTGTCTTTAGCTGTGTTGATAGCTTTAACAAAAATGAAGATTGCGATTGCTGTAATTAAGAAGTCGATTGTAATTTGAATAAAGTTACCGTATTTAATATTATTCCATACTAATTTAGAAAAATCTGGTTTAGCAGGGAAAAGTAATCCGATTAGAGGCATCATAATGTCAGTTACTAATGAACTAACGATTTTTCCGAATGCAGCCCCCATGATAACCCCGATAGCTAGGTCTAATACATTTCCTTTAAATGCAAATTTTTTAAATTCATTTAACATAAAAAAATATCTCCTTTTAAAATTTAATACTAAAGTATATTATATCAAAATATAAATAAAATCAAGAAGAAAGACTCAAATTTATGAAAAAAATAAAAGGAAACGTATTCTAATTTTAGTTACCATATCAGTTAAATATATTTTTATAAATTATTGTGGTTAACTTAAAAACCCTGGATTTTAAAAAGTTTTACAAGAAAACTCATAAACTATTGAGGAAATGATTCAAAAAAAATTTTGTTGCTAAAGAAATCACGATGTTTGAGTCACTCTCATTTGTTAAGTAAAATATATTGTATTTGTAATTAGCACATAATTTACCGAATAAACAAGAAAACTAACCGAATATGCATTATCTATAGATTTTTAAATATTTATTATATAAAATATAATTATGAAAGGAGCTAAAGATATGAAAGTTGAATTAAATATATGAAAGGAGCTGAAAATGTGAAAGTAGAATTAAATATAGATAAGAAACTTGAAGAAACAATAGTTACTATATCAGCAAATAAAGTGAATGATGAGATTAAAAATTTAGTGAATCATATAGAAAATGAGGAAGATTACTTTATAGGAGTTTTAGATGGGAAGTACGTTTATTAAATACGGAGGATATTATAAGGGTATATGTTGAAGATAGAAAAGTATATGTAGTTACAGTTGAAGGTAGATTTATTGTTAGAAAAAAATTATATGAAGTGCAGAGTACATTAACTAAGGATTTTATAAAAATATCTCAAAGTGAAATAGCTAATGTTAAATATATTCATAGCTTAGATTTAGGATTGAGAGGAACAATAGTTATAAATTATAAAAATTCGGATATAAGTTATGTATCACGTAGGATGTTAAAAGAATTTAAGATGAAATTAGGATTATAGGAGGTATTAAAATGAAATTATTTCAAAAAATTGTAATATTTATGTTGTTAGGGATAGGAGTAGGGAATGTTATTAATCTAATATTTGGTATTTTATATGGTCAGTTTTATCCTGGTATGCCATTGTATATTCAGAGTTTTGATAATCTAAATACGGCAGTATTAATTCAAACCTTAGTATATGCTATTTTAGGTTTATTACAAGGATTAGCTGGTAAAGTATTTCAAAGTAAGTTAAATGATAACATAGTAATAGTATTTGTATCACATTATTTTCTTATTATGTTACCACTTGTGTTAGCGGGTTATTATTTGAAATGGTTTAGTAGTCTTACTACTTTAATTTTAATGATGATTACAGCTACTGTGGTTTATGTTTTAATAGGAATAGTTCGATATTTTAGTATTAAAAATAGTATAAGTGAGATAAATATAAAATTAAGAGAGAATATGTAAGATTCAGTTGTCCAAAAGGAGGAGCAACACAAATTAATGATTTTGTGTTGTTCCTCTAAATTTTATAACAGATTATAAAATACTTTTTAAAGAATACCTGACATAGAAATGTTTTTTAATTTTTATTTTAAATATTATTTTTCTTCTACTTTATCTTTCTTTAAGAATTTGTTAAGTAGATTAGAAGCTTTAGCTTTGTTTTCTTCTACTTTTTCAGAAAGATTTTCGATTTTTTGATCTGTATTTTTCTTAAATCCTGTAACATTAGATTTCATATTATCCACAGATGATTGTAATCCGTTAATAGATGTTGCTAATCCTTCTGCTGAATTAAATAGTGGATCTAGTTTTTCAGATTTAACTTGTAAGTCTTCAGCTAAAATATTTGTGTTTTGTAATAAGATATTAGTTTCTGCCATAATTGGCTCTAAATTACTTTCAACTTTTTTCACTGTTTGATTTAGGTCTTTAGCAAGATTTAGTGCGTCTTCTGCAATGTTCGTTACATCTTCTACGCATTCAGTAGCGATAGTAAGAGATTTTCTAACAGTTCCAAGTGTAATCGCAGCGCTTATGCATAGGATTAATACTCCTACTCCTGCTAAAAAGATTCCAGCATAAGCTAAAATTAACCAGTTTATATCTAACATAATGTTTCCTCCTTTATAAGTCCTTATAATCAATTATATTTTAATATTGATTATAATACAACTAAATTATTTTGATTTGTGTTCGATAAATTTATGACAAAGTTTATTAATGTTACCAGCTCCCATAAATAGGAATACACTATTATCAAAGTTAAGTTTATCAAAATCATTTTCACTATTTATTATTTGAGCGTCTTTAGTTACTTTTTGTAGATCTTCGATTCCAACAATTTTTTCTTTCTCACGTACTGACGCGAAGATTGGGCAAAGAAATACTCTGTCGGCTGTTTCTAAGCTCTCTGCAAATTCATGCAAGAATTTTGCTGTACGTGTATATGTATGAGGTTGGAAAATAGCGATAACTTCTTTGCCTGCGTATTTTCTACGTGCACTGTTGATAGTTGCTTTAATCTCACTTGGGTGGTGAGCGTAGTCGTCGACAATTACACTGTTTCCAATTTTATGTTCGCTAAATCTTCTTTCAGCAGGTTTATATAAATCAAGTGACTCTTGAATTTTTTCAATACTTATGCCATTTAAGTCAGCTAAAGCGATTGTTGCAGTAGCGTTAGAAATATCATGTAATCCAAAGACTGCCATTGTAAATGTTCCTAGTAAGTCTGAATTTTTATAAATGTCGAATTTACTATGCTCAGATGTAGTTTGAACATTTTTAATTTGATAATCATTTCCTTCATTAAACCCGTATTTAATAGCTTTAGCGTTTGCAGGTTTAAGTTGTGAAGCTAAGCGATCATCACCGCAGATTACTACTACATTTTTAACTTGATTCACAAAGCTTTGGAATGCATCAAACATATCGTGTTCATCGTTAAAGTAATCTGGATGATCGAAGTCAATATTTGTAACTACAGCATAATCTGGATGATATGCAAGGAAGTGTCTATAGTATTCGCAAGCTTCAGCTATCATGAATTCAGAGTTCTTTTCTCCGTGACCAGTACCATCACCGATTAAGTAAGAGGTAACGTGACTGTGTTTAAAGATATTACTTGCCATTGTTGTTGTGGTTGTTTTCCCATGTGCTCCAGTAATTGCTATTGAAGGAATATCAGAAAGCAGTTTACCAAGAAATTGAGCATATGTGTAAGTTTTTAAGCCTAGTTCTTTAGCACGTCTATATTCGATATGAGTCTCGTTAAAGGCGTTACCTAAAATTATTTCGTATCCTTCTTTTATATTCTCTACTCCATAGTTAAACATAGGGATGTTTCTTTGTTCTAATTTTTCTTGTGTAAAAAAGTATGTTTCTTCGTCTGAACCTTGTACTTGATGTCCCATATCGTAAACGATTTGTGCAAGTGAGCTCATACCGGATCCTTTAATACCTATAAAATGATATTTACTCATTATCATGTCTCCTAAATTATCTTTATAAAATAAAAAAAATTCTTTAATATTTTTTTCATAAGCAATTCAATTTTACAACAAAATGGATAAAAATTCAATCAATAGGAGTTTTTATTATATTGTATTTTCATAGATTTTCTACTTTTTTCATGTAATACACTATAGTTAGTGGGACAAACAAAATTATTAAAGACAATAAATATCCATTGAAATTTGGTATATTTAATTAAATTTTACTAAATATTTTCTATGTAGTATAATTTTAGAGTAAATATTTTTGTAAGGAGAATATGATGGCTAAATTTTATGCGGTAAGAAAAGGTAAAAAAATTGGAGTTTTTTCAACGTGGGATGAGTGTAAAGAGCAAGTTACAGGGTTTAAGGGTGCGATATATAAAAGTTTTAAAGCTTTAGACGAAGCAGAAGAGTTCGTAAAAGGTAATGAAGAAAAGATAGAGAATGTGGAAGCCGTTGATGGTGTCTATGCATATATAGATGGAAGTTTTGATAGAGTACAAGGTATTTATGGTTCTGGTGTAGTTATAGTAGATGGCGATAAAAAATATGAGTTCAAACATGCTGGAAATAGAGAAGATTATGCTCAATTACACAATGTTGCTGGAGAATTAGAAGCAGCCAAGTATGTTATGTGGTACGCAGTAGATAGAAAAATCAAAGAGATCACTTTATTTTATGACTATCAAGGGATAGAATCTTGGGCAACGGGAGATTGGCAGGCGAACTTACCTTATACACAGGATTATGTGAAATTTTATAATAAGGTAAAAACAGTAGTGAAGGTAAATTTTGTAAAAGTGAAGGCACATACAGGTGTTGAACTTAACGAAGTAGTTGATAAACTTGCGAAGGAAGCAATAGAGGAGTTTAAAAAGGGAAAATAACTAAGAAGTTGCTATTTTGGATTTGGTGTTGCTCCAAAAGTCTTAAAATTTAACAAAGTTCATATGAAAACTCATAGACGCAGTGGTTTATTGATATCTAAATGCACTTTATAAAAGCTTTTTAGATATCTAATAAACTGTGCGGAAGTGACTTAACAAAATCTTGTTTCTTTGAAATCGTGATTTTTGAGTCACTCCCTATAATTAAGTAGACTAAGTCAAAATTAATTATATGTTATAATCATATATGTTCAAAAAACGAATAGGAATAACTGGAAAATAAGAATTTTTAGTTATTCCTGTTTTATTTGCTTTTTAATAAAATTAAGTGTTTAAATATGTTATAATTAATAAAATATAGTTCAATAGATGAAAAAAGGAGGGTGAAAAATGAATGATATGATAAATAATAAGCAAATATTTAATAAAATAGTAAATCTTATTTACAGAGATAAAAAACGCATAATAATCGCACTAATAGTTTCTATTGCATCTTATTATTTTTCGTTATACCCAACTGATAGGTTAAGTTATATAGTTGATGGTATAGCGGGAGGAAATATTGGTTTTGATGGTGTAGTTAATGAAATTCTAAGAATTGTTTTGGCTGGAATAGCACTGTATATTGTCTATTTCTTTAAAGAATACTATACGTTTATAGGATATGATAAAGTTATTAAAGATATGACCTATGATATTCAATATGATATTTATAGACATACTCCAGTATTTTTTAATAAATTTAGTATTGGAGAAGTTATTAGTAGATCGACGAATGATATTACGAATTATATTGCGCCGCTTTTTGGTTATGGTATTCTATTAATTTTTGATGGAATAATTTATAATTTATTTATAAGTGTTCTTATATTTAATAAATCTAGTTTAATTTATTTATTACTAATTCATATACCTTTGATTCTTCAGACTATTTATTTAGTTAGAAGACGTAAGGTACAGGAAAAATACTATAATGAAATGGCGAAAACTATGGATGAAATTACAGAAGAGACTTTAGAAAATGTTAAGGGTATTCGTGTAATTAGAGCTTATAGCTTGCTTGATAAAGTTAGAAATAGCTTTGTAGGAAAACTTAGAAGTTATGCTAGAAGTAATGAAGAATATATGAAAAAAACTCTTGTTTATCAACCACTTAATACAGTATCGTTAGCGGCAAGTTACATTATAGCTGTAGCTGGAGGATTTTACTTTATTAATTTAGGAATGATGACATTAGGAGAGTTGATTTCTGTCTGTGTAGTTATTGGGATGATCCAGTGGCCGTATATTGCTTTATCTGAGTTAGTTATTATGATTATAGAGGTTCGTCAAGCTACGAAAAGAGTTTTAGAAATCTCTGATAAAAAGGCTGATGTTAATAATGACCTAGCTGAAAGTAATTTTGAGTTTAATAGTAGTATTGAATTTAAAGATTTTAATTTTAATTACGAGGATAATAATCATGTGCTAGAAGATATTAATTTTACTATTAATAAAGGTGAAACTATAGGAGTAGTAGGAAAGACTGGTAGTGGGAAAACGACATTTATCAAGCAACTGCTTCGATTATATCCAATAGAAGAAAATACGCTTCTTCTTGACGGCAAGGGAATGGAGCGATATTATGATTATTCTGTAAGAGCTAAGATAGGATATGCACCACAAGAATATCAATTGTTCTCAAAATCTATAAAGGAAAATGTTCTTTTTTATCGATATGATTTAGAAGATAGGTTAGATGACGTTCTTGAACAAGCGGATATTAAAAAGGATATTAGTAGATTTAAAGATGGTATTGATACTCTTGTAGGAGAAAATGGTTTATCTCTATCAGGTGGACAAAAACAACGTCTAGGTATAGCGAGAGCATTGTTATCAGATCCTGATATTTTAATACTAGATGATAGCTTAAGTGCAGTAGATTCTAATACAGAAAAAACTATTATAGAAAATATTAAGAAAACTCGAGAAGGTAAGACTAATATAATAGTAGCCCATAGAATTTCTGCAGTAAGACATGCTGATAAAATAGTTGTATTAGATAACGGTAAAATATTAAATTTTGGAACGCATGATGAGCTTCTTGAAAAATGTCCTTGGTATAAACAACTAGATGAGTATCAAAATAAGGAGGTAGAAGATGATGAAGAATAAAAATCCGTTATTTCAATTTCTTCCTTATATGAAAAAAGCAAAAAGATCTTATATAATAGGCTTTGTTTTTTCATTATTAAATGTTGGGCTAGGGGTTGCTGGTGTGTACGTGTTGTCGAAAGTTTTTGATGGAATAACTGGAGATTTAACACGTCAGATAATTTTAAAATCATTGATAGTAATAGCTGGATATGGACTTATACTATTATGTTCAGGGATTTCTAACTATATTAGAAATATTTACTTAGTAAAAGGTGCTAATGAGGTTTACGTTAGAATTCAGATGCAGGTATATGACCATATACAAAGCCTACCTATTAAGTATTTTGATAATATGCCAGCTGGTTCTGTAGTATCTAGGATAACGAGTGATGTTAACCAAATTAGAACATTTTTCGTTTCGACATTTGTGCAAATATTAATAATCGTGCTAAAGATTATTTTTTCTTATATTGTATTATTTTATGTAGATGTACGTTTTGGATTATTTATGCTAGCGTTATTCCCGGTAATGTTTATAGTATTAAAAATTTATAATAAGTTATCTATAGATAGTATTAAGGGATACAGACGTAAATTTTCTCAAAGTAATGGGATTATAAATGAAAATTATCAAAATTTAGAAATCATCAAAGCTTTTAATAAAGAAAAAGAGAGTATTGAAGACTGGAATAAGCATAACGAAGAACGCTATAAATATTGGAAAAAATTAAATCTAGTAGATAGTCTATTGCTTCATAATATAACTGGAGTATTTAGAATAGTGATTTTCATAGGTATTGTTTATTACTATTCGTATTCACATTTTAATAATGTTTATAGTATTACATTGGGAATGGTATATTTATTTATAAATTATACTACCGATATAATTTATAGAATCGCAGACTTTACGATGGGAATTTCTAATTATATTAGAGCCCAGGGTGCGGCTATAAATATTCAAGAGATACTTAAGCTAGAAGTTGAGGAAGACAATCATAACGATATTACTGAGGATAATTTCCGAGGAAATATTAAGTTTGAAGATGTGTATTTTTCTTATAAAGATGATTTTTATGTACTTCGTGATTTAAATCTTGAAATTAAAGAGAATCAAACTGTGGCATTTGTAGGACATACGGGAAGTGGTAAGAGTACTATAATGAACTTAATTGTTAAGTTCTACAGTGCGACTAAAGGTAATGTCTTAATCAATGGTAGAAATATAAATGATTATAGTAAGGAATATCTAAGAGAAAAAACGGCGATAGTACTTCAGGATTCATTTTTATTTGAAGGTACCTTACTGGAAAATATTACAACTTCTAACGATGAAAAAATTGCCAAAGAGGCCTTGTCTAGAGTTGGAGGAGATTTCATATTAGAAAATCGCTCGTTGGACTCAAAAGTAGAAGTAGGTGGAAATAACTTTTCTACAGGTGAGAAGCAACTTATTTGTCTAGCAAGAGCCTTAGCTAAAGATCCTAAGATTTTAATTCTTGATGAATCGACGGCCAATATTGACAGTGAAACAGAACAAAATGTTAGTCGAGCTATAGAAGAATTAAAACAAGGGCGAACAACGCTTATAATAGCTCATAGGTTATCAACTATAAAAAATGCAGATATGATTTATGTCCTTAGAAAAGGGAAAGTAATTGAAAGTGGAACACATGAACAATTATTAGCCCTTGAGGGAAGTTACAAAAAAATGTATGAAACTCAAGTAAAAGGATAATACAAAAAGAGTGATTTTAAAAATCAGATTCTACTAAATCTAGATTTTTAAATCACTCCTTTTTTAATAATTATTTTTTGAATACAAATTCGTATGCTAAGTCAATATTTTTGAATGAAATCATTACTGTTTCATAACCAAGAGGTTTAAATAGTTCATTAACAGCAGTAGCAACTTTTTCGCAAACTTCAACAGGGCGGTGAACCCATCCGATTTCTAGGGTTGCTCTGCTAATTTCTTCTCCATCAAGAATAGCAATACTTTCAATTAAATCTAATGTAAAAGCTTCGCGTGGTCTTTCGATTATTTCAGCAATAGTGTCGAAAAGCTCAGCACTAACTTTTTTTAAATCTTCTTTTTTAAATCCTCTAGCAACTATACGTGGCATAATAGACCTCCATTATTTGAATTCGTTTTCTTATATTATATCATAATATAGTGTATTTTTGTTGAAAAATAGATTAAAAGAAATTTTAAAGAAATAGTAAAATAAGATTTAAAGAAAATTTCGATATTAAAATTATTTAATATGTAAAGTTAAAAATAGATATATGAGTATTAAAGGGGCTGACCCAAAAGTCCTAAATTTTAACAAAGTGTATATGAGAACTCATAGACGCAGTGGTTTATTGACATCTAAATTCGCTTTATAAAAGCTTTTTAGATATCTAATAAACTATGCGGGGGTGACTCTAAAAAATCGATTTGATATGTACCCCTTTTACTGGACAAACCAGTGAAAGGGGTATTTTTATGCGT
>NZ_CAURJN010000051.1:0-11248 GCF_963525165.1 uncultured Gemella sp.
AAAAATAAGTCACCATAGTTTAGAATAGTGACTCATTAATATAAATAGTAGAAATTTTTTCGGCTCTTCTACTCTTTATATTTTATCATATAAAGCAGAACAGGAGGTAATAATAATGGTTAATAAAATTGAAAATTTTCCCCTTTTATTAAACAGAGAACAGGCATCTAAATTCTTAGGAATTGACCCTAAATCTTTTGATAAATATATTAGAAATAATAATGACTGTAAATGTTTTATGATTGGAAAACAACAAAGATTTCTAAAAAAACATTTAGTAGAATTTATAGAAAAACATAGTATTTAATTATAAAGCTCTTGATAAAATAGTTTTTTCTGTTTATTATATAAGTAGTGACTAGTCTATTTTATCAAGAGTATTTAGAATGAAAGGATTTGATAAAATGGCAAATATTACAAAAAGGGGTACTTCTTATAGAGCTACAGTATCCATATATAAAAATAGTGAAAATCAACGAATAACTAAGACCTTTAAAACACGAAAAGAAGCGAAACAATGGGCTTTAGAAATGGAGTTATACAAAGGCAAAGGAAAAAATATCGCAGAACAAACCACGCTTTACACTGATTTTTATAAAAGCTGGATTTTTTCAGTTAAAAAAAATGATGTTCGTGAAGCTACTCTAGTTAATTATGAACGTACTATTACAATAATTGATAAATTATTTGAGGGTATTGAATTAAGACATTTAAATGATACAGTTATGCAAAAGAAAATTGATGAATATGCTTTAACACATTCAAAAAAGACTACTAAAGAACTAGTCTTAAAAATTAGAGGTTCACTCAAATATGCTTATGCTCGTGGTTTATTGGTAAATGATTTTGGTAGTTTATTAAAAGTTAGAGGAAAAGAACTTCCTAAAAGAAATATTTCACTTTCTATAAAAGAAATGGCTAAACTAAGAAAATATTGCTTAGAACATAAACATATTGAATTTAATGTACTTGTTTTGCTAGCAATTGAAACTGGTGCTAGACGTGGAGAACTATTGGGATTAAAATGTGAAGATATCTATGAATTTGGAATAAAAATCAGACGTTCTATAAGTCCTACTAGCAAAGATACATCACTTAAAAATAAATTTTCAAAACGTGATATATCAATAAATAATGACATATATGATGCATTAGTTGAACTATCTAAATCAAAAAAAGATTATGTTTTTTGCAGAAACAATTTTATGCAATCAAAATATTTACAAGAATTACTAAAAAAATTAGAGATTACTAAAACTACATTTCATGGACTTAGAGATAGTCATGCATCTTTCTTATTTTCAAAAAATATAAGTTTGGATTATATTTCAAGAAGACTTGGTCATAATTCGATATTGACTACTCAAGAATATTATTTATCTTTAATGCCAGAAAAAAAGCACCAGCAAGATGCCGATGCTTTAAATCTCTTAGACGAGCTATCAAAACTATGATACTCCTAATAATTTACACCAATTTACACCAAAAAATGGCTGTGAAGCTTGGTATAATAAGGTTTTCATTAACGTTTTGAGAATTGAGGAGCACGTCTCGCACCACGAAGACCGTATTTTTTACGTTCTTTCATACGAGGGTCACGAGTTAGTAATCCTGCTGGTTTTAAGTCTTTACGGTATTCTGGGTTTACTTCTAGTAAAGCACGTGCAATTCCGTGACGGATTGCTTGAGCTTGTCCTGTGTATCCTCCACCGTTAACGTTAACTAAAACGTCATAGTTACCTGTAGTAGATGTAACTTCTAAAGGTTGCATTAAGTCTAATACTAATGATTCTAATGGTAAGTATTCACGCATTTCTCTGTTGTTGATAACAACTTTCCCTGTTCCAGGTACTAATCTTACACGTGCTACTGAGCTTTTACGGCGTCCTGTACCGCGATATTCTACTTGTGCCATTTAATTATTTCCTCCTATATTATCCACGTAATTCGTATTTTTCTGGTTTTTGTGCTGCGTGTGGGTGTTCAGCTCCACGGTAAACGTGAAGTTTCATTCCTTGAGCTCTACCTAAAGTATTTTTTGGTAACATACCTTTGATAGATAGTTCTAAAAGTTCTTCTGGATATTTTTCTACCATTAATCCAGCAGTTCTTTCTTTTAACCCACCTGGGTGCATTGTGTGACGACGGTAAATTTTATCAGTTAATTTTTTACCAGTTAACACAATTTTCTCAGCGTTGATAATGATAACATTATCCCCAGTATCGATGTGTGGTGTATAAGTAGGTTTGTGTTTCCCTCTTAAAATTGAAGCTACCTCTGATGATAAACGACCTAAAGTTTGACCTTCAGCATCGATTACATACCATTTTTTTTCTACAGTTGATGGCTTTGCCATATATGTTTGACGCATGTCTTTTTTCCTCCTAGATGTTGTTTTAAATCTGTCATAACGACTAAGTTTTCCGGGGCTTACTCGTGAAGATATATAAACAATATCATAAGTAATAATACCCTATTTTAAGACGAATGTCAAGATATTTTCTTTACTTTTATTTATATTTCTCTATCTTTTTTCAGCTCAAAAAATTAAAATTAAGGGCTACTTTAAAATTTAGTAGTTCTGATTCATTTCACCCTTAATCTGTCGTTATTTCTTTTCTTAATTTATACTATTTAATTGTTTCTAATGCAGCTTTTACTCTAGCAGCTACACGTTCTTTACCTAGTAATTCTAAACTTGTATTTAATTCTGGACCGTGCATTGATCCTGTTGATGCAATACGAATTGGCATAAATAAGTTTTTACCTTTAACACCTGTATCTTTTTGAATCGCTTTGATTAAAGCTTTAATGTTATCAGCTGTGAATTCTTCTACTTCTTCAACTTTTGTTAAGAAATCTTCGAATACTGTTGCTGTTGTTTCTTGTTTTAAGATTTCTAATTCTTCTTCATCAAATTTAATATCTTCAACGAAGAATTGTTTTGTTAACTCAACAATTTCAGCTCCGTAACTCATTTGTGGTTGGTATAATGAAATTAATTTTTCAAACCATGCTTTATTAGCTTCTACTTCTTCAGCTGTTGCTATACCTTCTTTAATGAAGAACGGTAATGATAAGTCTACGATTCTTTCTAAAGGTTGAGCTTTAATATACTGGTTGTTAATCCATGTAAGTTTATTATTATCGAAGAATGCTGGTGATTTACTCAGACGTTTTTCATCAAAGATTTTCACGAATTCTTCTTTAGTGAAGATTTCTTGTTCACCTTCTGGAGACCATCCTAGTAAAGCGATAAAGTTAAATAATGCTTCTGGAAGGTACCCTAATTCATCATATTGTTCGATGAATTGAATGATACTTTCATCACGTTTTGATAATTTTTTCTTACTTTCATTAACGATAAGCGTCATGTGACCAAATCTTGGTGGTTCAAATCCTAATGCTTCGTACACAACAAGTTGTTTAGGTGTATTAGAAACGTGGTCGTCTCCACGCAGTACGTGAGTGATTTTCATTAAGTAATCATCAATAACAACAGCGAAGTTGTATGTTGCTACTCCATCATTTTTAATGATTACGAAATCTCCGAAGTCATGCCCTTCGAATGATAATTCACCTTTAACCATATCGTCAAATTTATATGTTCTATCTTGTGGAACACGGATACGAATAGCAGGTTTTCTACCTTCTTTTTCAAAAGCTTCTTGCTCTTCTTTACTAAGGTGAGCGTGTTTCCCGCTATAGCGAGGTGGTAATCCGTTAGCGATTTGCTCTTCTCTTTCAGCTTCTAATTCTTCAGCTGTCATGTAGCATTTATAAGCTTTATCCTCAGCGATTAGCTGGTCAGCGTATTTTTGATAAATATCAATTCTCTCAGATTGACGGTATGGACCAAATTCTTTTTCTTTTCCAATACCTTCATCATAATCTAAACCTAACCAGTTCATGTATTTAAGCTGGCTACGTTCACCTTCTTCTTTGTTACGTTTGAAATCCGTATCTTCAATTCTTAATACGAAATCCCCACCGTTGTGTTTTGCAAAAAGGTAATTAAATAATGCAGTTCTTGCATTACCGATATGTAAATTTCCTGTTGGAGATGGTGCATATCTTACTCTTACTTTTGTCATAGTTATCTCCTTTTTTATTATTCTATAAATTATAATACTAAAATATTATATCACAAACTATATTGATATTTCAACGAAAGTTAAATATTTCAATTAGAAAAGCTATCTAAATTTATAAATTAATAATTATAAGCTTAATATCTGAAATACTATCTTCGTATTTACATAAAATCGTCCTTTAACCATATTAGAAGAAATTCTCCTACCTCTTAAAACTAAAAAGGAGTGACTCAAAAATCGCGATTTTGAGTCACTCCCTTTTATAAGTTTCATCCTTTATTGGACTCTTACTAATTTCCTTTAATTTCCACTGGTCGTTTTAGATTTTTCTTAATTAACGTTGTCATCTCAACAATACCATTTTGATTTAAATGAACTCTGTCTGGTTCAAATAAATCTTTACTACTATTTGCTACTGAATACCAATCTATTATATTAATGTTAGTATGTTTCTCTTGTGCTTGTTTCAATGCTGCATTCACAGTTTTTTCCCAAGCTCTTGGTACTTTAATGTTTACAAAGTAAATATCCGCTTTATCAAACACTTTTACTAACTCTTCAATCTGACTTTCAGTAAATGGTCCATTCGTTCCTAATTGGAAAATTATCGCAGAATTTTCGTTATTGTAGTTAGAATAACTTTTTGCTTCTTCTATGGCAACGTATAACTGACGACCAATTTTCCCATCGATAACAGCTCCTGGATATAATTCTTGGAATTTTTCTCCAATATCAACTGTCAATGAATCTCCGATAACTACAACAGAACTATATTTTTTCTCTGCATTATTTTTTTCATCTTTATTTTCATTGTTATCTTTGTTTTCTTTATTTGAATCATTATTTTGCTCTTCTTTATTCTCTTTATTATTCCCATTATTTACAAACTGAGTTTCTTTATTAACTTCCATTTCTTTTACAAATGCTGTTGAAATAAATGGAACACTCTTTCCAAAAATTCCCATTACGAAAAATATTGAAACTACTCCAACAATACCGGCATAAATTCTACGTGATTTTCTAGGGCGTTTTTTCAGTTTTTTGAAAATAACTTTTATATAGTTTTTAAATCCTAATTTTCTTATTGGTGTTTCTACAAACACATAACTAACTATAGCTACAACAAACGTTAAAATAACTCTTAATATTACAAAGTAAATGTTAGTATTACCAATCTCAGCTACTGGCGTGGTTAATACTAATATTGGAAAATGCCATAGATATAAACTATAAGAAATTTTCCCAAGAAACACAACTGGTTTAAAGGACAATAACCTTGCCATTACTGTATGTTGTTTACCACTACTAATAATAACTATTAACCCTAATATAGCTACTAATAGGAATCCACCTCTATATAGCCATGTGTTATATTCAGATGTATAAATCATTACTGTAATTAAAGTAGCGATAGACACTAGTGAAATCACACTATATATCAGGTTCTGTTGCGGAGTTACCTTAGTATGCAATCTCTCCATAGGATATAAGATTGCGCCTACAACTCCTACTAGTAGAGAAAATGCTCTAGTGTCAGTACCGAAATATATTCTGCTAATATTGTTTATATCAAATAAAAGAATATGAGTTATTAATGATACTAATATTAATCCAACAACAACATATAAAAAGTTTTTATTTAATTTATATGTTCCATCTTTTGATTTTTTCTTTCTATTAACTAATAGGAATAGCAATGGGAAAATCATATAAAATTGCTCTTCTATCGCTAGAGACCAAAGATGTTTGAACGGGCTCTGTGCACCAAAACTATCGAAATAATCTAGTTTATGGAAAATATACCACCAGTTACTAGAATATATATAACCAAATATAGCATCAAGGTGACTCTTACGAAGAAGTACTTCATTGAAAAGTACCATTACTACTAATCCAACTGTTATCATAAAGTAAACAGCTGGTAACAGACGTCTAGCCCTTCTTATATAGAAGTTATATAAATTTACAGTCCCTGTTTTTCTGAATTCTTTTATAATTAATGAACTAATTAAATATCCCGATAAAACAAAGAATAAATCTACCCCTAAAAATCCACCCGGTAGGTAATTTACATCAACATGATAAATAATAACGGCTAATACAGCCAATGCCCTTAAACTATCTATACTTGGAAGGTACTTTGATTTGTTATTATTCATTTTTACCTCCTTTAATCTTTAAACATTGCTAGTGCAACACGACCTCTTTGCTTATCTACATCTATAACATATACATCTACAATTTGCCCTACACTAAGGACATCAAGTGGATTTTTTATATAACTTTTACTAATTTTTGAGATGTGTACCATAGCATCTTGTTTTAAACCAATATCTATAAATGCTCCAAACTGCGTAATATTTCTCACAGTCCCTGCTAATTTGACTCCTATTTGAAGATCATCGATAGTTAGAATATCAGATTTTAACAGCGGCTTAGCAAACGATTCTCGTTCATCTCGCAGAGGTTGTTTCAAATCTTTAATTATATCTTCTAACGTTTCAAGACCTACACCAATTTTTTCTGCTAGAGCTTTTTTATCTACACCGTCTATTGTAGTAGCAAACTCTTCTGTTCCTACTTCTTTAGTTGATAGTTTCAGCTCTTTTAGTAAATTCTCTGCTGCTTTATAACTTTCTGGGTGAATACCTGTAGCATCAAAAATATTTTTACTATCCGGTATTCTAAAGAATCCTACACATTGCTCGAATGTCTTCTTACCAAGTCTTGGTACTTTGGCTATTTCTTTAATTGTTTCTATTTTTCCATTTTCTTGACGGTACGCTACGATATTTTTAGCGATTTGTTTATTAACACCTGACACATATGATAGTAGTGAAACAGATGCCGTATTAACATTTACCCCTACTTTGTTAACCGCAGTCTCTACTACGAAAGTAAGCTCTTTTTCTAAAAACTTGGGCGTAATATCGTGTTGATATTGACCTACACCGATTGATTTAGGATCAATTTTTACAAGTTCACTTAATGGATCTTGAATACGACGTGCGATAGACACAGCACTTCTTTCTTCTACATTAAAGTCTGGGAATTCTTCACGTGCTACTTCACTAGCTGAGTACACACTTGCTCCCGCTTCATTTACAATAACATAGTCAATTTTTAATCCCGCTTCTTTTAAGTTATCTACCACAAATTTCTCAGTTTCACGAGATGCAGTACCATTACCGATAGTTATTAAATTAATATTATGTTTATTAATAAATTTAATTAAATCTTTTTTAGATTTTTCTTGCTTATCTGCTGAAGCTGGTTTATGTGGATAGATGACCATTTTATCGATAAAATTACCATATTCATCAACAATCGCCATTTTACAACCTGTTCTAAATGCAGGATCGATTCCTAAAACTTTTTTGTTTTTTAGAGGACTTTGCATTAATAGTTGTTTTAAGTTTTCTGAGAAAATAACAACAGAGTCTTCCTCAGCTTTTTTCGTTAAATCACTACGAATTTCTCTTTCAATTGATGGATAGATTAATCTCTTCATACTATCAGCGATACATTCTAGTAGTAAGTTTCTAATCGCTGTTTGACGATTTTTTGTTAAACCACGTAGTATATAATTGTGTAGTCTATCTTTATCATTTTCGATACTTACACGAATTATTCCTTCTTTTTCCGCTCTATTTAGAGCAAGAATTCTATGCGAAGCAATTTTTGAAATTTGTTCTCCAAACTCATAGTAGTTTTTATAAGTAGAATTTTCGTCTTTTTCTTCTCCACCTTTTTTTAGTACTGATGTAATTTGACCGAATTTTCTAGTGTTTTCAAGTACATATTCACGATATTTAGCACTATCAGAAATATTTTCTGCGATAATATCTAATGCACAGTTAATTGCTTCTTCAGCCGTATTAACCTCTTTTTCAGCATTTATATACTTAGCAGCTTCTCTATTTAAATCTTCTAAGGATTTTGGAAGTTTCAGAATATAATTAGCTAGTTTCTCTAAGCCTTTTTCTTTAGCTATCGTGGCCTTAGTACGTTTTTTCTCTTTAAAAGGACGATATAAATCTTCTACCCTTTGTAATTTTTCTTGAGCTAAAATATCTTTTTTTAGTTCATCAGTAAGTAGACCTTTTTCTGAAATTAATCTAATTACCTCTTCTTTTCTTTCTTCAAGTGATTTTAAATAATTAAACTCATCTTGAATTTGTTTAATAGCAACTTCATCTAGCGAATTTGTTAATTCTTTTCTATACCTTGCGATAAAAGCAATTGTATTACCTTCTTCTAATAAGTTTAATACATTGACTACATACTTATCTTGTATTTTTAACTTAGTTGCTAAGCTTTTTGTAATTTTCTCGTACATACTATAACTCCATTTTATTTTTTATAATAAACTCTTGGAACACGTTTATTTATACAACAGAATATTTCATAACTTATTGTATCTTGATATGTAGCAAAATCATCTACTGCTATGTTTTGTCCATTATTCTCACCAAAAAACAGAACATCGTCTCCTACTTTTATATTTTCACTACAACGTACCATAAGTTGGTCCATACAAACACGTCCTACTATCTCACAGTCTTCTGTCCCAACTTTAATCTTGAATCCTTGAGCTCGCCTTAAAATACCATCTGCATAACCGATAGGCACTGTTGCGATATATTCATCCTGTTTTGCTTCATAACTAACTCCGTACCCTAGCTTTTCGCCTTTTAAAAATTTCTTAACATGAGTTACCTTACTTACTAGCGAAACTACTGGATCTAGTTTAATCTCATCTAATTTTTCAATATTTTTACTTGGATAACACCCATAAAGTGAAATTCCTAATCTAGTCATATTATACTGATCTTTTCTGTCACTATATTTTACCGTACTAGCTGAATTTCCAATGTGAATGTATTTTGGTTTATGCGTAAATAGCTTTATTCTTTCATCGAAGTTTTTAGTTTGATAATCATCATAATTATTATCACTGCCATCAGCATTAGAATAGTGCGAGAATATCCCTTCAAAATCTATTTTCTCAGATGAAAGTAGATTATCGATTTTAACTAATTCTTCTTTATCAGAAGTACCAATACGTCCCATTCCCGTATCAATCTTAACATGAATTTTTAATTTCCTTTCGATACTCTCCATCTCTTCTAGACATTTTTCTAACCATTCTTTAGATGGACATGTTAATGATATATTATTCTCTACAGCGTATTTTATATTTTGGGGATTTGTGACACCTAAAACAAGAACCATACTACCACATATAACATCTTTCAATTCTAATGCTTCTTCTAATGTTGCAGTAGCAAAATGCCTAACACCATTTTTATAAAGATGATAAGCTATTACCCTTGCACCTAGTCCATATGAATCAGCTTTTACTATTGCTATACCGATTTTTTTATTATTAAGAGAAATTAACTTAGTATAGTTATTAAGTATCGCATCTAAATCTACTCTTAATTGTGTTGGTCTATCATTAATCATTACTCGTATCCCCCTTCTCTAAAACAACAAATGCCACAACCGTTGAATCAGTATGGCTTATAGTAAGATGTGTTATGAAATTTTTATAATTGATATAAGGTTTTCCTTTATCATCTTTTTTCACTTCTACATCATGAAAAGAAAAATCTTTAGAAATCCCAACACCCAATGCTTTTGAAGTAGCTTCTTTTACAGCAAAACGTCCAGCCAAAAATTCCATTTTCCTTCTATGATTTGTTATTTTATAAAATTCATTTAATTCATTTTCTGTATATAATTTTTCAAGTCGTTTTCTGTCATCGACATATTTTTCAAAGCGATGAATATCGACGATATCACAACCTATTCCGTAAATCATTTTTTACCTCTTCATTATATAGTTATACAATATTATATCACTAATACAAATATTATGAAAGGAATATTAGCTTAATATTCAAGTTAATTAGTTATATAACCTAATATAGTTTGAATAATTTCTTTACTATGTTAAGAAATGATTAGTAAGAAAATTTTTAATATGCTTCTCTTATAATTATAATAAAAAGGGAGTGACTCAAAAATCGTGATTTCAGAAAAATCGATTTTTTAGAGTCACCCCCGCACAGTTTATTAGATATCTAAAAAGCTTTTATAAAGCGAATTTAGATGTCAATAAACCACTGCGTCTATGAGTTCTCATATACACTTTGTTAAAATTTAGTACTTTTGGGTCAGCCCCAATATTAATTAGTCTCTATTATTACTATTTAATAATATGAAGACAAATCTCAGCATTTCCATTAAAGCTACAACTGCTGCTGCAACATAAGTTAAAGCTGCTGCTACAAGAACTTTTCGACAGTGTCTGTGTTCTTGATCGTCTACGATATTTAAATCAACCACTTGTTCTAATGCACGTTTTGAAGCATCGAACTCAACTGGCAATGTTACTACTTGGAATAGTACTGCAAATAGCATTAATCCTACTCCAATCCAAGCAATTGTATAACCATATTGTCCAATTAAGCCCGTTAATAAGAATCCTACCATAATAAGAATAGTTGATAGGTTTCCTCCAAGATTTGCCAACGGTACTAATGAGTGTCTCCATCTCATTGGTTTATAGTCTGCTACTTTATCTTGAATAACGTGACCAATTTCGTGTGCTGCTATCGCTACTGAAGCAACTGTCGGTTGATCATGAACTATAGGTGAAAGTACAACTATGTTATTAGTTGGATCGTAGTGATCTGATAATTCAACCTCTCCTCTTACTACTTTAACACCTGTTATTCCATTTGCTTGCATTATAATTTCTGCAACTTCTTTTCCAGTTAATCCTGATTTTGTTCTTACTTTTTTATATCTTTCATATGTTCTTTTTACTTTGAATTGAGCCCATAAAGGAATCAGCATAATTAGTAAAAAGTAAAGTATATAACTTCCTGACATTCCATAATATCCTAATGGCATATAGATTACCTCCTAATTAGTAAAGTATATAAGAAGAATTATATCATGTTCTAATATTATTTGCTAGTATTTTGACTAAATTTCACCATTGATAATTCATATTATTTATTTTTATTACTTTTCATTAGATTTTCTCTATTTTTCATAATATTATCTAATCTACTGCTTAATTTTGGCTCATCAAAAAATCGGACTGATGGAAAAAATCAGTTCGATTAAATTATATACA
>NZ_CAURJN010000052.1:0-9389 GCF_963525165.1 uncultured Gemella sp.
ATAATTCTTATGAAAAAATTAATACAAATTACTTCATTATCAAAAAGCTTCGGGGATCAAAAAGTCCTTGATAACATTGATTTCAACCTAGAAAAAGGTGAAATTGTCGGTCTTATCGGTCCATCAGGATCGGGAAAATCAACATTAATAAAGACAATGCTCGGTATGGAAAAAGCAGATAAAGGTGAAGCCCTTGTTCTAGATAACAAAATGCCAAAAAGAGAAATTCTTTCTAATATTGGATATATGGCACAAAGCGATGCTCTTTATGAAATACTTACCGGCTACGAAAATTTAGAATTTTTTGGAAAAATAAAAGGTGTTTCTCCAAAACAACTAAAAGAAGAAATAGCTTATGTAGCAAAAATAGTTGACTTAACCGACCACCTAAAAAAATTAGTATCGAATTATTCAGGTGGGATGAAACGCAGACTTTCACTCGCTATTGCGCTAATCGGTAGCCCTGAGTTACTTATACTCGATGAACCTACTGTCGGTATAGATCCTAGCCTTCGCCGTAGCATTTGGAAAGAATTATTTAAACAAAGGGATAACGGTGTTGGAATCCTTGTAACAACTCACGTAATGGACGAAGCAGAACTTACAGACAAAGTCGGACTTCTTCTTCGTGGAGATATTATAGACTTCGACACACCAAAAGATCTAAAAGAAAAAAATAATGTTACTACTATCGAAGAAGTATTCTTAAAAGCGGAGGAAAAATAAAATGAGAATTTTAACTATTTCAAAAAGGGTATTTAAAGAATTTTTTAGAGATAAAAGAACTTTAGCTATGATGTTCGTTGCACCGATTTTTATAATGTGGTTAATTAGCATAGTCTTTTCAGCAAATACAAACTCTGAACTTACTGTTGCTTCTGTAAACACTCCTCAAAGTGTAGTTTCCGTAATGAAAGATATTGACAATGTTCATATAGAGGAATATCAATCAAAAGAAGCTGCTGAAGAGAAATTAAAAAATAATGAGATTGACACTATAATTTCTTACGATAACAATACCTACACGGTGACTCATGCTAACATAGACACTACAAAAACTATGCAAGCCCAACAAGTTTTAAAAAGTTCTATAAAAGCATCAGAAGTGAAAAATTTGATAGAGGTTGTAAAAAAAGTAAATCCTAAATTAAGCGAAAATAAACAAGAACCTGAAGTCAAAGAATATTATAATTATGGTAATGCAGATTCAACATTTTTCAATAAAGTTGCACCTACTTTAATTGCTTATATCATATTCTTCTACGTATTTCTAATCTCTGGTATGGCGCTATTAAAGGAACGTAATAGTGGAACTTTAGATAGACTTTTAGCAACTCCAGTAAAAAGAAGCGAAGTCGTCCTAGGTTATGTATTATCTTATAGCTCATTAGCCATAATTCAAACTATTATCGTCACTTTATCATCTGTATATTTATTAAATATTGAAGTTGCTGGAAATCCATTTTATGTTATAATAGTTAATGTATTACTAGCAATGGTTGCCTTAACACTAGGTTTACTAATCTCAACGGTTGCAAAATCAGAATTTCAAATGATGCAGTTCGTTCCGGTAATAGTTATTCCACAAATGTTCTTTTCAGGAATAGTATCTGTTGAAAGTATGGGGAAAGTTGCTGTCTATATTAGTAAAATCCTACCTGTTACCTATGCTAGTGACGGTTTAAGCAAAATAATTTTAGAAGGTAAAAATCTTCTTGCGATTACAAATGATATAATAATTCTACTTGCACTTTGCATACTTCTAATAATACTTAATATTCTAGGCTTAAAACGATATAGAAAAGTTTAAAAAACAATAGGAGACTCTTATGACTGAAAATATCTTACAATCTTACTTTAGCATATCTCATGCCGAGACCTTTCCACCTGGTAAGAAAAAAACAATAGAAGCTGCGATTAAATTATTCGCAAAACAAGGATACCATGGAACATCTACGCTTCAAATTGCTAAAGAAGCAGGCGTTAGTCAGGCAACAGTATTTAAATACTTTAAAACTAAAGAAGATTTATTATATTCAATAATAGTCCCCGTTATTCCTAAATTATTTTTAAATTTTCTAAAAAGAATTCAAAATACTAATTCACTTGAAGAATTAATCAGTTATGTTGTTGAAGATCGTATGGTTTTCCTAAAAGAAAATAAGGATACCGTAAAAATAGTATTCTCAGAGATATTAACAAACGAGAATTTAAAAGCACAACTTATCGATTCGTTAAAAGTGGTCTTTGCAGAAATAAACTTTAAAGATATATTACAAAAACACAAAGAAAACAATCCTGAAATTAACGAGAAACTATCGCCAGCAGAAGTCATTCGTTCATTCGCAGGACCTATCATGACCTACTCAGCCCAAAGATTTATTCTTTTTGAAGACGTTCCTTGTCCTACTGAGAAGCATGATTTACAATTTATTAAACAACAAATCTATAGAAATTTAACAAAATAGCAAAAAAGGAACTTGGAAATTTCCAAGTTCCTCTTTCTATTCACCCAATCTAATTACCTTATCACATATTGATAATGTTGATTTATTGTGTGAAATTATTATTGTTATCTTATCTTTTTTACTTTCTTCTAAAGCTTTTAGCACTTCGATTTCACTGAAGATATCGATATTCGCTGTTGCTTCATCAAGAATCAGAAGTTTACTATCATTGTAGAATGAACGCGCTACTGATAAACGTTGTTTTTGTCCTGAACTTATGTTCGAACTTCTCTCACCAACAATCTCATTTTCGCGACATTTTAAGTTATCCACAAAACCTCTTAAATTAGTTTTTCTTAAAGATGCATCCAATTCTTCTTTATCTAAATCTTTTTCAAAGAATGTAATATTATCTTTAATTTTTGCATTGAATAGGTAACTATCTTGCAGAATTATCGAGCTATTTTCTCTAAAGTAACGGTTATCTATGTCTCTTAGATCAATACCATCGATAGTGATATTACCTTCCATGTTTTCATCTGATATGAATTTCATAATAAGTTTCGCTATTGTAGATTTACCACATCCACTAGGTCCACTTAATCCGATAATCTCACCTTTTTTCACATCGAAGCTTAGATTATCTACTACAGTATTATCAGCGTATCGATATGTTAAGTTCTCAACTTTAAGTTCGTTAAAATCAACAACTACTCCGCTATTTTCCGCTTCTTCCGGCGTATTCATAAGCTCTAAAAATCTCTTTCCACTAGCCATCGTCTGACTTAATGTTGAAGCAAGGTTCCCCATGTATAAAATTGGGATAAATGATACTATAAACATTGCAACTAGCGATATAGTTACGAACTGATTATCAAGCGAAGATGCCACATAGATAAATGCCAACACCCCGATATTATAAGTTACAACATTTAGAACATTCAAATCTACTAAAAATTTATTTTTAAGATATGAACTTCTTGTCAGTTCTTCGGTTTCCATATCGATATTACGTTTTGCTTCATCGATTTTTCCATATTGCAATGTTTCAAAAATCCCGTAAGCTTCTTCTGATGAATTGTTGTTTACTTGAGTCAGTTTACGACGATAATTTTCACCAACATCTTGCCCAACATTTCTAAAACTTAACGGATATACAAGTCCAATTACAATATAAATTATTAACGCTACTAATGCTAGTTTCACACTAAAGAATAATAGGAAGAAACTAACTACTAAACTTTGGACGATATAAATCATAAACGGTGTTATCATATGCGCGTAGAAAACTTCTAATAATTCAATATCAGTCGTAATCATCGTCATATAATCACCTGAAGTATTTTTCGTGAAATTATCGACAGAGATGCGTTTAAATTTTTCTAAAACTTTAACACGTAAGGCATGTAATACTTTGAATGCCACATAGTGATTTAAAAGTTGCTCAGTATAACTGAATAACCCTTTTAACACGGCTAAAGCAAAGATTACTATAAATAAAATTACAGCTATTGTCGTTATTTTTGTTAAAAAGAATAACGAGATGAAGTAGGTAAATACAACAAGTGTTAAGTGTCCTAAGCTTCCGAATAAAGTCGCTCTAAGCAATGGACGTTTAAAATCCTGAGCAATAGCTAACAGTTGTTTTAATTCTCTTAATGATGTCATTACTCTACCTCCTTAGCTAAAAATTTTGATTTCAGTTGTTGTTGATCTGTAAATAATTTTCTATACAGAGAATTTTCTTCAATCAATTCATCATGTGTTCCTTCTTCGATAATTTTTTTATCTTTTAAAACATAGATATTATCTGCATTTGTTACAGTCTCTAAATCGTGAGAAATAACGATAATAATTTTTCCTTCTTTAATTGAATCGAAAGCATTAAGTACGATCTCCTTACTATAATCATCAATATTCGATACAGCTTCATCAAGTATATATAAGTAAGAATCTTTCAAAATTGCTTTCGCTGCAAGTAGTCTTTGTTTTTGACCTCCAGAAAGATTCGCAGCTCCTATCGCAAGCTCATAATCTAGACCTCCGTGTTCTTCTACGAAATCTCTAAGATTAACTTTTTCTAAAGCATTGTACATTTCTTCTTCACTTATATTTTTACGAACACTTAAATGCTCTCTTACAGTTCCTTTAACTAAGTAACTATCATTAGTAATAAGTGTCGTAATTTTAGCCATCTCTCTAGTAGGAATACTATCGATATTGAAGTTGTCGTATTTTATACTTCCGCTATAGTTAGAATTTAAACCTAAGATTAATTTGATAATAGTAGACTTACCACTGCCACTTTCTCCTACTAATGCTGTTTTTGTACCAGGTTTAAATATCATATTGATATTTTCTAAAGTTATCTCCTCTCCATAAGAGAAGCCAACATTGTTCAGAACAATATTCTTTCCAGCTTCTACCTCGATAGTCTCATCTTTTTCTTGTTCCGGATGATCAAGAAGTTTATAGATATTATCTAACTCAATATTCCCTTTCATCGAAATATGGAACAAGCCACCTAATGCACGCAACGGTTTAAAGCATTCTAACGAAGCAACAATCACGAAAACAATAAGTTTCTGATCTTTTACCACAAAAATAGCAATAATCGATAAGACAAATATAGAAACGTAAGTAATAGCATCCATCACATTAATAGAATTAAGTTGGTGACGAAGTAATGCCATCGTTGATTTTCTATATTTCGCACTACGAGTATCAACATCACTCGCTACGTTATCTTCTTTACCGTAAATTTTTGCCGTTGTGAAACCTGATAATCTATCATAGAATACTTCAGATAAGCTTAAGAAATCGCTGAAGTTCTTTTTATTAGCCTTTTTCGATTTCTTAATAATAATCATAATAGATACAGGAATAAGTGGATATAGTAATAACATCGCTATAAATAGTAAGATATGAATCTTCCCATAAATCACAAATGAGCTAAGTACTATAAATAATGTCGCAAACATCTGCGGTACAAACTTATTGAAATAAAACTCGATATTTACAATCGATGAAGAATTCATCACAAGAAGACTACCAGCGTTTACTGCTTCTGTGTAATTTAGTGAAAGTTTTTCTACTTTGTTGTAAATCTCTTTCCTTAATGTATTTCTAACCTGTTTAGAAATTTTGTGACTGAAGTAATTATCCCCTGTTGTAGCTCCGTAATACACTACTAAACCTATCACTGTTTTCAGGATAAATCCTAATACAGCACCGCTTCTACTCTCTTCACCTAGTGAATAAAATAGAAAATCTACAAAGTTGTAGATGAAAAATAGCGAGCACCAAAAGGCAACAAGTTTAAGAATCGCTACGAGATATACTTCTTTTTTGATATTGAAGAGAGCCATCGCTCTACCATCTATCTTCATAATATCTCCTTATTTAATTTCAAATTTAGATTGATTTACACAAAAAGAGTAAAACGGTAGTGAAGGATTTTGTTGTTTTTATAGAAAATCCAACATTCACTCTTTTTATGAAAAAGGCTCTAGTTACCTATATTGATATTAATTATCAATTATATCTTTTTTATTATACTATATAGATAAATTAAAAGATAGCTTTAAAGGTTATTGTTACGAAAATGTTCAAAAATATTAGTAATGTTAGGAAAATAGAGTTTTAGACTCATTCCTAGATATTTATAATTTTTACTTCGTTGTTCTTTTTGAAAGGACAAATACTGCAAAGTCTTTTTCTAAGTTGTCTTTCTCGAACGAACATTTTCCTGCCGTTTTACTCATTGTGTGTCCATTAGAAAAAGACAACAACTCAGTTTTATTATTTTACTGAATTGCTGTCTTCATATTTACATACTAAATTCTTCTTTTAACGCTTCTTGTAATAACTGGCTGACGTTTATGTTATTTCTTTTTGCTAACTCATTTAGATAACTAGGTATCGATACATTTCTTCTTACTGTTTTTACTTCTGATTTTCTTGCATATTCTAGCATATCAACACCAACTAAACTTACAAAACTAGCTTCTTTTACTGAAAACTCATCCTCTTCAATTTCTAAATCTTTTATATCTCTTGCTATCGGAAACTCTTTTCCATCAATATAATACTCATACAACCAAGCACCTAAATAATCACTGGCCATAAAAAATGCATCTTTTAAATTTTCTCCTTCAGTAGCACCAAAATCTAAATCAGGGAAAACCACTGTATATCCGTCATTCTCTATATTTTTATAAAATATAGCAGGATAGACTACATTCATAATAATACCTCCTATTATTAAAATAAGGAGCGGGAACTATTTCAATCCCGCCTGTTTCAAGATCCTATGCTCTAGACCTTTTCCTAAAGCACGATTATGAAACGGAACTTGTGTTACCCTACCAGTCTTAGGATTCCTAAACTTTCTATGCGAACCATCTCCACTTTTTACATAAATGAAGCCATTTGCTTCTAAAAGCTTAATCATCTCTTTAGATGTCATTGGCATTGTATTGTCCTCCTTACTTTTATTATACACACTTATACACATTAATTCAAGTAGAAGGTGTATCACTCGCAATTTTTATTCTTACATATTTCTTTATTTCTAAAGTCTAACAGCATAATTGGCTTACGTTTATGTTATTTCTTTCTATGACTTTATGTTATAATAAAAAAGAACGGTTGGGACGCCGTCTACCCTTTTGGGAAATATTAAAGATTACTTACGCTTTAGGTTGCCGCCCTTAGCGTTTTTCTTTTGCTCCTGAAAATATTTTAAAATATCAATCCTGAAACGACTTTTCTTTTAATTACTTTTGTTCTTATCTTCCCCTTCTCGTTAGAAGAAAAATCCATGTCTACACAATAAAAAAGAAGGTTTAAGATTTTTTTTTAATCTTACCCTCTTTTCCATCTAGCTACCTAATGTTATTACTTTATCTGCTAAGTTTTCAATTTTTTCACTATTTCTATGAGTTATCATAATAACTGTAGATTCTTTGTCTTTTAATATTATTTCCTCAATATCATCTGCCAACTTACTATCTAAGTTCGCTGTACCTTCATCGATTATGAATACATCTTTTTTATGATATAAACTTCTCGCTAGTCCTAATCGTTGCAACTGTCCACCTGATAAAGCTAAGTTTTTATTGTCTAGTATTGTATTTTCTTTTTCTTCTAAATTATCAATCACATCAACTAACTTACAATTTTCCAGAACTTCTCTAAACAACTTGTCGTTATATTCTTTGTTTAAAATAATATTGTCCTTGATCGATAAATTTAATAATTGCACTTTTTGATTCATAGTAGAAATTGCTGATTTAATATCAAATTGTTTTAATTCTCTATTATCCCATTCTACGCTACCTTCATAGTTCTTCAAATCACCATTTAAAATATTTATCAACGTTGATTTTCCACTACCACTTTTACCTTTTATTAAATATTTCTTGTTTTTCTCGAAAGTTAAATTAGGAAATTCTACCGTCTTATCTGGATAGTTATATTTAACATTAGAAACTACAATCGCCTTATCTAATTTTTCGACTCTCGGTAAACTTTTCTCTTCTTTAATTTCTGGATACTTATTCAACAACTCATTTGCTGAAGCGAAATTCGGATATAGCTCGATTACTTTTGTCAATCCTCCAAAGAATTCCCCTGTATAACCTGATATCGCAAATATCATCGCAAATTCAATATATCCTTTATATGCGAAATATCCCGCAATAAAAATCAACGCAATTTGGTTACCTGCATTTATTGTCACATTCAATCCTTGTAAAGTCATAATAGATTTTTTTCTATTAACTTTCGCATTTTTTATATTTTTTGAACCTACATTAACAATTCTATCTAATAAATTCAACGCAGAAAAGTTGTTTAGCATTTCTGAACTAGCCAGCGCATTCTCTAAATCCTTATTGAAATCTTCTGTAGCTTTTGAAATGTCTTTTGTCGTTGTTTTTATCGCTTTGTTGAAATACTTAGGTAGAACCATCATTAATAAAGACAATGCAAGTGAGATAATAAATAACGTAATATTCACCTTAAGTAATGCAATTGTTGAGATAACAACTAAAGATATACTGTAAATCGCAAATAAACAATTAGCCGCATATTGCTCAAACTGCTGAATATCAGTAGTGTTTAAAGCTATACATTCTGCTCCATTATTATGTTTCTCGTTATAAACTAACTTTTTCTTGAAATCTGCAATTGCTGTTTTTCTAAGACTTGTAGAAAAATTTTGAATCAATTTTTCTACATATATCGCTCTGAAATAACCTAATGTATTCAAAACAACATATATCAACATAACTGCAATAGTTGCCGACACCATAAATCTTAAATTTTTATCTACCGTCGCTTGGATAATCAAACTAAATCCATAAGACGTCGCAACCTGTGTTGCTGCGCATAATACTGTAATAATAAATACTAATATGCTATATTTTTGTTTAAATAATAATTTAAACACGATCTTCACCCCTAACACTAACTTTTAAAATCCTTTTTATAATCTGACTCTAAAAGTATATTTATTATGTAAATTTTATCAGAGATAACAAAGATAATCAATACAATTTATGAAAATTATCACATTTTATTTTCTAATTTTCAGATTTTTTATAGTGAATATTATTTCCACTATAAAATAGTTTCTAAAATGGACTTTTGGGACTAATCCAGAAGACCTTAATTTTAACAAAGTGTATATAAGAACTCATAGACGCAGTGGTTTATTGATATCTAAAATCGCTTTAGAAAAGCTTTTTAGATATCTAATAAACTGTGCGGGGGTGACTCGACAAAATCGATTTCTCCGAAATCACGATTTTTGAGTCACTCCCAAAAGTCCAAATACAGATAAAACAATAAACTCCAGATTTTTCCTCTGGAGTTTATTTTCATCTATTCTTTTATAATTCTATAGTAAATTTTTGATGTTATTGCATAAACTATTAG
>NZ_CAURJN010000053.1:0-7891 GCF_963525165.1 uncultured Gemella sp.
CATGAACACCATGACCATCATGAAATAGACGAACACCACGGACATCATGAAACAGATGAACACCATGACCATCATGAAATAGGTGAACACCATGACCATCATGAAATAGATGAACACCATGGACATCATGGACATCATAAACATTCAACTGATGATGACGATGATTATGAATTTAATCCTAAAGATATAGTTAGCGAGGATGAAAACGGATATACTGTAAGACATGGAGACCATTTCCACTATATTCCAAAGAATAAAGTAGAGAAACGCGTTGAAACTGTTAAACCAGCTCCAGTTATTCCTACTCCTGTACTTCCTGAAGTAAATAAAGCAGAAAAACTTGACGAAACTGTTAAACCAGTTCCGGTTGTTACGGTTCCAGTTTTACCTGAAGTGAAAAATGAAGAGAAACAAAAAGTAGAAGAAACAGTTGTAAGACCTAGCATCTTATCATTTGCTGGAGTTCAATTTGAGACTAGTGATGGGTTTAAACTGTCTGATGATAGTATTACAACACCGACTTCAACAGGGCTTTTAGTAGCTCATAGTGGGCATCAACATTTTATATTCTATAAACAATTAGTAAATTCTAAATTTGAAAAATTAATTCCTCATCAATATCTAAATAAAGCCAAAGAAGAGTATGTTGAGTTAGAGAAAGAAGTTAATGATAAGATTAATTATATTTCTAAAAAGAATAATATAGATAAAGATAAATTTAGTTATGTTATTACTTCAAACGGGGATGCAATTTCATATAATGGAAAAATGGAGTTGTTAAAAGATATAAATATCAAAGAAGATGCGGAGACAAATAATTCGAATATATTAGGCACTGAAGAAAATAATTCTACAAGTAATAATTCTGCAACTACTAACACAGAGAGACCTAATAATTCAGTAGAAGGGAAAAATGAAACTTCTTCAGAAGAAAAAGAAATTGAAGAAAAAACTGATTATGTTGCTAAACAATTAAATATAGATAAAAGTGCTATAAAATTAATTGAAACAGCAGAAGGTAAGGCGGTGGTATATTCACATGGAGATCATAGCCATACTATATTGCTTAAAGATATAGATACATCAAAACCTTTGGCAGATCCACATAGTAATTCGGGAGCTGAGACGTTGAAAAAATTAGGATTTGATGATGACATTATCCATGATATTCAACATGCATCAGCTGACACTGATTTTCCTGCACAAGAGACAAATGTAGAGAAAATGAAAGAGTGGTTGAAAACTGTTAAGTATCTAAACATAGGTCAAAATAAAGATCCACTCAAAAGGAATGGATTGGACCTTATGCCAAATATTGAAGTTCTAGGTATTGGATATACTTCTATCGATGATATTACACCTGTCTATAAATTCAAGAAATTAAAACAATTATATGTATCAAGAACTGGTATTAAGGATTATTCATTTATAAAAAATATACCAACATTAGAAGGGATTGATTTCTCTGAAAATGATATACAAGATATCTCATTCTTAAAAGATTATCCAAATTTAAAATTAGTATCTGCTGCAGGAAATAATATTGAAAATATTGATGTACTAAAAAATCTTACTAACTTAGAGTCTTTAAATCTAGACAATAACAAGATTAAAGATATTTCAGCTCTAAAAGATTTAAATCACTTAAGAGCAGTTAGTCTTGAAAATAATAATATTACAAAATTAGACGCATTGAGTAGCAAAGATGAATTAGAACGTTTATTCTTATCTAATAACAGTGGATTAGAATTGGCAACTCTTAAAAATAATAGTTTAGAGCAACTGACGGTAAATAATAGTAATATTAGAGATTTAAGTGTTGTTTCTAACTTGCCTAAGTTGAAAAAAATAGTAGCAAATGATAATAAAATAACAACATTATCTCATTTGAAAAATGCTAAAGTTTTAGAAAGTGTAGAAGTTAACAATAATAAAATAGATAGTTTGGATTTTGAGAACAGTACAATTACAAGTCTAGAAATTAAAAATAATAAATTAGAAGAAATTAATAACATTAATAAACTATCTGCACTTGAGAATTTAGATGCTAGTGGCAATAAAATTAGTGAGTTCCCATCTAATAAACAAGATAAATTAATTAATCTAATAGTTAAAAATAATGTTATTAGATCAATGGAAAATGTAAATAATCTTACGTCGTTAAAATACTTAACAATGTCAAATAACTATGTATCTACATTAGCATTAAAAGAAAAAAATAAAACTTTAGAATACTTAGATATAAGTCATAATACTGTTCCAAAAGAAGAGTTAGAAATTCCAAGCGGTGGGAATATTCCAAAAGGAATAATGAGTAATTTTGAAAAAGTCGAAGGTGGAGACATAAAAGAAAATTATACTTTATCTGCAGACTATATTACAGAACAGGCAGAAAAACTACAGGAAGAGATATTAAAACTTAAAGAAGAGAAAAAATTAGCTCCAGAAGTTGCTGACGAATTAAAACAAAAAGCTCGTATTATTTATCTAGATATGTCCTATAGTGTAGATCAAAGCAGAAATAAACAGATTGATTTAGAAAAACAATTGAGTGAAATAAGAAAACAAGTTAAAGATAATTTAGTAACACCAACTACTGAGGTGGCTAATAAAGAAAATTCAGTTACCGAGCCATCTAATACAGAAGCTGAGCATGCTTCGGAGGTGCATAATAATAAAGCAGAGCACGATTCAGAAATGCATAATCATAATGAAGCTGAAGAACATGATTTTGTATTCGATGTGAATAATATAGTTAGTGAAGAAGGTGATGGATATATTGTAAAACATGGTGATCATAATCACTTTGTTAAAAAATCTGATTTATCAGCTAAACAACTAGAAGAAGCAAAAGAATTTTTAGCTAAGAAAGGTGCAGTAACAACAACTGAAGATAAAGCAACTATAGATAGTAAGAAAAATTATATTTCACTATTTTACGGAATAAATGAGAGTGATATTACAGTTGATAATAACACATTAGTATTTAACTATA
The DNA here is from genome assembly GCF_963525165.1 of uncultured Gemella sp. GTDB lineage: Bacteria > Bacillota > Bacilli > Staphylococcales > Gemellaceae > Gemella. Next base: position 2,996 of record NZ_CAURJN010000053.1, read on the forward strand.
ACGGAGTAGTTAAACGTATTGCACTTAGTGACATAACTGTTCCAGCAATGAGCTCAGATTTAGAAGGAGATTTTGAAAAAGAAATAACTGCATTGGCAAGCAGTATGAATACGACAGTTGAACATATTCAGGTGCAAGATGGACAAATGATAGTAAATCATGGTGATCATAATCACTATTATTCAATTAAGAGTCCAGGATGGAGACTATATAATCAAAACAAAATACCTTATATAGAGATTCCAAAAGTAAATGGGAATATTGATGAAGCTGTAGTTAATAGTAGATTAACAGAATTAGAAAATAAAGCCCAGACTGTACTTGCTAATAATCCGGAGAAATTAAGAAAAGTACTGAATTGGTTAAATAACTTTAGGGATGTTAGTTTAGCATGGCATGTCACAGCAACAGACGGATATTTACAAGCATTAGACAAGTTTGAAAAAACCCAAATTAATGCATAACTTTATATTATAAAAATAAAAGATAGTGGAGTGGAAAAAGGTAATCTAAAGCCACTATCTTTTTATAAAGGATTTTTATCTGGAAAGGGTTGGGAAAAAGACTCAAGGAGTTTATGTAAGCTCCTTGAGTCTTTCTTTATCTATTATTGAGAATAATTAATTAGTTTCTTTCAATTTTTGTGATTCCACGCATGTATGGACGAAGAACTTCTGGTACTGTGATAGAACCATCTTCATTTTGATAGTTTTCAATTATAGCTGCTAGACAACGTCCTACCGCTAATCCAGAACCGTTTAATGTGTGAATAAATTCAACTTTTCCAGTATCTTCACGTTTGAAACGCATATTTGCACGACGTGCTTGGAAATCTGTACAGTTTGAACAAGAACTGATTTCTTTATAAGCGTTATAACTTGGTAACCAAACTTCGATATCGTAAGTTTTAGCACTAGAGAATCCAGTATCTCCAGAACATAAAGTAATTACACGATATGGTAAGTTTAATTTTTTAAGAATGTTTTCAGCATGGCCAGTCATTATTTCTAATTGTTCATATGAATTTTCAGGTTTAGAGAAACGAACCATTTCTACTTTATTGAATTGGTGAAGACGGATTAATCCACGAGTATCACGACCTGCACTTCCTGCTTCAGATCTGAAACAGATACTGAATGCTGTAACACCTTTTGGTAACATATCTTCAGTTAAGATTTCTCCATTGTAGTAGTTTGTTAATGGAACTTCTGCAGTAGGAATAAGAGTTAAACCTTCAGATTCTACTGTATATACATCTTCGACGAATTTAGGGAATTGACCTGTACCGAATAGAGCAGTTCTATTAACTAATTGAGGTACCATAAATTCTTCATATCCGTGTTCAACAACATGAGTATCAATCATAAAGTTTATTAGTGCACGCTCAAGTAGTGCTCCGGCTTTTTTGTAGAATACGAATCTGCTTCCAGAGATTTTAGAAGCACGTTCGAAATCCGCAATATCTAATTCTTCAACTAAATCCCAGTGGGCTTTTGGTTCAAAGTCAAACTCTCTAACTTGTCCAATACGACGAACTTCGATGTTTTCATCTTCATCTTCACCGATAGGAGTCTCATTAGAGATAAGGTTAGGGATTCTAATAATTTTTTCATTGATTTCTTCAGCGATTTGTTTAACTTCAATATCACGAGTTGTAATTTCATCAGAAACGTGTTTCATATCTGCGATTACATCTGAAGCATCTTCACGTTTTCTTTTTAAGATAGCAATCTCTTCACTTTTTTTGTTTCGAAGTGCTTTTAAATCTTCTACTTGAACAAGTAGCTCACGACGTTTTTTGTCTAAGTCGATAAGTAAGTCAACCACATCTGTTTCTAAGTTTCTTGCTGCTAATTTTTCTTTTACCATTTCTGGGTTTGCTCTAAATAATTTAATGTCTAACATAATTGTATGCTCCTTCTTATAATTAATTTTGACTGAATTTTGTAAGTAAAATAAAAAATCCCTTACGTCAAAGACGCAAGGGACGATTAATTTCTATACCGTGGTTCCACCCAAATTCAATCTAAAAGATTCTTGAAATTTAATTTGATATTATTTATAGTAGAATTTTAAAATAAACAATAAGTACTTTCAGCATTTGTACTCTCTCTGGGAATGTTCTTAGATTAAAACATGTCTATAATCAAATTTTATATATTTATTTAATATAATTTTACTCTATTTTTATCTTTTTTGTCAAGTCTTTTTAGATTATTTTTATTCTGTTGAATTATTTGAAGTTTCCTCTGTTGGTGTAGTTGTGTTGTTTTCTGGATTTGAAACTTCGTTTTCTGAGTTAAGAGTAGTACTATTTTTATTTTCTGTTGAAGCTTCTTTTGGTTTAGCATTTGCTAATAATGCAGCAAGTAATCTGTCGATATCATTAATTAATATCGTTTCAGCTTTTCCACCAAGTGTGAAGTTCACTGCTTTTCCATATGGTGTTTCAATAACATTTAATGAATCTGGAGAAAGTTTAAAGATTCCCGCAAGTAAGTTTACTTTTGCAGTTTCTTCTGGAGTAAGTTCTACTTTTTTATTATCTGTCGTATTATTTTCTTCTTTAGGTGTACTTACTTCATTGTTTGGTTGATTTCTAGTGTTACTTTCATTATTTATATTATTGTCTTTGTCTTCTTCTGGTTTTACTTTAGTGGCTGGCGTAGTAGCTTCAGTTTTCTCTGTTGTTTTATTTGCATATTTTTCAAAATCTGCTTTATCATATTTGGCATTAGAGAATTCAATTGGGAATGAAGGATCGTTAGCTTCTTTAGTGAATTGATCAGCTGAAGAGCGTAGTGTTGCACCATCACTGTCAGTTTCATTTAATTTATTATATTTTTCACCGAATTCAACTTTTGAACTTTCATTGTGTTCTAGCGCGTAGTGAAGAGCGTTTTTAGCATTAATAAGTCTTGTTACTAGTGTTCTCATTGGTGTTTTAGTGATGAATGCTTGAGATTCATAAGAATCTTTTACAAGAGAAGCAAGTTCTTCACGTAGTTGGTTATCAATTTTATCACTATCTATATTTTCTAAGAAGTATTTAATGTAGCTTACAGTTGTAATACTTTCACGATCTTCGAATTTTTGAAGTTCATCTAACATATGACTAACTTTGTTTAGTGTATTAGCATCTTTATTTGAGCTAGCTTCATTTAACTCGTTAGTTAAGTCAGTTTTTGAAAGACCATATTTTTCAATATCAGTATCTTTAATTCTATTTAGTAGAGTATTATATTTTTTAACTAATTCATCATTTTTAGAAGTATCCGCATTAGCTTCTTCTTGGATGTATTTTTTGTCGAAATCATTTAACATCGCAAGATATCCATTAGTAGAGTTAGTTGGCAATTCTTCTATTGTTGCACGTAATTGATCTAATGCACGATTTACACGGTTTGCTTGTTTTTTATCATTGCTGTGTTTAGCAAGGTTATTAGCTTTAAGTTCCTCGATACGTTTGAATACAGCTTCTTTATCGAAGTCTCCAGAAACATAGTTTCCTGTGATATTAGGAATTCTATTTTTGTAATAGATGTCCGCTCCTTTAGATAAAATTTTAACAAAGTGATCATGATCTCCATGAGGGATTACAAATTTATCGCCATCACGTTTAATTTTATCTGCAGGAATACCTGTACGTTTTGCTAAGGCAAGTAATTCATTTTCAAAATCCACTTCATCGTCACCTGTAACCTCTGGAATATGGAATTTCTCACGAGGAATTAGGTATGGGTGAATGTGTGTTGGATCGTAAGCGTGAGCTGGTTCATTAAATACGAAGAAATCTTTTGTTACTTTAACTGCTTCTTTTGGTACTCCGTACACTTCAGCGATGTAATTAATTTGTTTTTGAATTTCTTCAGTAATATCTACATCAGTCTCATCAATATGAATTGCATTTAATAGTACAGTGTGACTATGATCACCATGAGGATAAGTTAATGCTTGACCGCTTTCAGTTTCTACTAATTTAATAAGTTTAGGGTCAATACCTAGTATTTTAGCAAGGTGATTAATTTTTTTAGTCACTTCTTCAGAATAATTTTCTTTATTTTCTGTATTATTTTCTTCTTTGTTGTTTTCTGTTGGCTTTTCAGTAGGAACCTCAGTTACATCGTTAACATTAATATTATCTAATAATGTTGTTTTACCGTCATATGAAAGAGCATCTCCTTGTGCTGTAGATACATATTTAATTGAGCTTTTATCAATGTTATTTTTATTTGATAAGTAATTTATTTTTTCAGTTACTTTATCTTCTAATTCTTTATACTCTTTTTTAGCTTGTTCTAAATATTTTTCAGGAATTAATTTTTCAAATTTAGAATTCACTAGTTGCTTATAGTATACAAAGTGTTGGTGACCATTATGATAAATCACTAGTCCTAATGAAGTCGGAGTACCAATAGTATTTTCATTTAAAACAAATCCATCACTAGTCTCAAATTGAACTCCAGCAAATGATAAGATGCTAGGTCTTACAACTGTTTCTTCTACTTTTTGTTTCTCTTCATTTTTCACTTCAGGTAAAACTGGAACCGTAACAACCGGAACTGGTTTAACAGTTTCGTCAAGTTTTTCTGCTTTATTTACTTCAGGAAGTACAGGAGTAGGAATAACTGGAGCTGGTTTAACAGTTTCAACGCGTTTCTCTACTTTATTCTTTGGAATATAGTGGAAATGGTCTCCATGTCTTACAGTATATCCGTTTTCATCCTCGCTAACTATATCTTTAGGATTAAATTCATAATCATCGTCATCATCAGTTGAATGTTTATGATGTCCATGATGTCCATGGTGTTCATCTATTTCATGATGGTCATGGTGTTCACCTGTTTCATGATGTCCGTGGTGTTCGTCTATTTCATGATGGTCATGGTGTTCATG
>NZ_CAURJN010000054.1:0-7104 GCF_963525165.1 uncultured Gemella sp.
GCTTCTTTTACGTATTCTTGATCTTTAGTGTGAATAGTAAGTCCAGTGATATTTTTAGTAGATTTGAAGAAGAAACTACAGATATAACCGAATACTAATGCACTTAAGAATGAGAATCCTGAGAAGATGAATGGACTTTGTTTAGCATAAGTTGTGAAGTCTTGGATGTACCAACATACAAGCCCTGCAACTACTAATCCTAATAATGCTCCAGCTCCGTTTGCACGTTTAGTGAAGATACCAAGTGCGAATGTACCAGCTAAAGGCACTCCTAGAAGTCCGATATATTTAAGGAATAAATCCCAAGTTTCTTTTTGGTTAGTGTTTACGAAGTATAGTGCTGCGATTGTTCCTAATACCCCTGCTACAATGATGATAACACGAGCTAATAAAACGTCTTGTTTTGCATCTTTACTCAATCCGAAGAAACGTTGTTTAATATCAACTGTGATACAAGCTGAAATTGAGTTTAAGCTTGATGCAATAGTTGATTGCGCAGCTGCCAGGATAGCTGCGATAACTAATCCTGCAACCCCTGCAGGTAATGCTGTTAAGATAAAGTAAGGTACTAAAGCTGTTGTGTTAGCTGCTTTACCTACTACTTCAGCGTTCATGAAGTCTGGTAATTTAGTTACAGCGTGGCTACCTTTGTAGAAACTGTATAAAACTGTTCCCATTCCGTAGAAGATTGGAATAGAGATAAATGCTAATAATCCGTTAGTCCAGATTGATTTGTTAGTTTCTTCTACAGATTCAGTAGTGCTATAACGTTGAACTACGTCTTGAGATGCTGTATATTGTTGTAAACTGTTAAATACTGATCCAATGAAGATAATTGGAATAGTTGAAGCAGTTAATGACCAGCTAAATTTCTCAGCAGTTACAATTTTACCATTTGCTAAAGCATCTTGAGTAATGTGACCAAATCCACCAACTTCATATGCACCTAAGATAATTACTAAAACAGCTCCTCCAAGTAAAATAATACCTTGGATAACGTCTGTCCAGATAACCCCTTCTACCCCTCCTAAGAATGAGTAAACTACACAAAGTAATCCGATAACCGCACATACTAAGAATGGGTTAAGTGTAGATACCGATGTGATTGCAACTGTTGGTAGATAAATAACGATAGCTACACGTCCAATATGGAATAGTGAGAATAACACACTTCCTACTACACGTACGCTAGGATTAAAGCGTTCTTCTAAATATTCATATGCTGTAGTTACATTTAATTTTCTAAAGAATGGAACATAGTAATGAATTAATATCGGAATAATCGCAATAATTGAAAAGTTCCCTGCTGCATATGTCCAGTCTCCGTTAAATGCTTTTTCTGGCGTCGCCATAAATGTAATAGCTGATAATGTTGTTGCATAAATTGAGAATCCTACTGCCCAAGATGGAATATTTCCTCCAGCTTTGAAGAATTCATCCGTACTTTCACCTGCTTTTTTAGTGAAATAAACCCCAATTGCTAGCATAGCAATTAAGTAAATCCCTAAAACTATACTGTTAAGTGTACCAAATCCTATTTTGTCCATGGTACTCTCCTCCTATTTTTTCTTAAATAATATTTTTTCTGATATTTGGGAAGGGGAGCAACTCAAAAATCATGATTTCAAAGAAATAGATTTTGTTAAGTCACCCCCGCACAGTTTATTAGATTTCAAAAAAACTTTTATAAAGCGATTTTTGAAATCAATAAACCACTGCGTCTATGAGTTATCATATACACTTTTTTAAAAAAAATTTAGGACTTTTAAGTCTCCTCTTCCCACCCCTAATTTTTTACCCCTTAGTTTTAAAATTATAGGTTATAATTTTTAACTAATTTTTCTACTTCTGCTAATTTAGCTGGATCAAATGATTTCATAGGTTTTTTACAAGTTCCTGCATCAATACCTTTAACTTTTAAGATTTCTTTAAGAGTTTGATATAAACCTAACTCTAATACTTTTTCAATTACATCATTTGCTTCATGTTGAAGTTCGTAAGCTTCAGCAACTTTACCTTCTTTAGCAAGTCTGAAGATTTCTTGGCTTCTTTGTCCGTTAACATTGTATGTAGAACCGATAGCTCCATCTACTCCAGTAATAGCAGCTTGAACTAACATTTCATCGAATCCAGACCAAATTAGTTTGTTAGGGAATCGTTTTCTGAATCTTTCTAATTGATAGAAGTCTGCTGCAGTGTATTTAACACCGATAACTTTTTCATCTTCTAATAATTCAGCGAATTGATCTAAACTAATTTTAACTCCCGTTAAGAAAGGAATGTAGTAAAGAATCATGCTATTATCCGTGGCATCGATAATTGTTTTGTAGTAATGTTTGATTTCGTTAAATGATAGCGGGTAGTAGAATGGAGTAACTGCTGATAATGAGTCGTATCCTAATCCTGTAGCGTATTTAGCTAATTCTACCGCTTCATTTAAATCCAAAGATCCTACTTGAGCGATAAGTTTAACTCTATCCCCAACTACTTCTTTTACAAATTTAAAAATTTGTTTCTTTTGAGCAGTGTTTAATAAGAAGTTCTCCCCACTACTTCCGTTAACATATAAACCATCAATTTTACTTACATTGATGTTATGTTCAATAACCTGTCTCAGCCCCTCTTCTTTAACCTCACCATTTTCATCAAATGGAATAAGTAAAGCCGAATATAATCCTTTTAAATCTTTCATTATAATAACCTCCGTTATTTATTTTTAATATTATGCATTTATTTAACACATTAAATTTTAATACACTTACATTTTAAAACGTTTTCTTTAGTTTGTCAATAGAAAAAACTTAAAAAACTCTATTTTTTTGAAAACCTTTTAATTACTGTTGTTATTATCATGTTTATAACACAATATCCTAATCACTCCGGTTGACGCTTATATAGTATATGTAAATCTATCGTCTAGTCTTATTATCTCTATTTAATACATTAAACTCCTCTTTTTAAAAAATAAAAAACGACTCACAAGTCATCATTTTATAAAAATCAGACTTACGCAGTCGCTTCTGTTAGCCTTTATTTATTACTTTAAAATTTTTAAATCAAACGTTATCAGGTAACAACTAAATACAAAAAATTTAACATTAAATTGATTATCTTTACTTTTAATACCTATCTATCATAACTTCCTACTAAGAACATATTTCCTTTTAATGTGTATTTACTGCAATCAGTTGTTAAAATAAAACTATCTCCTTTTTTCACATCATAAATGTTACCGTCTATTTCTACACTTCCTCTACCATTAAGGACGGTAAATAGATTTCCTGTTCTAGTTTTTTCTAGGGAAACTTGTTCTGCTACTTCGACTTTAAACACAGAGAAGTACTTTTCATCTGCTAAGTATGTTACTGTAGCCCCTTCTAATTTTTCCTCTTTAGGAGTTGTAGTAATTTTTTCAAACGGAACTTTCGTCACATCTTTTGTTTTCTCTATATGAAGTTCACGTTTATTGCCATCTTTATCTACACGATCATAATCATATACTCGATATGTTGTATCAGAATTTTGCTGTACTTCGTATATCAATATACCTTCTCCAATCGCATGAAGAGTACCCGCTGGAATATAGAAGAAATCTCCCGCTTTTACCTCTTCTTCTATAAACAGTTCTTGCCACTGTTCACCATTTATTTTATCATTGAACTCCTCTTTTGTTTTAGCAGTATGTCCATATACTAACTTAGCGCCTTCTTTGGCATCCAGTACATACCAACATTCCGTTTTACCAAGTTCGCCATTCTCATTTTTACGTGCATAGTCATCTTCAGGATGCACTTGTACTGATAAATTATCACTAGCATCTAGAATTTTAATCAATAGTGGGAACCTATCATAAACTTTCTCAGTAAATAAAGTAGGTTGTTTCTCATAAGCTTCTTTTAGTGTTAAACCTGCTAGCTCACCGTTTATTATTTTTGAACTACCATTATCATGAGCCGCGATAACCCATGCTTCTCCAATATTCCCTTGTGGAATAGAAAAATCAAACTTCTCTAAATTACGTCCTCCCCATATTCTTTCACAAAATACAGGCTCTAAAAATACTATTTTATCCATTTTATTCTCCTTAAACAATTCTAACTTCTAGTTTATTATACACCAGTCACTATTTTTTATACAGCATATACCTTTTATTATTTTACAAGAAACAGTTTTCAAAATATTAATTTTATGGTAATATATCGTTGTATAGAAATTTAAAAAATCATTAACATTAAAGATAATTATGTCTTTATTAAGAAAGTAGGTATATTATGTTATTAGGTATTGATATTGGTGGGACAAGTATAAAATTTGCTGTATTTGATGAAAATCACAAAATCGTACATTACGAAACTTGTAAAACACCTGACAATGTGACTGTAAAAATTACTGATGAAATGTATAGAATCGCTAGTAAAATCCGTGAAACTTATAACTTCTCAGCGGCTGGTATTTCTGCAGCTGGTGTTATTGATAATGTTCACATGGAAGTTATTCGTTCAGCTCCAACTATCAAAAACTACCTTGGAACTAACTTTAAACGCGATTTTGGAGATAGACTAGGTATTCCAGTATACGCAGATAACGATGTTAACTGTGCATTACTTGGTGAACAATGGCTTGGTGGAGCTAAAGGATTAGACGAAGTATTCTGTATGGCTTTAGGAACTGGAATCGGTGGGGCTTACTACCTAACTAGTCTTCCTTTCGGATCTAACTTCGGTGTAGGTGAAATCGGACAATCTCTTTACGATTTCGACACTAAAACTACTTACGAACAACGTGCTTCTACTATCGCTCTAGACAGAAAAATTAAAGATGAAATGTACGAAGGACTTAGCGTTATCGAATTCTTCGATCTTTGTAAACGTGAAGATACAACTGCACTAAAAGTTCTAGACGAATGGTTATTCGAACTTGCTCGTGGTATTGTTAACTTACTATGTATCCTAGATCCTAAGTACATCGTAATCGGTGGGGCTGTTTCTGCTCAAGGAGATTACTTACTGAAAAAACTAGAAGCAAAAGTACGTGAACTTCACCCAATCGAAAACAATCAAACTAAATTCCTAGCAGCTGAATTAGGAAATGACGCAGCTCTATACGGAGCTATTAGCCCATTTGTAGAAAAGTAAGATATTAAAACCTCTTCCCTCTCTTGGTAATACCCCCCAAAAATTTTAACAAATTTTGGCTCTTTATAAAGTGCGGGGCATAGGAGAAATTCACTCTAGAAATCTAGGCAGCATTTTGCTGCTTAGATTTTTTCTTACTTTCATTCTTTCATTAAGTTTGACATTATTTTTATACTCAGAAACAAATAATCTAGACATAGTTAAAATACGTAATCTGAAGTTGTTAAAGCTGGGAGTTCCTCAAAAATCACGATTTCGAAGAAATTGATTTTGTCAAGTTACCCCCGCACAGTTTATTAGATATCTAAAAAGCTTTTATAAAGCAAATTTAGATATCAATAAATCACTGCGTCTATGAGTTCTTATATGAACTTTATTAAATTTTAGGACTTTTTGGTCAGCCCCCTTTAATAGTTTTATTTTATTATTAAATCCTTCTAATGTACCATTATAATACTCATATTTAACAGCTGTATTTATAGCCTTAGCTACACCTTTAGATAGTCCTTTAGTATCCATATCTATATACCTCTCTAATTTTACAGAATCTTTAGCTTTAATAGTTTCTCTTATCTCGTGTACTCTCTCATAGCTAGCTATAAACTTAGCATCTATAGCTAATATATAATCTAATACCTCTTTTCTAGTTACATAACATTTAAAGCGTAAGCGTATAATAACGAGGTATATTGAAAAAGAGCCCTTTGCCTAGCGCGGAGAGCTCTTTCTTATCTACAAGTTTCTTGAATATTTTTATTTCATGACAAATAAGCCTCTAGAATCTCATTTTTTTCTAAAGTGTCTTCATTTGATGAATTTATTAATAACTAGTTGGTGTATTTTTCTGAATCTAATCCATTTCGTTTGGCAGTTTCGAGTAAAGTCATTATGATGGCACTGGATTGTGCTCCTTCAAAACTTTGGGAGAATAACCAATTCTTTCTCCCTATTACCAATGATTTTATCGCTCGTTCTGCTAAATTATTCGAAAGAACAAGATTCCCAGCTTCCAATATAGTTCGAAATGTTGTTTCGTATTTCAAACTATAGTCCAATAGCTTTGCCTAATTTACTATCAGGTAGTACAGAGTGCTCGCAACACCAATCAAAAAATTCATCCATAATTGGTTTTATTTCTTCTCGTTTTTGATGTCACACCTCTACTGGTAAGGTATCCCATTCCATTCTCTCCTTACGGAGCTTCAGCAGAATAGCATTAGATTTCCCTTCTTTTTTTGATGAATAGCCAATGTCTAATGATACAGTTTGTTTTGACATTTTATCTTCCTCCATTTCTTCTTTATGTTTGTATTATAAAGAAATTTTTGTTGGAGGATAGATACCTAGTTATTGGATGCTTACTTTTCATAATCAACCGTACTTGGTAAAGAACCAAAAAAGCCCTCGATTTTTTCGAGGGCTTTTTACTATACTTAAAGATTTATTATAAACTTTAAATTAGTTTTTATCGTTTTTACGACGTCTTGCTGCAAATAATCCACCTAGGATTCCTAACCCTAATCCTGCTAATCCAGTATTAGTTTCAGTTGTACCTGTGTTTGCTAAACGCTGTCCTAATTTAGCGTTTGTAGCTTGTGCATTAGAATTTCCGTTTATTTCACTAGTACCATTGCTTCGATTATTAACTACTTTAACTTCTACTAAGTCGCTTCCTGGGATTACTACTACTTTTCCATCTGGATAAACAATTGTAGCATCTCCTTTTGCTGAGATTGTAATCTTCACTTTAGGATCTTTAAGTTTTGGATTCGCTTTAATTAATGCTTCTTTGACAGCTTCTTTTTCTGCATCTGTTAAGTTGCTTGGATCTTTAACTAGTGTTCTCTCTGGTGCTTTAACTCCTCCTTTAAGCTCTTCTTCTACAGCTTTGCTTCCTGGAATTGTTGCTTTTGTTCCGTCTGGTAATGTTACCGTTACTGTTCCATCTTTTCCTACTTCTACTTCTGTA
>NZ_CAURJN010000055.1:0-7005 GCF_963525165.1 uncultured Gemella sp.
CAAAAAAGATGATGTAGTAATGCCACCGAAAAGAGACGATGTGGTAGCCCCACCCCAAAAAGATGATGTAGTAATGCCACCGAAAAGAGACGATGTGGTAGCCCCACCCAAAAAAGATGATGTAGTAATACCGCCGAAAAGAGACGATGTGGTAGCGCCACCGAAAAGATCAGGTGACGTAGTAGCACCGCCACAGTCAGGGCAAGCACAACAGAAAGAAGATAAAATTAAAACTCCTAAAATGGGAATTAAGTTTTATCTATCAGGATATTTAATCTGGTCGTTATTGATATTTGTTGTATTTGGAACTTTTAGTGATTTTGAGAAAGTGATAATAACACTTTACGTATTAGCTTCAAACTTTACGTACTGCTGGTTTGCGGATTATCAAAGATATAAAGGTGGGGCAGGATCGCAGTTATTCGCTAGATACTTCTCAGTATCAGCGAGTGCTTCTATTGCTAGTGGAATGAATCACACAACAGGATCTGTAAAAAGAATGTGGACAGGGGGTTATAAAGTGAGTTCTAGAAAAAGTATTTCAGATACAGTAATAACATTCTTATTAACGTATCTTGCGATGGAACTAGTAAAATTATTAATAAACATCCCTATTGCATTTTACACATTATTTACACACCAAAAAACGTTAAGAAAATATACTGCTTTAATAGAAGAAAGAGGAGATTACTAATTAACTAAATACAATTTATTAAAATTGTAGAATTAATATATTGTCCTTCTGAAATTAAGAAAACACTCAAAGAAATAATTTTTAATTAATTATTCTTTGGGTATTTTTAATATGAATTCATGTTTTTTTCTTATTCGATAATTTTACTACTTTAAAGTATAATACTTACGAGTAGTAAAAATGAATAGGTGTAAGTCTGAAATTTTTATTGAACAGGTGAGTAAAAAGAGCTGAAAGACATATTTTTGATACTAATGGATATTGCAGCAAGAATAGGGAATCACTCATCTGTTTCGTGGAAAAGAATTTGTGATAATAATCTCAAAAAAAACTGGATTGATGCAAGATTACTCATGTGTTTGGAAAAACACCTTAGAAATAAATATGAAAACAAAAAAACGCTCATTATTTAGAAAAACAATCAAATATTAAAACTAAAACACTCATTTTAATTGTTTATTTTGATTATTTGTGAGTGTTTTTGCTTGAATTTGATTGAATAGCTATATTATATTAGATATAATAATCATGGGAGTTAGGAGAGAAGAAAATGTTGAATGAAAGATGGAATAAGATTTTAGATTTATTAGATGAGAGAGGTTCGTTAAATCTAAAGGAGTTGATGGAGCATTGTAATGTTTCAGAAGCTACGATAAGACGAGATCTTACAAATCTAGAAGATAAAAATTTATTATATAGAACACACGGTGGTGCGATGAAACGCTCAGCGGCTCGAGGTAGTGAAGAAAGTGTCGAAGCAAAACGTGCAGACTTTCTACAGGAAAAAAGAGAGGTCGCGAAGTATATTTGCGATAATATCTTACAATCAGGGCAGACGATTTATCTTGATGCGGGGACATCGACATATGAAATGATAGAATATCTTCGTGATAGAAGGATAACTGTTGTGACGAATTCAATATATCATTTACCGAAACTTATTAATAATAAAATTTATACAATAATATTAGGTGGAACGATAAAACGTTCTACACAAGCTGTCATCGGTTCGGTTGCTATCGAACAATTGAAGAAATACAGCTTTGATATGTGTTTTGTAGGTTGTAATGGGATAGATGAAACTTTTGGTGTAACGACAGCCGAAGAAAATGAAGCATTTATCAAAGTGACGGCGCTAAAAAACGGTAAGAGGAAGTACATTCTTGCTGATAAGTCAAAATTCGGACATAGAAAATTCCAAAAATTCGCCGAATTAGATGATGTAATCATCGTATCTTATGAAGTTCCAGAAGAATATAAGAAATTTGAAAACATAATAGAAGTAAAAAGTATAAAGGAGGAGCAATAGTGTATTATATAATTACTTTAGATCCAGCTGTTGACATGCTGACAACTGCAGAAAATTTTGCACTTGGAAAGCTAAATAGAACCCAAGAAGCGAAGTATGTAGTAGGTGGAAAAGGTATTAACATTTCTATTTTACTAAACAATGTTGGTGTTGATAGTAAGGTGTGGGGGTTTGTCGCTGGATTCACAGGGTATTTTATAAAATCAGAACTAGATAACTTAGGTGTAAAACATGATTTTGTAGAAATGCGTGGAGCGACTAGAATCAACATGAAGTTAACTACAGAAACTGAGACTGAAATTAACGGTCAAAGTAGTAGTGTAAACTTAGATAACGTGAGCGACTTTTTTACAAAGTTAGAAGTACTGACGAAAGAAGATGTGGTATTCTTATCAGGTAATGTTATCGCGGGAATGGGTATAGAAGACTTCAAAGCTATAGCAAAGAGAGTGTCAGAGTCTGGGGCTACATTAGTAGTTGACAGTAATAAAGAGTTAGTGTTGGACACACTTCAATACAAACCGTTTGTAGTTAAACCGAATGAATTCGAACTTGGTGAAATGTTTGGTGTAACTTTAAATAGCATAGAAGAAATCTTGCAATACGCTGAAAAATTACAAGAACGTGGTGCGAAAAATGTCCTTGTTTCACGTGGAGCAGACGGAGCTTTACTACTAACTGAAGATAAAGAAGTATTCGAAGTAAACGTAGCTGAAGGTAAGATAGTATCGACTGTTGCGGCAGGAGATAGTATGCTTGCGATGTTTGTTGCGAAGTACAACGAAACAAAAAACTATCAAGAAGCCCTACGCTATGCATCGGCTTCAGGAGGTGCGACATCATTCTCAGTAGGTGTAGGAAGTAAGAAGCTAATTGAAGAATTACTACCACAAATCGAAGTTAAGAAATTAAAATAAAATTTTAATAAATTATCTATAGAAAAATAAAATATTTCCTCGGAAATATGCAACCAACAAAGGAGAAAGAAATGAAATTAACAGATGTTCTAAATTATGACTTAGTTCAATTCGGATTCAGAGCTACTGATAAAAAAGAAGCTCTGGATAAACTAACAAGCATGTTAGTAGAAAAAAATATTATCGCGAGTAAAGAAAATTTCTTAAACGCATTGCTAGCTCATGAAGCTTAATCAACTACAGGAGTAGGAGAAAACGTAGCTATCCCTCATGAAAAAAGTGCAGACTTCGATAAAGCGATAATCGTTTATACGAAAAGTGACGAAGGTATTGAGTGGGAAAGTTTTGACGGACAACCTGCAAAACACATCTTCATGATTAGTGCGCCAGATGGAGGAGCAGATGAGCACCTTAAAGCCCTAGCATCATTATCACAAGCTCTTATGGATGCAGATGTAAAAGCAGGATTAGATAAAGCTACTACGAAAGCAGACGTAGAAAAAGTATTTGCAGACTTCGTAGCAAAAACAGAAGATCCAAAAGAAGAAAAACCAGTAGCTCCAAGCGGAGAAAAACTATATATCATTGCGGTAACAGCTTGTCCAACAGGTATTGCTCACACATTTATGGCTGCAGAAAAAATCAAAGAAACAGCAAAAGCGATGGGACTAGATGTTAAAGTAGAAACAAACGGTCAAATCGGTGTAGAAAACAAACTTACAAAAGAAGATATCGAAAGAGCAGCGGGAATCATAGTAGCGGCTGATAAAAAAGTAGAAGTTGCACGTTTTGATGGTCATCCAACAATTATGACTAAAGTAGCTGACGGAATTAACAAACCAGAAGAACTAATCCAAACAATCTTAGACGGAAAAGCTCCTATCTATAAACATGATAGAGCAGTAGATTCATCTGAAGAATCTTCAGCAAATGAAAGTATCGGACGTCGAGCTTACAAACACCTAATGGAAGGTGTAAGTAACATGTTGCCATTCGTAGTAGCTGGTGGTATTCTTATCGCATTATCATTCATCTGGGGTATTAAATCATTTGATCCAGAAGATCCGTCTTATAACAAAGTTGCAGAAGTGTTATTCTACTTCGGTAAAATTTCATTTAGTATGATGTTACCAATCCTAGCTGGGTTCATCGGTCGTTCTATTGCTGACCGTCCTGGATTCATCGTTGGTATGATCGGTGGTATTTTAGCAGATCCAAGTATTTTAGGTCTGAAAAGTGATTTATTAGCATATACTCCTTCAGGATTCTTAGGAGCGTTAGTAGCCGGGTTCTTAGCTGGTGGAATTATTCAAGTATTAAAAATTGCCTTCAGCTGGATGCCGTGGCATTTAGATTTTCTTTTTAATGAGTTGGACTTGAATCTGAATTTGGATATTATTGGTTCAAAAGTTGTAGATAATGAAAGTAAGCTTCCTGGAGGTATAAGAAGAAATTATTTTAACACTCTTTCAGGAGAACAATTATGGCTAACTTTAGCCTATAGGAATGTGTTCAACCACTCTACGGTTATTTTCAAAAAGAAAGCCTATGAAGAAGCGGGAAGATATGATTCGGAATTTGATGGATTTGAAGATTGGCATTTATGGGCTCGTATGGTGACGAAAAATAATGCTGTGGTGCTAAATACGGTGATGGCGCATTATAGACTGTCAGAATCTTATAAAAAAAGAATGCTCTTTAGAAGTAGACTCGCAAGGAGCCGTGGATTAAGACTAGAAGATGTGATAAGGTAAGAGATGACTAAAGTATTTACGATAAAAGAGGGTGTGTCGTTTAATATTTACGGATTTGAAAGAAGTCAACTGGCTCGCCAGAATATTTTTAAACAAATAGGCGTTGATCAGTAGTTGATTATTACTAATTTATCTGTTTTTGTTCCTAACTTTGTAGAAACTCTTGAGGGATTGGGATTTGAGAATTTTTATCATGTTATTTTTGAGAAATCGGACATAGCAAGAGATAAACCTAGTGTTGATAAAAGTTTTGCTGATACGTTGGAAGATGTCTTGAAAGTTGAATATACTAAAGAAGGTTTTGTGGGGCTTGTTCATTATAAAAATGGAAATGTAGAATGTTATACCTCACAACTATTATATAGGTATATCCCAAAAACAAACGGATTTATCCTCTATGGAAAAGAGGGGGTAGTGTTGGAGGGTGATGTTTCGGAAAATTATCATAAATACCATGTGACAAAAACTGGGGAAATATTATCGCAGTGGCAGCTTGTGAGTGAATACTTAGTGGAAAATTCAATGGTGGACGATAGATTTATTATAGATATGGTTAATGAATATCCGTTGCAGCTTAGAAAGTTTTTCCAAAATACTAAAAGAGAATTGTTTGCATATACGCATTATAATATACTAGCGCCATTTATG
Source organism: uncultured Gemella sp. (assembly GCF_963525165.1). Classification (GTDB taxonomy): domain Bacteria; phylum Bacillota; class Bacilli; order Staphylococcales; family Gemellaceae; genus Gemella. The sequence goes on from NZ_CAURJN010000055.1 coordinate 5,323, forward strand.
AAGTTTGTATTACAGGGATGGTGTAGTAATATTGTAGCGAGTCCTGTTTTAGAAAATCGTCTTGGAAGTGACAAGGTTAGATTTTTACCGCCTGTATATGTAGAAGAAGTTATAGAAAAAGTATATACAAACGTGAAAGATTGGTGCATGGTCGGTAATATGACGGTAATAAAAAAATGTGAACTAGCGATAGAAGCGTTTAGGCAAACTCCGGATAGCACGTTATCTATTTATGGTAATTTGCCAAAAGGATACAAAAAAGAAGATTTGCCTAAAAATGTTAAGTTCGCGGGGTTTGTAAACGAGGTGCCTTATGAAAATTATGAAGGTTATATTTCTTGCTCTCTTAGTGAATGTTTCGCTAATGCAGCGGTAGAAGCGTCTTCGAAAGGTTTAGTCTGTCTACTTTCAAACGTTGATTTAGCTCATAAATATTATGCGAGTATATGCGATGATATAAAAACGTTCAATTCGTTTGAAGAATTAGTGGAGCTACTTAGCGAATATCAAAAAGAAGGTAAATATTCTTCTTCGACATTTGCAAATGAATATATAAAACAAAAGGCGGCAGATGCTTATATAGAAGTTTTGAAAGTAAAGTAAAAATATCTATAAAACAAATGAATATACATGTTATTAAAATTCCTTATTGTGAAGTTTTTTTGTAGAAGAAGCCTGATAACAGATATGAATTCTCTATAGAAACGCATAATAAGGTTTTTTTGAAATAGAAACATCAGAGGGTATATTTAACAAATATTCTTTAATAAGAAAATATATCGATTATTCATTTAGTTAATATTTTTTTTGTTGTAGCTTAATTAGAGATGAAGGATAAAAAATATATATTAAAAAACACAAGATTTCTTGATAAAAATCATAGGGTATGCTAAACTTTAAAAGGCAACTATACTTGATATAGAATAGAATGGCGATATAAATTTTTAATATTTTTTAATGGTTTATTTACAAAAAAAGATTTGTGGTGTGTTTAATACTAGGAAATAATCAAAAATTCAAGTGTGCATTAGGGTATTTGAGAGTTTGATATTTAGATAAATTTTATGGAGAAGTTTTTTGTATCACTGAAACGATAAATAGACGCGGGAAAATAAGTTTTTGGGCGTTTTATCATTAAAAAATAGTAGGGATAGGAAAGAGAGCGGAAAATATGTTTAAAAATAATAGGAAAGAGAAGTTTTCATTAAGAAAATATAAAGATGGACGAACTGATTCGAAATTAATCGGTGCTGTGATGATTGTTGGTCTAGGATTACTAGCTAATACTGGAATAGCATCAGCTAATGTAAGTTCAAGTGAGGTTGATTCAGCTACGGTAGTGACGGATACGTCAAAAGTCCTTTCAAATTCAGCGACTACTTTTACAGATATTAAAGATCCATCGAAAAATGTTACGGTGGATGCAGTATTAGGGAAGGGTGTTGCTGAACCAACAAAAGCGAATTATAATGGTGCTCCAGAAAGCAAGCCAGATGGCAGTGATGTACTTAATTTTAAAAAAGAGGTTGATGTTAATTATAGATTAATTAATGCTTGGAAGACTTTTAAAACAAAAACAGTAAATTTAGGATCAGGGAAAGTAATAACACCTTATGATAAAAAAGGTTTTGCAGCTGATACAGATGGGAAAGATTATCGTGAATCGACTGTGGATAATATAAC
>NZ_CAURJN010000056.1:0-6339 GCF_963525165.1 uncultured Gemella sp.
TGGGTGGGGCTACCACATCGTCTCTTTTCGGTGGCATTACTACATCATCTTTTTTAGGGGGCGCTACCACGTCGTCATCTTTATTAACCATCCATTCTCTCCTTTACTTTTTCTATATCTTCATTTGTAATTTCATCAAGGTTATCTCCACCTTCACGCGCTATACGAGTTGACATATTAGTAATAATTTTTTCATTTATATTTCTTACCCATCGACCATTACTTCCATCATTATTTCTGTATAAATCTTTAATTACTTCTCCATAATATTCACGATCTAGTTCATAACCATATTTATCTAGTCCCAGAAGACCTATTTCCACTACTTCTTCTTCTGTATAATCTTCGAAATCAAATGTATTCGGAATTCTACTACGTAGTCCAGAATTCACATTTAAGAACTCTCCCATTTCTTTCGTGTATCCTGCAAAGATTATTACGATGTCATCTCTATGATCTTCCATAAACTTAAGAATCTCATCTAACGCCTCTTGTCCAAAGTCATTACCACTTCCGCTATTTAGCGCATATGCTTCATCTATGAATAATACTCCTCCTAACGCACTTTCTAAGATTTTTCGTGTTTTAGGTGCTGTTTGACCTATATATCCTGCTACTAAGTCTGTTCTACTTACTTCTACAAGTTTATTCTCAGCTATCACACCTTTTTGATACAGCACTTTTCCTACTAAGCGTGCCACAGTAGTTTTCCCTGTTCCTGGATTTCCTAAGAATAGAGAATGTAATGAGAATGATGAAGTCGATTTTCCTTGTTCAGCACGTTTTTTATTGATTTCAGCAAGAGCAATAAATTCTTCAACCTGCGTTTTAACTTTCTTAATTCCAATAAGTTTGTTGAGCTCTTCCATCTCATCTTTTTTAGTTCCATCATCTTCATATTTTCCGATATTTTTAACAGCCTTAATATCAATATTTTTAATTGTTGTAACATCATCTTCATCATTTTCAACTACTCGATTCGCTACTGATTTTAAGATACTTTCATTTACATTTCTAATCCATCTAGCATTACTCTTATCTAATGATGCTTTGTACGCATTCTTAACATAACTGTTATAATAAGCTTGATCTTCTAATACATAACTCTTACTTTCTAGATATTTATTACCAATTTGAACAATTTCATCTGGTGAGTAGTCTTCAAAATCAAATGTATTCGGTACACGAGATTTTAACCCTGGATTTGATTTTAAGAATTGATCCATTTCTTTTGTATAACCTGCGAAGATTATCATTATTTCGTCACGGTGATCTTCCATAAACGCTAATATTGTATTAATCGCTTCAATACCAAAATTCACGCTACCTTTTTTATCTAAAGTATACGCCTCATCTATAAATAACACTCCACCCAGCGCTTTATTTAATAACTTCTTAGTTTCTAATGCTGTACCTCCAACATTAGATGAAATTAAGTCAGATTCTTTCGCTTCTACAAAGACACATTTCCCGTCTCTTCCTGGTAAAACTCCTTTTTCAAATAAAATTTTACCCATTAAACGCGCAACAGTTGTTTTCCCCGTCCCTGGATTACCTACGAATACTGCATGCAAGGCTTGTTTTTCTGGAGTATGTCCTTGAGCTATTCTCTTATTATTGAAGTCAACTATGCGTAACATCTTAGATATTTCTTCCTTAACTCTTCTAAGTCCAATAAGATTATCAAGTTGTTGGATAGTAGGAACACTTTCTTTAACTTTTTCTGTTTGCTGATTGTTCTCTGTCGCTACAGTTTCCTCTTTTATTAGATTATTTAAATCAACAACTTCACTTGTATCATCAACTTCAAATTTTAAGTCTTTTTTTTCTATATTTTTTGTACTCAATATCCTCATTCGCATTAAGGAATTTTCAGCCGTACGCACATTAGGGTTAGATAACTTATTTAAAACTACTTCTTCTGCGTTTAAGACAGAATTATTATCAATAAATATCTCTACTTTTTTTAAACTCTCACCTTTAACATCTAACTTACCATTAGAAATACATAAACTAAAGTCTCTTATGAAAAGCGACTCTAATATCGTAGTATCATATAATTTTACACGACTATTAAATACAGTTACATTCGTTATCAAATTATTTTCTAGTTCTAAAACTGAATTATCTTTTATAAAAACCGCACTAGGATATTGCGGTTGTCGAATTTCAGAATTCTTTACTACAAAACTACTCTCACTTCCCCAAACAATAGGATAACGATTTTCTACATCTACTAGGCTTCCCTCTATGTATGTATCAATTATCTCTACTTTTGATTTTTTTGCATTTATCCCATTGCCTATATGATTAACAATTCTACTGTTCATTATGCTAACTTCTGAGTTATTACAGGTTACATTAGCTAAATTAGTACTATTTTTAATATTTAATGTACTACTATTTTCAACAGTTATGGCTCTTGATTTCCCCTCTAAAGTTAAGGTTAGATTATCTATTTCAACAAAACCACCATTACTCCAAACTAATCCATAATCATTATCACTTACTGTTGATCCTATGAGAGAACCTGATAAGGTTAATTTACCACCTTTTTGTATAACTATAACATTTCCTTCTTTAATAGAATATAGACATATATCCTCTATTACTACATCAGCATTTTCCGCTATTATAATTCGTCCGTAGAACGAACTATATAGCATTCGTCCACCATTCTCATCAACCTCAACATACCCACAGATAGTTATATTTTTATCAATCATCCAGTAATCACCGGATAAATCAAAGCTAAAACCTTTTTCAAACTCGATAATATCACCATCTGTAACGGCAGCATATGCATCCGCTAAATTCCATGTATCAGAACCATTACCTACTATATATCTTCCCATTCGAACTTTTCCTTTCATTTATTATCTATGTTATTTTGTATAATCTACTAATTATTTTAACAAACTAAAATTAATTTATTCCAGCATATAAAAATTAACTATTTAAATTTTTTCTAACTCTAAATATTCACTACTTAAAATTTAAATATTATTAAAATATTATACATTATTTACATTAAAGAATTATTTTATTTCATAAATAGTTTTTTTAAAAATTAATTTTTTAATAATAAAATAATAGTTATCCCTTTTATTTTAACAAAAAAGCCTGAATCATTCAACACGAACTTATACAAAATATAAATATATTGGTTATAAACATAAAAATTATCGATAATAAAAACAGCTTTTATATATTTTTTTCTATTCAATATTTCAATAAAAATATAAATTCATTATAGAAAAATATTTATCAATTCTAAACTGGGATAATTTTATCCTCTCCTAAAATTTTACCTATACTCTATAAAACAACTTAGACCCTCTTTAAAATTACTTATATTAATTACGTTAAAAAAATCTCTAAAGGTAAATGCCATATTTTTATAGCAAATATTCCTTTAGAGACATTTTTGTTAATTTCATTTTTCAACTTCAAAAGCATTCTTACATTCTTTATATTTCTGTACCATTCAATACTTCTTTTGCTTTTTTTACGATATCTTCTATTATGTTTTTAACAGAGCGAATTTCATTAACTAGCCCTGCTATTTGTCCTGCCATTACTGAACCATTTTCTACATCACCATCATAAACGGCGCGCTTTAATGACCCTAGCGTTAGCTCTTCTAATTCCATAAGAGTTGAAGATTGTTCTTCTAGTTCATGATATCTTTTTGTAAGTTCATTTTTAATACCACGCACAGGCGCTCCAAATTTTTCTCCGGTTAAGGTAGTCGATGTATCGACCGCTTCTAAGATCATATTTTTATATGCATCTGTCACCGGACATTCTTCTGAAGCTAAGAATACAGTTCCCATCTGAACTCCACTCGCTCCTAAACAATATGCCGCAGCCATTCCACGGCCATCAGCAATACCACCAGCCGCAATCACAGGAATATTCACCGCACTTGTTACCTGTGGTAATAATGCCATAGTAGTGCTACTTCCAACGTGTCCTCCAGCTTCCATCCCTTCTACAACAACAGCGTCACAGCCTAATTCTTCCATTTTCACCGCAGCTTTCACAGAAGGAATAACCGGAATAACTTTTATCCCCGCTTCTTTTAAGCGTGGCATGAATTTTCTAGGTGTTCCCGCCCCTGTTGTGACGATTTTGACACCTTCTTCAATAACAACATCAATTATCTTATCGATATTCGGCATCATAAGCATTAGATTAACTGCAAAAGGTTTGTCAGTCAATTCTTTGCACTGTTGGATCTCTTTACGTAGTTCTTCAGGACTTACTCCCCCTGATGCCAGTATTCCTAACGCACCAGCATTAGATACCGCTGAAACAAGCTCATGTCTCGCTATTTGAGCCATCGCCCCTTGAAAAATTGGATATTTAATCCCTAGTAAATCTGTAATTATCATAATAGTTCTCCTTTGTGTTTAAATTACATAACCTTACTTCTTTATATCTCTATATTGTTCCAAATATAACAAAACACTACGCATATACTCAACAGAATATATACGTAGCATCTGCATATTATAACTCCGTAAAGGTTAATAACACTAATTTCCTCTACTCACATTGTACTATTTCTCTTAATCAACTGTCAAGGGAGTGATTCAAAAATCGCGATTTCATAGAATCGATTTTGTTGAGTCAACCCCACGCAGGTTATTAGATATCTAAAAAACTTTTATAAAGCGAATTTAGGTATCAATAAACCACCGCGTCTATGAGCCCCCATATGAACTCTGTTAAATTTAAGGACTTTTGGAGCAGCTCCTATTTAGCTTTCTATTTGTATTTTTATCCAATTTAGATTATCCTACTTTTAAAAAATAAATCTAGCAACTGCGTAACAAACTATCATCAAGATTACAGATGATAAGAAGCACGCTGTGAATACTCGTACACCACGTTCTTTAATAACTTTAAAGTTAACGCTCATACCGAGAGCTGCCATCGCCATACCTAAGAAGATATACGCTGCATCAACGAAGTAAGGCGCTAGCGGTTTTAAAAAAGTAACATAGCTTCCTAAAATACTCATAAAGATAAACCCTAGGATAAAGTACGGCATAGGAACTTTACCTTTCGTCTCATCTTGAGTCTTTTTATTAACTACAATCAGCACGCCTGCCACAACAATCAACATAAGAACACGTGATAACTTAGTAAGAATCGCAGCATCAAGAGCTACTTGCCCCCCTGCACCTCCTGCTGCAACTGCATGAGCTATTTCATGAAGACTTCCTCCAGTAAATACACCGTAATTATACGCATCCAAACCTAAATAAGGTTGCAACGTCACCTCTACTAAGGTAAACACTGTACCAAGTATCGCTACTACCGCAACAGCAAGAACACTATTATCAGTTTTCGCACGAAGTTGACCACTTACCCCCATGACAGCCGCAGCACCACATATACCACAACCACATGAAGAAAGTAAGGCAAGTTCGTGATCTACTTTAAATGCACGACACATAAAGTACGTTAAAGTTATCATAAACAGCACAATAAAGAAGGCAACGACTAATGTTTTCTTACCTTCAGCTAGAAGCCTATCTAACGCCAACTTAAATCCTAATAAAATTATCCCAAGGCGTAAGAACTTATTACTTATGAACGGAATATCCGCCTTAACCTGTTCTTTCAACCCTTTCGACATTTGTAACGCCATACCAATAACAAGGGCAATTACCAAATGCCCAAAAAGTTTTAATGCCGGCACTTGCGCAAGATATTTCGCAGCTAACGAAATAACTAACATTATACCTAAGGTATAATAAAAATTAATACTCTTAAATCTACTCATACGAGTTTCCCCTTTTATAATATTTGTTAAAAAGTACATATAGTTTAATTATACTACTTCCAATACTTCTCTTCAAGGAATCATAAAAATTAATAACGTCCATCAATAGTTTTTCAATGAAAATTTCAATAAGTTTCTAAAATCTATAACAATAAAAAAAGGGAGTGCCTCAAAAATCATGATTTCTTAAGAAACAAGATTTTGTTGAGTCACCCCCACAAAGTTTATTGCATATTTAAAAAACTTTTATAAAGCAAATTTAGATATCAATAAACTTCTACGTCTATGAGTTATCATATACACGTTGTTAAAATTTAGGGCTTTTAGGTCAGCCCCATCTCTAAAAATTTTATTATTTATTATCCTAATAACAAGAATAAATAGTGAGCTATAATCCCAGCCGCAATTCCCCCGATAGTATGAGAAAGAATTGCTTTTGAAGATAATTTTCTAACTCCAAGTGCATCCATCATACCTATGTGTGTACTTAAGTATCCACTCCAACACATTCCCATCGCTGTAAATACTGCGATATCATTTGG
>NZ_CAURJN010000057.1:0-5727 GCF_963525165.1 uncultured Gemella sp.
CCACTTGTCTAAACTAAATATATATGTGTCCAGAATTTTGGGTACACATCAAAATTGATTTTGTCGAATCACCCCCGCACAGTTTATTAGATATCTAAAAAGCTTTCATAAAGCGAATTTAGATATTAATAAACCACTGCGTCTATAAGTTATCATATACACTTTTTTAAAATTTAGGACTCTTGGGTCAGCCACTCCTCTTAATTTTCATAATCAACCGCACTTGACAAAGAGCCTTTAAAATTCGTAACAATACACTAATATTTAATAAAAAAATACTCAAAACTAAGTTTCCTTAATTTTGAGTATTTATATTCCTATACTAAAACTTTATCGTTTTCTTTTCTCTCTCTTGGAGATTGACGTATATTTATTTCGATTTTTCCTTTTTTGTTTAATTCACGTACTTTTAATACTGCCCACAATTGTGCTGCAATAAATAGTGATGAATATAAACCAAAGATTAATCCAATAAGTAACGCCACATTGAATGAGTAAATTGAACTACTTCCTACTAATAACATAACTATAACCGTGATTATAACTGTTAATACTGTATTAATAGAACGAGTTAATGTTTGTCTTAGTGATACGTCTACTACTTTATAAATTTGTTCTTTTGATGTTAAAACTTTCTCATGACGCATATGTTCACGAATACGGTCAAATGTAACGATAGTATCGTTAATTGAGTAACCTACGATTGTTAATACTGCTGCGATGAATGTAATATCTATTTCTAATCTTAATAAGCTCGCGATGAAAATGATGATACATACGTCATGCAGTAAGGCGATAACACTCGTAAGTCCCATACGCCATTCGAATCTGAATGCTACATAGATGATAATACCAATAGAAGCATACATTAATGCAAATAATGCATTTTTAGCTAATTCTTTTCCTATTACTGGAGATACAACACTTAAGTTAGTATCTTTTTCATACTTTTTAGCAAAGTATTCTTTGATTTCTATCGATTTATCTTGTGCAAAGCTCTCTTTAGAGTGTACCGTTGCCTGTTTTTTATCCGGTGAAACAACTATTTTTTCTTCTTTCACTTTCAAAGCATTTAAATCTTCTTGAATCTTATCTACTGATAATTCAGTATTTGCGGCTACATCAATACGTGTACCACTAGAGAAGTCAATACCTAAGTTCAATTTATACATTCCTAAAGATGCAGATCCCGCAATCATAATCGCAATACTTAAAGCAAAGAATTTCTTCATGTGCTTAGTAAAGCTCAACCATTCAAACTTAGTACTTAAGTTAAGTGAGTTTATACCAAACTTAGTTTCGTGAATACTCTTCTTACTAACACCAAAGTACCCTGGATGGTTATTAAAAATATTAGAATTTACTAATAAACTTAGTAATAATCTAGTACCAAATACTGCCGTTATAAAGCTGACTAATATTGATAATAGTAACATTGTCGCAAAACCTTTAACACTACTTGTACCAAAGATAAATAGCACTATTGCAGCGATTACTGTAGTAAACTGCGAGTCAAAGATTGTCCATAACGACTGTTTAGCTCCATCTAAGTATGCTTTTTTCAATGGATATCCAGCACGCACTTCTTCTTTAATTCTTTCATACATGATAATATTAGCATCAACCGCCATACCAACCCCAAGGATTAAGGCTGCAATACCAGGAAGTGTAAGTACCCCTGAAATCATATTGAAGAATACTACCGTAATATATACGTAAGCAACCATCATGACACTAGCTACGAATCCAGGAACACGATAGATCACTAACATAAATATACAAATAATAGCTAACGCTATAGCTCCTGCTAATACTGTTTGTTGCAATGCATCTGCTCCAAATTGAGCTCCTACAGAGTTTGAGTAAATCTCTGTTAATTTTACAGGTAAAGCTCCAGAGTTTAATAACGCTGCCATTTCTTTAGCTTCTTTTACGGTGAAGTTCCCTGTAATTTGAACATCTTTTGAATTAATAGTTTGAGCTACTTGTGGTGCGGAAACATATTTAGGTTTCTCTTTAGCTGCTTCAGCCTTAAATGAATCTCCTTCATTGAAGTCCATCCAAATAACCATTAAGTTTTGACCTTGAGGACGTTTACTGATTTCTGAAGTAATATTACCAAATTTATCAGCGTCTTTTAATTTTAAGTTAACATCAGGTTTGTTATTTTGATCGAATCCTTGAGATGCTCCGTTTTCTTCTAAATCAGAACCGTCTAACAATACCTTGTCTTCAATATCACGAATAGTTAAGTTCGCTTGCGTTGATAATACTTTACGAGCTGTTTCTTGATCTTTTACCCCTGCAAGTTCAACACGAATTCTATTTCCTGATTCAACAGTAATAACCGGTTCACTTACTCCAAGTATGTTAATACGTCTACTAATAGTGTCGGCAGTTGCCTTAACAGCTGCTTCATCTATAGTTTGACCTTCTTTAAGAGGTTCTACTTGGTATAGTACCTCAAATCCTCCTTGAAGATCCAGTCCAAGATTTACTTTTTCAGCATTAGATTTTGATGTTAATCCTATTGATGTAAGAATAATAACAACTAATGATAAGAAAGCAATAATTCTACTGAACTTTTTCTTCTCATTTCTTCTTCCTCTCATGAAAGTTCTCCTTTATTTTATTTTTCATTGTACAATTTATAGTAATCAAATATAAAATTATTTATATGTAAATCGCTATATAGGTAATTAATACGCTACCTTCTAATTTATCAAATTTTCGCTAAGTTATCAAGTATTTATTTAATTTTTTCGTAATAATCTTCCACATATTTAATGACAGAAAAATCATTATTATTTCCGATAACTTCATCACACATTTCTTGAATTTCTTCTTTAGCATTATTTGGACAAACACTCCATCCTGCTACATCGAACATTTCTTTATCATTAAAATTATCACCAAATACTACACAATCTTCTATTGGAGAATTATAATATTCAGCTAATTTTTCAATGGCTGTTCCTTTATTACATCCTTTTGGCATAATATCGAAGAAATCAGTTGCCGAGAATGTTCCATCTACTTCTAGAACTTCACTCACCTTGTTAAAGAAGTCCACTACTTTATCATGATTTTTGGCAATCATCATAATTTTTTGACAATCTTCTTTATTCTTCTTGATTTCACCTATAATGTCATCATGAATATACATTGGCGTTTTCAGTTCCTCTGGCATATCTACTTCAAGTTTCTTCATTCTAGCCATACTAAATGACAAATGGTTACAATAAATATAATTTAATGTATACACGTGAAATTCTATCTCATCATCATTTAGTTCTTTAAACATGTTATAAATTTTTTCAATTTCTTCTATTTTAAAACTCTTTTGATAAACTATTTCACCTGTTGATAGATTTCTAATTAAACTTCCATTATTAGAAATAACTACATCGTTCATCCCTAAGTTGTAATAATAATGCTTAACCGCAATATCAGGTCTTCCCGTGGCAATTATGAATTTACTTCCTTTATCTTGCAGTTTTACTATTACATCTTTTGCATTTGGTGCAACTTCTTTTTTATCATTTAAAAAAGTTCCATCCATATCTGTAATAAACCATTTCATTAGTTATTTTTCTCCTTTGTGAAAACTAAAAATTTACTAATAACATAATTAGCAACAAGTACTACGAATTGAATAATAAATTTACTTAAATATGCGTTCATTCCTAAGTAAATGAATAATTCTACTCCAAATACTTCTATAACAAGTGTAGATAATCTAGCAGTAAAGAATTTACTAAGTTCATAAAATACCTTCTTAAATCCTACAGCCTTCGAATTAAATACATACTTAGCATTAACAAAATATGCAAATAAAATCGATAATGTTATAGATATTAAATTCGCTGGTCTAACTTCCATCCCATAGTAATACAAAATAAAATATGTAACAACATTTACTAGCGTCGTACAAACCCCAAAGAATATGTAGTTAACTATACTTTTGTATCTAGGCTCTTTGTAAAGATCCAGCATTTTTTCTATTAATTTTTTCATGCTATCCTCTTTATATTAAAATTTTGCCAACACTTAATTATATACCTATAAGCAGTTTTTTTCAAATTTTTACATGTGAAATTTAATGAAAGTTAGAAATGATTTTATAAAATTATTACGGGAACCACTCTATAAAATCAACTTCTCCGAACTCACAATTTTTATTTTTAATCCCAAGTATTTTTTCTATTATAAAATTAACGACTCATTAATCAAATTTTTTTAAAAATCGGTTTAATGAGTCGCCTTTATTATTCTACTATATTCCATTTTAACATGGCCTGTTCCAACTTCAAAAAATTGCATGCACCATATCCAATTATATTTCTTTCCTTTTGTTTCTTATAGATTTTTTCTACGTTTTTTTGTATCTTTTCTCTATTTTTCAAACAAAACTTGAATTCTTTATTAATCAAAACCTTATAACTTTCCTCTAAGTTTTTAAATAAAACTTTTTTATACATTCCTTTTGGAACTGGAATCATTTTCTTGATATCAATTACTCCTAATATATGTAATTTTTGAGTTTTAGAAAAATCTTTAAATATATCAAAAGATTTTATTTTTTCATTATCTATTATCTCATAAATTAATATATGTTCATTAGATATATTTTTCCATTTTTTGTGTTTTTCTTTTGCTGATGATAATGGTATAAAATACTCAAATTCATTTACTAATAATATAATTCCAATAAAAGGTTTTAAATCCTTTTTATATTTCAAATTATAATATACCTCTGAATCATACTCATTCAAATATTTTAAGTAATCAATATTAATTTCATAAAAACCAAACTGTGCTCTATTAATCATTATATTCTCCCAAATAATGACCACCCCTGAAAAGGGGTGGTTTTCTCTTCGGGTATAACCCTTTGTTACTAACACGCACCTCAAGGCGCTGGCTTTCACATTCGTTCAAGCCCTATTGTATTTTGACGCCCGCTACCCGTTAAACGGGATTATTTATTTTTTCTTATTTCCAAATGGATTTGTATATTCTTTGGTTGTCAGTCTATCTATTGCAATATCATGCGATTCTTGTTCTCTGATATATTTTCTTATTGTACTTTCATTTAATCCTACAGTACTTACATAATATCCTTCTGCCCAAAACTTTCTATTTCCATACTTATATTTCAAGTTTGAATGCATATCAAATATCATCAGTGAACTTTTTCCTTTCAAATATCCCATGAAACTTGCAACACTGTATTTTGGCGGTATTGATAGTAGCAAATGTATATGGTCTGGCATTATATACCCCTCTATTATTTCTACACCTTTATACTTGCATAACCTCTTTATTATACTTACTATATCTCGTTTATATTGATTAAATTCTATTTTTCGTCTATACTTAGGTGTAAATACAATATGGTATTTACACAACCACTTTGTATGCGATAAACTATTATGTTTATTTGCCATAATTAAAATCATCCTTTCTTTATTTTAGAGCTTGAACTACTCTTATTTTATCAAGAAAGGATGATTTTTCAATTGTTTAACTTTTATCTCGCACCCGCATAGCGGGTGGTTTTTTGTTTCGGAGACTTCGCCTCCTCAACTGGCTAAAGCCTTTTAAAAAAAGAGAGGTTTTCCAACCTCTCTTCCTTCTTTAAACTTTCACCTTTAGTATATAGGTAGTGAGACACCTTCTTTAAACTTTCACCTTTGGTGTATAGGTAGTGAGACACCTTCTTTA
>NZ_CAURJN010000058.1:0-5442 GCF_963525165.1 uncultured Gemella sp.
CTGATTGAATATACTCATCATATCCATCATAAATATTAATTGTTTCCCACATTGGATCAACAACATCATAATAAGAGTTTTCATCTAAACTTTTAATATTTTCTATGGTAATCTTTACGTATGTTAATTTCTTTTCTGTTTCACCCATTTCAGTTGTCTCCTCTATATTTGAATACATTTCAACTTGTCTTCATTACTTAATTTTCTAAATTCTTCTTTCATTGGTTTCATATTTTAGCTCTCGTAATTAATAAACTTATGCAAGTTCTAAATCACAGATAACTCTTTTGGTATCCAGTTCGTCTATAGCAGTAATTTTTATATAATCAAATCCATTTCTCTTCACTTCTTCAAAAGAAATTTTTTCTCCGTTAATAGTTTCTGTAAAGTCATCTTCATCAAATTCAAAATCTTCTTTCTCTTCATCAAAATCAATGCTATAGGTAAAATCTATTTCAATTTTAGAGTTTGGAATTTCTAATTTAGAAAGTGAACGTTTTTTGATATCTTCTAAATTTATCTCATCACAGAACATAGGGTTGTATCCATATTTAGCTCCATCATAGAGCAAAATTTCTTTTCCTGTATGTATACATTTTGCTACTATCATGCAAGGATTGCTAATCTCATTTTTTTCATCATACATACCACAAATCATATGTTCTTCAAAAAGTGAACCATAAAAATAAATTTCATACAGTTCGTTGGTATCTCCACTTTCTAAGTTGTTGCAAATACTAATACTTGTAAATGTATCATCTATATTTATTATATTGTAATTTTCTTCTTTAATATAAGTTGGTACTCTCATTTTGTTTTCTCCCTTAATATTAGAATCGGCGTTTTCTACTATGTCAATACTATCCAATTATTACTTATTCATTTTTTTATAGTAACTGGGATAAAAAGGGGGTTCAAATAAACCATCATCAATCATTTTCTCAATCTTCTCCGGCAAATCAACTTTATATACTTTTTTATAAATAGCTGTGCTTAAACATTCAAATCCGCCTCCCGAAGAAGTATTACCTAAAAAATTTTAAATTGCTTCTATATCGGGATAATGATCAGGATTATGTAGATAACGCATATATTCCTCTAAAACTCGTCTAATGTATAGAAAGTCTTTCAGGTTCATTGTTATTTTTTCCTTATCAGAAATAGTATCTAATCCATATTCAACGATATCTTTTATATTTGTATATTTTATCATCTTTAAATTCAATACCTCTTTTTCTCCAAACAATTATCATTTCATTTATCATAATTGTTGCAGCACCAACTTCAAATTTTTACAACATTTCATTTAAATTTATGTCTCACACAGTCTACCATGAAGCAAGAAAACTCTGGATACAGCTTAAGCCTTACTTTTGGTTTGAAAGTTAGAGATTTTACACGAGAAATCATTTCTTCGTATTCTCTTTTATCTTTTTCCAATTCCTCAATATATTTCTTCTTCTCTTCCTCGCTCACATAGTCATCATCAACTATAGCTTCTTTAATAGCATCCATTAAATAGAGTCTATTTTTTTCTTCAAGGACAAAAAACTTTGCTTTTTCATCCTTTAACCATAAAGCATAATAGTAGTGTTCCCAGTCAGCTAGATAGTATTGACAAATAACTTCATCGCTATAGTAATGTAAGAATTTGTCGAATTCTTCAAGTACATAATAGGCATCAAAAATTTGCTCCGCAGAAATATCATCTGTTTTCAAATTGTGATTTTCATCTTCTCCTGCCTTTACTTTTTCTAACCAAGATATTGCTTTATCTTTATTACCAAGATATACTTCGCAGTATGCAATGCTAAGCAATAGACTCATTCTATCAGGATATTTTTTTAATAATTCTAAAAATATTGCTTTAGCTTTCTCATATTCTTTGAGTTCATATAAAGAGACTGCATGATTGAAGGAATATTCGTAACTATCATCAATACTTTTAGCTTTTTCAAAATATTTTCGACTCAATATAAGCCATTCTTTATTTTCATTAGACTGGTACATACTAAAGTAATAAAGCCCCAACCCTGTATATGTTTCGACAAAAGGAGAATCTAAATTCTTTGCTTTTAGTAAATATTCTAATGTTTCTTCAGTATAATCATGGTTAAATGCAATATTGGTGTAAACTCTTGCTTTTTGAGCATTATCTAAATAACTTTCAAATTTATCAAGAAAAGAATTTAAATATCTTATATACTCACCGCGTCTAAGCTCTAACGTTAAAGAAGCAAGCGTACATACTATATCAATATCTGAAGGATATTCTTTTTGTTTGGATAACAAGTAGCTTTCCATTTTTTTAAGGTATTCTGTTGATCTTTCATAGTCCTTTAAAAATGTCTCTTTATATCTATCCTCATATTCTTTTTTCTGCTTGTCCCAATATGCCTTTATTTCATTTATCAAAATCTGTACTCCTCATTAGTTAAAATTTAACAGACACTATTTCCACTTTTTATCCTATCCCCCAGAAAATTTATATCTAGATTGAGACTTTGATAACTTAAGCAGCATACAACTTCAACTACTTTTAGGCAATTTCCAACAGGTGATTTTCCTTTCCGGGCTGCTGGTAGAACTCAATGAAATCAAACGTATATATTAACTGTTGCATCATATAATTCTTATATAGTTGATTATCATCCATCTTTTTCTTGATATATCCTAGACTCTCAAAATTTTCTACATTTTATCTACTTCATAGGGGCAACTCTTGACATCAATACGACACACTCCACATGAAATTTTTAAGTTAATCCTAAAAAAATGATACTTCTTTAAAATTCATTGGTTTTATAGCTTTTATTATACAATTGTAGTTTCAATTATTTCACTTTTGATTAGTCAATTATTATATCATCTGAGCAATTTCATTAGATATTTCTTCAAATTTTTCTTTATAATTAACATCACCTATATTATTCTTGTTAAAATGATTTTCTAGCATCTTATCAATTTCTTTGCACTTAATTTCATCTTTGAAGTTATACTCTCTAACCATAATTTGTTGTTCATCCAAAAAACCTATTATTTTCAAAGGATTAATATTGATAATTTGTTGTAATCCAATATCTTTTGTTCCTATATAATGAAAAATAACTTTATCTTTTCTTAAGTCATTGATTATCTGATCTTCAACAAGTCTAATATGTAAAATATCCCATGCAGTATTTTTTATGTTATCCAGAGTTTTCATACTAATACCTTGTAATTTTGCAAATGCTCTCCCTACACTTTGATCATCATATAAATATTTATATAGTATATACAGTTCGAACTCCATATAGACGTTTAATTCATTCAGCGAATAATGTAATAGTTCAACGAATTTTCTCTTTGTATCCAACTTTTGTGTTTTTAATATGAAAGCTTTACTTAGAATACAAGCAACAACATAAAACTTATCAAATTTTTCACCCATATTTACAGATAAGTCTAACATATCTTTTGCCCATTTATATTTAGATTCTGAAAGTATAGTATTGTCTTCCAAAGAATTCTTTGTGATATTATCTAATGATTCATATTTCACAAATGCCAAAACATAATCCGACCAAACTTTTAGATTTATTGGTTTGCTAATTCTTTCAAGCAAAGAAATAGACATATTTAGATTATACTTTGATTCTTTAATATATTTTAAGTACGCTATAAAATCCTGTTCATCTTCTACCTTTCGATTTCTTACTATATTTTTTAAATATGTCAAAATATTTAAATCTAAGTTTATAGTTTTTCCTATCTCTAATACTCTATTTTCTTTTGAATTATATTTATTATCAAAAACATATGATTTTTCATAATCTGATATTCCTAGAATACTATAACCATTTAAAATATTATTTTTAAATGATTCAAGTCTAGGATTTATCCCTAGATTAAAATAAATTAATTTAGCTTCTTTATACATTTTTGATCTTGAGTCAAATATATCACAAATCTTACATGGGTCTGTCTCATTATATAAATCCGAAATAAGTACCCTATCACTTTTCTGTATTTGCATTTACTTTCTCCTTTTTTGACGATTTGTTACTAAGCTACTTTCTTCTTTTCACACTATACTTTTTACTCTTTCTTCGAGTTTTTTCATCTTATTCAATTTCAACATTGCTACGAAGTTCCACCTCAAGTTAAACTACTTCAAATTACTCTTCGAATATTATCCCTTTTTGATGGTTCTTATTCAAATAACGATTCTCTGTTCCGCTTAAATCCACAATTGCCATATCACCTGTATATCTTTCTCGTGTGAGTGTAGATTTGATTGCTCTTTTACTTCATCATTCTTTACCTTTCGATGTCTTTATTTTCTTTTCTGCCAGTTTATCTATGATTCCACGAATTCTAAATCCTTCAAGATACCAGTCGTAAATTATTCTAACAACTCTTGCTTCTTCTTCATCAATAATAAGCATTTCATTCTTATATCTATAACAGATTCTATTATACAGCCCTGATGTTCCATATTCGTATCTGTATTTCAAGCCTAAGCGTATGTTCTCACTTCTCCAGTCATTTTCTGCTTGATTACATGCCTCAATTAAGCTAATCAGGAGTTCATCTTTAACAATATCTGTATCTATCTTATCTTTCTAAAAAATAATTCTTTTCTCTGCTACGCTTATTCTTCTAATAGCTCTGTGCTTTCTTTAGCATCACGTCCAAAATGTCTTAGACTTTTAGTTAGAATAATGTCTAAATTTCCTTTTTCACACTCAAGTACCATAATATTAAATTCTTATATTATCGAGTTTGTCTTACCAGATGCCACATCGATAAAAACATCAGCAACAAACAATGTTCTATGTTCAACCGCTAGTCTCGTCAATCCCGATACTTGTACCGATAAACTATCCATTTGAGCTTTTATGACTTGTACTTAAACGAGTATATATTCCAAATGCATAATCTTTTATAACTCTCTGATTCTGTATAACAGTTACATTTTCAACCGAATTTTTTCTAACCCGAATTCTTTTTCTAATTCGTTCCATAAGTTTTCTTCTAATAAGCAAAAAGCAAGCGTGTCATTCCCTAAACTCTCCATACAAAAACGAATTTCATATATAGGCTTAATATACTAATTTAGATATTTGATAGTATTATCTCGATCCATCTTCTCTTCATAAGGGATAATATCTTCATCATTTTCTCTCCAATCAATCCAAATAATTGCATCGGATTCAATGAAATCATCCACATTTTCAGAGTTTTCTATATTTTTTTTATAAAGCTATATATCTTTTGCATAATTTTCAACTTTTCATTATCTATACCCAAAAATAATAAAACATTTTTCAACATCATCATATTCATAAGGAATACTAAATCTATTAAGTATACACTCTATTTCAGATTTTTTATCAGTAACACAAATCTTTGGCTCAATTAAACGTCCTTGACCAATAACTTTCTCAAATTTACTTCTAA
>NZ_CAURJN010000059.1:0-5213 GCF_963525165.1 uncultured Gemella sp.
AAATAAAACAACGCTTAAA
This sequence comes from uncultured Gemella sp., assembly GCF_963525165.1. Classification (GTDB taxonomy): domain Bacteria; phylum Bacillota; class Bacilli; order Staphylococcales; family Gemellaceae; genus Gemella. The sequence goes on from NZ_CAURJN010000059.1 coordinate 20, forward strand.
TTAGCGTTGTTTTCATTCATTAAATAGGTTTTTCAACAGTTAATATTTTTATATTTTTCAATAAATTTGTATAAACATAATTTGCTGCTATAAGACCAGCAACCGAAGGACAGAATGCATTAGATGCTGGTGGAATTTTCGCTTTTCGTATAGATGAGTCTTGTTTACCAATTTTTTCTAAATATTCTTTATTCGCAATTGTCGGACTTTCCGTAGAAAATACTACAGGAACTTTTCCTCGAACTTTTTCTTTTTTAAATTTAGTTCTTATTACTTTTGCTAATGGGCAAACTGTAGTTTTACTAATATCAGCAATTTGGAATTTTGTTGGATCTAGTTTATTTGCAGAACCCATTACACTAATTACTGGTATATTATTTGCTAAACAATGTTTTATTAAATGTATTTTAAAAGTTACCGTATCACATGCATCTATTACAAAATCTAATGGTTTCTCATAAAATACAGGATATGTTTCTTCTGTATAGAAGTCTTGAATAGTAATAACTTCACATTCAGGATTAATATCTAAAATTCTCTTTTTCATTTCTTCTACTTTACTACATCCTACTGTTTTTGTGGTAGCATGAATCTGTCTATTTACATTCGTTATATCTATATTGTCTTTATCCATAAGCACTAACGAACCGACTCCAGAACGTGCCAATGATTCTGCAGCAAAAGATCCTACTCCTCCTACTCCAAGAATTCCTACTCTTTTATTTTTTAAAATTTCTAAACCTTCAGTTCCTATAACTAATTCATTTCTTGAAAATTGATGTAACATTTCTTTCTCCATTTTTAAATTATATGATTTTTAATAAAAAAAGACTGGGCACACTTTTAAACCAGTCTAAAAAAAACCAAAACGCCGTAGATTCTTACCTAAATTGGTCCTGATATAATCAGGTGGGTACGATAGCCTTATGTTCTAAAGTCTTCTCAAGGAAGCATTTTATACTAGTAAGCGATTCTCATTCCCGTTCAAAAAGTGTTAGGCCCGAATGTATGGTAAGTCTTACAAGCGCTTTAGTTGTATATTTATATTTTACCACACTTACTTTATTAAAACAACCTCAAAATTTGTATAATCAGGTAGATTAACTTATTTTTATTTCTCTAAACCCTATTAAATAAAAGGTTTTCATAAAGTAAAATATTTTTTAAACATATTTTTAATAATCGATTCTTTTATACTTATTTTTTTTATTAAATTTTTACTATTTTAAAAGTTTTTTCAGAAACTTTCCTGTGTAACTTTCATTATTTTTAATTAATTTTTCTGGAGTACATTCAGCAAGAATTGTTCCTCCTCCTACTCCACCTTCTGGACCTAAATCTATCAGATGATCACAGCATTTTATAACATCTAAATTATGCTCAATCACAACAACAGTATTTCCACCATCAACTAGCTTATCAATAATTTTAATTAATCTACTTATGTCATCAATATGTAAACCTGTTGTAGGCTCATCAAGAATATAAAGTGTTTTACCTGTAGATTTCTTGTAAAGTTCACTCGCCAGTTTTACCCTTTGAGCTTCTCCTCCTGATAATGTTGTCGCACTTTGACCCAATCTTATATAATCAAGTCCAACATGTACTAGTGTCTCAAGTTTATTTTTTATCTTAGGAATATTCTCGAAAAATTCATACGCTTCTTTAATAGTCATGTCTAAGACATCACTGATACTCTTACCTTTATATTTAACTTCTAATGTCTCTCTGTTATATCGTTTACCTTTACATACTTCACATGGGACATAAACATCAGGTAAGAAATGCATCTCAATTTTTAGAATTCCATCCCCACTACAAGCTTCACAACGACCACCTTTTACGTTAAAGCTGAATCGTCCTTTTTTGTATCCACGTAATTTAGCTTCATTAGTACTTGCATATAAATCTCGTATATCATCAAATACACCTGTATAGGTGGCTGGATTACTTCGTGGTGTTCTTCCAATTGGGCTTTGATCTATATCGATAATCTTATCTATATTTCCTTCAATTCCCTCTACTGATTTTACTACAGTTGTATCGATTTCCTCTTTATTAAGTACGTTTTTTACTGAATTAAACAAGATTTCGTTAACAAGTGTTGATTTACCACTACCTGAAACCCCCGTTACTCCAATAAATTTACCAAGTGGGAATTTCACACTAACGTCCTTTAGATTATTTTTTCTTGCTTTCTTAATAACGATATTTTCACCATTACCTTCTCTTCTTTTCGATGGTACGTCTATTTTTTTACGGCCTGATAGATAAGCTCCAGTTATAGAATTTTCATTCGCCATGATTTCATCAGGTGTTCCAACAGCAACTACTTGACCTCCATGTTCTCCTGCTTTAGGTCCTATATCAACTATATAGTCACATGCTAACATGGTATCTTCATCGTGCTCTACTACTAATACAGTATTTCCTAAATCTCTCATAGAAAGCATAGTATTAATAAGTTTTTCATTATCTCTTTGGTGTAAACCTATTGAAGGCTCATCAAGAATATAAGTAACCCCCATAAGCTTCGAACCAATTTGCGTTGCTAATCGAATACGTTGAGCTTCTCCTCCCGATAGTGTTCCAGATGATCTATCTAGTGTTAAATAATCTAAACCAACATCATTTAAAAACTGTAATCTAGATTTAATTTCTTTAAGTACTAATTTAGCTATAGCATAATCTTTTTCGCTTAGTTTTATATTACAGAAAAATTCATAACTATCTTTAATAGACATTTCACAAACTTCTGCAATATTTTTTTCTGCAACATATACTGATAAGATTTCTGGTTTTAGTCTTTGACCTTTACAACTACGGCATGAATCTTCTTTAATATACTTAGCCATAGCTTCTCTCGTTGCTCTAGTCATCCCTGATTTATAACGTCTAAGGATATTATTCGCTACTCCTTCAAAATATACTATACGTGAACGCATTACGCCTTCATCATTAATGTATTTATGAGTAATTTCTTCATGATTATTTCCATATAAAATAATTTGTTGTTGTTCATTGTTTAAGTCTTTGAATGGAGTATCCATGTCAATTCCGAAGTGTTCACATGCACATTTAATTAAACTTGGATAATATGTCGAAGTCGCATTATTATAGACCAATATTGCACCTTCATTTATCGTTAAGTCTTTTTGAATAATTTTGTTAACATCTACCGTTTCGTGCATCCCTAAACCATCGCACTCAGGACAAGCTCCTTGTGGATTATTAAACGAGAAGATACGAGGTTCTAGATCACCTAAAGTAAAATCACAATGTTTACAGCTATATTTTGTTGAAAATAACTGTGTTGTTTCTTCTTTAACATCATCTATTTCTACTAAATCATTATTAGAAAGGTTTAGTGACGTTTCTAATGAATCAGCTAAACGTGTTTCAATTCCTTCTTTAATAACTATCCTATCAATAATTACACTAATAGAATGTTTTTTATTTTTATCTAATTCTGGAATATCTCCAACTTCATAGAATTCACCATCAATTTTGAATCGAATATATCCATCTTTTATTAGTTTATCTATTAATTTTTTATGAGTACCTTTTTTCTCCTTAACAATCGGTGCTACTATTTGGATCCTACTACGCTCTGGCATTAACATAATCGCATCTACGATTTGACTTATTGAACTACTCTCAATCTTCTCGTGATGATTTGGACAGTAGATTTCTCCAATTCTAGCATAAAGTAGACGCAAGTAGTCGTAAATTTCTGTTACTGTTGCTACAGTTGACCTAGGATTTTTTGATGTCGTTTTTTGATTTATTGATATTGCTGGCGATAATCCTTCGATAAGATCAACATCTGGCTTTTCAAGATTACCTAAGAACTGTCTAGCATATGCACTTAAACTTTCCACATAACGACGTTGTCCTTCAGCATAGATAGTATCAAAAGCCAGTGAACTTTTACCACTACCACTTAGCCCAGTAATAACAACAAACTGATCACGTGGGATTTCTAAATCTATATTTTTAAGGTTATTTTCCCTTGCTCCTTGTATTACAATTTTATTTTTCTTTTGCATAAATTACCTCAAATGATTCTATACAATCAAATTTTATTATTCATTGTAAAATCAATTTTGTGTCCTATTTTTTAGACTCATTTAATTTTACATTAACCTCCTTATTATAACATAAATGTAATTGAATATTAAAAAAGAAAGTTCTGAAAAACAATTTCAAAACTTTCAAATCATATAAATTTATTTTTGAATTGATAAAATACAATCATAAGATTTATCATATATAAAATTAACCTACTATTTAATCAATATATCAGTTCAAATTTTTACAATAAATCTATGATAAAATTCCCATTAAATTATCTATAATATTTTTCAAATTATTTTCTACATTCTCTAAAGTACTTCCCATACTATTTAATAATACATTCATATTTTCTTCAAAATCCTTAGGGAGAATTTTAGCATGTTCTTTAGCATACGATATCATTCTCTTTTCTCCTGGATGAGTAAGTTCATTTACTGCAAAAATAATATCGAAATAAGATTCTATAAATGCAGCCATACGATGATTTACACTAATAAAATCCCCACGATTAAATGCTTTTAGAATCTGTTTATCATAAGAAGGTAAGTTCCCTGTTAATAAACGAAGATTTTTTGAAATAATATTTTCTTTTAACTCCTTAGGAAATGGGACTTCAAATCTTTCTTGTATTTTATAAAATTCTTTATGTGGATCATAAAGAACTTTACTATTTTTCAAGTTATGCCAAAAACATGTTGTATAACCATTACCAGCTCGATGTTTTTCCACAACATTTTCTATATTATTCTCAAAATCATTTATATTTCTATAAATAATATCTATATCTACCCCATCGGATAAAGTACAATCATCTTCAAATTCCCAAAATTGATTATTTAATTCAATGTAAGAACAATATTTATCTAAAATTAATTTTCTACAATCTTTATCGGGTATGCTTGTACAATAAATATAGAGGTCATAATCGGAACTTTTATCAAAGTTATTACCACTTCTAGAGCCCCCCAATACTATTGCTGTTACCTCAGGGAATTTAGTAAATTCTAGCCAAAGTTTATCAAATACTACCATTGTATTATCCTTTCAATATCGATTTAATTCCTATTACATATTATTCTAACATACATCCTTATTTGTATATATATTTTTTTAAAAC
>NZ_CAURJN010000060.1:0-4408 GCF_963525165.1 uncultured Gemella sp.
GACACCTTCTTTAAACTTTCACCTTTGGTGTATAGGTAGTGAGACACCTTCTTTATATTCTCAGTATAACAATTAATCTTTCAACTGTCAATAAAATTAACTAATTATAAATAAATTGGAAATTTTTTATTTAAATATGACTCATTTTATTTAACCTACAGTTTACTAAATAATTTCACTTCTGGATATTTATCACTAAACCAATTCATAGCGAAGTCATTTTCGAATAAAAATACGTAGTTATCGTATAAGTCTTTAACTAAGATACTTCTTGAACTCGACATATTTTCATTAATTGAATCTTCATTTTCAATCCAACGCGTAGTTTTTTGTCCGATACGTTCCATTACTACTTCAGTATTATATTCATTTTTCATACGATGTTCAAACACTTCAAATTGCAGTTGACCTACTGCTCCTAAAATAATTTGATTCGTATGTAATGTCTTATAATATTGAATAGCTCCTTCTTGAACAAGTTGCTCAACACCTTTGTGGAAGTGTTTTTGTTTCAGTACATTTTTAGCAGAAACTTTTACAAATATTTCAGGAGTGAATGAAGGTAGTGCTTCAAATTCTACTTTTTTATTTTGATAAAGTGTATCACCGATTTGATAGTTTCCACTATCGTAAAGACCGATAATATCCCCCGCATATGCTACATCTACAGTAGCTTTATCATCTGCCATAAAGTTAGTTGAACGTGAAATTTTTAATTTTTTACCTGTTCTTGCTAAGTTTACATCCATACCACGGTTGAATTCACCTGAACACACACGTAAAAATGCGATTCTGTCACGGTGTTTAGGATCCATATTAGCTTGGATTTTGAAGATAAATCCTGAGAAGTCATCACCTGTTGGTTGGATATCTTCTTCATTAACTCCACGACGACCTTTTGGTATTGGTGCATTATCTACGTAGTAGTTTAAGAAACTTTCTACTCCAAATGATGATAATGCAGAACCGAAGAATACCGGTGTTTGTTCCCCTTTTAATTGTTTATCATAGTCGTAGTCAACACCTGCTTCTGTTATTAAAATCATGTCCTCTACACATTTTTGATACATAGTATCTTGAGCAAGTGGATTATCATCTACGATATTATACTCTTCATCTAATTCTACGAAATTACTGTCTTCTTTAAATGGTTCGATAAAATGATTTTTTCTATCCATTATACCGAAGAAGTTTTGCCCCATACCTACAGGTAGGTTCATCGGATATGTTTCTATTTCTAATTTTTCTTCAATTTCCTCTAATAACTCTAGTGGATCTTTAATCTCACGGTCAACTTTATTGATAAAGGTAAAGATTGGAATACCACGCATACGACATACTTTGAATAGTTTTAATGTTTGCGCCTCAATCCCTTTCGCTCCATCAATTACCATTACAGCACTATCTACTGCCATAAGCGTACGATATGTATCCTCTGAGAAATCTTCATGCCCTGGTGTATCTAGGATGTTAATAATTTTGTTATCATAATCAAGTTGCATTACTGATGACGTTACAGAGATACCACGTTGTTTCTCAATATCCATCCAGTCACTTTTTGCATACTTTCCTGTTTTCTTGCCTTTTACTGTTCCTGCTTCACGAATTGCTCCACCGAATAATAGTAATTTCTCCGTTAATGTCGTTTTACCAGCATCGGGGTGAGAGATAATCGCAAATGTTCTTCTTTTTTCTACTTGTTCTCTAATTTTTTCTACCACGTTATTTTCCTTTCAATTTTTTATTTAATATTAAATTTCTTTTTCGCTTCTTCTACTGCAACGATTGGATCTGAGTGCCAAACTTTTTTACCACCTTGAAGAATTTCATAATCTTCTCGCCCTTTTGAAGCTAATATTACAACATCTCCCGGTTCTGCTAACTCAATTATACGTTTAACAGCATCAGTTCTAAACCATACTTTTTCATAATTTTTATGAGTCATACCTTTTTCAATTGACCCCATAAGTACTTCCACATCTTCATCACGAGGGCTATCAGTTGTAATAACAACATAATCTGCTTCTGAGATAATTTCACCAATTAATGGTCCTTTAGAAATATCACGTCCACCACCCATTCCAGTTACAAGAAGAGTTCGTTTCCCTTTTCTCATCTCACGAGTTGCTTCTAATAATTTTTCATATCCGTCTGGAGTATGTGCAAAGTCACTTATAATATCAATCGGCAAGTCATCTCCTATGATTTCCATTCGACCGTACAGTGCTCCAAGTTTAGGTAAAATATCAACTAGCTGTTCAACACTATAACCTTTTATCCACACAGCAATAAGAGCTGCAAGGACATTACTTACCATAAAGTCTCCGATATAATTAGTAGTACATTCAAATGTTCCTTCAGGAGAGTTTAGTGTAAAACTTGTTTTATAAATTTTATCCTCTTTATATTGTTTTATATTATAAGCATAAAAATCTGCTGTTTCATCAACTATCGAGTAATTTATTTCTTGTTGATATAAGCATTTTGAAATGATTTTATAGTAACTATCGTCTTTATTCAAGACACCATATTTTGCTTCTGATAAATTATTTCCTAATGTTGAAAATAATAAACTCTTATCATAGGCATATGTCTGCATATCTCCATGAAAATCTAAGTGTTCATGTGTTAGGTTCGTGAATATAGCAACATCGATATCTACGTTATAAATACGACCTAATGCCATCGCATGTGATGATGCTTCGAAAGCTAAGTTTTTTATATTATCTCGACGTAATTCACCTATCTGATTATGTAATGTTACTACATCAGGAGTAGTGTTACCGAAGTAAACAGGTTCTGCATCATTTTTTCCAAAACCATTCGTTCCTATATAGGCACTACTCTCTCCTAAAGTTCTCAACATATTGTGTACCAATGTTGAGATACTTGTTTTACCATTTGTTCCAGTTACAGCTACAGTATGTACATCAGAACCTTCGTTAATTTTCTTAGCAATCATACTAGCAATTTTTTCAATTTCATGCTCTTTAATAACAATCACAGCACAGTTTTCTACATTATAAGCTTCATAACGGCTCGCAATTACTAATGCTGCCCCTTGTTCAATTACCTTTTCTATATAATTATGACCATCTACCGTATATCCTTTTATAGCGACAAATACGTCTCCTTCACCTACTTTTCTAGAATCTTGAGAAATATTGTTTACACTTTCTGGTAAATTTCCATAAATAGTTTTTACTTTTATATTATCAATAATATCTAATATATTCATACTATCTACCTTTTTCTTATTTTCTAACTACTAAATTATACCACGCATACTAGTAATACTCAACCAACAACGGTAATTATTTTATTTTCACTAATAATTATTGATAATCTATTTTAGTTCTTGTATAACGAATTTTTGTCGACGTTTGACATTATATTTCAGTTATGTTGATAATTAATAAAAACTAGTGTAATATATATAAGAAATTATTATAAAAAAAACTAAAAGGAGCTACAATGGAACACGAAATTATTTCAGAAATTTTGACTCATATAGCTAATAACAATATTAATAAAATAACTTTTTCTAATATTCGCAATAAAGAATTAGAACTGGATAAAGTTATCGGAAAATTAGTTAGTATTAAAGAGAATATTAATCTGCAACTAGAATATAGATATAAAAGAATAATAAAACACACAAATATAGTTACTACAGATTCTTTAAATATTAAGAATTCAATCAAAGAACTTTTTGAATTAGCAAAAGATATTAATGTTGTTACCATAGATGAAAACATCAATATTAAAGTATCAAAAAAATTCAAAATAAGTATAAATAGAAAGAAAACAGCTACTAAATCTATTTCATTTGAACATAATAAGAAAAAAGACTATTTTTTAGATGAGAAACAAAAATATCCATTTTTAATTGAACTAGGCATTCAAAATAAGGACGGTAAGGTTGTTAAAAGTAAATACAATAAATTTAAGCAAATAAACAAATATCTTGAATTTATAAAACAAGCTACAACACAATTAAATTCTGATAAACAGATTACAATTCTCGATTTTGGTAGTGGTAAGAGTTACCTAACATTTTCTACATATTATTATTTAACTAAAGTTCTTAATATGAATGTGAAAATTATTGGGATTGATCTGAAAAAAGAAGTTATTGAGCATTGTAATAATATAGCTGAAAAACTTAATTTTTCTAATCTTAGCTTTGTTTATGGAGATGTTATCGACTACGAAAATAAAGATGAAATAGATATGATTATAAGTCTTCATGCATGTAATACTGCGACTGACATAGCTATCCTAAAAGCTCTTGGTTGGAAGGCAAAAGTATTCTTCGCAGTGCCTTGTTGTCAAAAAGAAATTAACAGTCAACTTAATGACGAATTTCTTCCGTTTATGTTAAAACATGGAATAGTAAAAGAAAAAT
>NZ_CAURJN010000061.1:0-4283 GCF_963525165.1 uncultured Gemella sp.
TATTGAAATTGAAAAAAACGCTTAAAATCAGCGTTTTTCTTATGTATTGATTCGTATTGAATGCTTACTTCACTTCTGTAAGACTGTAGAATTTGGATAGGTATATTGGTGGTTGGGGTCAATGTACTCATAGCCTTCGTATTGATTTTTAACCAATATTCAATTCCTTTCGTTTGTTGATAACATAAGTTTTTAAATCAATCACATCTTGAACAGTAGGTTCATAATTTTCAATCATTGATGACCCAATAGCATACCAGACGGTATCGAAATCTGAAAAGTTTTCAAAGGGAATCCCTAAAATTGTTAATTCTTCTTTATTTACATCAAGAGTCATGGCACACTTCCTTGTATAACGTTATCTTTATTATACCATAAAATCGGTATTTTTACCTAAAGGGATAGAGACCAAAAGATATATGTAAGCGTATAGATTAATACTTATGAAACGGTTGTAGGAGGAAGATCTCTCCTACACTATTACAGAGAAATTTCTAAAAGGGATAGAAAACCTATCTGGGATGGTCGTATCTATTTTTATCATTTAAAAAACATACTTTTGTTAATACTAAATTTTATAATATAATAGATACAATGACTTTTAAAACACTTCTTCCCTATCCATAGGTGGATAGGGTTTTTCGTTGTTCATTACACGTTCTAAACATTCAATACTAGATCTTAGGTGAAACATTTCATGTTTCCTATATTTTTCATCCTGTGAGTTTAATAGTTCGTTTAGGTGACGTCTAATATGCCAAATGACTTTTCTAATATTTGCTTCTTTTAAATTATTCATGAATCCATTGTATAATAAAATATAATCCAATTTCTTTGATTAAGCTAATTTACATGAAATATAAGCTATTCGGTTAAGAATAAGCTTAAAAGTTTTTTGAAGTAATCTATTTAGCACAAAAAAAACACCTATTCGGTAAAATAGGTGTGAATAATGTTATTTATATCCATATTGTTTTAGAGCGTTTTTATATGCTTCGCTATCTTTAAGATAGTAGTCGTGCTTAACTCCGCTAATATCAACAGAAAAGACCCCATCTTTAAATGAATAATCTTCTGATCGACTCGCAATATTTTGTCCAGTTAATTCGATCGTATTCTTTTTTTTGTTAATGATAAAACTATCGGCTTCTCCATGCTCTATGGAAGCATTATTTCCTTTAATAGTAAACGCTAACTCGTTTCTTTCATTTGAGATCCAATAATACTCACCATCTAAAGATTAGAAAAAATCAAATCATTAGTTATAATATTTCAATTAATTGAATCGTTGAATTCTTTAAATAATTATAAAGATTCGATTTTTCTTTTAGATAAGAGTACGACTGTGGTGCATAAAAATTTTTATCGATTTTTCTTAAAGTACTAATTTTTATTGGAGAGTCAAATAGATATACTTTATTAATTGGAATAGCATATCCTTTTTTATTTTCACCTAAATATGAAATAATATTATCATACGTACTATCACCAATTTGACTTGCAAATTTAGCAATATTTTCACTTGAATCACACTTTGGTACCCCAAATTCAACAATTCCTGCAATTTCTTTTTTTGTCTTAGAGATGTATATGAAAGCATATGATTTTTGATTTAAAAATCGTTTTCTATACTCATATTTCTTTTCCTTTTTTTGCATTTTAACAAAGTATTCTTCATTTAAACTCAAAATAATTTTATTGTTCTTTTTAAGAATATCTATTAGATTCATACCTTACCTCCAAATAATTTTACACAATTATACATACTACAACAACTAAAATTTTTCATTTTTATTTACACAGTTATCAACTATCACTTATTCAATATGTTTAATTAGTTCCTTAAAATATTGAATACTATAATTTCTAAAAAATTTTGATGGAGTTTCAACCCAAGAAAGGACCTCATTCCACAGCAAATCTAGCCTGTCATTTCCATACACATTCATAAATTTTTCATAATTTAAAAAAATATTGTATGCACAAACACGCTTTCATATTAAATATCCAACAAACTCCAATTAAAAATTATTTTTCTTCTTACCATCCAGTTTGAAAAATTCTTTAATATAATTTCAATTTTTGCTCGACTTTCTTCAGTCATGTACGCCTCCAGAACTGAAATATCAAATCTAATAGAATTTACAGATAAACGAAAGCTCCACTTACCCGCAAAGTTTTCATTCACAAATAAGATTGGGCTAATTTGTCCTCCGGCACCCCATACTATTTTATGATATTTTTTTGGTACAAGTATGTCCTTTCGAGCATAAGCTACGAGAAGTGGATCAAATTTTCCCAGCAAAGTAATGTTCATAGCATTAGGATCTCTTTGTTTTAACTCATGTTTTTTATAGTAAAAGGTATCTCCTTCAAATTCAAACTTTTCAAGTCTCTTTAAATCTAATTCATTATTCCAAAATTTTTTAGTAGTATCAAAAAAATGACATAAATCATCAATTGTTGCAGGACCGTAAAACTCAAAAAACAAATAAGCAATTTCATTTTTAGAAAAACACTCCGTAGAACGATCCAAATTATAACATACTTTCTTTTCTTCCTTCTCGTTGAATTTTAAATAAATTTCACTATTTCTTGACAACTCCACAAATAATGCTGACCATTCAAAGACTAATTTCCAGCGATCCTCATATTTCTTTTTTAAATCATTCATGAGTATATCTTTACGATTAGTTAGACAATGAAAATTTTCTTTCTCTAAATCTATATTCATACTTTTTTTATCAAAATTTTTTTTTACCCATGTATTCGGCATTAAAAAACCATTAATTATTTTCCAAGTTCGAATATTATAAATGTGCAATGTGTCACGTTGTCCCCAACCTAATATCATTTCATGTCTTTTCTTAAACTCATTTATATCCTTCCCTCTACTATTATTCAATCTATTATAGATATTAAAAATAGCATGATTATAGTATTGCGATTGAATTCCAAAAGCCCTTGTAATTAGACTATCAAAATTATCTATCTTTTCAATCAAACCAGTATTATGTAACCTTCTATAAATAATTTCATTCCTATCCATATAATCCCCTATAGTCATATTTAATCTAAACCTGCTAGTCTTTAATATACTATACAATAAAATCAGTTAAATTTAAAGCATCCTGAAGTAATTACCCACGACTTACGCATGAAAAGTTTCTCTTCACTCTTTTGTGCCCTGGCATCGTTTTTAAAAAATTATGCTCAAAATACTTCTTCTCTATCCATAGGTGGATAGGGTTTTTCGTTGTTCATTACACGTACTAAACATTCAACACTAGATTGCAGATGAAACATTTCATATTTTCTCTCTACTTCATCTCGAGAATTCCATAGTCCTTCTAGATGTCGCTTTATATGCCAGACCGCTCTTCTAATATTTTCTTCTTTTAAATTATTCATGAATCCATTGTATAATAAAATATAATCCAATTTCTTTGATTAAACTAATTTGCATGAAATATAAACTATTCGGTTAAGAATAAGCTTAAAAGTTTTTTGAAGTAATCTATTCAGCACAAAAAAACACCTATTCGGTAAAATAGGTGTGAATGATCTTATTTATATCCATATTGTTTTAGAGCCTTCTTATACGCTTCGCTACCTTTAAGATAGTAGTCATGCTTAACTCCACTAATATCAACAGAAAAGACCCCATCTTTAAATGAATATTCTTCTGTTCGACTTGCTATATTTTGTCCAGTTAATTCAATCGTATTCTTTTGTTTGTTAATGGTAAAGCTGTCGGCTTCTCCATGCTCTATGGAAGCATTATCTCCTTTAATAGTAAACACCAACTCGTTTCTTTCACTTGAGATCCAATAATACTCACCATCTAAAGATTGGTGGTTGTTTTTTGAGCAAGCAATTAAAGTAATTATTGATAATGAAAGCAGTAATATACCTACTAATTTTCTCATAATCTTTGCCTCCTTCTATAATTTTAATTATACCAAAATAATATTACAAGAGCATGTCAGTGTCTGTTATAACGGAAAAATGAAGAAATGTCTATTATAACAGCAAATAATAAACTTTCGGGAAGATTATTTCTCTTAAATCAATATAAAGTTAAATATTTTTGGTATAACAGTTAATATTAAGGTACTTGGTGTAGTTGGTAGCACGTGGGTTTTAATTGATTAAATTATATTAATCCCTTATGTCCTGAAGCTCTGGTTCGACCCCAGAAATACCTAGGGTGTAAAATAAGATGAAAAAAATGGAGAAGACTCTAATGGTTCTTCTCCATTTTTTTATCTAATTGGTAATGT
>NZ_CAURJN010000062.1:0-4268 GCF_963525165.1 uncultured Gemella sp.
AACTTAAAATCCACCAAAATATAGATAAGAAGTTAGTGTACCAAATATTAAAAAGTCCTGCCATCGAAATGATAGCAGGGCTTAATTTCAATATCCAACTGATATATTTAATTAAAAAAGATAGAGTTTTTATTGATTTATAGTGCGATATAATGAATTTCAAAAAATCAAAAATCATTTAAAATCAATATTTTGACGTCTATTGACGTGTACTGAAGCCCTTAACTAGCATCTAAAAAATAATAAAAAAAACTCTTCAAAAAACTGGCAATAACCCTAAAAATTTGTCCAAATTTGAGGGGCTATTACCAACTACAAAATTATTGTTTTACAATATTCATTATTAATTTCTTTCAGATTGTATAATCGTTGATTTTAATATTAAATAATTGTAAAATATATTGGTACAAATAAATAATAAAATAATTACAAAGGAGTTTTCTATGGAAATACTAACTACCCTAGGTATATTTGTCATAATTGTAATACTTGGTTCATTTTTAAATAATCTTTTTCCACGTATTCCCGCAGCTTTATTCCAAATAATACTTGGTGCTGCGGTAACATTTATTCCAAATCTTCCACTTCATTTTGAGTTTGAATCAGAAATGTTTATGATGTTAGTTATCGCTCCCTTACTATTCACTGATGGATTCAACTCGTCCTTAAAGAATATCTGGCTATACAAACGTCCAATTATATATATGGCAATATTTTTAGTTCTTGTGACGGTAATTATCGTTGGTAGCATAATTCATTTACTACTTCCAATGATTCCTTGGGCAGCATGTTTTGTTTTAGCTGCTGTCCTGTCGCCTACAGATGCTGTGGCTGTTAAATCAATAACTAAAGGAATGAAGCTGCCTAAAGGACTTATGGCTATATTAGAAGGGGAATCACTTCTAAATGATGCTTCTGGTCTTGTATCATTTAATATAGCTCTAGCAGCAGTTCTTACTAACACATTTTCTGTCACGAATGCTAGTTATAAATTTTTAGTAGTTGCAGGAGGGGGAGCGATCTTTGGACTTATTATTGGGATAACTTTTTCTTATATTAAGTTTATATTCTCAACAAAATTTGCTGACGAATTTAATATTTTAGTTATTTTTCAATTAATAACACCAGTTATAGTATTCTATCTTGCGGAACATATTGGTGTCTCTGGTATCGTAGCTGTAGTAATTACAGCTCTAGTATACAACTACCAAAGAAAGCATCACTTACTTACTGTTGTAAGTAGTGATGCTGCAGTAACTATAGACAGTACTCAACAAATAGCAAGTTATGTACTAAATGGTTTTGTATTTACCTTTTTAGGATATTTACTCCCTGAGATATATCATACTGTGTTTAATAATAGGGAGATTGATATTGTATATGGATTCATAATTTCATTAGTTATTGTTTTAGGTCTAATGATAGTTAGATTGACCTTTGTATATTTCAACTACATATCATTCCAACCTCATCATTTTACGACTGCTAGAAAAACAGCGAAAATAATACTAAATAGAAAATTTGACAAAGGTAACTATTCTAGATTTAACTACTCTTTAATTACTAGTTTGTGTGGTATTCACGGTACAGTAACACTTGCTACAGCACTTATGATTCCGGTTGTAACTGCTACTGGGGATAACTTCCCTCTTAGAAATACCATCCTATTCATTGCGAGTAACGTCGTTTTACTAAGTATTATTATCGGTACAATCGCCCTTCCTCTTGTTGTTAAGAACGAAGATGAAGAGAAAGAATATACTCAATACTCTCTTCGTGAAAAAATCTTAGAAGGCACACTTGAGGAACTAAAAGAACGTGATATTTCTAAGAAATCTATCGAAGAAAAAGTTGCGTATGCTTTTGAAATAAAAAGTCTACACGAACTAAAAGCATACTTTAAAAACATGCAAACTGGAAGATTTAAAAATACAAACGAACCACTATCACTACACAAAAAAATAATGAAAGCACAAGACAAAGTTCTCCCTGAAATACTTAAGGACAATCCTAACATTGAGCAAATCCTGGAAATTTCTAAACTTATGCAACTTAGAAAATCTTTATTATTCACATATTCGATACCAAAAAACCTATTACTTAATTTAAGAATATATGTAAAAGAATCCAATCTAAAACGTCGTTTAACTCGTCATTTTGTGGCTAAAGATCTAACTCCAGAATTTTATGAGAAACTTAAAGAAAAAATACCAAAAAGAAGAAAAGTAAACTTCGTCAATAAATTAGATGAAATTAAACAAAAAGCTGAAGCTTCTTCTAGCCAAATTCAGGCTATCATTGATTGCTCGCCTACAGTAAGAAAAGTACTTCTTGAGACAGCCTATAAGGTTATTGATGAAAAGTGTTCAGATCAAAATACTGCAGAATTCGTTAAAGATGTATATAAATACTACTCATTCACTTTATTTGAAGTATTTTTAGAAGACATCGATTTCGAAGAAGAACTTAAAGAACTTCAAATGGAGTTAGTTCGACTTTTAAAATATAGAATATTAACGATGAGAAAGTTAAACTATATTTCTCTAGAAGATTCTTACACCGCTCTTCGCAACTTGAACTTTAGTGAATCTATGATTTTCCCTCGTGAAACTGAAGAAGAATAAAATAAAAAAGCTGACCTCAAGTTAGATTATTATCTAAACTCTGAGGTCAGTATTATTTAAGTTATTTTTTATTTTTTAAACTCTACGACAAAATCGTAACCACGATCTGTTTTTGCTCCGAAGTAAAAATCACTTACTTTGTATCCGCGTTTTTCCACTTTAGCGATTTTCCCTTGAATTGCTGCTTTTACTTGCACTTCCGTAGCATTTTTTGGAAGTTTAATAGTAGTATCTCCATCTACATCCAATGCTCCAGCTATTCCTGGTAAAGTTTTTAAATTGAAGTAAATATTAACATCTACAGTTTCTTGTACTTCTGCTGATCTTTTAGCTCTTTTTTGAACTAATGGAGCTTTTCTAAAACCTGTATTGTTAACTGATGTTGATTTAGATTCTTTTGTGAATTCTACAACATAGTCATAGCTATCTCCACCTTCAACGATTTGATCTAAATCAGTAGTTGAAACAACTTTAAAACCTTGTTTATTTAATTTTTCTATTTGAGATTTTGTATGTTCTTCAATAGCTTTCTTAATTTCTTCTTTTGTAGCATTTCCAGATAAAGTTAACATATTGTTTTCTCCTACTTCACCTAATGCTCCGGCTATATCTTTTAGATTTGTTAGATTGTAATAGATATTTATTTGTTTTGTTTTATTTGATAAATCTCTTTTTACAACTTTTTTAGCTCTTACTTGAACTTCTGGTGCAATTCTGAAGCCTGTAGTTCCTGTTTTCTCTTTAGTGAAAGTAACTACATAATTGAAGTTCTTCACAATAGTATCTTGCTCGAATACTATTTCTTCTTTTACTTTATATCCATGTTTAGCTAATTCTTGAGCCTTAGCTTGAATTTTTGCTTTAACTAATTCTTTCACTTCATCTTCAGTTGCTGAATTTGGAATAGCTACTGTATTATTTTCTCCTGGATCAGATAAAAATCCATTGATATCTGGCATTCCATCATAATTATAACTTATGTTTACCGTACCGTCTGGTTGATTTGCCGCACGTGCTACTCTTCTTGCTCTAATTTGAACTTCTGGTGCATTTCTGAAACTAGAAGTTCCTGATGTCGCAGTTTCCGATGTTGCAGCTGGTTGTGGTTTTGCAGTTGGCGCTGAATCTGAAGTTGGTGCTGTTGGCGCTGGTGATTCTGTTGCTGCTTCCGGTTGCGTTGCTGCTCCTGTTAAAGCTGATGTTGCTTTCGGTTGAGATGCCGCTCCTGTTGAAGCTGTCGCTGATGATTCAGGTTGTGTTGCTTCTGAAGATGCTTCTCCTGAACCATGTCCTATTGCTGTGCTACCACCTTCAATCGTAGTCCCCTCATTACGACCATTGGTTAAATTATCTTTATCATAATTTGGTGCTGGTAACTCTTCACCTGGAACATTAATTCCATCAATTTTAGTTTGATACTCATCTGTAGCAGCTACTGCAGCATCATGATTCTTAGCATTTTTTATTGCGGCTAATGCGTCTTCTTTTAATGTTTTTAATTCCGCTTTTAATTTTTCTTTTTCGGCTTCGCCTTTAACTTTTTCTATTTCACCTAGTTTTGAAGATACTCGTTCATTAATAATATCTTCCCCATCTTTTTGTGCATCTGCTAGTTCCTTTTTAGCTTTTGCTTCTTCAGAAGTT
>NZ_CAURJN010000063.1:0-4144 GCF_963525165.1 uncultured Gemella sp.
TGTATATAATTTAATCGAACTGATTTTTTCCATCAGTCCGATTTTTTGATGAGCCCTATTCTCTGGGGAAAAATAAAAGAAATACGGGAGTGACTCAAAAACCGCAATTTTTAAGTCACTCCCGCAAAGTTTATTAGACATCTAAAAAGCTTTTATAAAGCAAATTTAGATATCAATAAACCACTGCGTCTATGAGTTCTCATATACACTTTGTTAAAATTTAGAACTTTTGGGACAGTCCCACTTTACTATAAATTTATTTTAACTTCCCTACAAATCTTTCCATCTCTTTCATCTCTTCAAGAGTATCAGCAACAAGAACATACATTGTATTACCTTGTAATTCAGCAAAAGCTTCAGGCATTCTTAAAACAGCTTTTAATTTATCTTGATATTTATTTCTAATATCTTCATCTGAATATACATAATCTTTATAATCACGACGTGTTGAAGCTAATCCATATTTTTCATCAACATTTAATCCATTGAATGTTCCATTAACAACTTCAGCATAAACTCTAAAATAATCTGTTGAATGTGCAAAGTTATACACATCTACTGCAAAAGCTCCCGCTGGACGATTATTATACTCGATTGCTATATAATCATCTTTAGTTTTAAAAAATTCAATATGGAAGAATCTTTCTTTCATACCAAATGCTTTTACTGCATTTTTACCATATTCTACTAGTTTTGGATCTAAATCCTTATCGATATAATAAACCCAATCTAGTGTATTATTATTTAGTAAATCTAATGGAGTATGATAATAAACGATACTAGTATAGAAAACAATATTCCCTTTAGCATCTACTAATCCATCAAAGGTTACGATATCAGAATTATCAACGAAAGGTTCTAAGAAATAATGTGTTGTTCCATCCCATTCTTTTTTGAAATTTTCTACATCCTTCTTATCTTTAAGCTTATAAGTTGCTGATGCTCCTACTCCATTGTCAGGCTTAGCGATTAATGGAAGTTTTAACTTTTTAACACCTTTTTCGATGTCTCCTTCTTTTTTCACTAAGAAACCTGGTACTACAGGTACTCCTGCTTTTTCGAAATATTTTTTCATCTCTGATTTATGTTTTGTCTTTTTAAGATCGTTCTCTTTTAAACCGAACACATTAAACTGTGTACGAAGTGTAGCATCTAATTCCATCCAATGCTCATTTTGTGATTCTATTCTATCAATATGCCCATGCTTATAATATAAGAATGCAACAGCACGTTTCACTTCATCAACATCATCAAGACTATTAACTCTAAAATACTCAGTTAATGCTTCTTTAAGTCTTTGGTCTAACTGTTCATATGGCTCTTCACCTATTCCAAGTACATTAATCCCTTGATTTTTTAACTCAATAGAAAATTTTTGAAAATTGTGTGGATAATATGGTGATATAACTATGTAATTCATAAATCTTTGTCTCCTCTTAACTTTATTATAAATTTAATTTATCTAAAAAATATGGCATTTGGATTCTCCACCAAGGCCAGTCATGGGCAACATCCTCACCCCAAACATCAAACCATGCTGGAATATTCTTTTCTTCAAATGCTCTTTTCAAACTATAAAATGATGGAAGTCCATCTTGTTCCCATGGCCCTAGACCCGTACATACTATAATATCAGCGTTTCTATAGTGGTCAATAAACCAACCATCATTTTGATTCCAAATATTATCACTAGGTGAATTTCTATATATTAACTCATCATTTCCATATTCACCTACGAAAAATCTAGCATCATAAACTCCACTAAGTGAAATTACTTTACCAAATACATCCGGATGTTGTAGGAAAATATTAAACGAGTGATATCCTCCCATACTACAACCAGTAGCCATCATTTGTCCAAACCAACCTGTTTTATGTTTAATAAATGGAATAGCTTCTTCAATAACATACTTTTCATACTGTGTATGAGCTAATGCTCTATCGTGACCATTTTTCCAGTCGCATAACCACGATTCACTATCGACACTTGATAATGTAAAAAACTGTACTTTCCCTTCATTTATAAAACTTTCACAAGCATGAATCATGCCGAAATCATAATATTCATTATGTGTCCCACCTGATGATGGAAACACAACAATCGGTAATCCCGCATGTCCATACCTATTAAGAACCATTTCTCTTCCTAAATTTCCACTATAATGACTTAAATTTTCTATATTCAATCCTAAAACCTCCATTTTCTAAAAAAATATTTTTACCAATTTTCACTTATAAATCTTAAACACTCTGGTAAATATTTAGCCCAACACTCTTCACTGTGCTCTCCATTAGCCACAACATTTAATTTCAACTCACTTGTAGATAAACCAGCATCAATTAGCTGACGATAATAATCTAAACTTGCATCAATGTATAATTGTTTTAGGTTACCATTTGCCAATTGCTTATCTGTATCATCTCCCTCGTTCGTTCCAACTTCGATATACACTCTTTGATCTGAGACCTTATGTTTTGAAATAAATCTATCAAATTCAGGTTTATTCAACCAATTTGCAGATGAAAATACTCCCAAACAACCTACAACATCTTTATGTTCTAAACCAATATATTGTGATATATTAGCACCTAAAGAACTACCGATCATCGCTGTATATTCTCGTTGTGGTTTTGTACGATATGTGCTATCTATAAATGGCTTAACTACGTTTATAAAGAAATCAGCATATTCTGCACCTAATCCACCTAGAGTCAGACCGAAATTTAATATTGGTAAACTTGAAAATTTCCAAGGAGCATATTCATTCATTCTTCCCTCATTATCATTATCAATTCCAACTATTATCATTCTTGGCATATCTGGATTTCTTTTTATTGCTGGTATCACCTTCCAAGAATGTCCACTAAAAGATTCTCCACTATAAAAAACATTTTGTCCATCGTTCATATATACTACTGGATAATGTCTATGTTCATCTTGAGCATAGCATTTTGGTAAAAGAACCCTAATACGACGATTTTTCCCCGTATATGGAACTTTCAACTCATGCTCCTTCATTTCTAAATAAAAATACGCATCTCTATTCATTAATATTTTCCTTTAAAATTATTGTTATAGCTATAATTCTACCTTATTTCTCTTATAAAATCAATTAATTGAATGTAATTTTCCATGATTTTTCTGAAAATTAATATTTTCATATTATTTTTCATACTAGTGTAATGTTTATATTTAAATAATAAATAAAACGAAAAAATAGGAAAAAAGCTATACTACTTAATATAGCATAGCTTCTTCCTAATTTTTAAAATCAACCGTACTTGACAAAGAACCCAATTTAGAAGTATGTTTTCAAAATTGCCTCTCTTAGAATTAATTTAATAAATATTGTTTAGAAATAATATTATTTTCTATTTTTTCTTCTTCCTAATATTAGTGCACCGCTTAATACTAGTCCCATAGCAGCTAATGAAGCTAAATTATTATTTGATAGACCAGTTTTAGCTAAATGTTTTCCTGATTTTGAATTGTTGATATTTGATGAAGTTTGTTTAGATTTATTAGATACTATTGCGAATTTACTGAAGTGATCTATTTCAAATGTTACAACACCATCTTTTGTAGTAGAGTCTATTAATTTTAACTCCCCGTTATCTTTTATGTGATAGATAGCGACATCTTTTTCATCTTCTTTTAAGACAATGGCAACTGTACGTTTTGCATTTGAATTAACTACATGATTGTCTTTGTCTAGAAGTTTTAAATCTAATATTCTGATTTGATTGTCTGCAGGTAAGTTTAATTTTTCTAGAACTGAACTTGCTAAGGCTTTATCTTCTACAGGAGTTGCAGAAAGTTTTACTGCAGTTGTTTTATCAGTTAAAGTAACTTTAACCCCTGAAGCATCATTTGAGAATATATTGTTTATTATATCTTCAGATGGAGTTACGTTGTTGTTTGTGTTAGTGTTTTCTGCATTTGAATTATTATTAGGTTTATTTTCTGGAGCAGGTTTGTTTTCAGGTTTATTATTTCCTGCGTTATCATTATTTCCAGGTTTCACTTCTGTACCAGCATTGTTGTTAGTACCAGCGTTTGTGTTACCATTGTTTGGTTTCACTTCTGTACCAGCATTGTTGTTAGTACCAGCGTTTGTGTTACCATTGTTTGGTTTCACTTCTG
>NZ_CAURJN010000064.1:0-3852 GCF_963525165.1 uncultured Gemella sp.
TTCTTATATCTAATCAAATAATTTAGTGTTTATTTTTTACAAATGGAATCAGAGAAAAAATCAATCCTAAGAATCCTAGTGACGCAAGCGATTTATTATCTTCTGTACCAGTATTTGGAAGTTCCAACTTACGCTCCCCTTTAACTTTCACGGAAGTTTCTACTGTATCATCTACATTCTTTTCAGTAGATTGCTTTTCTCTATTTATGTTCTCTAGAGCATTTGTTTTATTAACTACTGATTGTTTATGTTTATTATCTTCTTTTTTCCGAGGTAAGTCTTCTTCCTCTGATGATGTGCTTCTATAAGTATAAGAAGGTAATTCCAGAATCGGTGGCTCTAATGAATTTACTCCACCTGTGTATTCAGGAACGTCATTAGTAGGAGCATCCTTTGGTTTCTCAGATGTAACCTTTGGTTCTTCTATCTCTACTGGTTCCATTTCAGCAGTTATAGTTTGTATTAATTTTGGAGAGTATTCATTTTCAAGAGAATAACGAATCGTAATTTTTACCTGTACCTCTTTTTGAACGATTTTACCATTTTGTTCTACATTAACAGTGATTGTCTTCGTATAAACTTTTGGTTTGCTACCAATCTCAATGACTCCATCTTCACCTTCTTGTTTGATTTCATACCTTTCATGTATTTCATGAATTTCATCGTCAGAAGTTTTATTTGGTATAGGTTCATTCAGATATGATAGTCTATTCATGATTAATGGTTTACTTTCTTTTAGCGTAGCCATTTGACCAACTTCTTTCTGCACATTCAATACATATTTATATCTTTTAATCCCAGGTAAAGACTCTACCAATGGTTTAGTATGGACTGGATCAACAGCTGTACCTATTAAATTACGTTTATGTTCTTCTGTCAAATTATTGCCCCAAGATGTAATCACAGCGTGATGTCTAACAGGATCAAACTGATAATTAACTTCAATTGTTGTTGGTTCACTGCTGTAGTATAGCGCTACAGGAGGTATTGGGTCCAAAAAAGTTTTAGTGTGGTCTGGTACATATAATTTATGTTCAGGAGAATAACCTCTTATCGTTGTCTTAGTTCCTACATATACTTTTTTTGCTTTCGTGCCACTATCTTTAATGATTGGTTCAGATTCATGCGCTATTAGTTCACCTGTTTCAGTATTAATTTCATATGTATACTTCACAGATTTAATTTTACCATTACGACTACTATCAGTTATTTCCTCTTCTCTTGTTTCGCCACCATCCAGATTTTTATCTTCTATATAAATATTTGCAGGTGGTATTTCTTCTATGACAACTTCTTCAGCTTTTGTACCAATTTTAATAACTTTTCTTCCCTTTTCATCAATCGTCTCAGTCCGTTTTCCGCTCTCAAGTGTTTCATCTGCTACATATATTGGTTTTTCTGCCACTTGAGGTTTCTCAAATTCCTTATTATAATAGACTGAGTACTTACCAGACTCTTCTTTTTTTACAGTAAAAGGCAATACTTCATTAGTTATATTTTCTCCCAGCACCCCTGTTTCTTCATAATTTTCTGGTAATGTATAATGAACAATAGTTTTTACAGGAAGTTTCTTACCACTATCTACTAGTTTATTATCAACTTTTGAATAAATAGGAATTTCTTGATAAACAATCTTTGGTTTTGTCCCAATCCCAACAATCCCAAATTCCATTTCTTGTTTTGTTCTATATTCTGAATGAGTGTGTTCAACCCAACCAGAATATTTATCCACAAGTTTATAATAATCAACTTTTTCGCGAATTAATGGGATTGCTTTTTTTACAATCGATGATTCCCCGGCTTCACGTTCTGGCTGAGCGATATAATGGTATCTTTTTTTACCTATTTTGGTAGCAGATACTTTTGGTCCCGTTTTTACTTTAATAATTGTTGTAGAAATCTTATTATCTGGTAAAAATGTTCTTTCTACTTCATTTCCAAGTACAGACTTAACTCTCTCCGTTTTAATTAACTTTTTATTTTCCTCAGCAAGATGTTTTTCTGGATTATATTGAAAAGTAATTTCATAAGTTAAGACATATGTATAAGTATCGTAATACAAAGAGATAGCACCATCGTATTCTTTGCTATCATCGCCCTCATATATATATTTATTTACAGTTTCCGTACGAGTTACTTTTTTTGTTCCAACATGGATGATTTTACCTTTTTTACCACTATCTGTTAACACTGGTTCTGATTGAATGTCAGTCACCTCTCCAGTTGTTGAATTTACTTTGTAGGTATGAGTAAGGGTAGATATTTTCCCGTTATGAGTGCTATCTAAAGATTCTTCTTCTCTTGTAGTTCCCCCTTCTAATTCCTTATCCTCTTGATAGGTAATAATAGGCGGAATTTCTTCCACAACGGTTGTCGGTTTTGTCCCAATTGTAATAATTTTCTTTCCTGTTTCAGTAATTACTTCGTTTCTTTTTCCAAGTTCAATAGTATCATCTGCTTTATATTCGACTTCAACTGATTGAGCTTCTGTTAAGTTTAACTTTAGTGTAGAAACATCATGATTTACAGTAGCCGATGTGGATTGTTCCTTTTCACTAGCATGCACGACTGGCGCATTGGCTACAGCACCAATAAAAAACTGCCCAATCAAAACAGATGCAACACCAACACTGAATTTTCTAATCGCAAACTTCTGACGTTTTTCAAATTTCACTTCTATTCTCCCTTATTATTTTGTCGAATTCTTTTTTCAAACATAATAAACATATACTGAACTATAAGCAAATATGTATATTATCACCCACTTTACTATTTTAATACTTTCTGAATAAAAATCAATAGATATCCACGGTTTCCTTTCGCAACAAAAGTAGAAATAACCATTAATCATAATTTTATCCTAAAATAAAATACACAAAAATAATAACTACTCATTTTATCAAGTATTTGTTTTTGTTATACTCATATTTATCCTCTCCTATGAAATATTTGGACTTCTTTGTAAAATATAACATTTTTATTACAAATTTCAATTTCTAGACTCAGAAATCGATAAAGACCACTTCACAATTATTGCAGGGTGAAAGTTATTGCTATTTTCCATTTACTGAGTAGCAACTTCATTTTACTTTTGATATCAAATCTTAAACACTCGTCTAACGGGTGGTTTATTTGGAGGTTGGGCAAAAAGTCTTTAAAATCAGAAAAGAGCATAGTATCAAGCCTTGAAAAAACTTGATACTATGCGTCTTATTGTTTAAAAATCTATAAAATTTCTCCTCAAAATAAATTTTCCTAACCTCTTTTTTCCTTTTTTCTACAATCAAGGTTTCCAAACCAACCTTCATCATATCCGTGAGGGTATTTTAACGTTCTCCTGCAGTTCAATCTTTACCTGAATTGACTAGACTATCAAAAAGGATCATGATTACATAAGTATCAACGTGGTGTTGAGCTACCGCATCCATTTCCACAGCTTTAATTCTCCTTTTTCAAGCTCAGTATTCTATTCAAAGAAAGGACATCAAATAACAAAATATTCCCAACGTGAGTAATCATATTTAGTTTTTTAGCAATATAGTCAGCTTGTCCAGTAAAACAAAGCTAGCTATTTGTGGAAAATCGTACTGTGGTCAATCATTACAAATTAGAAATTTAACACAGATACCCTGTAGCTAAGAGTATTTATTTTTTTATACAGTTCACTCACCTTTTCTTGATTTTGATATTTCATAAAATCACAAACTAAAATATCTCGTTTTTCTCCAATTCTAACTGGTAAGCGAATCTAAAAAATTATGCAATTTTTCATTCATTTCAGAATAATCGTTACCACGTAATTCTTCAGGTGATTGAACAAAAGATAATGTTTGATGTTGTTCTATCAATCGT
>NZ_CAURJN010000065.1:0-3736 GCF_963525165.1 uncultured Gemella sp.
TTAGATTCTGATTTTTTCTCAGTGTTTTCTGCTTTTTTACCTACAGTTGGTTGTCCGTTAGTAGTGTCTACTGCTGGAGTTTCTTTTTTCTCTACAGGTTTGTTTTTTAATTTAGTGTTCGCTATAGTTACAAGTTTATTGTAAGCTTTTTTAATTTCTTCTTGAGTTGTTGCGTTCTCTAATGTATCTTTCGCTACTTTTAGCGCTTCTTTTAATACTGCAACACTCTCTTCTGTTTTGCTTTCATATGTTCCGTTAGCTAATTTTGCTTCGATTTCTGCAATATAGTTTTCAAGTTTAGTTTTGTCTAAAGCTTTAACTTCTTTTGCAGTTTCTCCACCTAATTTTGCCTCTACTGCTACTGCCACGTCTTCTTTAGTAGTTTCTTTAGCTACTGGTTGTGTCGTCGCTACTGGTGCAGTAGGAACATTTTCTTTAGCTCCCGCGTTTGTTGTATTGTTCGTTGTTGTGTTGTTTGATACTTCTTCACTAGCTTGAGCTACTGCGCCAGCACCAAAGAAAATACTAGCACCAATAACAACTGAAGCCGCCCCTACTTTAAACTTTTTAATAGAGTAACTTTCAACCTTTACTCCACTTCTCGTGTCCTTTAAATATTTATTATTTTTTCCTATCATTTAGATTTCTCCTTCCTTATATTTCTTAAAATAAAAATAATCCAAGATTTAATAGGCGTTATAATAATTCTGTATAAAATTATGATATTTATACAGAATTATCGTATTTTAACAATCTAATTATACTTTTTAGACTTAAAATATACTTTAAATTATGTAAATTAAAAAAAAAAAAAATAATAAGATATTTTATAATCAAATCAGGTAATAAAAAACACAGTAAATTATGATACAATAAATCAACAACAAAATATCAAGCATATTTTTACTATGTCTAAAACTAATTTCACAAGAAAATACAAAGAAAGTAAATACCTAACACCCACAAGATATAGCAAATCAGGTATAGAAATGCACCGTTTTAAAATAGAAAAAAATTTTCATGATAAAGGTTTTAAAAGATCAGTTATTAGTCTATATCAAAATAGTAAGACTCAACAACTAAGTAAATGTTATGATATTTCTTTAAGTGCCATTAATAAATAGAGGAAACAGTATTCTGAGATTAAAACTGAAAGTAGAGATATGTTTACCACTAAACAAAAGAACTTCAAAAACGAAATGCTTAATAATAGAAGAAGAAAATCAAATTTTAAAAAAGGCAATTACCACCTTCACTCCCCACTCAAACAAAAATTAAATGCTATTTTTATCCTTAGAACTCAACACAATATTAAACTGTTATGTAAAGTATTCAACATTAATAGAAGCACATACTATAAATATATATCAAATAATATACTTCCTAGAATCGAAGAAAATCAAATGATTTCTAGAGTTATCTTGAAAATTCATGGAGATTTTTATAAGCGACTTGATACATATATTTTGAACATGATTATTGCATTAAAATTAGCTTTGGAAGAGTATATCGATTAATCCAAAAATTAAATCCCTCTACTACGTCTACTTCTAAACCTGTTATTCCTATTAAATCTTTTCCTATAGCTGAGAACTATATTAATCACCTAATTTCAAATTATCACTAAAATACTCATAACAAAGAATAAATTTCTAGTGAACTAGTTAATATTTTAGATAACCTTAATTACTTTCATCTTGTTTAGAGAAGGAACTGAACGTACCTAGAGAGAGGTCTTGGCATTAACTAAGAATCACGAAGCGATAATTAATGTTGTAACAGATGATAATATATACAACCTCTACATGGACAACACTGTATACTATGATAGGGATAAATTAAAGATTTTATTTGATAATATCCTAATAATTAGGTTACTAAAATCTTGGGAGTGACTCAAAAATCATGATTTCGAAGAAATCAATTTTGTCGAGTCACCCCCGCACAGTTTATTAGATATCTAAAAAGCTTTTATAAAGCGAATTTAGATATCAATAAACCACTGCGTCTATGAGTTATCATATACACTTTTTTTAAAATTTAGGACTTTTGAGTCAGCCCCGATTTGTTTTTTTATCAATATTTTTCAATACTTCTTTTATTCTCACTCTCTTATTAATGCAACCGTTTAATTTTTTTCTAATATTTATTAATTTTTTCTTTACAAAGTTCAGGATAAGTGATAATATAAATTT
Organism: uncultured Gemella sp.; assembly: GCF_963525165.1. Classification (GTDB taxonomy): domain Bacteria; phylum Bacillota; class Bacilli; order Staphylococcales; family Gemellaceae; genus Gemella. Next base: position 2,196 of record NZ_CAURJN010000065.1, read on the forward strand.
AAGTTAACACATTAAATTTTAATAAGTTTATTTTTATATTAATTAATCAAGGAGGGATCAACTTGAAAAAATACGAAAAGATTATAAATGACATCATCTTAAAGATACAAACCGGTATTTTTAAAGAAGGTGAACAGCTCTATACAGAAAAAGAGATAAAAGAAATATATAATGTTAGTAGTACTACTGCCGTACGCGTGCTAAACGAATTAGAGTCAGCAGGATATATTTTTAGAATTCAAGGAAAAGGAAGTTTCGTAAACAAAACTTTAGTTAATAAAAAAGTTTTAGTTACAGAAAACAACAATTTCCATAAACATTTCAAAGAATCAGTATCTGAACACTCTGAAGTTATCGAAGCTGAGATTATCCAAGACAAAGAACTTTGTACCAAATTAAAATTAAAAAATCAAAAACTTCTAAAAGTAGCTCGTATAAAATATATCGGTAACGTTGCTTGGGCTCACCAAACTAACTACATCCCGATTAAATATTTACCAGATGTTAATATAGATGATATCGACAGTTTCAAGGAACTTGCTACTATGATTAGAAAAAAATATCGTATAGATATTCACCAAGAAAAATCTAAAAAATATATGCAAGTTATAGTTGATACTCCTGAAGAAATTGCCAACTTTATCGCAAAAGATGGTGAACCTTGTTTTGAATTTGATAGGTACACCTACTTTGCAGACGGTAAAATTTTTGAATATGTAAAAATCTATATAAATTACAAATACTACAGCTTAACTATTAAAGATTAAGCTCTGATTGGAGTTAACTATGAATAAAAAAGAAAAAATCTTAAACCAAATTAAAGGCGGAATTATCGTTTCTTGCCAAGCGTTGCCAGGTGAACCACTTTACGTTGAAGAAGGTGGTGTTATGAACCTTATGGCTCTTGCTGCTAAAGAAGCTGGAGCTGTTGGTATTCGTGCACAAGGAGTTACTGATATAGTTCAAATCAAAGAAACAGTTGACCTACCTGTTATCGGAATTATTAAACAAAGTTATGAAGGTATGTCACAATTCATCACAGCAACTATGAAAGAAGTAGATGCTCTTGTAGAAACAGGTTGTGAAATAATCGCCTTAGACTGTACTTTACGCCCGCGTTTTGATGGTACAACAATCAATGATTTTATCGCAGAAATCAAAGCTAAGTACCCTGACATTCTTTTAATGGCAGATATTGCTACATTCGAAGAAGGTGTAAATGCGGCTAACATCGGTCTTGATTTTGTCGGAACTACATTGAGTGGTTATACAGAAAATACAAAAGATAGACCGAACGAAGTAGATCTAGGTCTTATCAAAAAGCTATCTGAAACTATTTCTGTACCAATAATCGCAGAAGGTCGTATCCACTACCCTGATCAAGCAAAAGCAGCTTATGACGCAGGGGCATTCAGCGTAGTAGTTGGCGGAGCTATCACTCGTCCAAAAGAAATCGCAGCTAGATTTATTAATGCAGTGAAATAAGGGCTCATCAAAAAATCGGACTGATGGAAAAAATCAGTCCGATTAAATTATATACA
>NZ_CAURJN010000066.1:0-2793 GCF_963525165.1 uncultured Gemella sp.
GGTTCTATTCCTACTACCCCACCTGTATACTCTGGCGTTTCTAATGTTGGTGGTTTTATTCCTATTGCTCCGCCTATATACTCTGGCATTTTCACCTCTGGTGCTTTCATAAGTTGCAACACATATTGATAAACAATAGTTGTCACTCCTTCTTTTAACAATCCTTTTTCAACTGTCGAGTTGCGCCATTTTTCTGAAACCGGAACAATTTTTTTGAGTTTGAAAGTTAGACCATCGACTTCAATAGTTTGTGGTGGTGTAACAGCGTACTCCTCTCCAGTTGCTTCATACGTAGCCTCCTCTTTTCCACCCGAAACTGTAGTTGTCACTTTCTCTACTATCACATTATCCTTAACTACTTTATCATCAGCAATAGAATCTTCATTTATATCTATAAACTTAACAATAATCGTTCCTTTTTTATCTTTAGCTTCAGTTACTTTTGATTTATTATCTTCTTTTTTATCTAACACATAACTGTAAATAACATGTTTTCCTCCTGCAGTTATATCACCTTCTGCCGGAGCTGAATCAGCTGTCAGTCCTACATATTTATAAACTAAACCTGTAGCTTCATCTTTTAACGTTGAGTATTGTTTATCAGTAGTGTCGTATTTTTCTATAACCGTGCGTGTCGATTTACGTTCAGACACCTTCGCACCATTTGAGTAAGTCACATAAGTATCTTCATACTCTACTGGCACTTTATCTTTGATGATTTCAGATTTTAATGTTTTTAATGTTCCATCTTCATTGATAACAACATGTTTTACATCAACAGAACCTGTTTTTGTTAATTCTGATTTAGATGGTGTTTTTTCTTCTTCACTTACTATACGGTATTCATAGACAACCTCTGTTGTTCCTTCTACGACTTTACCACTAGCTGCCGCTGAACCTTGTTTTAGACCTACATACTCATATGTAAATCCAGTATCAGCATCTACTAATGTTGGATATTGTTTTGGAGTTGTGTCATAGTTTTGTTCTACTTTTTTAACCTCGTTACGCTCATCTACTTTCCCTAAAAATGTATATAGTTTATAATAATCTCCTTTGTCCTCATATGGATATCTTTCTATTAAAGTTGTCGTTTCTAACGGAACTTCATCTTTATCAACTTCTGTTTTTAATTGTTTCCCATCGGTTGTCACATACTTAATAACAACACTACCTTGTTTAGTAACTGTCGGATCCAATCTACGTACTTCTTTAGTCAAATAGAAATAGTGATTTACCTGTGGTTTTGCATCACTCATTACTTTATAAGCACGAATTGGTGTGATGATTTCTTTTTTCGTGTATGTTGTTTCATCTACTGTTTCAACACGAGTTCTAATTATTTTGTTTGTAGTGATTTTACGTCTAAAAAATTCTGGAATTTCTCCTTTTTCTTCCGTATATTCTGGAGTATCTTTTACTTCTTCATGTTCCACTTTTATTTTGCTATCCGGCAAAGTCGTTACTGTTCCCTTTGTTAAAAATTTATCCAAATCTTTTTCTTCAGTTTTTGTATTTTTTTCATCTAGTTTAACTTCAGTTATATCATCATAATTCTTAAAAGTTCTGATCTCTTCTCTTCCTCTAGAGGTAATACTCACAAGTCCTTCTGTCTTACCATTATCATAAAAATCATAATAGAAATTTTCTATAATACTATCAAATTCTCTAAGTTCACTTTCGCTCATTGTTCCAGTTTTCTGTTTCTTATATATTTTTTCAATAAGTTTAAACTTAGCTTCTGTTTCTTCTATTTCACTCTTATTAATTACAGGGGTAAAAGTGTACCCTGTCGTAATATTCTTAAATTCATTATACACTTTAGAATCTGGATTATAGCTTTCTGAGTCATCTATTCCCGCATGAGGTCCTTTGCCTTCAATACTGAATTCGCCTATCGCCTGCGGTATTTTTAATAATCCTTTTAAAAATAGCGTAAATTTATATACACTTTCGTAACGTTCTTTTCTATTATCAGTTGAGTAATCATATTTAACCATATTAAAAACAAGTTTCCCGTTACGGTTATCCTTACTTTCTATTATCCCAACATCTATATTTTCTTTTATTATTTCTTCAGAAAATTTTTCTAAATAATCATCTAATCTTTTTCTTGCTGCAGCTACTTTAGCCTTATCTTCTACTGTTTTCTTTTTATCTTCCTCGGAATCTAATACCTTAGCTTTTTCATTAATACTATTTTCTAAAAAATCAAATGCATGATAAACTCTTCCGGCATACCCCTTCAGCGCTTCAAGCATATTTGTTGGTTTAGGACCAGGAACCTTATGACGACCGAATACCCAATTAGATACATCAGAACTACCAGCACTGGTAAAATCAGAGCTACCAGGAGGAATAGGAGAATCAGGACTATCCTCTGGAAGAGAAAAAGCAGTTAAAACCGAAGTCCCATAATACACTTGGGAATCATATCTCCCTACATAATGACTAGAGCCCCTTGCTCCCACAATTAAATAATTTCTATATGCATCATTTCTTCCTTCCTTATAGACAGAGTTATATACTATATCATCAGACGTCCAAAACTTCCTGTCAGCTCCTGGTTTTCGATAACTCACAAAATTCTTCGCATCCTCCTCCCTATAATATTCATTACTTTCTACGTAAACCTTTCTGCGATACCATGGAGTATTCCTTTCTGCGAGAGTATCATCCCAATAAAACGGAGTTATTGTTTCTATAAAATATGTGTCCTGACCTTTTTTAGTTGTCGCTGTTTGCTTAGATGATTCAACCGTTGCATACGTATCCCTATCCATCACAAGAATC
>NZ_CAURJN010000067.1:0-2591 GCF_963525165.1 uncultured Gemella sp.
CCCCGAAGCTTTTTGATAATGAAGTAATTTGTATTAATTTTTTCATAAGAATTATATTCCTTTCTTAAGTTGAGTAAACACTCACTCTATAATTTAAAAAATATAGCTGAGATTATTTGAGAGATATCAGTTCACCTAATGTTTTTAGAACTACGATTATTATATAGTTCACGCTAGGTTCTAAGAAATATCTCGTTAGAAATAAGATTTTAAATCTTTAGTGAGTGGACACTCACCTTATAATCAATATTATAGTGAGTAAACACTCACTTGTCAAGAAGGAATTTGAAAAATTTTAAAAAGGTATGAAATAAATGGAAAGTTTTTGACAAACCAACATATTTGTTATAGCATGAAGATAGAAAAAGTTTTATAGAAGTAGAAAAGGTTCTCTACACACTATTTTATAGAGTACCTGAGATGATGGGTACGCCGTCCATCCTTTAAGACTCTTGTCAAAAAATGAAAGAACATTCTTCGGAGTGTTCTTTTATTTTTTAAGATAAGTATTTCACAGATAATATGGTTTTGGAGATATTTATTAAAAATCTTATAATATAAACTTAGATTAGAGTCACCTGAGTACAACAAGTAATATATAGCATATAAATATGATATAATATTTATAAGATCAGAATAATAAAATATGAATTAAGTTTTTAGAAGATAAAAAGATTATAAATCATACGAGGGGGTATTATACCAGGGGTATGCAGTAATTCAAGTGAAAAAAATTTTGTTAAGGGGGACGTACGTCATAATGAAAATACTTGAGGTTCTAAATGAGTTTTATGGTGATTTTGAATTCATTAAAGAAAAGTGGAATGAAAAATACGAAGGTATCCTTATCAAAATAAAGGAAGAGCAAGGATATAAAAGATGTCGCTTGGCAAAAAAAACACCAAAAAAAGAAGGATATTTTACAGCCTTTTGGAAAAAAGACTCAAGAAATAAGAACATTCCATATACTAATGAAGATCTAGGGAATGAACTCGTTATTGTTGTGATCGATAACGATAAGAGAGGACTTTTTATTATTCCAAATGATGAGGCTATCCGTAAAAAAATTCTCTCGACAAAAGACAGCAAAGGAAAAATGGCTATGAGATTTTATCCACCTTGGTCTACGGATTTAAATAAAACAGCTCTAGAAGCACAAAAATGGCAATTGAAATTTTTTAGAATAATTGAATCACAAGAATAATTTTTGGTACTCTTGGAGAAAAATATTGATGAAATCTTTAGTAGGTTCATATATACGCAAACGATTTGGTTTTTATGCTCGATAAGAATTTCACTGTTAATGTCATTTTTAAGATGTTTATTAAAAATCTTATAATATAAACTTAGTTTAAAGTCGCTTGAGTACAATAGTTAATATATATCATAGAAATGTGATATAATATTTATAAAGTCAGAATAATAAAATATCAACAATAAAGTCAGGAGGAATTTATTATGATAGATGGATTAAATAAATTATGGAATAAATTTCTTAAATTTTTAGAAGATAAAGAGATGTATAAATTATACGAAGGAGCTTTAATCTCTGGGGTATGCAGTGGTTTAAGTAAAAGATTTGGAATAAGTGTGAGTTTCTTACGAGTACTATTCTTATTGGCGAGTATTTTCTCATTTGGTAGCCCAATATTGGTATACATATTGTTATCGATAATAATGCCGGTAAAACCGACGAAAGAAAACTACAGAAATTCAAGCTACATCGACGGACGTGCTTGGGAAAAGTAACATAAAGAAAAGTTCTAATTGATTAACTGTCAATTAGAACTTTTTAATCACATAAAATAGGTTGAATTAATCCTATTTTTTTATTATAATAATATGGAAAGGAGGTGTTATGTATGAATATAGACACAAATAATTTGGTTTCAATAACAGAAGCAAATCAGAACTTCTCTAAGATAGCAAGAATGGTAGATGAAAATGGATCGGTTGTTATATTGAAAAATAATGCACCAAGATATGTTTTAGTAGAATTTAATGAATTTGAAAAAACTCAACAAGCCTCGGATGAAGATGTATTAGCACTTTCTAAAAGTTTAATGAAAAAAAATAAAAAGGCTTATGAGGTGTTGGCAAAATGATAAAATTATCAACTAATCAAATACTTTTACTTCATAAAGATTTGATTTCTGAGTTTGGAGGGTTAGATGGTGTAAAAGATTTAGGAATGTTAGAATCTGCAATTAATGCTCCATTTCAGACATTTAATTATCAGGATATGTATCCAACAATTCAACAAAAAGCAGCGAGATTATGCTATGGATTGGTAAAAAATCATCCATTTATTGATGGGAATAAACGGATAGGAGTCCACGCTATGTTAGTCTTTTTGGCTCTAAATAGAATAGAATTAGAATACTCGCAAGAAGAATTATATACTATTATTTTAAAGATTGCTTCAAGTCAAGCAACGATTGAAGATTTATCAACTTGGATAATAGATCATCAATTATAGCTAAAAAATAAAACCAACTCTGAATAAATGTTTTCAGAGTTGGTTTTTTCTTATTTCGGTTCTCCAAAATTTAGGACTGATGAGAAGGGTCATGAGCTTAAAGCTCATGATT